>JAEDDG010000001.1 GCA_016293865.1 Oscillospiraceae bacterium | reverse complement strand
CCGTCTGGATTGGCTTTTCCTTTCTTTTTGTTCCCTTTAATTAGCCATGAACTGGATGATACCCGGCGGATTTATACGCACAAAACCTATCAGCTGGGGCCCTACATCAGCCGGAAGGAGGAGCCGGAGTTTTTCGCGCATATGCCCGGATGCCGGGGCGTGCGCTGGAACGAGCTGTTTGTGGATGTGATTCCGGAAGACGGCGGAAAAGCGGTGGGTCTGAAAAGCGTGCTGGATTTCTGCGGAATTGCCCGCGGGGAAAGCATCGCTTTCGGCGACGGCGGCAACGACACGGAAATGCTGCTGTATGCCGGCACAGGCGTGGCCATGGGCAACGCCTGCGAGGAGGCAAAGCGCGCGGCGGATTATGTGACAACGGATGTGGATGACGACGGAATCCGCACGGCCGCGGCGCATTTCGGACTCTTATAATCAGGTGCCGCAGATTCAGACGTCAGAAAACGCAGACAGCCCGCAGAAAAGCTCAGCTTTCCTGCGGGCTGTTTTCCCGGATGGCGTCGCGGCAGACGGAAAAAACCAGATGCGGCATGCAGACGCCGTAATAATATTTGGTGAATTTGCCTTTGACAGTCATGCCGTTTCGCCTGGCCACGTTCTGGGAGGCGATGTTTGTGTCCCGGATGATGGAGAAAACCTCCGGAATGTCCAGCGTGCCGAAGGCGTACGCCCTGCAGGCCGCGGCCGCTTCCGTGGCATAGCCCCGGTGCCAGAAGGCCTTCTGAAACAGATAGCCGATTTCAGGCACCCGCCGGCCGTCCCACTCCTGCATGGTCAGACCGCACTGGCCGATGACTTCGCCGCTCTCCTTCAGAACGACGGCCCAGAGTCCGAACCCGTCCTCCCAGTAGCGCCGGAGCTGCCTGTCCAGCCAGTCCTGCACCTCACGGTCGTCAAAGGCGTGTTCATATGCGTACATCACATCTCTGTCCTGCAGGATCCGGCACAGCGCCGGATAGTCCTCCTGCGTCAGACAGCGCAGAATGAGCCGCTTTGTTTCCAGAATCATGTGCGTCATCTCCTATGCTGCAAAATCCGGGGAAAAACAATGCGCACAGCGTTTGCTGTGCGCATAGCCTGTCATTGACTTCTCAGTTGGCGCTGGCGCGGACTACTTTGCCGCTGCGGAGGCACCTTGTACAGACGTAAACATGGCGGGGAGAACCGTCAACAATTGCTTTTACGCGCTTCACATTGGGCTTCCAGGAACGGTTGCTGCGCCGGTGAGAGTGGCTGACCTGAATACCAAAAGTCACGCCCTTATCACAAAATTCACACTTAGCCATCTGCTGCACCTCCTTGCGTAACCTTGCAGTGTAAATGTTTTCATTAAACAGCGTGTATTATAATACCAGAAGAATTCTGAAAATGCAAGAGTTAATTTCAAAAAATGAATGATTTTTTAGGGTATTGCAAAATGGCGCATGTTTGTATACAATTTAATGTGGAAATAAAAACAGAAGGGCCTGCTTTGCGTCATACGGATCCGGCTGCCCGCTGCAATAAACTGCCTTTAACCGGCATTCTTGGAGGATATTATGGATCAGTCACATAGTGTAAAGCTGAAAACCATTGCCGAACAGCTCCATTTCCAGATTGTGCGTGAGTCTGCCGACTATGAGAAGATTGAAATCAACAACGCGAACCTCAACCGCCCGGGCCTTCTGCTGGCCGGCTTTTTCGATTATTTCGACGACGACAGGATTCAGCTCATGGGTCTGATTGAAACGGCATATCTCCAGCAGTTTACACCGGAGGAGCGTCTGGTCCGGTTTGAAAATCTGATGGCTAAAAAAATCCCGGCGCTGATTATCTGCCACGACGTGGAAACCATGCCCGAGTGCCTGGAAATGGCCGAAAAATATGATATTACGCTTTTCAAGACAAATACGGACACATCGGAACTGATGGCGAACCTGATCGGCTTTTTGCGCGAGCAGCTGGCGCCGCGCATTACCCGCCACGGCGTCCTGGTGGAAATCTACGGCGAAGGCGTGCTGCTTCTGGGCGAGAGCGGCGTCGGCAAGAGCGAGGCGGCCATTGAGCTTGTCAAGCGCGGCCACCGGCTGATTGCGGACGACGCGGTGGAGATCAAGCGCATTGACTCCCGCACGCTGCAGGGAACGGCGCCTGAACTGATCCGCTATTACATTGAGCTGCGCGGCATCGGCGTAATTGATCTGCGGCGGATTTTCGGCTCCGGCGCGGTGAAGCTCAGCGAAAAAATCGACCTTGTCATCAATATTGAAACCTGGCAGGAAGGAATGACCTATGACCGGCTGGGCGCCAATGAGCAGTATACGAACATTCTCGGCGTTGACGTGCCGTTCCTGACCATCCCCATCAAGCCGGGCCGGAATCTGGCGGTGATCCTTGAGGTGGCGGCCATGAACAACCGTCAGAAAAAAATGGGCTACAACTCCGCAAAGGAGTTTACAGATCGGATCAACCATCATTTTGAGCAGCAGATGGCCGGAGGCATGATCGATTGATGCGGGAAATTATCAGGGCAGCGGAGGAATTCCAGCGGGCCTTTCCGGCAGCACGGGTCCGCCGGGATGAGCCGATGCGGCTGCATACATCCTTCCGGATCGGCGGCCCGGTGACGGCGATGGTTCTGCCTGAAAGTGAAGAGGAGCTGACGGCGCTTTGCGCCATTGCACGCCGCTGCGGCGTGCGCCCGCTGATCATCGGCAACGGCACAAATCTGCTGGTGGATGACCGGCCGCTGGAGCTGCTTGTGATCCAGACCACCGGACTGGACACAATTTCGGTGAAGGGAACTGCCGTTTCCGCTGGCTGCGGAACGCTCCTGTCCCGCCTGGCGTCAGAGGCGCAGCACCTGGGTCTGACCGGGCTTGAATTTGCACACGGAATTCCGGGAAGCGTCGGCGGCGCTGTGAGCATGAACGCCGGCGCGTACGGCGGCGAGATCAAGGATGTGGCGGCATCCGTCCGGACGGTGACGCCCGACGGAGAGATCCGCGTCTTTTCCGGTGCGGAAAACGGGTTCGCCTATCGCCGCAGCCGGTATACAGGGACGGATGATGTGATCCTGGGCGCGGAATTTGAACTGACGCCCGGTGATCCGGACGCCATCCGTGCGCGGATGGATGAGCTGGCGGCCCGGCGGCGGGAAAAGCAGCCGCTGAATCTCCCATCTGCCGGAAGCACCTTCAAGCGTCCCCAGAACGGCTATGCCGCGGCGATGATTGAGGCGGCGGGTTTGAAGGGCAAGGGCTTCGGCGGCGCGTGCGTTTCCGAAAAGCACGCCGGCTTTGTGGTCAACCGCGGCGGCGCCACCTTTGATGACGTGCTGCGGACCATGGAAATGGTGCAGGAGGCGGTCTGGCAGGCAAACGGCGTCATGCTGGAGCCTGAGGTGCGGATTATCCGCCGGGACCGGGAGCAGCAGAATATATAACAATTCCGGAAGCCGGCGCGGGATTCAGCCGCGCCGCTTCTCTGTATGGTTTGGTGTAAGAGACGCCGGCGGTCCGCCGGCGCCGTGAAGCAGACAGGGGGATGTCCGTGTCCTTTGCAGCCGATGTGAAAAGTGAGCTTTGCCGTCTGCCGGTCAACGCCCGCTGCTGTGCCGTCAGCGAAAGCTACGGCGTGCTTTTGTATTGCAATACTTTCACAAACAGCGCCATAAAGATCGTCACAGATTCCAGACCCTTTGCCAGAAGGCTGCCGCGGCTGTTCCGGCGGGCCTTCGGCTTTGACTTTGATCTTCTGCCGGAAGATCCGGATAAGCCGGGAAAGCTGGCGCTGGCGATTACAGATGAACGGAAAATCGAACATATTTTTGATGTCTGCGGTTTTGAGCGGGAGCGGATTCTGGCCCACCATATCAATTATGGGGTACTGGAGGAGGAGTGCTGCCGCCAGAGCTTTGTCCGCGGCGCCTTTCTTGCCGGCGGCAGTGTGACGGATCCGCAGAAGCGGTATCATCTGGAGCTGGTGACTGATCATTACAGCGTCAGCCGGGAGACATATGCGCTGATGCTGGATATGGATTTTGCGCCGAAGAGCACGGACCGCAGCGGCCGTTATATTACATATTTCAAAAGCAGCGGCGCGATAGAGGATCTGCTGACCACCATCGGCGCGCCGGTTTCCGCCATGCAGGTGATGGAGGCGAAAATCCTCAAGGAGATGACCAACAGCGTCAACCGCAGGGTCAACTGCGACACGGCGAACGTGACCAAGACGGTGGAGGCGGCCTCGGAGCAGGTGGCGGCCATCCGCCGGCTGGAGAGCACGGGCGCGCTGGAGGCCCTGCCGGACAAGCTCCGGGAAACGGCGCTGCTGCGCCTGGAGTATCCGGAGCTGAGCATCGGGCAGCTGGCGGCGGCCATGAATCCGCCGGTGACAAAGTCCTGCCTGAGCCACCGGCTGCGCAGACTGATGGCGCTTGCGGGAGAAAAGCAGGAAGACTGCCGGAGAAAGGAGCCCTGATATGGCTTTTGCACATCTTCATGTTCACAGCGAATACAGCCTTCTGGACGGCGCGTGCCGGATCAGGGGGCTTGTGGAACGCGCTGTTCAGCTGGGGCAGAAGGCAGTGGCGATCACAGACCACGGCGTCATGTACGGCGTGGTGAATTTTTATAAAGAGGCGAAGAAGCAGGGCATCAAGCCGGTCATCGGCTGTGAGGTTTATGTGGCGCCCAATTCCCGGTTCGGCCGGGAACATGGGGTGGACGCGTCCGGCAACCACCTGGTTCTGCTGTGCAAAAACGAGACGGGCTATAAAAACCTGTGCCGGATGGTCAGCGCCGCTTTTACGGAGGGCTTTTATGTCAAGCCGCGGATCGACATGGAGCTGCTGCGGCAGTATGCCGGCGGCCTGGTGGGCCTGTCCGCCTGCCTGGCGGGCAAAATCCCTCAGCTGCTTCTGCATGACGATTATGAGGGCGCAAAAGCCGCGGCGCTGGAATTTGCGGAGATTTTTGAGCCGGACAGCTTTTATCTGGAGCTGCAGGACCACGGCATTCAGGAACAGAAGAAGGCGGCGGCCGGCCTTCTGCGCCTGCACCGGGAAACGGGCCTTCCGCTGGTGGTCACCAACGACGCCCATTACCTGACCCGGGCGGACGCGGACGCGCAGGATGTCCTGATGTGCATACAGACCGGAAAAACAGTGGACGACACCGACCGGATGCGCTTTGAAACCCAGGAGTTCTATCTCAAAAGTGAAGAGGAAATGCGCAGCCTCTTCCCGGAGTATCCGGATGCCGCCGACAACACCCAGAAAATTGCCGATATGTGCAATCTTGATTTTGAGTTCGGCCATTACCATCTGCCGGAATTCAAGGTGCCCACCGGAGAGAGCAGCAGCGCGTACCTGCACAGGCTGTGTATGGAGGGCTTTGAGCGCCGCTACGGCAGCGGCCGGCCGGAGGTGCTGCGCCAGCTGGAGTATGAGCTGGACATGATCGGCCGGATGGGCTTTACGGAATACTTTCTCATCGTGCAGGATTTTGTCAATTTTGCAAAAAGCCAGGAGATTCCGGTGGGGCCGGGCAGAGGCTCGGCTGCGGGCAGCGTGGTGTCCTACTGCCTGAACATCACGGATGTGGACCCCATTCAGTATAATCTTTATTTTGAGCGCTTCCTGAATCCGGAGCGCGTCAGCATGCCGGATATTGACATGGATTTCTGCGAGCGCCGCAGGGGCGAGGTCATTGATTACGTCAAGCGCAAATACGGGACGGACCGGGTGGCGCAGATTGTCACCTTCAACACACTGAAGGCGAAAAACGCCGTGCGCAACGTGGCAAAGGCCATGAGCCTGACCTTTGCGGAGGAAAGCGAGCTTGCAAAAGCCATCCCGAACGTGCTGAACATCAAAATCGCAGACGCGCTGGCGTCCTCCAGACAGCTCAGGGAGATGTATGACGGCGACGCGCGCATCAGACGCGTGATCGACACGGCCATGGCGCTGGAGGATATGCCCAAGGATTCAGGCACGCATGCGGCCGGTGTGGTGATCACGCGCGACCCGGTTTATACCTATGTGCCGCTGACTCTGTCGAAAAAGGACAACTCCATTGCGACCCAGTATGTGATGACCACACTGGAAGAGCTGGGGCTTCTGAAAATGGACTTTCTGGGCCTGCGGAACCTGACGGTCATTGACGATGCGGTCAGGGAAATCCGCAAGGTGCAGCCGGACTTTTCCATCCGCGCGATTCCGGAGGATGACAAAGAGACATACGCCATGCTCAGCGCCGGGAAAACAAGCGGCGTGTTCCAGATGGAATCTGCGGGCATTACGGCGGTGTGCACCGGCATGCAGCCCCAGAGCATTGAGGACATCACCGCGATTATCGCCCTGTACCGGCCGGGACCGATGGATTCGATCCCGCGCTTTATTGAGAGCAAGAAAAATCCGGAGCTGATCCGCTACAAGCACCCGCTGCTTGAGCCGATTCTGGATGTGACCTACGGCTGCATTGTCTATCAGGAGCAGGTCATTGAAATCTTCCGCCGGCTGGGCGGGTTCTCACTGGGACAGGCAGACCTGATCCGCCGGGCCATGAGCAAGAAAAAACAGGCGGAAATTGTCAGGGAGCGGGCAACGTTCATTCACGGCGATCCGGAGCGGAACATCTGCGGTGCGGTTGCAAACGGCGTCAGTGAGGATGTGGCCGGTGCCATCTATGACGAAATTCTGGATTTTGCCAACTATGCCTTCAACAAGGCCCACGCTGTGTGCTATGCCATCGTCTGCTACCAGACGGCCTATCTGAAATGCCATTGGCCGCGGCAGTATATGGCGGCGCTGATGAGCTCCGTGCTGGACAGCCCGGAGAAGGTTTCCGAATACACGGCGGAGTGCAGGGATATGGGCATAGCCCTGCTGCCGCCGGATGTGAACGAGTCGAACGACAGCTTCTCTGTCTCCGGGCAGAACATCCGCTACGGGCTTGTGGCCGTGAAGAACATCGGCCGCGGCTTTATCCGCGCGGTGATGGCCGACCGGCAGGAAAACGGCCCGTTCCGGACCTTCGAGGAGTTCTGTGAGCGCATGTACGGCACGGATCTGAACCGCCGTGCGGTGGAAAGCCTGATCAAATGCGGCGGGTTTGACAGCCTGGGTTACAGGCGCAGCCAGCTGATGCGCGTGTGCGGCCTGGTGCTGGACGGCATTGCGGACGCCCGGCGCAAGAATGTGGACGGGCAGATGGATCTCTTCGGCGCTCTGGACGGCGCGGAGGAGACGGTGAAGCCGGCGGCGGTGCCGCTGCCGGATATCCCGGAGTTTTCCCGCCGGGAGCTGATGAATATGGAAAAGGAGACCACGGGCCTGTACCTCTCCGGCCATCCCATGGACGAGTACCGGGCCGCCGCCAGAAGCGCCGGCGCGGTGGACATCCTGCGGATACTGGAGGACAGCCACCAGGAGGGCGGTCCCGCGGCCTTTCAGGACGACCAGGCCATTACAGTGGCCGGCGTGATATCCGCCATGAAGACAAAGCCCACCCGGAACAACAGCCTGATGGCCTACATCACGCTGGAGGATTCCACCGGCGCGCTGGAGCTTCTGGCTTTTCAGCGGGCGCTGGATCAGGGCGGAGGCTACCTGCGGGAAAATGCGGCGGTGCTGATCACCGGACGCCTTTCCTACCGGGATGAAAAGGATCCGCAGATCGTGGTGGACACGGTGCGCCCGCTGTCTGATCTGGATGAGCCGGGAACCGGACGGCCGGCGCCTGCCGCGCGCAGGCTTTATGTGCGCCTGCCGTCAGAAGGCAGTCCGCTTTTTGAGAAGATCCGGCTGATCCTGACCATGTTCCCCGGCAACGACCGGCTGGTGTTCTATTTTGAGGATACGAAAAAGCGCCTCAGCGCGGCCTGTGTGATTCATCCGGCGCTGACGGAGGAGCTCTGCACGCTTTTAGGCCCGGAAAACGTGGTGGTCAAAAGCGGGGATCAACAATAAGGGGAGAGAAAGTGCATGAAAATTCTGATGATCCGGCACGGAGAGCCGGACTATACAATAGATTCCCTGACGCCCAAGGGTTGGCGGGAAGCGGAGATTCTGGCCGGCCGGCTGGCCGGGATTCAGAACCCGGACGTCTATTGCTCGCCTCTGGGGCGGGCGCAGGATACGGCCCGCGCGACTCTTGCGAAGACCGGCTGGCAGATGGAGACGCTGCCCTGGCTGGCGGAATTCCGCGGCGAAATCTGGCATCCGGAAGCAGACAGAATGGACATCCCCTGGGATCTCCCGCCGCTTTTCTGGACGGCTGAGCCCCGCTTTTTCAGCACGGGGCACTGGACCGAGCCGGCGCTTTTTGACGGCAGCGCTGTCGCCGCCGTCTGGGAGGAGACAAAGCAGGGGCTGGACGCGCTTCTGGGCCGCTACGGCTACAGGCGGGACGGGATGATTTACCGCTGTGGGAAGAATCTGGACAAAACGCTGCTGCTTTTCTGCCATTTCGGTATTTCTGCGGCCATGTGCGCCTATCTTCTGGGAATTTCGCCTATGGTTATGTGGCATGGCTTTATTATGGCGCCCACGTCTGTGACGACGCTGGTGACCGAGGAGCGCACATCGGGGCAGGTCTTTTTCCGCTGCAACGGATTCGGCGACGTGTCGCATCTCTACGCGGCGGGCGAGCCGGTTTCTCCTGCCGGTGTTTTTCCTGAAATCTACACGGAGAAAAACGGCGGCCGCGTCTATGAGCGCGTACCCGAAGAGGAATAGACCTGCTGCCTGCACATGCAGAAGCAAACAAGCCGCCGGCACATCAGTGCCGGCGGCTTGACAGTTCTGCCGGATTAATCCAGTTCAAAAGCGCCTGTGTACAGTTGATAATAGGTGCCCTTCTGGGCGATCAGGTCGCTGTGCGTGCCGCGCTCAATGATATGCCCTGCGTCCAGAACCATGATCACATCGGAATTCTGTACGGTGCTGAGCCGGTGGGCGATGACGAAGACCGTCCGCCCGACCATCAGGGAATCCATGCCCCGCTGCACAAGCAGCTCCGTGCGGGTGTCGATGGAGGAGGTCGCCTCGTCCAGGATCATCACCGGCGGATCGGCAACGGCGGCCCGGGCAATGCTCAGCAGCTGCCGCTGTCCCTGGGAGAGACTTTCGCCGTTGCCGGTGAGCATGGTCTGGTAGCCGTCCGGCAGGCGGGTGATAAAGTCATGGGCGTTGGCCAGCCTGGCCGCGGCGATGCAGTCGTCGTCGGTGGCGTCCAGCCGGCCGTAACGGATATTCTCCATTACGGTCCCGGTGAACAGGTTGGTGTCCTGCAGCACGACACCGAGGCTGCGCCGCAGATCCGGCTTTTTGATTTTGTTGATGTTGATGCCGTCGTAGCGGATTTTGCCGTCCTCAATATCATAGAAACGGTTGATGAGGTTTGTAATGGTGGTTTTGCCTGCGCCGGTCGCGCCCACAAAGGCGACCTTTTGACCGGGCTCCGCATAGAGGGAGATGTCGTGCAGGACAATTTTCCCGGGTGTATAGCCGAAGTCCACATCCGTCATGCGCACGTCGCCGGTAAGCTGGGTATATGTGACAGTGCCGTCCGCATGGGGGTGCTTCCAGGCCCAGAGGCCGGTTTTCCCGTCGGCTTCCTTCAGCGTACCGTCCGCGCCGCGCTCTGCGTTGACCAGAGTGACATAGCCATGGTCCTCTTCGGGGATCTCGTCCAGATGCTGGAAAATACGCTCAGCGCCGGCCAGAGCCATGACGATGTTGTTCATCTGCTGGGAGATCTGGGAGATGGGGTTCGTGAAGCTTTTGGACAGCTGCAGAAAGGAGACAATGTCGCCCAGCGTGGTGCCGGCAATGCCGCGGATGGCCAGGAGACTGCCGGCTGCAGCCAGAATGATATACTGCAGATAGCCGAGATTGTGCATGACGGGCATGAGAATGTTTGCGTATTTGTTGGCCTCAAAAGCGTTTTTGCGCAGCTGCTCATTAAGCCGGTCGAAGTCTTCCCTGGCTTTTTCCTCATGGGTAAAGACCTTGACGACCTTCTGTCCATTGATGGTCTCCTCCATATAGCCGTTGACCTTGCCCAGAATGATCTGCTGCTGCATAAAATGCTTGCCGGAGCGGCCGGCGCACATTTTGACGAAAAGCAGCATCAGCACAATGGTGGCAATGACGATCAGCGTCAGAATCGGGCTGAGAATCAGCATGGAGACAAACGCCGCCAGCATGGACAGAAGCGAGGAGAGCGTCTGCGGCAGCGCCTGTGTGATCAGCTGGCGCAGTGTGTCGGTGTCGTTTGTATAGTAGCTCATGATGTCGCCGTGCGTATGCGTATCAAAGTATTTGATGGGCAGCGTCTGCATGTGGGCGAACATCTCGTCCCGGATCCGGCGCAACACGCCGTGGGCGATGGTGACCATCAGCCGGTTGTAGAGATAGCCGCAGAATATGCCGATCAGGAAAATGCCGGCGACAGCCAGCAGCATTTTCAGAAGCGGCATAAAGTCCGGAACGGTCTGGGTCAGCATGGGCACAATGTAGTCGTCGATCAGTGTTTTCATGAACAGAGCGGCCACGGATGTGGTCATTGCGCTGATGACGATGCACACGCCCACAAGGACCAGACGGGCGCGGTACGGCTTCATATAGGACATCAGGCGCCTGAGCGTGCCTTTGATATCCTTGGGCTTTGAGGGGACGCCTTTGATTTTCATTCTTGCAGGCGGCATGCTCATTCGCCTCCTTTCTTCTGGGACGCGGCAACTTCGCGGTAGATTGCGTTTGTTTTCATGAGTTCTTCCGGCGTATCAAAGCCGGCAATCTGTCCGCCGTCCAGCACAATGACCCGGTCGGCGTCTTCCACGGAGGCCACACGCTGGGCAATAATCAGCTTGGTGACGTGCGGCAGCTCGCTGCGCAGGGCCTGACGCAGTAGCGCATCGGTGTGCATATCTACGGCGGATGTTGAGTCGTCCAGAATCAGAATCTTCGGGTTTTTCAGCAGTGCCCGGGCAATGCACAGACGCTGCTTCTGTCCGCCGGAGACGTTTGTGCCGCCCTGCTCGATTTTTGTGTTATAGCCGTCCGGAAAGGAGCGGATGAAGCCGTCCGCCTGGGCCAGACGGCAGACACGGACAATTTCCTCGTCGGTTGCATCGGCGTTGCCCCAGCGCAGGTTTTCTCTGATGGTGCCGGAGAAAAGGACATTTTTCTGCAGAACCATGGCCACGTTGTCCCGCAGGGTTTTCAGGTCGTAGTCCCGCACGTCGTGTCCGCCCACAAGAATGCGGCCTTCCGTCACATCGTAAAGACGCGGGATCAGCTGAACCAGCGTGGACTTGGCGGAACCGGTACCGCCCAGAATGCCGATGGTCTCGCCGGAGTGAATGTCCAGATCAATGTGACTCAGCGCATCGCGTTCAGCGCTTTTGGAATAGCGGAAGGAGACGTCCTCAAATTTTACGGAGCCGTCCGGTACCTGGGTCAGGGCGTTTTCCGGACTGTGCAGGTCGGGCTCTTCACGCAGGACCTCGTCAATGCGCTCCATGGACGCACGGGAGATGACAATCATCATGAAAATCATGGACAGCATCATCAGCGCGCTGAGAATTTGGATGGTGTAAGTAAACATGCTGGTCAGCTGGCCCGTGGTCATGCCCAGATCGGGATTGTTGCCGGAGGCAACAATGGCCCGTGCGCCGAACCAGGACACCAGAAGCAGACAGCCGTAAACCACGCCCATCATGATGGGCTGGTTGAGAATAATGCGCTTTTCGCCCTTCACAAAGCCCTGATAGATCTCATCAGACACGCTGTTGAACTTATCCTTTTCATGCTCTTCCCGGACAAAGCTTTTCACCACCCGGATACCATGGAGGTTTTCCGCCACAACGCGGTTCAGCTTGTCATAGGTTTTAAAGACTTTTTCCATAATCGGGTGCGTCCTGCTCATCAGGAAATAGATGCAGACGCCGAGAACCGGCACGGCGCACAGATAGATGATGCACATGGACGGACGGATCCGCGCCGCCATGATGATGGAGAAAATCAGAAGCGCAGGCGAGCGGATTGCGCCGCGGATGATCATCATATAGGCAGACTGTACGTTGGTCACATCCGTGGTCAGCCGGGTAACAAGCGACGAGGTGGAAAACTTGTCGATGTTGGAAAATGAAAAATCCTGCACGCGGTAGAAAATATCATGCCGCAGATTTGCGCCGAAACCGGTGCCGGCCTTGGCGGCAAAATAGGCCGAGGCAAAGCCGCAGGCCAGCGATACCAGCGCGCAGATCAGCAGCTTTCCTGCGGCCAGCAGAACAAAGTCCATATCACCCAGCTCAATGCCGTAGTCAATGAGATCGGCCATCAGCGTGGGGATCAGAACTTCCATTGCGGCCTCACCGAGAATGAAAAGCGGTGCGAGAATCGAAGCCAGCTTGTATTCCCGGATGCATCGGGCCAGTCGTTTGATCATAGATTTCCCTCCCGAGATGTTGCCGCATCCATGGTACAGTGCGGCAGATTCTCTTCCCGCAGCGCATTCCTGAAGATCTGGTCCAGTATGCGCTCAAATTCTGCCAGGTCTTCTGCAGAGATGCCCGCGGTCAGTTCATGCTCTATCTGTGCGCGGCCTGTGTGCATGTTCTGAAGCAGATTCATGCTTTTCCCGGTCGGCAGAACGTGCTTTCTGCGCCGGTCCGCACTGTCCTGGGTACAGGTGACGAAGCCCTTTTCCTCCAGCCGCTGGACAATCCCGGTTACAGTGGGGTGGCGGAGATTGAAAAAGGTTTCCAGTTCCTGAAAGCTCACCGCGCTGCCCTGACGGACGATGTAGGCGAGCATATGCGCCTGGGAAGATGTGAGTCCAAGAGCTGCGTTGCGCCGGTTGAATTTGGCATCAATGCTGTTGACGATGATCTTCAGCTTCATGCCGAAGCCAGGCTGTTCCATGTCCGGCCCTCCTTTTTTAAAAAGTAGCATGCTAAAATTTAGCTTCCTACATAGTTTAACAGATATTTCCCATGCGTCAAGGTGCAAACCTGACAGGATTGTATGCTGTCCGGGGAGAATTTTTTGCCAAAACGTATGAGCTGTGATAAAATGTTTTTTCAATCAGGGCGATGCCCAGGGCCTGTACGCAGGCCTGGCAGACGTCCGGATGACAGGAAAGCGGGAGGCGGACTTTTCCATGCATGATTGTTTTGAAATGTGCCTGAATCAGGAGCAGATGAAAACCATGTCCGGCCTGAGCCTGGCCTATGTGGGCGACGCCGTGTATGAGCTGATGGTGCGCGCCTGGCTCTGTGCCGCGGGCAGCCGGACAAACGGCGACCTGCACGCCGCCGCTGTGCGCTATGTATCCGCCCAGGCCCAGGCGGCTTTTATGGAGAAGCTGCTGCCGCTTCTGAGCGAGGAGGAAACGGCGGTGTACAAGCGCGGACGCAATGCCCGCGTCAATGCCATCCCCATTCACGCAACGCCCGGTCAGTACCATGCGGCGACCGGGTTTGAGGCGCTGTTCGGCCATCTGTGGCTGACCGGGCAGCATGAACGGCTCAACGAATTATTTAACTGGATTACGGAGGAAAACAATGCCTCTTGACGCAATTTTTCTGACTGCACTGACGGACGAGGTGCGGCAGTCCGCACTGGGCGCGCGGATAGACAAGATTCAGATGCCGGAGCGGGACACGCTGGTTTTGGGCCTGCGCGGGCCGGCCGGCAGCCGGAAGCTGCTGATCCATGCCGGCACCGGCAGCGCACGTGTGTGCTTCACGCAGCAGCAGTACGAAAATCCGCCGCAGCCGCCCATGTTCTGCATGCTGCTGCGCAAATACATCACCGGCGCGCGGATTCTGTCGGTGACGCAGCCGCCTATGGAGCGGCTGGTGGATTTTGAGCTGGACACGCTGGACGCCATGGGCGTTTCCTGCCGGCGGCACCTGATTGCGGAGCTGATGGGCAGTTATTCAAATATCATTCTGACAGACCCGCAGGGGATCGTCACAGACTGCCTGCATCGGATCGACAGCGCCATGAGCGAGAAGCGCATGCTGCTGCCGGGACTTCTGTACCGGCTGCCGCCGCAGCCGGACAAGCTGCTTCTGCCCGACCTGACGGATGAGCGGCTGGCCGCACTGGCGGCGCAGGTATCCGGAGACATGGCCGCGGACAAATGGATTTTATCCACGTTCACCGGCATATCGCCGCTGATCGCGAGAGAGCTGGCGTATTCGGTCTGCGCGGAGACGGACGCGCGCATGTCCGCAGTGGACCGCGCCGCACTGGCCCGTGCGCTGGGTGCGCTGCGGGATATGGCGGCGGGCGGCGGACTGGCGCCGTATCTGCTGCTGGAGCAGGACGGCCGGTGCGCCGACTTCACGTTTCTGCCGGTGCGGCAGTACGGCAGCCTCCGGACGGCCGAGCGGCAGGAGAGCTTTTCTGCGCTGCTTGAGGCGTACTATGCCCGGCGCGACCAGGCGGAGCGCATGCGCCGGCGCAGCCAGGAGCTGCTGCGCACGGTGAAGACGGCCCGGGACAGGACACGCCGGCGGCTGAATCAGCAGTATCAGGAGCTGGAAAAGGCCGGCGGCCGCGAAAGGCTCCGTGAAGATGCGGATATCATCATGGCCAATCTTCATCTGATGGAAAAAGGCATGACGCTCCTGCGGGCAGAGGATTTTTACGCGCCCGGCGGCGGCGTCCGTGAGATCCGGCTGAACCCGGCAAAATCACCCAGGGAAAACGCCGCGGCGCTTTACAGGGAGTATTCCAAACGCAAAACGGCGGAGCAGATGCTGACGGAGCTGACTGCCGCAGGCGAAAAGGAGCTGGATTACCTGGAAAGCGTTCTTGAGGAGCTGGAACGGGCGGAAAGGGAGAGCGATCTTTCGGAAATCCGGGCAGAACTGACCGATGCCGGTTATATCCGTGCCCAAAAAGGGAAAAAAGAAAAACGCACGGCGTCAAAACCCATGCGTTTTGTATCCGATACGGGAATGGAATTCTATGCCGGGCGCAACAACGCCCAGAATGACGCGCTGACGCTGCGCACAGCTTTCAAAAGCGACGTCTGGCTCCATACCCGGAAAATCCACGGCAGCCATGTGGTGATTGCCTGCCGTGCCGGCGCCCGGCCGGATGAGACGACGCTGCGCCAGGCGGCAGCAGTGGCCGCATGGTATTCCCGGGCCAGGGAGAGCAGAAATGTCCCCGTGGACTATACCGAGGTGCGCTTTGTGAAAAAGCCTGCGGGCGCCCGGCCGGGTATGGTGATCTATACAAATCAGCGCACGGTTTACGCGGATCCGGACGGCGCGCTGGCGCAGAGACTGATGAAAACTTAATCTTAGTCCCCGGAAAAAGTCCTGCACAGGTGACGGATGCAGCATCCGGCGCAGTTCGGCTTGCGGGCGTCGCACACGGCGCGGCCGTGCAGCACCATCCGGTGGCAGAAGTCTGAGCTTTTCTCCGGCGGAAGCTGCGGGCGCAGCAGCGTTTCAATTCTGGCCGGATCCTTGACGCCGTCAATCAGACCGATGCGGTTGGTCAGCCGGATGCAGTGCGTGTCCACCACGATGGCCGGCTTGTGATACACGTCGCCCAGAATCAGATTGGCGGTCTTTCTGCCCACGCCGGGCAGCTTCAGCAGATCGTCCATGTTATCGGGTACGACGCCGCCGTAATCGTCCAGAAGCATCCGGGCGGCCCCCACAATGTCCCGTGCCTTACCCCGGAAAAAGCCGCAGGAATGGATGTACGGCTCGACGTCCTCCGGGCTGGCGGCGGCGAAAGCCTCCAGCGAAGGAAAGGCGGCGTAAAGTGCCGGCGTGACCTTGTTGACCCGCTCGTCCGTGCACTGGGCGGCAAGACGGACGGCGAACAGCAGTTCATATGCCTTGTCATATTCAAGCGAGCATTCCGCCAGCGGATATTCCAGTTCCAGGAGACGGATGATTTCCAATACCTGTTCGTGCGTGCGCATGGCCGTAACCTCCGTGTGTGTTGTGCGTATCGCTGCAGCGCCGCAGTCTCCGGCTGTCGGCTTACGGGCGGGGGCGGTGCGAAATCTGCGTGAAAACAGCGCTTATCCCACTGCATTGCAGACAGTATATCACATTTTTCAGCATAAGCCAACAGCAGAAAGAGAGGTGCCGCATGATGTACAGACCACTTGCAGATGAAATCAGGCCCGCGTCCATTGATGAAATGGTCGGACAGACGCATATTCTCGGCCCGGACGGGCTGCTGCGGCGGATTATTGAAAGCGGGAATATTCCCAATATGATTTTCTACGGCCCTTCCGGCTGCGGAAAAACCACGGCGGCCAATATCATTGCCGAATCCACCCAACGGACGCTGCACCGGCTCAACGCCACCACGGCCGGCATTGCCGACATCAAAAACATCATCTCGGATCTGGATACGATGCTGGCGCCGAACGGTGTGCTCCTGTATCTGGACGAGATTCAGTATTTCAACAAGAAACAGCAGCAGTCACTTCTGGAGTTCATTGAAAACGGAAAGATCACGCTGATCGCGTCCACAACGGAGAATCCGTATTTTTATGTATACAACGCCATCCTCAGCCGGAGCACCGTGTTTGAATTCAAGCCGGTCACCGCGCAGGAGGCTGTGCCGGCCGTTCAGCGGGCTGTCCGGATTATGGAGGGACGGCTGAATGTCCGGGCTGTTCTGGAGCCGGGCGTTCTGGATACCATCTGCGCGGGATGCGGCGGCGATGTGCGCAAGGCCATCAACGCCGTGGAGCTTCTGTTCAGCGCGGCGCATCCGGAAAACGGAGAGGTGCGCCTGACTGCGGCGGATGCCTCCGGCGTGTCCCAGCGCAGCGCCATGCGCTATGACAGGGCCGGAGACGACCACTACGACATGCTTTCCGCCCTGCACAAGTCCGTGCGCGGTTCAGATCCGGACGCCGCCCTGCATTATCTTGCGCGGTTTCTGGAGGCGGGGGATATCATTTCGCCCTGCCGCCGGCTGCTGTGCATTGCCACGGAGGACGTGGGGCTGGCCTACCCGCAGATCATTCCCATCGTGAAGGCCTGCGTGGATACCGCTCTGCAGCTGGGCATGCCGGAAGCACGCCTGCCGCTGGCGGACGCGGTGATTCTGATGGCCACAGCCCCGAAGTCCAACTCCGGCATGCTGGCCATAGACCGGGCCATGGCCGACGTGCGCGCGGGCCGCACGGGACCGGTCCCGCGCCATCTGCAGAATGTCCATGCGGACGGCACGGGCTTTGAGCGGGAGCAGGGCTACCTGTACGCCCACGATTATCCGGACCACTGGGTGCGGCAGCAATATCTGCCTGACGCGCTGAAAAACGCCCGGTATTACGAATACGGACAGAATAAAACGGAACAGGCTGCAAAAAAATACTGGGATCAGATCAAGGAGAAAAAGTAGAGATGGATATCAGGGTCGGCGACATTCTGCAAATGAAAAAGCAGCACCCCTGCGGTTCCAGCCGCTGGGAGGTGCTGCGGATCGGCGCGGATTTCAAGCTGCGCTGTCTGGGCTGCGGCAGGGAGGTTATGAATCCCCGGTCCAAGGCGGAAAAAAGCATCCGCCGCGTGGAGCGCGGCGGACAGGAGCTGTCATGTGAGCAGCTGCGGTAAAAAAGGTTCCACTTCCGGATAAAAGAGAAAGGCGCACCGGACACCCAGCCTTTTGCCGAGCGCCAGCTTGCGCCGGATGCTCCACGCGTCGTCAAAGAGAACAAAGTGTGTCCGGCCGCCGGCGCGGTAAGTGAAGTAGTTGGCGCACAGGTCGCCGGAGAAAAAGACGTTCGGATGCAGCCGCTGTACCAGCGCGTCGAAGGCCTCGGCCGTCAGAGCGGTGCCTTTTCCGCCGGGTGCCGGCGGCGTGAAATCCGCGCGCATCAGTTCGATGTCCATGGCAATCCGGCCGCGGCCGAAGCGCCCCGCGGCGTCAGTCATGCGGCGTTCCAGCGTCCCGCCGGAAACGGCGGTGGAGACTAGGACGGCGGCTGTGCGCGTATACGGCGCCAGAGCGGGTGACACATACAGGGCGATGCCTCTGGCACTGCACGCGCGTTCCAGCGCTGTACAGGCGGCGGCCAGCGCCTTCCCGGCCGGCTGCTCCCGGTCCAGAAAAATGCCGGTGAAGCCGCGCGCGGTGCATTCGCGCATGGCGCCGGCAGCCAGCGCGCCGGGCGTTCCGGTATAATCCGCCGTGCAGTCGACGGCCATGACGCCGCCGCGGCCGGACGGGGGATGCGTGCGGTAAAGCCGGGTGCTGTCCAGCGCGTAGCCCATATGGACAAGCGGCAGTCCGAAGTTCGCGGCCGGCCGGCGGAAACCGCCGGGCACGGCCAGCAGAACGGAAAAGTTTCCTTGCATGTTTTCACCTCAGGTACCGTTGTGTGGCCTTGCAGCCAATACAGCGTATGATGCCGGGCGTATGTATATGACAGAAAGGCGGAGACAGATATGAGAGATCATTTTCAGTGCGCCGCCCAGGCGCTTGAACGCTTCGGGCTGGACGCGGTTCTGGTTACGGGAGAGTCCAACCGGCGGTATGTGACCGGTTTTCCGTCGTCTGCCGGCGCGGCGCTTGTGACAAAAAAGAGGGCGTATTTTTTCACGGATGCCCGTTATATTGAAGCGGCGCAGAACGCCGTTTCCGGCGCCGTGGTGCTGCAGACAGACGGAAAACATCCGTATGCCGACAGAATCAATGACGCGCTTGCGGAAAACCGTGTGGAAAAGCTGGGCTTTGAGGACGGAGAGATGACCGTCAGCGCCTATACGGCTTACAGGGAAAAGCTCAGAGCTGAGCTTGTGCCGGCGCAGAAGCTGTTCGTGTTCCTGCGCCAGTCCAAGAGCCGTGAGGAACTGGAGACCATGATCCGCGCCCAGCGCATCGCCGAGAGCGCGCTGGAGGGCGTGCTGCCCATGCTGCGCGGCAGCCGGGAGCGGGACATCGCCGCAGAGCTTGTTTACCGCATGGTCAGAGCCGGCGCGGAAGACAAGAGCTTTGATCCGATTGTGGTTTCCGGGAAAAAGACGAGCATGCCCCACGGCGTGCCGGACGATACAGTCATCGGCGACGGCTTTGTGACCATCGATTTCGGCTGCAGGGTGGACGGTTACTGCTCCGATGAGACGCGGACCTTCTGCCTGGGCAGGCCTACAGACGAAATGGTCAGGGTGTACGACACGGTCCTGGCGGCGCAGAAGGCGGGAATCGCCGCCGCAAAGGCAGGCGTGCCCGGCCGTGAGATTGACGCGGCGGGCCGCGCGGTCATTGAACAGGCGGGCTACGGCGCATATTTCGGCCATGCCTTCGGCCACAGCCTGGGCCTGGATATCCATGAAGCGCCCAATGCGTCGCCGCTTTGCGGCGATCCGATCCCTGCCGGCGCCGTTATTTCGGCGGAGCCGGGCATCTATTTGCCGGGACGTTTCGGCGTCCGGATCGAGGATGTGCTGTATATTACCGCGGACGGCTGTGAAGATATCACAAAAACGCCGCGAAACCTGATCATTTTGTGAATTTTATCTTGCAATGTATGTGATTCTGTAATAAAATACATGGAGTAATTTTGTAGTAACTTTATTCAGGAGGATTTATATATGCCAATTACCGCAAGTGATTTCAGAAACGGCGTAACTTTCGAGTATAACGGAAATCCCGCAGTCGTTGTTGAGTTTCAGCACGTCAAGCCGGGAAAGGGCGCTGCGTTTGTGCGCACCAAGTTCAAGGACATCATCACCGGTGCTGTCCGCGAGATGAGCTTCAACCCCGAGGATAAGTTTGACAACGCGTATGTTGACCGCATTGAGGCGGATTACAGCTGGACGGACGGAGATCTCTATTACTTCTACAATGAAGACGGAACGGAAATCCCCGTTGAGAGCAGCAAAGTCGGCGACAACTTCAAGTTCGTCAAGGACGGCATGAAGTGCACCATCATGTCCTTCAAGGGCAAGGTGTTCAACGTTGAGCCGCCCACGTTTGTTGTTCTGGAAGTGACCGCCACCGATCCCGGCTTCAAGGGCGATACCGCCACGAACGTGACCAAGCCTGCGACGCTTGAAACCGGCGCTGAGGTTAAGGTGCCGCTGTTCATCAATCCCGGCGACAAGATCAAGATTGACACCCGTATTGGCGAGTATCTGGAGAGAGCGAAGGGCTGAGTGCGCCCTGCGCAACCGGATCAATACCGACAGGAGGTACTGAAATGACCAATTCCGAAAAAGTTGCATACCTGAAGGGCCTTTTTGAGGGCATGGGTCTGTCTTCCGAAGAGGGAGAAGGCAAGATCATCAGCGGTATTCTTGACGTTCTGACCGATATGGCCGGCGACGTGGCGGATCTTGAGGACAACGCCGTGGAGCTGGGCGACGAGCTGGATTCCGTTTCCGCCGATGTGGCCGCGCTGGAGTCCGTCATTTATGACGAAGACGACGAGGACGACGAGGACGAAGACGACTGCTGCGACGATGCGTCCTGCGGCTGCCACCATCATCACCATCACGATGAGGACGAGGATGACGACGAGATGTACAGCGTCACCTGCCCTGTGTGCAACACGGAGATCACCGTGGACGAGGATACGCTGCTCAACGGCACGTTCAAATGCCCCAGCTGCGGCGAGGATCTGGAATTCGAGTTTGACGGCGAATGTGACTGCGATGAGGATGAGGAAGAGGACGGAGAGGACAAGGACTGAGATCCGCCTCTGAACATTTTTGCACAAAACGGCCCGGAAACCGCAGTAAGACGGTCCGGGCCGCTTTTTTTGGGTGAGAAACATGACCGATATTTCTGTACAAAATATTGTCAAGGCATTCGAGGAAGATGTGAACGTTCTGGACGGCGTGACTTTTGACGTCCTGGAGGGGGAGCACATCGGCCTGCTGGGCAAAAACGGAGCGGGGAAGACCACGCTTTTCCGGATCATCTGCGGCGAGCTGTATCCGGATGAGGGGCAGGTTGTGATTGCGCCGGGCAAGCGCGTGGGACTTGTGGCTCAGATGCCGGATTATCCGGCGGATTACACGGGCGAGGACGTGCTGAAAGACGCGCACAGGGAGCTCTATGCCATGCGTGCGCGGATGGAGGAGCTGGAGCGGCGTATGGCGCAGGATACGTCGGCGGCGGTTCTGGCGGAATATGACCGGCTGAGCACGGAATTTATCCGCAGGGATGGCTATGAAATGGACCGGCTGCGCAACACAGTGGCCAACGGTCTCGGCATTCCGGACGTCCAGCGCCGCCAGCTGTTTTCCCAGCTGTCCGGCGGAGAGAAGACCCGCATGAATCTGGCGCGGCTGATTCTGGAGGACACGGATATTCTTCTTCTGGACGAGCCCACGAACCACCTGGATATGCGCGCGGCTGAATGGCTGGAGGATTATCTGGCCCATTTCCGCGGTACGGTTGTGGCCATCAGCCATGACCGGTATTTTCTGGACAAGGCAGTGACCCGCTGCGTGGAGATTACCGGCGGAAAGGCGGCGCTTTACAGCGGCAATTATAGCTTTTATGTAGCGGAAAAGGAGCGGCGCTATCAGGAGCAGCTCAAGCGCTATGAAAAGGAACAGGCGGAGGTCAGACGGCTGCAGCAGGCCGCCGACAAGCTGCACCTGTGGGCCTTTATGGGCAATGACAAGCTGCACAAGCGCGCGTTTTCCATGGAAAAGCGCATCGAAAAGCTGTCAACGGAGCGGCCGGACACAGAGCGGAAGATGAAGGGCCGGTTTTCCGAGAAGGAATTCCAGGGCGACGAGGTCCTGAGCCTGGAGGGCGTGACCAAGTCCTTTGACGGCCGCACGCTTTTCTCGGATCTGGAACTGACCATCCGGCCGGGGGAGCGCATCGCCCTGATCGGAGACAACGGCACGGGAAAAACGACGCTTCTGCAGATTCTGACAGGCAGGCAGACGCCGGACCGCGGCATCGTCAAGCGCGGACCGGCTGTGAAAACGGCCTGTCTGGAGCAGGTTGTGCACTTTGAAAATCCCCAGCGCAGTGTGCTGGACACGCTGATCTATGACGAGAATTACCAGCCCCAGGAGGCCAGGGACCGGCTGGGGGCGTTCAAATTTTCCGGCGAGGATGTTTTCCGGCCGGTGTCGCAGCTGTCCGGCGGGGAAAAGAGCCGGCTGCGGCTGTGCATTCTGATGCGCGGCGACATCAATTTCCTCATTCTGGACGAGCCCACGAACCATCTGGACATTGCATCCAGGGAGTGGATTGAAGAAGCGGTGGAGGATTACGCCGGGACGCTTCTGTTCGTCAGCCATGACCGGTATTTCATCAACCGTTTTGCCAGCCGCATCTGGGAACTGGAAAACGGGACAATCCGTGATTTCCGGGGAACATATGAGCAGTACAGGGCATACAAAAGCGCTGCGGCGCTCCGGCAGCAGGCGGAGAAAGAGACGGTGCGCAGCGCGGAGCCCAGACCGCAGAAGCAGAAGCGGGAGACGCCCCGCAGCACGGAGCGGCTGATCGCCAAACTGGAAAAGGAAATTGCCGGGCTGGAGGCGCAGTCTGCCGAGCTTGACGCGCTGGCGGAGGAAAACGCCACGGATTATGAAAAGCTGATGGAAGTGGATGCGCGTCGGGCGGAACTGGCAGCGCAGCTTGAGGAAAAATATGCCCGGTGGGAAGAACTTGCGCAGTAGCGTGTGATTCAGGCAGGACTCCGGCAGGCAGCCGGGGTCCTGCCCGTTCTGTACGGCATTTTTCGCTGCTGTTTTGATGCCGGAAGCTGGCCGTTTTTACGCAGCGGTTCTGTATTCTGAGACCGGAAGACGGGACTGTGCCGCGCAGTGTGCGGCAATACCGCCGCCGGCTGACGGAAACGGAATCAGACAGGGAGGCTGCCATGAAAAGACAAAAAATATCCGCCCGTATTGCACCCGGTATCCTGTGCGTGCTGCTGGGCGCCGTGATGTACTGCTGGATGACCGGCATGAAGCCGCTGGGCGTCGGGCTTGTGGGGTTCGGCGGGGTCCTGCTTGCATTTTCCGCTCTTTCGGCGCTGGAGTCTGCGCGGCCGAAAGCCGCCCGGTTCTGCAGAAAAGCGCTGGCCGCTTTGCTGGCGGTGTTTTCCACCGCCCTGCTTGTGACGGAAGTCTTCATTCTGGCAAATGCCCGGACGGACGAAGATCCGTCTGCGGACTACCTGATTGTGCTGGGCGCCCAGGTGGTGGGCACGCAGCCCTCCGGCGTCCTGTACGACCGGCTGAAAGCGGCAGAGGCATACCTGAACGCGCATCCGCAGACGGTGGCGATTGTGACCGGCGGCCAGGGTGTGGATGAAGACATTTCCGAAGCGCAGTGTATGGCCGACTGGCTGATTGCACATGGAATCGGGCCGCAGCGGATCCTGCTGGAGACCCGGGCGACCCGCACGGCAGAGAATATACTTTACGCCGAAGAGCTTATCGCCGGGCGGGAAGAAGATCCGGAGCAGGTGCGCATAGCCGTGCTCACCAGTGAATTTCACCTGATGCGCGCAAAGCTCCTGGCCCGCTGGGCCGGGCTGGATGCATGCGGTGTGGCCGCGCCGTCAGCCAATCCGGCGGTGCTGGTCAGCAACTGCTTCCGGGAGGCGTTCGCGGTCTGGAACTGCCTTGTGTTTGACAGAGGCGCCTTTCAAGGCGCATAAAAATGAAAAAGGGGTCTGCGTTCGTTCCGGAACGCAGACCCCTGCTGTTTGCGGACTGTGAAAATGCGGTCAGAAGACAAATTTGCCGTCGCGCATGACGGGCACCTCGCGGCCGTCCTGCGTGATGCCGGTGACGGCCAGATCAGGCGTGCCGATCATAAAGTCCACGTGCGTCATGGAGCTGTTGAGGCCGGCGGCCTGCAGCTGCTCAGGCGACATGGACGCGCCGCCGGGGATACAGGGATACGCTTCGCCGAAGGCCAGGTGGCAGGCGGCGTTTTCGTCAAACAGCGTGTCGTAATAGAGAATGCCGGACTGGGCGATGGGTGAGTCCACGGGGACGAGAGCGGCTTCACCCAGGTAGGCTGCGCCTTCGTCAATGGAAATGGCGCTTTTCAGCACGTCCAGGCCTTTGCGGGCGGCGACGCCCACAATCCGGCCGTCCCGGAATTCAAAGCTGAAGTCCTCAATCAGCGTTCCGTTGAGCACCAGCGGCATGGACGCATAGGCCACGCCGTTGGCGCCGGTTTTTGCCGGCGCGGTGAAAACCTCTTCCGTCGGCATGTTGGGCATAAAGGGCGTGCCGCTGGCGTTTGTGCCGCAGCCGCCGTCCCAGATGTGGTTTTGCGCCAGCTCCACCGTGAGATCCGTGCCCAGGGCGTTTTTGTATTTCAGCGCCCGGAAATGGGAATCGGTCAGTATCTTTGCCCGGCGCTTCAGCGTTTCGCTGTGCGCACGCCATGCGGCGACGGGGTCGCCGTCCTCCTGAACACGCACGGCGTTCAGAATTGTCTCCCACAGGGCCTCCTCCGCCTGGGCCGGCGTCCGGTCCGGGAAAACCCTGGCGGACCAGGCGGGCACCGGCACGCTGCCGATGCACCAGGAGAAGTAGTCGCTTGTCTCGCGCTGCCGGAACAGGCGCGAAGCCTCTCCGGAGGCTTTTTCCGCCCGGTGAATGCGCGCAGGATCCACACCGGCCAGCAGCTCGGGATCCCGGGAGCGGACGAACAGCCAGGCCACGTCCTTCTCACAGCCCTTTTCCCACAGCGCCTGCTGCCAGGGCAGAACCTGGTCAAACACCGGTTCAGCCGCACGCAGATACTTCTCGCGGGTGCAGAAGTCGTCCGACCAGTTTACATAAACTTCCCGGGCGCCTGCGTCGTACGCGGCGCGCACGCACATGCGGGCAAATTCCGCCGAGTCCACAGATGCTGTGAGAATCACAAGCTGCCCTTTCTGGACGTTTGCGCCCACCTCCACCAGCAATCTGGCGTAAGCTTCAATCCGTTCTTTTTTCATTCAATAATTCCTCATCAATCTCTGCAAGCAGCTTTTTGTCCTGCTTGGTGGTGAATTCCAGCTTTTCATACATATCCGGCCGGCGCAGACGGGTCCGGAGAATGGACTGCTTGCGCCGCCAGCGGGCGACTCTGGCATGATCTCCGGAAAGCAGGATCTCCGGCACGTGGCGGCCTTCCCAGTTTTCCGGCCTGGAATACTGGGGATATTCCAGAAGACCATCCCAGTGGCTTTCCTCTGTATAGCATTCCTCGGCCGGCAGAACGCCGGGAACCAGGCGGCAGACGGCGTCCGCCACGGCCATGGCGGGGATTTCTCCGCCGGTCAGCACGAAATCGCCGATGGAGATTTCCTCGTCCACGCACGCCTCGATAAACCGTTCGTCCACGCCCTCGTAATGGCCGCACACCAGAATCAGACGGTCGTAATCCGCCTTCAGCCGCCGTGCGTCGGCCTGGGTAAAGAGCTTGCCGCAGGGGGACATATAAATTGTATGCACGCGGTAGCCTGCCTCGTCACAGATGTGCTTCCAGCATGCATGCAGCGGCTGCGCCTGCATCACGCAGCCGCGCCCGCCGCCGTAGGGATAATCGTCCACCTGGTTCTGTTTGTTTGTGGTGTAGTCCCGGATCTGGTGGCAGTCAATGCGGATGTATCCGCGTTCCTGGCCGCGGCCCATAATGCTCTCGCAGAGCATGTCGCCCACCACATCGGGGAACAGGGTCATAATATCTATTTTATACATGATTACATGCCCTCAATCAATCTGACGCGGATCAGTCCGTTTTCCACATCTGTTTCCCGGATGAATTCGGGCACCGCAGGAACGAGAATCTCCCGCTGCCCGCGGATGACGTAAATATTCCCCGCCGGCCGCTCAAGAATATCCTCCAGAGTGCCGATTTCCCGGCCGGTTTCCCAGTCCAGCACCTTCAGACCGATCAGATCCTGGAAGAAATACTGGCCCTCAGGCAGGTGCGCGTCCGCCCGGTTGATGCAGACCAGCTTGCCGCGCAGGGCGTTGGCCCCGTCAAAGCTGTCCACGCCGTCAAAGCGGGCGATGACGCAGGATTTGTGTACCCGGGCGCGCAGTACGCGCACAGGCCGGCCGTCGATATACAGTGTGCGGAAATCCAGGAGAAATTCCGGCGTGTTGGTCCAGGGCTGAATGCGCACCTCGCCGCCAACGCCGTGTGTGTTGACGATTTCTCCGGCTTCAAGGAACTGTTTTTTCATAGCATGACCTCACAGTAATATGAGTGATCCTTACAGGGCAAAAAGGTGTCCGACAGGACGCATAACGCGCTGCCGGACACCCTCAAATTGCTCAGTCGAGAATATCAACGCTGACTTTTTTGCCCTGCTTCTGGGCAACTGCGCGCATTAAAACACGGATTTCCTTCGCAATTTTGCCGTGGCGGCCGATGACTTTGCCCATGTCGCCCGGCGCAACGCGAAGCTCGTACACGGTCTCGCCGTCTCCTTCACGCTCGGCAACGGAGACCTGATCCGGATCGTCCACGAGATTCTGCGCGATATAAAGCAGAAGTTCCTTCATGAATGAGTTGACCTCCTTAGAGTACGCCGGCTTTTTTCAGCAGCGACTTTACGGTGTCGGTGGGCTGAGCGCCGTTTTTCACCCAATACTGGGCGCGCTCTGCATCGACCTTCACTGCCGCAGGCTCTGCCAGGGGGTCATAAGTGCCGATCTCTTCAACGAAGCGGCCGTCACGGGGTGCACGGGAATCAGCGACGACGATTCTGTAGAAAGGATTTTTCTTGGCGCCCATTCTGCGAAGTCTGATCTTGACCATTGATGTCACCTCCAGATCGTTGTATTTGTTGTATAAAAACTGAAATTCAGAATTTATCCTGTTTAAAAACCGAAAAAGCCTTTTTTGCCGCCCCTGCGGCCCATGGACATACCGCCGATGGACGGCATTTTGCCTTTGGACATCTGACGGGTCATCTGCTGCATCATCTCAAACTGCTTGAGAAGCCGGTTGACATCCACCACCTGGGTGCCGCTGCCGGCGGCGATGCGCTTTTTGCGGCTGCTGTTGATGATGGAGGGGTTCTCCCGCTCCTTCACGGTCATGGAGAGAATGATGGCCTCCGTCCGGCTCATGGCCTTTTCATCCACAGATACGCCCTTCAGCGCCTTGGCATCCACGCCGGGGAGCATGCCGGCAATGTCGGACAGGCTGCCCATGCCCTTCAGCTGTGTCAGCTGTTCGTAATAATCCGTCAGGGTAAAACGGTTTTTCCTGAGCTTTTCCGCCATCTCGGCGGCTTTTTTTTCATCAAAGCTCTGCTGCGCCTTTTCAATCAGCGTGAGCATGTCGCCCATGCCCAGGATACGGGAGGCCATCCGGTCCGGATGAAACGCCTCAATCTGATCCAGCTTTTCGCCGGTGCCCACGAATTTGATGGGCTTTCCGGTGACGGCCCGGATGGAGAGTGCCGCGCCGCCGCGGGCGTCGCCGTCCATTTTGGTGAGCATGACGCCGGTGATTCCCAGCGCTTCGTCGAAAGCCGACGCCGCGTTCACGGCGTCCTGGCCGGTCATGGCGTCCACCACCAGCAGAATTTCTGCCGGTTCCACCGCGGCCTTGATGTTTTTCAGCTCGTCCATCAGCGCTTCGTCAATGTGAAGCCGGCCAGCGGTGTCAAGAAAGACAAGATCGTTGCCGTGGCGTTTGGCGTGTTCCACCGCAGCTTTGGCAATGTTCACCGGGTTTTCGGTTCCCATCTCAAAGACGGGTAGCTCCAGCTGCGCGCCGACAGTCTGCAGCTGCTTGATGGCCGCAGGACGGTAAATGTCGCAGGCGACGAGCAGAGGGCGCTTGCCGTACTGTTTGCGCATGTGCGCGGCCAGCTTTGCGCCGTTTGTGGTTTTGCCGGCGCCCTGCAGGCCCACCAGCATCACCACAGAGGGGGATTTGGAGGAAATATTCAGCTTGGCGTTTGAACCGCCCATCAGCGCCGTCATTTCCTCATTGACAATTTTGATGACCATCTGCGCAGGCGTCAGGCTCTCCAGCACATCCGTACCCACAGCCCGTTCGCTGACGGTTTTGACAAAGTCGCGCACGACCTTGTAGCTGACGTCGGCTTCCAGCAGGGCAAGACGCACCTCGCGCATGGCGTCCTTGATGTCCGCCTGGCTCAAACGGCCCTTCCCGCGCAGCTTTTTGAAAGCCGCGCCAAGTTTTTCAGATAAGCTTTCAAATGCCATGGGCACCGTACCTAACCTTTCAGGGACTGCAGCGCGTCGATCAGTTCGTCGGCACACTGGCGGAGCGCGCCGCTTTCCGCGTCGCGAAGCTTTTCAGCGCAGCGCTCTGCCCGGGCAATTTCCCGCTGCATCTGTTCAAAGCGGGCAACAATGCCGGTCTTGCGCTCGGTTTCCAGAAGAAAATTCTCCGCCCGGACGATCAAATCCCGCACGCCCTGGCGGGAAATGCCGGCGTTCTCCGCAATTTCGGACAGGGAGAGATCTTCGTTGTAATAGAGATCAAAATATTCGCGCTGCTTTTCTGTGAGAAGGTCGCCGAAAAAATCGAACAAAAGCGTCATATTCAGAGTTTTGTCCTCCACCGCGGCGCCTCCTCTGTAAAGTAAAAATACTTTACAGGTGCATTGTACACGACTGAGCGGCGGCTGTCAAGTGATTTGAAGGGAATATTTTGTTTTCCGTGTGGGAAAATGGAATGGTATATGGTCGTTGCTGTGCGCCCTGCGTTTTGCGGCGTGTCCGCGCGCGAAACTGCGTGCAGACGGCGTCCGGCGCGTTTGCCGGACAGAGCCGGCGGTGCGGGGCGCGGCGGTTGTGGAGGTCATCATGGAGGTTATCGATCCCGGCGTATATATCAAAACCGATCAGCTGGAAAGATTTGCATGCAACGTGGCGCTGTCAGAGATGCCGGACGGACGGACGGGAATGGGCCGGACAGCCGGCGAAATCCGCCGCGCGCTGCGCAGTCTGAAAACGCGGACGGAGGCCCTGTCGGCCGCCGGGGACGCCGCGCCCAGCGCGCAGTGGCTGCTGGACAACTGGTATGTGGCCCAGCGTGCGGGGCTGTGCGCGGCGGACAGTCTGCGCCGGTCCGGCCGCGTACCTGCGCTGGAGTCCGGCGAGGCGGCTGTTTACAGTCTGGCCCGGGCACTGGTCAAAGCCGGCCTTGGCGCGGTGGACGAGCGGAGGCTGGAATTGTTTGTCACGGGGTATCAGAAAGCGCGTGCGCTGACGCAGCGCGAAATCGCCGTGCTGATCCCATGTCTGCAGGCGGCGCTGACGGCTTATCTGGACAGCGCCGGCCAGCTGCGCAGCGAGGAGGAAAAAACGGCCGTCTATGAAAACGTGTTCGCGTCCATGCGCTTTTTCTGCGGCTTTGATGCGTCCGCGCTTCTGCAGCGGCTGGATCAGGTGGAACAGATCCTGCGCCGGGATCCGGCGGGGATTTATGCCCGGATGGATGACGACAGCCGCGGCGCATACCGTCAGGCGTTGGCCAGGCTGGCTGCGCGCTCCGGACTGGATGAATATGAGGCGGCAGAACACATTGTCAGCCGTGCCCGGGAGAACGGATGCCACATCGGCACGCTGATTTTTGCCGGCCGGCAGGCGCACGAGGAAAAGCGCGCCGGCGGCTGGTGGTATATTCCGGCGCTGGTGCTGATGAGCCTTTTTTTCAGCATACTCTGCGGCGTACTGCTGCAGAGTATTGCGGTCGCCGTGCTGCTGGCGCCGCCGGTTTCGGAAATTGTAAAAAATGTGCTGGATATGGCGCTGATGCGCTTCACGCATCCCACGCGCCTGCCGCGTCTGGAGCTGAAGGAGGGAATCCCGCCGCAGGGGAAAACGCTGTGCGTGATTTCAGCCCTTTTAACCGGACCGGAGAGCGCGGAAAAGTATGCAAAGCGGCTGGAGGAATTCCGCCTTTGCAATGCGGACAGCGGAGAAAATCTGCTGTTCGGCATTCTCGCGGATCTGCCGGAGGCGGACCGGGAAGCCGCGCCTGAGGACGATGTTATCCTGCAGGCGGCCCGGACTGCAGTGGACACGCTGAACGGGCGGTTCGGCGGCGGGTTCTGCCTGTTTACCCGGCCGCGGACTTACAATGCGGCCGGCGGCTGCTGGATGGGTTGGGAGCGCAAGCGCGGCGCGCTGGTGCAGCTGGCCCGGCTGCTGCGCGGAAAGAACGGCGGCATGACCGCGGCCGGAGACAGACGTGGACTTGAAAACGTGCGCTATCTGCTGACGCTGGACAGCGACACGCGCCTGTGTCCGTGGACGGCGAAGGAGATGGTCGGCGCGGCCATGCATCCGCTGAATACTCCGGTTGTCAGTGAAAAAACGCGCACTGTCACACAGGGCTGCGGCATCATCCAGCCGCGGATTTCCACAGAACTGGGCAGCACAGGAAAGACGGATTTTGCCCGGATTTTTGCCGGCCGCGGCGGTGTGGATCCATATGGCGCAGCGGTCAGCGATCTGTATCAGGATGTGTTCGGCCGCGGGAGCTTCACCGGCAAGGGCCTTCTGGATATCGACGCATTTCTGGCCTGCGCGGACGGCCGCTTCCGCGAAAATGCGGTGCTCTCCCATGATCTTCTGGAGGGAGCCCTGCTGCGCTGTGCATTTATGGGCGATACGGAGCTGACGGACGGCTGTCCTGCCGGCGCCGCGCCCTATTATGAGCGGATGCACCGCTGGGTCCGGGGCGACTGGCAGAATCTGCGGTGGATGCTGCGCCGCGTGCCCGCACCGGACGGCGGCACGGAGGAAAACCCGCTGCCGTATATTGAGCGCTGGAAGATTTTCGACAATCTGCGCCGCAGTATGGTGCCCGTCTTTTCCTTTGCCGCGCTGGCGGCCGGCCTGCTGACAGGCGCACGGGCTTTCCTGTGGGCGGCTGCTGTGGCTCTGCTGTCCTTTGCCTCCCAGCTGCTGATCACGGCGGCGCAGGATCTTCTGCATCGCTTCGGCCGGCGGCAGCGGCTGCACTGCGCGGTGATTCCCGGGTTTGCCGGCGCGCTGATGCACATGCTCGTGCGTCTGGCGCTGCTGCCGTACGAGGCCTGGATCTGCGCTTCCGCAGCGGTGACGGCGCTGTACCGCATGTTCGTTTCCCACAGGAACATGCTGCGCTGGGTGACGGCGGACCAGAGCGAGGCGGCTGGGAAAAACACATTGGCGGCCTATGTCCGCCGCCTGTGGCCCTGCGTGCCGGCCGGCCTGTTTACCGTGATGTTTGCGCCGCGCCCGTATACCGCGGCGGTGGGCCTTGTGTGGCTGGCTGCGCCTGTCCTGGCCTGGTCGCTGAGTCGGCCGCGCCGGGAAAATGGCGGGCTTTCCGGCGCGGATCAGATGTTTCTGCGCAGCGCCGCCGGCGGCTGCTGGCGCTATTTTGCGGAAAACCTGACTGCAGAGGACAACTGGCTGCCGCCGGACAACGTGCAGGAGCAGCCGGCGCTTGGCAGGGCGCACCGCACGTCGCCGACAAACATCGGCCTTGCCCTGCTGTCGGTTCTGGCAGCGGCGGATCTGGGATTTGTCCGGCGGGAGGAAGCGGCGGCGCTGACCGGCCGCATGCTGGACACGGTGGAGGCGCTGCCCAAATGGCGCGGCCATCTGTACAACTGGTATGACACGCGCACGCTGGGCGTGCTGGGCGAGGGAAGCGTGTCCACCGTGGACAGCGGAAATCTGGCCGGCTGCCTCATTGCCCTGGCGGAAGGGCTGAAAGAACTGGACGCGCCGGCGCTGGCCGACAGAGCGCAGAAGCTGTGGGAGGCCATGGACTTTTCTGCCCTGTATGACCGCAGGCGGAGCCTGTTTTATATCAGCCGGGAGCCGGGAAAGGAAAAACCTGCCGCCGGCTGGTATGACCTTCTGGCCAGCGAGGCGCGGCTGACGAGCTATATTGCCGTGGCAACCGGTCAGGCGCCCCGGCGGCACTGGCGCGCGCTCGGCCGGCTGATGATCCGGCGGGGCGGTTACAGCGGTCTGGCGTCCTGGACGGGGACAATGTTTGAATATCTGATGCCGGAGCTGCTCCTGCCGCTGTATCCGGATTCGCTTTTGTACGAAAGCGCCCGGTTCTGCATTGCCGAGCAGCGCCGGAGAACAGGCGGCCGCCCATGGGGCATGTCGGAAGGTGCGTTTGCCGCCTTCGATCCGTCGATGAGTTACCGCTATAAGGCCAACGGCGTGCAGGCACTGGCTCTCAAGCGCGGCATGGACAGCGACGCGGTGGTCACGCCTTACGCAAGCTTTCTGGCGCTGGCCGCGGCGCCCGGAGCTGCGGCCGCAAATCTGCGCCGGCTGCGTCAGCTGGGTGCAGAAGGAAAATACGGCTTTTATGAGGCGCTGGATTACACGCCCGGCCGCGCGCCGCAGGACGGCTTCGTCCTTGTGCGCACGTCCATGGCACACCATATCGGGATGAGCCTGACAGCTGCGGACAACGCGCTGTGCGGCGGCGTGATGACGCGCCGCTTTATGAATAACGCCCGGATGGCGGCGTTTTCCCAGCTTCTGCAGGAGAAAATCCCGTTTGCCGCGCCGCGGCTGCGCCAGCCGGATCTGGAGACGCCGGAAAAACCGCTGCGCCTGCAGACAGCCGGCTGGAGCCGCACACTGGGCGGGGTGGACGCCTTTGCCCCCGGGTTCTGCCTTTTGTCCAACGGGGCGTATACGGTGCTGATGAGCGAGACGGGCAAAAGCGCCGACAGCCTCGGCGGCGTGGCCATGACGGTGATGGATCCGCAGGCGGACGGACGCCTGGGCGGCGTGATGGTCACTGTGCGGACCCCGGAGGGTGCGTTTTTCCCGACGCCCTGGCCCGGTTTCGACAGACAGACGATTTATGAAACGCAGTTTTCCGGCGCCGGCGTCCGGGTCAGCGCCAGGAAAGAAAAACTGAAATCCCGGCTGGAAACCGCAGTTTCCGCCCGCGAAAACGGGGAGACGCGGACGCTGGAGCTGTGCTGGAACGGCGAAGCGCCGCTGAAGGCCGAAATCCTTTTCTGCTTTGATCCGTGCCTGCTGCCGGAGCGGGATTACCGCGCGCATCCAGCGTTTGCCCGGCTGGGTCTGCAGGCACAGCAGGAAGATCAGACTCTGGTGATCACCCGCCGGCCGGACGGACGGCGGGAGGGACTGTCGCTGTGCCTGGCCTGTTCACGGCCGGCGTCGTTCGGTACTTCCAGAATGGATGTGTTCGGCCGGAGTGGGACGGAAAAAGAGGAGCCGCTGCGCTTTTTCAGCGCTTCCCCAGAATTTTTTGCGGCGGCCCGGGTGGCGGTTACGCTGGAACCGGGGCGGCCGGTCCGGACGGTGTTCGCGCTGGCGCCCGCGCCCGGCGCGCATCAGGCCAGGGAAGCGGCCGGCCGGCTGCTTCGCGAGGGCGCGGGACAGGGCTGCAGCCGCGTGGACGCCGCTGCCGCGGCATTGAATATGCCGGCAGAGAGCGTAACAAGGGCCATGGGGCGGCTGACATCGCTTCTGCTGCCTGTCGGATCGAACCGGCCGGGCGGCGGCCGGGATGTGCTGTGGAAGCTGGGGATCTCCGGGGATTTTCCCGTGCTCACGGCATATGTCCCAGATGAAAGCAGGGCGGATGACGCGGCGGATCTGATTGCAGAGCATGCATTCCTGCGCGAAAACGGCTTTGCATACGATCTGCTGCTTCTGATGCCGGACGGCGGGGATTACCGGCAGAAGCTCCGCCGCCGGCTTACGGAGCTTTTGTCTGCCATGGGCCTGAGCGGCCTTGAAGGCGCCCGGGGCGGCATCCATTTCGCGGATCTCACAGATCCCGGCGCGGCTGCCGCCGCAGAGGAATCGGCCGGGTGTCTTGTACTGCCGGAAACGGAAAAGGAGCTGCGCCGGCCGGGCAGAATGCCGGCTGCGGAGCGCGGCTGCAGAGCGGACGGCGAAGCGCCCGCATACAGCTGGAAGACGGACGGACGCTTCGTCTTTCAGGTCCGCGGCCGTCTGCCGGAGGCTGCCTGGAGCCATGTGCTGACGAACGGCCGGTTCGGCTTTTTGGCCACGGACGCCGGCACCGGCCATATGTGGTACCGGAATGCCCGGGAAAACAGGATCAACCGCTGGCTGAACGACCAGCTGACCCAGCGGGGAACAGAGCGGCTGGAGCTTCTGAAAGCCGAGGGCGGGCGCGTGTCCCTGTTTGCGGCTGAAGACGGACATCCCTGCCGGGTCACCTGGGGCTTCGGCTTTGCCTGTTGGGAAAAAACAGCGGATGGCCGGAAAATCCGCACAACAGCCTTTGTGCCGCGGGATACCGATGCGCGCTTCCTGCTGGTGGAAACAGAAAACTGCCGCGCAGGCGACCGGATTGGCTACTACACGGATCTGGTTCTCGGAGCGGATGACCGGGATGAGTCGGCGGTATTCACAGCCGCAGAGGACGGCGTTCTGACTGCCCGGAGTCCGCGCTTTTCCGGGGATTTCTATCTGGCGGCGTCGGAGAGGGCGCTGCGCATGACCGGTAGCCGGGACGACGCGCAGACGGATATGCGCGGCGTGTTCGGCCGGACCATGCGGCCCTGCGCGGCGGCGGAATATCCGGCGGCGCGGACGCTGGTGCTGGCCGCCGGGTCCGGCGCCGTACCGCTGACCGGACTGAATGCGGACGTCTGCCGCAGGCTTCTGAAGGAGACGGCGGATTTCTGGACGCGGACGGTCTGTCCGGTCAGGATCCGGACGCAGTACCCGGCGCTGGATCACTATATCAACGGCTGGGCGCTGTATCAGACGATCGCCTGCCGGATGCTGGGCAGAACAGGCCTGTATCAGGCCGGCGGCGCTTACGGCTTCCGCGATCAGCTGCAGGATGCCTGCGCGGCGCTGTGGACATGGCCGGCGCTCTGCCGGGAGACTGTTCTGCGCGCCTGCGCCCACCAGTATGCCGAGGGCGATGTGCAGCACTGGTGGCATGAATCGCTGACCGGCGGCGGGGATCAGGGCGTGCGCACCCGGTATACGGACGACCTGCTCTGGCTGCCATATGTCCTTTGCCGGTATGTCCGGGCGACGGGGGACAGAGCGATCCTTCGGGAGCAGGCGCCCTATCTGACCTCCGAGCCGCTGGCGCAGACAGAGACAGAGCGCTATGAAAAGCCGTCTTTTTCCGGCACGTCCGGGACGGTGCTGGAGCATGCCGAGCGCGCCGCGCAGCTGGTGCTGCGCCGGGGCGTGGGCGCCCACGGACTTTGCCTGATGGGCGGCGGCGACTGGAACGACGGCATGAACGCCGTGGGCCGGCATGGGCGCGGCGAGAGCGTATGGCTGACCTGGTTTGCGGCGCTGACGCTGGACGCGCTGGCGGAGCTGTGTCCCCGGACGGGGGCGGATTACAGCAGGGCGGCTGCCGGACTGCGGGCGGCTGCTGAAAATGCCTGGGACGGGCAGTGGTACCTGCGCGGCTGGTATGACAGCGGCATGCCTCTGGGTGCGGCGGAAAATGACGAATGCCGGATTGACTCTGTCGCCCAGAGCTTTGCGGCGTTTGCCGGCGGAGATCCGGAAAAGGTGAAAACGGCGCTGCAAAGCGCCTGGAGGCGGCTTTACGACGAAAAAAGCGGCGTGGTCCGCCTGTTCGAGCCGCCGTTTGATACGGGCGCGCAGCGGCCCGGATATATCCGGGGCTACTGTCCGGGGTTCCGGGAGAACGGCGGGCAGTATACCCACGCGGCCGTATGGCTGGGCCTGGCCATGCTGCAGTCCGGCATGGAAGAGGAGGGGCGCAGCCTGCTTCTGGCGCTGCTGCCGGAAAGCCGCGGCCAGGATGTCTACAAGGCTGAACCCTACGTGCTGCCTGCGGACGTGTCTGCGTCGCCGGAGCATATGGGCCGGGCGGGCTGGACCTGGTATACAGGCTCTGCGGGCTGGTACTACACGGCCGCCATGGAAGGGCTGCTGGGCCTTGAGCTGCGCAGCGGACGGATTGTCCGCGCGCCGTCCGGCACGCGTCTGCCCGGCGGTGCGGAAGTGTCCTTTTCTGCGCCGGCTGCGGGTGAAAACCAGCAGCGGAGCAGCACCGCGCCGGGGCGGGAAACGGGCGTTTGTTCACAATAATTTTATTTCCAAGGCGCGGCGCTTGTAGTATAATCAATATATCGAAGAGCCGGAAAAAGGCCCGGCCGGAAGGTGGAGGAAAGAGCTATGCAGGAAGTTTGCCGCAGGCAGATTGCTCACAATGTGAGTCTGACCTGCGTCCGTATGAGAAAATTCAAAACGGCGTGTCTTTCCATTACGCTGCTGACTGGGCTGGAGCGCGAGACCGCTGCAAAATCAGCGCTGCTGCCGAGCGTTCTGCGCCGCGGCACGGCCATCCACCCGGATATGGAGAGCCTGGCCGCGGTAATGGACGGGCTGTACGGCGTGCAGATTGAGCCGCTTGTACGGAAAAAGGGCGAGATTCAGTGCGTGGGCTTCAGGGCGGATTTTGTGGACGACGATTTTGTGCCTGCCGGCGCAAATGTACTGGAAAATACAGCGGCGCTGCTGGGTGAGATCCTGCTCAATCCGGCGACCCGGGGCGGACAGCTTCTGGGCGCGTATGTGGACAGCGAGCGGGAGAACCTGATCAATGAAATCCGTGCGACTGTGAACGACAAGGGCGTTTACGCCATGCGCCGTTTGTTTGAGGTGATGTGTCCCGGCGAACGCTTCGCCACCTTGAAGCTGGGGACAGAGGCGGGCGCGAAAAAAATCACGGCTGCCGGTCTGACAAAGCATTACCGGAACCTGGTGGCGTCCGCACCGATTGAGGTTTTCTACTGCGGCGGCGCGGAGCCGGACCGGGTGGAACGGGCGCTCACAGGGGCGCTGTCTGCGCTGCCCCGGCGCTCCGGCGGCGGAATGCCGGCCACACAGATCCGCCTGCAGCCGGTGAAAGAAGAGCTGCGCAGCTACAGGGAAGCGCTGGATGTAACGCAGGGAAAGCTGACGCTGGGCCTGCGCCTGGGCGAGACGATGACTGCGCCCAATGTGGCTGTCCTGCGCGTGCTGAATACGCTTTACGGCGGCGGCGTGACCTCAAAGCTCTTCAGGAACGTGCGGGAGCGGCTGAGCCTGTGCTACTATGCCAGTTCTGCGGTGGAGCTGAACAAGGGCATCATGATGGTGGCCTCCGGCATCGAATTCGGAAAATACGACGAGGCTCTGGCGGAAATCCTGCGCCAGCTGGAAGCGGTGAAATCCGGCGATTTCACGCAGGACGAGCTTCAGAGCGCGAAAAGCGAACTGATTACCTCGCTGCAGACGGTGTCTGACGCCCAGACCCGTCTGGAGGATTATTATCTGGAGCAGGCAATTTCCGGCCTGCGGTGCACGCCGGAGGAGCTTGCGGCTCTGGCAGACGGTGTGACAAGAGATGAAATCATCAGGGCGGCCGCCGGCATCCGGCCCGATGCGGTGTATTTTCTGACGGGAAAGGAGGCGGAGCCTGATGCGCAGTAAGGAATATCCGGCCATCGGAGAGTTCGTTTGCCGCGAACAAATGGAAAACGGCCTGACCATTTATGTGGACAGGAAGATGGGCTACAACAAGTCCACTGCCTTTTTCGCGACGCGGTACGGCGGGGCTGACCGCCGGTTCCGTCTGGGCGGAAAATGGGTGGATACCCCGGCGGGCGTTGCGCATTTTCTGGAGCACAAGATGTTTGACATGCCGGAGGGCGACGCGCTGACGGCGCTTTCGGCGGCCGGCGCTTCGGCCAACGCATTTACCAGCTCCTTCATCACGGCGTACTATTTCGAATGCACCGGCCGGTTTGAGGAAAACCTGCGGACGCTGCTGCGGTTCGTTTCCACGCCGTATTTCATGCAGGCCAGTGTGGATAAGGAGCAGGGGATCATCGGCCAGGAGATCCGCATGACGGAGGATGATCCGGATTATGCGCTGTACTACGGCCTGCTGCAGAGCCTGTATCGGGAAAACCCCGTGCGCGACAGCGTAGCCGGCACGGTGGAGAGCATTGCGGAAATTACGCCGCAGACGCTGTATGACTGTCATAAGGTGTTCTACAACCCGTCCAATATGGTCCTGTGCGTGGCCGGCGACCAGGATATCCGCCGGATTACCGACATTGCCCGGGAAATCCTGCCGGTGGAAGGCGGCGAGCGCCCTGTGCGCGACTACGGGAAGGACGACGGCCCGACGCCGGTCCGGAAGGTGAACCGGCGGGAGATGGAAGTCAGCCAGCCGCTCTTTATGGCCGGCGCCAAGGCGGATGTGTCGCTGACCGGCGCTGCTGCCCAGCGCCTGCAGCTGACGGCGGATCTGGCGCTGAAGGCGCTGATGGGCCCGTCCTCGGCGCTGTATGCCCGCCTGTACAGGGACGGGCTGATCAACCAGACGTTTCTGACGGAGTTCGAGTCCAATTCCGGCGCAAGCTTTGCGCTTTTCGGCGGCGAGAGCCGCGACCCTGACGCGGTTGTGCAGGAAGTGACGGCCCAGGCCGCGGCTGTGGAGCGCGCGGGTCTGGACACAGAATTGTTTGAACGGCTGAAGAAGGCCGCCATCGGCGAACAGCTTCGCGGACTGGATTCTTTTAATGATGTGTGTTATACTATGGCGCAGGGGTATTTCCGCGGGTATGACCCGTTTGAGGCCTGCCGGATCATTGAAAGCATCGGCCCGGATGAGGCGGCGGCTTTTCTGCGGGAACACCTGGCGGCTGACCGGCTGGCATTGTCTGTTGTCAGCGGAACCCGGTGACATATCAGATTTTTTAGTAAAGACAGGGTGATTTTTATGTCCGGAGCAACCATTACTTTCCCGATTTTGGGCGACAGCTTTTCCCTGAATCCGTCCCGTTATTTTGAAATCGGCAATTTCAGAATTTACTGGTATGGCGTGATCATCGCTGTGGGCTTCCTGCTTGCGGCGCTGTATGCGCTCAAGCGCGCCAAAGAGTTCGGCATGACGGCTGACAATGTGCTGGATGTGATCATCATCGGCGTACCGTCAGCCGTTGTCGGCGCGCGGCTGTTCTATGTGCTGAATAATTTTTCCCTTTTCAAAGGCGATACGGTCGGGCAGACGCTTCTGAACATCATTGACATCAAAAGCGGTGGCAGCGCAATTTACGGCGGCCTTCTGCTGGTGGTGCTTTTTGTCTGGCTCTATTGCCGGAAAAAGAAAATCTCCTGCGGCGCGATGATGGATCTGGCCGCACCCAGCCTGTTTATCGGCCAGTGCATCGGCCGCTGGGGCAATTTTGTCAACCGTGAGGTTTACGGAACGGAGACCGATTTCTTCCTGCGGATGGGACTGACCACCGGCAGCGGAACAATTTATGTGCACCCGATCTTCCTGTATGAGTCGGTGTGGGATCTGATCGGCTTCATTGTCCTGCATCAGATGTCCAAGAAGCGGAAATTTGACGGACAGATTTTCGGCATTTACGTGATCTGGTACGGCTTCGGACGCGTGGTCTGCGAGCTGCTGCGCCATCCGGATGTGAGCATTTACATAGGGAACACGGGCATTAAAGCCAACCTTGTGTTTGCTGTGGCCTCCATCATTGCGGCGCTGCTTTTCCTGTGGCTGTATGGCATGAAGCATTTCGGAGAGCCTCTGTTTGTGGACCGTGCTGCCGCGGCGCAGCATGGCGAAGAAAATGCGGACAATACGCAGGCAGCGGAAGCTGAGCCTGAGCGGGAGGAAGAGCGCTGCGTCATTCTTGAAGAGGGCGTGGATGAAAACGGGAACAGGTTCCAGTACGTGGAAATTGAAGTGGATGAAGATGAAGAAGAACCTGAAACGGAGGAAAAGACGGGCAGTCCGGATGAGACCGGAACAAATCTGAAGGACGACTCGTCTTCTGAGGAGAAGTAACAACCGGGGCCGGACGCGCCGGCACGAAAAACAGTTCAGGAGGGACAGATTGTGACAAATTTTGACGAATTCAAAAAAGCGGCAGCTGAGACTGCCGGCACAGTTGCAGACAAGTCTATCGTTTTTGCCCGGAAAGTTGCGGATAAAACGAAATGCGTTGCCCGCATTGCTGTGCTGAGAGCGGAGATTGCCAGCGAGAAGGATCTGCTGCGCAATGATTTCAAGGAACTGGGCAAAGCGTATTATAATCACCACAAGGACGATCCCGAACCGGCGCTGGCACAGCTCTGCACGGACGTCAGCGTTGCTGCGGAGCGGATCGCTGCCAAGCGCAAAGAAATTGAGCAGCTGAAGGAACAGCTGAAGGAGCAGGCGAAGGATGACGTGCCGCAGGCTGCGGCGCCTGCCGAAGACGCTGGCAGCGTGCCGTTCAATGAAAATGAGCCTGTGGATGTTCCGGACGCGGATGAGCCTGCCGCGAAGACGGAAGCTGAGCAGGAACCCTGCTGCTGCGGCTGCACAGAGACGGAGTCTGCTGCGGCAACCGCGGAAGAGGTCACCCGGGTCGAGTGCGGCTGCGCGGATGCGCCGGAAGAGCCGGAAAAGAAGGACGAATAATCAGATCTGAACAGAGAAAGCGCGCCCGGCGGTTTTACGCCGGGCGCGCTGTTTTATGCTGTTGGCCGGGACCGGAGCCGTCTGAAAGCGGACAAATGTCCAGGTTCGGACATTTGTCAGGCTGCGGCGCTGAGCTTTTTCGGCCTGCTGATGTTGACGATGACGATTGCAGCGACAACCAGGACGATGCCGAGAATTTTTGTAAATGTGGCGTCGTCATGAAAGAGCGCAATGCCGAGAATGGATGCGACCACCGGCTCCAGCGCGGCCATGACAGCCGCCTTACCCGCCTCGACATATTTGAGGCCGGTGGTGTAGAGTATGTAGGGCAAAACGCAGCTCATGACTGAAAGCCCCACGGTTCCGCCGATCGCCTGTGCGGAGCGCAGCAGCTCCAGGTGCGAGAGGATGCCGCTGAGGGGAATCGCGCCTGCGGCGGCAAAAACGAATGTGTACAGCGTCAGCGTGGCGGGGGCGTATTTTTTCAGCGCGAATTTTCCGAAAATGCTGTACAGCGCATAGAAAAAGCCGCTGCCCACGCCGAGAAGCGCCGCCTGCCAGGTGACGTGGGCGCCGGTGCCGATGATTCCGGTGACCAGAACGCATCCGGCCAGCGTCATGGCCAGGGACAGGAGCTTGCGGCCTGTCAGCTTTTCCCTGAAGATCAGCGCGGACAGGAGCATGACGAAGGCCGGCGACGTATACAGAAGCACAGCGGCTACGGACATGGAACTGAGCGCGATGGCGTTGAAATAGCAGATATTGAACAGCAGCAGACTGGCGATGCCGCTGCCGATGAAGCACCAGAGATCCTTCGGGTGGACGACAAAGGCCTTCCTGTCTTTAAACAGGAGAAATAAGGCCACCAGAAGCGCGGCCAGTGTGACCCGGACCGCAACTGCCTGCATGCTGGTAAAGCCGGCTGCGGTGAGCATTTTGAGAAAGACGCCCATGAATCCCCAGAGGGCGGCCGCAGTCAGAATGTAAAGATATGCTTTTTTAGTCATAGATCTCTTTCCCTTCTTCAGAAAGCCATACCGCAGATTTTAGCACAACGTTCCGCTTTGCGCAAGCGCCGGATGGGTGCGAAAACCTTGTTGCACTTTGCCCGGAGACGGTATATGATAACGTCAGCAATGGGAGGGTGGTGCGCGCCGTGCAGAAAAAGAGCAAAAACACAACAAAAAAGAAAATTGTCTCCGCCGCCTGGAAGCTGTTTTACGACCAGGGATATGATCATACCACCATTGACGATATCATTGCCCTGTCCGGAACGTCAAAAGGGTCGTTCTACCATTATTTCAACGGCAAGGACGCGCTTTTGAGCTCGCTTTCCTTCCTCTTTGATGAAAAATACGAGGAGCTGCTTCCGCAGCTGGATCCGGAAATGGACGCGTTTGACAAGCTGATGTACCTCAACGGGGAGCTTTTTACCATGGTGGAAAACACCGTGCCCATCGACCTGCTGGCCAGCCTGTATTCCACTCAGCTGATCACAAAGGGAGAAAAGCACCTTCTGGACCGCAACCGGATCTATTACCGCCTGCTGCGCCAGATCGTGATTGAGGGGCAGGAACGCGGCCAGATCCGGGCGGATCTGACGTCCAACGACCTGACGCGCGCCTATGCCATGTGCGAGCGCGCGCTGCTGTACGACTGGTGTATCTGCAACGGCGAGTATTCGCTGAAGACCCATGCCAGGCAGATGATGCCGCTGCTGCTGGGCTATATGCGCGCGGATCAGAAATAAATTATTTTTTGTATAATTTACGGTACAGACTTTGGTCTGGTTTAAATTATCCGGATATTCTGCAATTAACCGAGTATTTGCAGAATATCCGGATAATTTTGTTCTGAATTTTGATTTTTTGGAAATTGAATTCGAAAAATTGAACGTACATTATTCTGCATTGCAGTCTTGTTTTTTGCGTGGTATACTTTCTACATTCGACAAAAAAGCGAACGATCAGATGAGGAGAGATTATTGTGGCAACAAGCGAATTGATTGTATTCTGCCTGTACCTGGCATTTATGCTGGGCGTCGGCATCTATTTCTTCGTGCGCTCCAAGGGCGCGGGGGAAAAGGATTATTTTCTGGGCGGCCGGAAAATGGGCGCGTGGGTTTCTGCGCTGTCCACCGGTGCGTCGGATATGAGCGCCTGGGTGCTGATGGGCCTTCCGGCTTCCGTCTATGCGCTGGGCATGGGCCAGGCGTGGATCGCCATCGGTCTGGCCATCGGCTATACCATCTGCTGGCTGTGCGAGGCATCCCGGCTGCGCCGGTTTTCCATTGTGGCGAATGACTCCATCACCATTCCCCAGTATCTGACCAACCGGTTCTGCTCGGCCAACAAAGCCCTGCAGATGATCTGCGCGGTGATTTTCCTGGTGGCGTATACGATTTATGCGGCCTCCAGCATCAAGGCCTGCGGCACGCTGTTCAACACCGTGATCGGGATTGATTCCACTGTCGCCATGTACATTGCGGCGCTGATTATTGTGTCCTATACGTTCCTGGGCGGTTTTTCCGCTGTCTGCTGGACGGACTTTTTCCAGGGCCTTCTGATGCTCGGCGCACTGCTGATCTCCCCGATTTTTGCCGGGTTCATGCTGGACACTGCCGGAGCCGGTTCTGAGATGCCCGCTGGTTACTGGAACATGTTCGCCAGCTGGAAGGACATTGTCTCCGGTCTGGGCTGGGGCCTTGGATATTTCGGCATGCCGCACATCATCATCCGCTTCATGTCCATCAAGTCGGATAAGGAGCTGAAGAAGTCGTCCAGAATCGGCATTACCTGGACTGTGCTGATTGTGATCTTCTCTGTGGCCGCCGGCGCCATCGGCCGTGTTTTCCTGGGCTTTGACCAGAACACGGCGGACAACTCCCTTGTGTTCATCAATCTGGTCCGGGCCATTTTCCCCGGCGTGATTTCCGGAATTCTGCTGTCCGCAATTCTGGCGGCGGCCATGAGCACGGCGGACTCCCAGCTGCTGGCTTCCGCCTCCGCTTTTTCCAGCGACGTATACAAGCCTGTTCTGCGCAAAAATAAGGCCGGCGACAAGGAGATGCTCTGGGTGGGCAGAATCGTTGTGCTGGTCATCGCGGTTGTGGCGCTTCTGATCGCCAGCAATCCCAACGCCGGCTCCATCATGTCGCTGGTGTCCAACGCCTGGGGCGTGTTCGGCGCGGCATTCGGCCCGGTGATCCTGCTGAGCCTGTTCTGGAAACGCTTTACCTTTGCCGGCGCTGCGGCCGGCATCGTGGTGGGTGCGGCTGTGGATATCCTGTGGCTGGCCTTCCTTTCCGGCACCGGAATTTACGAAATTATCCCCGGCTTTATTGCCGGTCTGCTGGTTTCCGTGGCTGTCTCCCTGCTGGGGAAAGCGCCCGGAAAAGAGGTTGTCAAGCTCTTTGACGACGCGGTGGCCTATAAGGATTAAAGCCGCGGACCCCTGCCTGCGGCGCTCTGCCGCGGCGGCAGGAGCAATATGAACAGAAATCCCGGCTGAGCGAAACGCTCGGCCGGGATTTTATTTTGCCTGTTTTCCGGCCGCCGTGCCGGGCTGCACCGGTTGTCAGTTCTGCATGCGGATCTGCTCGCCCTGAATCAGAGGATAGCGCGCCAGCTGTGCGCCGTCCAGATTCTCCCGGTGCATATCCACAGCTGTAATCTGGTGGTTGTCATAGGTCGTGTAATAATAAATGCCCTTGTCCGCGTTGCAGCAGGAGGTGTAGAGGGTGATTTCAAATTTTCCTTCGCCCACGTTGCAGCAGCCCCTCTGCTGGTCGACAGCACCGAGAATATGGAAAAACTGGCTGACGCTCTCCGCCTCCGAGTCGCCGGAGATGGAGTTCATTTTTACGAAGGCAACCCGGACGAAACGGGACTGCGAGGACAGATCGCCGGGAAGGCCCAGCGCGCCCATGCCGCGGCTGTACGTCTGCAGAAGCAGCTGGCCGGAGAACTGGTTCCGGGGCGATTCCGGAGACAGATGCATATAGTTGTTCAGGTTGAACAGCTGCATGTCAAACGGCGGGTTGTTGGTCAGAACGCCCACAGGGTTGTCATAGACCCGGATGCCCGCCCGGACGGCTTCCACAGTGATGGCCTCGCTGCGGTCGGCGATGATCCAGTGCAGCTGTGCCAGCGGCAGCTGGGCGTTGAACGGCGTGTTGACGAGGTTGATGGTTTCCAGAAGCTTTCTGGCATCCCGGACACTGGCGCACTGGCCGAGAATCCAGGGGATAAACTCAAACTGCGCCACGTTGTCCCGGCCGGAAACCGGCGCTTCGTAATGCGCGTTGCCGACAAAGTTCAGCCCGGCCATGCCGAGGCCGGCTTCATTGACGGCTTCGTAGTAAAGCGGACATCCGTCTGCCACATAGGCCATGCCGATCATGGCGTAGTGCTCTGTCATGGCGCCCATGTGGCGGAACCGGAACGGGTAATTGCGCGGCGTAACCGTCACCTCGTCGCCGTAGGAGAATTCATAGTCCAGCGTTCTTCCAAAGTAAAAATCCTTCGTCTTATAAGTTGCTGCCGTACACATTCAGATAACCTCCCGTTCAATTTGCCGTCTGGATCAGACGGACGTATGGAAAACCAGCTGCTTCCGCCGCCGAAACGGGCGGAGCGATATGCAAACTGAAAAGGGAGGGAAACGGCCGTTCCATCCCGTTCGGCTGCCGGAGAGCAGGAAAGGCTACTTCACCCTGCCTGCAAAGTCTGCGATGATGTTCGCGGCGCCGTCGATGCCGCAGCGGGACGCGTTGATGCACAGGTCGTAATTTTCTGCGGCGCCCCATTGCTGGTCTGTGTTGAAATTGTAGTAAGAACTGCGGGCCTTATCCATTTTGCGGATGCGTTCCTCGGCTTTGGCGGCGGGAATGTCCTCCCGCCTGCTTACGTGTGCAATCCGTTTGTCCAGATCGGCGCTGATGAAAATGCGGATCAGGCCGGGATGGTCCTGCAGAATGTAGTCCGCACAGCGGCCGACAATGACACAGCTGCCATTTTTGGCCACATTCAGCACGGCTTCCCGCTGTGCCTGCTGAGCCAGATGCTCAACGGATGTGGCGCCCTGACCGGCCAGTATTGTGCCGGCGTGACCCATCACCAGGGAATAGAGCAGGCTGTTCGTCCGCTTTTCGTCGTAGCTTTCCAAAAACTGCGCGTTCAGGCCGCTGGCCTTGGCTGCCACGGTGATCAGTTCCTTGTCGTAGTAATCGATGCCCAGCAGCTTAGCCACCTGCTGGCCGACTTCGCGGCCGCCGCTGCCGAACTGTCTGCCGATGGTAATAATCCTGTTGCCCATTGCCATACCTCCGTTTCTGCATTTTGTGCCTGCCGGCCACAGGCCCGAATGATCCTGATTGATTTTATCATAGCACAAAACGGGCGCGAAAGTCCAGTTTTTGAAGGCGCCGGAAAGAATTCTGCACCCTATTCGATTGCGCGCATCCGGTCCAGCCGTTCCATCAGGCGGCTGATGCGGGAAAGCTCGTCTGCACCGGCCGGCCGGCCGGAGAAGTAGTACGCCGTGCTGCCTGTGCCGCCGTCCCCGGCGCCGGTTTCCTGCAGGCGGCGCTTCAGCTGGCGGACGGTGCCGGCATTCCCGTCCAGAAGACGCATGCCTGCCGGCAGAAGGGCGCGGAAGCTGTCCTTGAAATAATTGAAATGGGTGCAGCCCAGAACGAGCGAGGAATAGGCGCTCAGGTCAAAGGGGGCCAGCGCGCGGCGCAGATAGGGCAGCACTGTTTCCCGGGAAAAATCGTCCGCTTCGGCAAAGCGTACGAGCTGGGGCAGCGCAAGCAGGTCAACCAGATGCTGCCGGTCCACCCGGACCATCAGCTCGTGCAGCTTTTCCCCGCGCGTGGTGACCGGCGTAGCGGCCACCAGCACCCGGCGCGTCCCGTCCAGATCCAGGGCCATTTTGGCTGCCGGCTCCATGCCGATCACCGGAACGGAAAGCCGCCGGCGCAGGGCGGTACAGGCCACGCTCGTGGCTGTGTTGCAGGCGAGAACAATGGCCTGCGCGCCGTTTTCAATCAGGAAATCCACGGCGCGGTCGACGTAGCGCTGCACGTCCGCGGGCGTTTTTTCGCCGTAAGGCGCGTGGATGCAGTCGGCGTAAAATATAAAATCTTCTTCGGGCATCTGACGCCGGGCCTCGTGCAGAACGCTGAGGCCGCCGATGCCGGAGTCAAAAAAAGCAGTTTTCATGGTATGCTCCCCTGCGGTGTTGTAGCTGGTGGAAACACTGCGGCATCCGGACCGGGAAATGCCGGAAGATGCCGCTTCATTCGCATTATAACACGCTTTTTGCCGGACGCAAACTATTGCCGGAGCGCAATGAACACGTTTTCCGGATTTGTATCCATTGCTGCGCGGATCCGCGGCCACTGGGCCCTGGCAGCGCCGGAGGCGTATGCCGCGCAGCCGGCGTCGGCGATGCCCAGCGCGGCGCACATCCGCGCAGCACCCTCGGCAAAACGGCTGCTGTCACCGGCGCCGAGAGCAGCGCGCAGCTGCGGTCGGGCGGATTCCGGCACGGAGAGATGTCCTGCCTGTCCCTGGGACAGATATGCACCGACTGCGTTTGTGAGCACAAGGTCATATACGCCCATGAGCCGGCTGTAATAGCCCGGTGTGACGGTTTGCAGCAGACAGGCTGTCTCTTCCTTCGGGAAAGCGCGGATCAGCGTGTTCTCATAGCCCAGCCTGACCAGATAATCGGCGGTGAAGGCTGTGCCTTCCAGTTCGTCCTGCGCGGGCAGGCAGAGCTGATAATCAATGCCGGACGGCATGGCATGGGCAAAGAAACGGACATTGTAGCGCAGGAAATAATCCCGGATGCTGCCCAGAGTGTCCCGCATGGCCCGGCTGACCCACATGGGCGCGCCGGCGCACACCGAGATATACAGGCGGCGGCAGTCCTGCGCTCTGCCTTCGGCGTGCCGGAGAGCCGCGTCAAATAACGCCAGCTCGTCTGAACCGAGAAGCGCCCGGCTATCCTGCCCGTTCTCCCGCAGATAGAGCTGGAGACACCAGCAGATGCTGTGCAGCAGCTCGGCCGCCGTCTGCTCCGGCAGGGAGGAGCTGAGGCCCGCTGTATACAGCCGGGCCTGATGTTCCAGAATGTTCATGAGACGCTCCTGGACTTCCCGGCGCTGCTGCGGCGCCAGGGGAGAGAGCAAAGTGTTTTCCATATTCAGCCGTCTCCTTTGCGTTTGTTCCGGCACAGCTCAGACAGCGCGTCATCCAGAATGTCAAGCGCGCCGTGCGCCTCGCCATTGAAGATCTCCTTCATCTGTTCAATCAGTTCGTCGTCGCTGAGAAACTGCTCCGTTTCATTTTTGTATGCGTAAAACAGCTCAAGCAGTGTGCCGACTGTGTCGGCAAAGCCGTCACGCATGAGATACGGGGAGCCGCAGAAGGCGCAGAGCAGTTTCGGAAGCGCACCGCCGCCGAATTCCAGCCGGCCGTTTGCCTCCAGCGCCGACAGCCGCTGCCGGGCCAGCGCCTGCAGCTCGTCCTCCCGGAGCGTCATGCCGTATCCGGCCAGAAGCGGTGCGCAGGCCCGCATCCGGGTCAGAACAGCGTCAGACTGACGCATCTGCGGAAGCAGCCATTCATTTTCCATTGATCATCACCTCCGGCATAGAGTAATCCGGCGGCGGAAAGACTTCAAGACTTGATATTTTCCCCGAAATGTGGTAATATCATACCCGGAAAGAGAGAAAAGCAGGGGAACTTTTCTCTCTTTCTGACGTCTTATTACAACATTGGTTTGCCTTGGAGGCATTTGCGCTGCTGTTTTCTGGGGAGCGGGAATATGCGGAAGTATTGCAAAAAGCCTATATTCTGGGCCGCGGTGGCCGCCGTCGTGTGCGTATGCGTGGCGCTGACCGGACTGGTTACACGCCTCCTGTCCGGCGGTGAGCAGTTCCGTTCCGCGCAGGCGCTGCGTTATTCCGGAGCCGTCAGCCGGGCGCTGAGAACGGACGGACATCAGCCTGAGACGGATGTTTTTGCCTCCTGCAGTCTGGACGGAGGATATACGGTCGCGGCGTTTACAGCTAACGGGACCGCCCGCCGAAGTGGTCTGGGCGCCGCGCTTTTCGGACCGGAGAATGAGGAAAAAACGCCGCTGGATCTGGCCTTTTGCCCGAATGGCGCGTTTGAAAACGGCGGGACACAGATTCTGCGGCTGACTTTGCCGGACGGCACGGCGTATGACGCCGTTGTCAGCACGGACAGGGAACTGAAAAGCGTGGAGCGCTGGGAAAACGACAGCGCGCAAAGTGTGATTCAGGTGGAAAACTGCCCGTTTTTTGCGCTGTTTGCATGCGTCAGCGCCGACGCCCTGACGGAATACATATTTTACGGCGCGGACGGACAGGAGCTTTCTGCGGAGACGAACGACATGAGCTGGATTACGGAGGCGGCGTATTCGCTGGAGCGCTGCCTCTATGCCCGCACGGGATATGAGAACTACGGCGAGGACCTTGTACTTTTCGGGGAAAACAGCCTGACTTTGCTCAGCGGCACGTCGGACCGGGTTCTGGATTCCGTGGGCGGTATCGCCTGGAACGGCCGGCGGCTGACAGATGCCCAATGGCAGGCGATGTTTGACCCGGCTGAAGATGCGCAGACGGTCGACCTGGCGCCGTATGCCCGGCGTCTGATGCTTGACGCGGGGCGGTACCGCGTGTTCTGCATGGGCTCGAAGGTGTGGTTTGCTTTCCTGGACAAAAACGGGAAAATTGAATGCCTGTATGAGCTGTCCAGACAGCCGGGCCTGTAATCCGTCCGGACGGATACGGCAGTGCAGGCGCTGTCTCAGAATGTTGACACACTGTGAGAGAGTGCTGCGGGACTGAGCATCGGGAAATGTGTGCAAGGGGTTAAGACCTCCTGCGCGTTGAATCAAACAGGTTGTCCGAGCTTTCTGAAGCTCAAATAACCGCACGCAGCGTGACGAAAAAACTTTTTTGACACGCTGAGACAGCGCCGTCCTTCCCGGACGGCGCTGTCTTTTGATGCAGCGGCCGGCCTGCCGTGCCCGAAAATCTGCCGGCGCCGTTTCACGGAAAATAAATTACGGCCGGAGTCCGCGGCGGACTCTTGCGGCGGCAGAAAAAAACGGGTACACTATATTGTGTGCACGCCTTGCACGCTGAGCCGGCCATGAAGAATTGTGTATGAAAACGGAGAAGATAAGGAAAATAAAATGATGATTACTTATGAAGATTTGAAGAAAAATGAGACCATCCGCACGTATATTGACCGGGCGGATCAGTCGCTGGCCGCGCTGGGATTTACGGAACACAGCTTCGCGCATGTGACCAGGGTGGCCGAAACGGCTGCCTATATTCTTGAAACGCTGGGATATCCGGCCCATGACGTGGAGCTGGCCCGGATTGCCGGCTACCTGCACGACATCGGGAACCTGGTCAACCGGGTTGATCATTCCCAGAGCGGCGCTGTCATGGCTTTTCGTCTGCTTGATAAAATGAATGTCAGCGCAGAGGACACGGCGGTGGTCGTCTCGGCCATCGGCAACCATGACGAAGGGACGGGCGTGCCGGTGAATCCGGTGGCGGCGGCGCTGATTCTGGCAGACAAAAGCGACGTGCGCCGCAGCCGTGTGCGCAACACGGACATTTCCAGCTTTGATATCCATGACCGGGTCAACTATTCCGTGGTAAAATCCATCCTGAAGATCAACGAGGAAAAGACCATTATCAAGCTGAAACTCCAGATTGACACGCGGATCAGCCCGGTAATGGATTACTTTGAGATCTTTCTGGAGCGTATGATCCTCTGCCGCAAGGCGGCGGAAAAGCTCGGACTGCAGTTCAAGCTGATTATCAACGAACAGCAGCTGATCTGACCGGAGCAGACGGGGGCGACAGGCTGCGCCTGCGGTCAGATAGTAAATTGCAGTTACAATCCGAATGTGCGCAAAATCGTGCACGCCGGAAGGAATTCGCCATTAATTTTACCTGAATTTAACATTCTGCTCTTTTCAATGCAGCGTAGTTTTGATAAAATAAAAAAGAATATGTCGGTATGTGCAGAAATCTTGGGGGGACAAGGATAACGTATGGATCTATTTGATGTATTGTCGCTGCTGGGCGGTCTGGCGCTGTTCCTGTTTGGTATGACAGTCATGAGCAGTGCGCTTGAAAAACGCGCAGGCAACGGCTTGAAAAATATTCTGGGCAGCATGACTTCCAGCCCGTGGAAGGGCTTCCTGCTGGGCCTGGGTGTCACGGCGATTATCCAGTCTTCGTCAGCGACGACCGTTATGGTTGTTGGTTTCGTCAACTCCGGCGTCATGGCGCTGGAGCAGGCCGTGGGTGTGATTATGGGTGCAAACCTGGGCACATCGGTGACGTCCTGGCTGCTGTCCACAACCGGCATTGAGAGCCAGAATTTCTGGGTACAGCTTTTGAAGCCCTCGTCCTTTACGCCTGTACTGGCCTTGGTGGGTATCAGCCTGTGCATGTTCAGCAAGACCCAGCGTAAGAAAGACACCGGCGTGATCCTTTTGGGCTTTGCCGTGCTGATGTTCGGTATGGAAACCATGTCGTCGTCGGTTTCCGGCCTGCGGGAGAATGAAGGCTTTATCCGGCTGCTGACGCTGTTCTCCAATCCGTTCCTCGGCGTGCTGATCGGCGCGGCGTTTACGGCGGTGATCCAGTCCTCCTCCGCGTCTGTCGGTATTCTGCAGGCGCTGACTGCTACAGGCAGCATTCCTTATGCCACGGCCGTACCGATTATCATGGGCCAGAATATCGGCACATGTATCAGCGCCGTGATCTCCTGCGTGGGTGCCGGCAAGAACGCCAAGCGTGCCGCCGTGATTCACCTGTCCTTCAACGTGATTGCAACGCTGATTCTTCTGCCGCTGTGGTATCTGGCGGAGTCCCTTTTTGCATGGAGCATTGCTGACCAGATTGCCACACCGCTGGGTATCGCTGTGGCGCATACGGTGTTTAAGGTGATCGCGCTGGCCATGCTGATGCCGTTCAGCCAGAAGCTGGTACAGCTGTCCCGCTGGATTATCAAGGACAGCCCGGGGGGCGACGAAACATCTCTCCTGGACGAGCGTCTGCTGGCCACGCCCTCTGTGGCCATTGCCCGCTGCCGCACCGTCACGTGCAATATGGCCTCTCTGTCCGTCAGCAGCCTGCAGAAGGCATTGACGCTGCTGGAGAGTTATGATTCCAAACTTGCCGACGAGATCCGCGAGGAAGAGGACAAGGTGGATATGTATGAGGACAAGCTGGGCAGTTATCTGGTCAAGCTGTCCGCCCAGGATATGACCGAATCTGACAGCGCGGTGGCCACCGAGCTTCTGCATATGATCGGCGACTTTGAACGGATTTCTGACCATGCGGTCAACATCATGCGTTCGGCAGATGAAATCCACGCGAAAAAACTCCATTTTTCCGGACAGGCCCGGCAGGAGCTTGCCATACTGTCCAGTGCAATCCATGAGATCCTTGATCTGACGCTGGAGTCCTTCGGCAAGGATGATCTGAACAGCGCCGTGATGGTGGAGCCGCTGGAGCAGGTTGTGGATTATCTGAAGGATTATGTGAAGAAACAGCATATCGCACGCCTGCAGAAGGGCGAATGCACCATTGAAATGGGCTTTATCCTGGCAGACCTGCTGACCGATATTGAACGTGTATCTGACCACTGTTCAAACATTGCCGGGTGTCTCCTGGAGATGGAACACGACGATCTGGACATCCATGAGTATCTGCGCAAGGTCAAAGGCGGCAGCGTGAAGGAGTTCAACGACTATTACGAGTATTTCAGGAAAAAATATGCCGTTGCGGAGTAAAAGCAAACAAGAACGCGCAAATGACAGCCGCGCCCGTGTTCAGCACGGGCGCGGCTTTTTGTATCTCTGAAATCAATCATAAACGATCGGATTGAAAAGAGAGCAGAAAGATAAATTGTGAAAATGCCCGAAAAATCTGCAAAATAATTAGTATATTTGATATATTGACAACATAATATGTATGGTAGTATTGTATATCTGTCAAAAACAATAAAAAACAATCAAAAACGCTTAAAAACGGAGGCATCTATGTTTGCACAGCAGCGGAAAGCGTTAATTCTGGATCTTCTCAGGCAGAACGGCAGTGTGTCGCTGAATGAACTGATGGATACATTCGGCGTAAGCGAAGCAACTGTCCGCCGGGACCTGACAGAACTTGAACGGGCAAATTTGCTGCGCAGAACCCATGGCGGTGCGGTATCAGGCGAATTGTCCGTATATGAGGAGGATTACGCAAAAAAGGAGAGCGAGTATCTGGAGGAAAAACAGAGCATTGCCCGGATGTGTGCAGAGCTTGTCAACGACGGAGACACTGTTCTACTGGATTCCGGAACGACGACTTTTGAAATTGCGCGGCTGCTCCGCATGAAGCAGATCACCCTGATTACGAATTCGCCGTCCATTATTTCCGACGTGATGAACGCTCCTGATTGCCGGATGGAGTTGATTTGCATCGGCGGACGGCTCCGCTCGAATTTTCGCTCGATTGTCGGCGGTGAAGCGGAGGATTTTGTGCGCCGCATGATACCGGACAAGGTTTTTGTGGCGGCGAACGGTTTTTCCCTGGAACACGGCGCAACGACGCCGGCCATGAGTGAGGCCAGCATCAAACGCGCCATGGTGAGTGTCGGCAAACAGGTTTATCTGGCCGTGGACAGCAGCAAGATCGGAAAGGATTATCTTTCGGTCATTGCGGCTGCAGGCCGTTTTGACGGTATCATTACAGATGTTGGCATTGATGCGGTAACATTCAGAAAACTGCGGGAGATGGGCGTGCCTGTCATCACTGAACATGACAGTACAATACTGAGAAGCAAAGGAGTCGGCAATATGGAAATCAGTGAAATATTCAAACCTGAGAATATTACACTTCAGCTGCACGGAAAGACCAGGGAGGAGGTCATACCGGAACTGATGGAAATGCTTTTCCGGTCGGGAGCAATTTCTGATCAGGAAGAAATGGTCAAGGCTGCAATGAAGCGGGAGCAGGAGTTTTCAACCGGGATTGGCTTTGCGGTAGCAATCCCACATGCAAAAAGTGCATATGTAAACAGAACTGCCATTGCCTTCGGCCGCAGCAGCGGTGTCGAGTGGCCGACAGAGGATGGCGTCAACCCGAAAATGATTTTCCTGATCGTTGTTCCTCTGGAGGCGCGCAACCGGCACCTGCAGCTTTTGGCGCAGATCTCCAGAAAAATTGTACATGAGGAGGTGCGGGAAAAAATTCTGAATGCTAAGGATGCGAACAGTGTAATAGACGCTCTCGGATAAACCGGCATAATTCATATTTTAGGGGGAGAGAATTATGAAAATCGTTGCAATTACAAACTGTCCCACCGGCATCGCACATACTTACATGGCAGCGGAAGCGCTGGAAAAAGCGGCGAAAGAACTGGGCGTTGAAATCAAAGTCGAAACGCAGGGTTCCATCGGCGTTGAAAACGAGCTGACTGCGCAGGAGATTGAACAGGCGCATGCCGTCCTGATCGCTTCCGGCGTGGCAACGGATTTGTCGAGGTTCAAAGATAAAACGGTTATTGAATGGCCGGTCAACAAAATCATCAAAGAGGCGAACATGGCTGTTCAGGCGGCAATGAACGCAGATGAGAAGAAAAAATCCGGCACAGAAAAGGCTGTGACCGAGCCGATTCAGACGCACCATACCGGCATTCTCAAACACTTGTTCACCGGTATTTCCTACATGGTTCCGATTGTTGCAGCCGGCGGCCTGCTGATTGCAATTTCTTTCCTGTGGGGACTTGAACCGCCGGAGGGATCACTGGGCGCAACACTTAATACGCTCGGCGGTGTGGCGCTGTCGTTTATGATCCCGGTCATGACGGCGTTTATCGCGTTTTCCATTGCTGATCGTCCGGGCATTGCACCTGGCCTTGTAATTGGATACCTGAGCGCAAATGTCGTTGGTTCCGGGTTCCTCGGTGCCATTGTCGGCGGCCTGGCCGTTGGTTATTTTGCGCTGCTTCTGAAAAAAATCAGACTGCCCAAAGCATTGGAGGGTATCAGCGTCGTTCTGTTCATTCCGCTTCTGACAACTGTGGTTGTCGGTCTGCTGATGCTTTATGTAATCGGCTCGCCCATTGCTGCACTGATGACGGCGCTGAGCAACGCGCTGGCGAACCTGTCCACTGTCAGCGCGATTCTTCTCGGCGTGGTGATGGGCCTGATGACTGCTTTTGACATGGGCGGTCCGTGTGACAAGGTAGCCTATACATTTTCTGTCGGCCTCCTGGCTGAGGGTATTACCGGACCGATGGCGGCGAATATGGCTGCAGGTATGTCTCCGGCACTTGGCCTTGCATTGGCAACAGTCCTGTTCAGGAAAAAGTTTACCGAACCGGAGCGCGAGGCAGGGAAGGTTGCCTGGGCTCTTGGAGCGTGCTTTATTACAGAAGGCGCGATTCCTTTTGCAGCGGCGGATCCGCTGCGCGTGCTGCCGGCTACAATGATCGGTTCGGCGGTATCCGGCGCACTGTCCATGCTTTTTGGCTGTACGCTTGCAGCGCCGCACGGCGGTATTTTTGCAATTCTGATTCCCGGCGCGGTGGGGCATGCGGGGCTTTATGTGCTTTCAATCGTGATCGGCGCTGTTGTTACGGCGCTGCTGCTCAATATCACGAAATCCATTGGGAAAAAGGCATAAGGCTGTACAGTCAGAGGGGCTCCTTCTTGGGAGCTCCTCTGACCCATGCAGCAATGCCGCTTTGCAGGCGAACACAGACTGGACGCATCAGTGCAATTTGAATTTGATGGAGTAAATATATGATCAGAAGGAACTACAGATTTTCCGGTGAGGAGGGATTCCATGCGCGCCCTGTATCGGAATTTGTGAAGATTGCAAAGACGTTTTCGTCTGCGGTTACAATCGAGTTCGAAAATGAAATATATGACGGAAAAAGCACGCTTTCCATCATGTGCGGCTGTATTGAAGACGGATGCAGTTTCAGCGTCTGTTTTTGCGGCAGTGATGAGGAACAAGCCGCGGCGGCGATAGAGTCGGCAATGGTGCGTACAAACGGATATTTTGTTCCGGTGGAGTGTATAGAAGATCAGCCGCCGCAGGCGGCAGAAACTGCCTGCCGACGTGATAATGAATACCTGGTCCTGTCGGACGGCATTGCTGTGGGAAACGCGGTTATTTTCCGGCATGCACACCGGCCTGCAACGCAGCAGGCGTGTGCAGATCCCCAGGCAGAATACGCGCGTTTTCAGGCTGCTGTTGAATATATCCGCCGGCAGCTGGAACTGGAACGTTCGGAACATGAAGGAACGCAGGCTGCCGGGATTCTGGACGCACATCTTGAAATTCTGCATGACAAGCATCTTTCTGGAGAGATCGGACACCGGATACAGACCGGGATGTCATGCGAGATGGCAGTACAAATGGTATCCGATTCACTTGAAGCACAGTTTTCAGAGCTGAAAAATCTGCGGATGCAGGAACGCGCGGCGGACATACGCGATGTTGCCGGGCGGCTTCTGGAAGCGCTGACCGGGGCAACAGACCGTCCCCGGCTGACAGAGGAGACATGTATTATTGTGGCAGACGAACTTCTTCCGTCAGACACCATAAGTCTTGATCTGAAACGCGTTGCGGGACTGATCACGGAGCGCGGCGGCGTAAACTGTCACAGCGCTATTGTGGCACGGTCGATGGGAATTCCGGCGCTGTCCAATGTTCCTGGAGCTACGGAAAAGATCGGGGCGGGAGAACGTCTGATCCTTGACTGCGAAAAAGGGATATACATCGCAAATCCGTCGCAGGCAGAGGTGGATCAGTTTTTGGAAAAAGCCGCGCAGAATCGGCGTTTGCCGGAGCAGGACGACATGTGCGTCCAGGTTACAACTCCGGAAGGATATCCGGTGGAGCTTTCCGTTAATATTCTGAGTGCGGGAGAGATGGAGCATGCCATTGCACACGGAGCGGAAGGCGTTGGACTTTTCCGGACAGAGTTCATCTATATGAACCGGACCCAGCCGCCAGGACTTCAGGAACAGACGGAAATTTATGAGACTCTGCTCAGAAATGCGGCCGGCCGTCCGGTAACCATCCGTACGCTTGATGCAGGCGGAGACAAACCGACGCCGTGTCTGCCCATGCAGCCGGAAAAGAACCCGTTTCTCGGAATGCGGGCCATCCGTTTTTGCCTGGCGCATGAGGACGTTTTCCGCACGCAGCTGCGTGCCCTTCTCTTGGCAAGCCGTGCGGGAAAGCTGCGGATTATGTTTCCGATGCTGGCGACGGTGGAGGAAACGGCAGCTGCATTCAGGCTCCTGTATGAGGAAAAAACGGCGCTTGAAAAACAGAATGTGCAGACAGGGGCGTATCAGGCAGGGATTATGATTGAAACGCCGGCGGCGGCGCTGATGGCACCGGAACTGGCGAAACTGGCCGACTTTTTCTGCATCGGCACGAATGATCTGACACAGTATACAATGGCTGCTGACAGGGAGCTTGCTGCGCTGAAGGATCTGCACAGTCCATATCAGCCAGCAGTGCTGCGCCTGATAGCCATGGCGGCGGCGGCTGCGCAGAAGGCCGGGATCTGGACGGGCATCTGCGGGGAAAGCGGTGGGAATCCGCTTTTGGCTCCGCTGTATCTGGCTATGGGAATTACCGAATTCAGCATGGCTGTACCGCAGCTGGCAGATGTCCGCAGCAGCCTGCTCCACTGCGGCCGCAGTGCGCTGGACGCACTTTTGCAGAGGGTACTTGGTTGCGCGACTGCAGAGGAGGCGGAAAAGCAGCTGAACGACTTTGCCCGGAAGCGTGGAGAATGACGCATTGGCCTCAGAGCGGTTCTTGTAGTGCGGCAGAGTGTGTGCACGCTTTCAAGGATTGACGCTGAAGAAGAATGAAAGACAGGTCTGTATGTAATAAACATACGGACCTGTCCTTTTTGTTTTATTCTGTCTGTTCAAAATCGCTGCCGGAAAGGCCGTCGCGCCGGAGCATGGTCTCCAGCACGTCCTCATCTGTTTCCGCATCCAGCGCGTCGGAGGAAAAAAGCTTGTCCAGCTGGACGCGGAAGGCGTTTTCCAGAGTGGACAGGGAGCGGATGATGGACTGCTTGGCGGCGTCAATATTGTCGCCGCCGATGCCCTGCCTTTCAAGAGTGGCATAGTTGCGCAGAAGCTTCAGCGCAGTGGGCAGATAATAGCCCATGAATGTCTTCAGATTCGCGTTCTTCTCCGGATTTTCCTGGGCAATACGGAATATCTTCGCACATGTGTCCTCAATGGAGCGGGTCAGTTCAGACACGCGCGCGTCTGCAATTTCGTCGTCCAGCTGCCGCAGCTGGCGGAGAATGACAAAGTACTTGTCCTCACTGGCGTCCGGATCCGCAGTTCCCGCTGCGGAGGAGACGCCGGGGCTGGTGATCAGCGCGTCATTGCCGCTGTCGACGTAGGCTGCCGGACCGAGAAGGCCGTCCGCCGTCATGCGCTCCAGATCCCGCCGGGCCTTTGCCGGCTTCACGCCTGCTGCCGCCGCCAGCTGCGGGATTCCGGCCCAGTCGCGGCCGGTCATATATGCCTGGTATTTGCAGTAGCGCGCATCCCGCCGCCGCAGGGATCCGCGGACGGTCAGAAGCCCGCCGCCTACGGCTGAGAGGCTGGCGCCGGTGATGAGCCAGGCCAGAAATGCGTCTGCAAACAGAAAGTCGAGACTGACGGCCAGCCCGGCAACGCCTGCCGCCGCGGCAGCTATGCCGGACAGCAGAAGCGAGACGTATGCTTTGCGTTTTGTCCGCGGCGCAGGCTTTTCCGCGGCGCCTGAGGTACGGACACCGGATTTTTCCGGCCGCACCGGCGGCTTCGGAGGCGAAGACGCCGTACGGCGCTGCTGCTCCTGCTGCGGCTTCGGTTTGGATTTTGGCTGCTGGGCTGTCTGCCCGGCTGTCTGAGCGGCCTGGCCGACAGACTGCGCGGCCTGTTTGACAGCGTTTTCTGCGGTGCGGGCAGCCTGCTGCGCCCAGATCCTGGCCTGCTGACCGGCGGTGGATTTGACCTGCTGCCATGCTGCGCGCACATCGTCCGCCGGGGACGCGGTATGCGCAGACGTATGGGCCGAAGCGGTGGGCAGGATCAGCTCCAATGTGGTATAATCGATATACGCGCCCACACCGAAGCTGCCGTCTGCCACCATCTGCCCCAGTTCGCCGACGGCGGCCGCCTTGGAAACGCCGACGGCTTCAGCCAGGTAAGCGATGGAAATCCGGTCGTACCCCTCGGCAAGAAGCCGGTATTTCTCCAGGCGGATCGAGCGGTTGAAATCATTCTGTTCCTGCGTGGCGGGCACCTCCCTTTGGTGTACCGGGCAAAACCGGTCCTATTTGTCCAGCGTGATGTTTTCTACGCCGTTTTCTTCAAATTCGGCAATATAACCGTCAATCCGGTCGGCCAGCTCCTCGTAATTCTCCGCTGTGACCGGTTCAAAATCCATGTCTTTGCGCGCCAGTTCCTCGGCCAGTATCTCAAAAAACACAGTGTCCTCATAATCCATAATGGCCTCATGGATGCCACCGTCTTCAAAAGCTGCCGACGGAAGAACTTCGCCGTTCCGGATCTCGAAAAGCGCGGGCATGCCGGCTTTGACGCACTGTGCAAATATTTTGCTTTCCACATGGTCATAATCAGGCAGACGGTCGTCTCCCCTGGTGGAGTTCAGAATCCAGTTTCCGATATAAACCATATCCAACAGCCTGCGGAACTCCATGTCTGTCAGTTCGATGTTCATAACATGACGCCCCCGATCCTGTATAATGATGTACACTACAGTATAGCAAATCTGCGCAGTGAATTCCACACAAAATTGAATTTCCACTTGTTTTATCCAGCATAATAGACTATATTATGGACAGCCGTCAACGGCATTTCAAACCACGGAGCGAATCAGCACATGAAAAAAGACGTAATCATATCCATTAAAGGCGCGCAGCGCCCGGAAGACGGAGACAGCGGCACTGTCGAGCTTGTGACTGACGGGGAGTATTCCTTCGATAACGGCAGCGCCCGTTTCAGTTATATGGAAAGCGAGTTAACCGGCCTGAACGGAACAAAGACCAGTTTTGATATTGACCATGGCACAGTCACTTTGACGCGCTGCGGCACAGTGAATTCCAGCATGGTTTTTCAGGTGGGGAAAAAGCATTATTTTGCCTATGAAACACCTTTCGGCGCGATTACGATGGGCGTGGATACCCACAGCATAAAAAACGGGCTGGGTGAAGCCGGCGGCGATCTGGAAATCCGCTATGTGATCGACCTCGAAAACGCAGGGATTTCCCGGAATGTTTTTCAGATCAATATTAAAGAAGCACAAAGGACGGGTGTAAATGGCTAATCTGATTGAAAAAGCAAAACAGCAAATTGATGAGCTGACACGGGCGGCATACGGCGTGTGCGCGGCGAAGGGAACGCTGCCCGCCGGCTGTACCCTGAAAGGCTCAATCGAGATTCCGAAGGACACCGTGTACGGCGATTATGCCTGCGGGTATGCCATGGCGGCCGCACGGGATATGCACATGCCGCCGCGGAAAATTGCGGAGGCGCTGGCGGCCGGGATGGATCTGACCGGCAGTTATTTCAATCAGGTTACCGTTGCAGGCGCCGGTTTTCTGAATTTCCATCTGGGCGACAGCTGGTATGGCGAGGTGCTGGCCAGCGTGGAGGCAGAGGGGAAGCAATACGGCTGCGTCAGCGTCGGCCGGGGCGAGAAGGTGATGGTTGAGTTCGTCTCCGCCAATCCGACCGGACCCATGCACATGGGCAACGCCCGGGGCGGCGTTCTGGGCGACACACTGGCGGAGGTGCTGAGCCGCGCGGGCTACAGCGTGTGGCGTGAGTTCTATGTCAATGACGCCGGCAACCAGATTCACAAGTTCGCGCAGTCCATCCACGCCCGGTATATGCAGCTGATACTGGGTGAAGAGAATTATCCCTTCCCGGAGGAGGGGTACCACGGCGACGATATCCGGATGCTTGCAAAGGGCTTTTATGAGCTGCACGGCGACGCATACCGGGACAAGCCGGAGAGCGAGTGGCTGGACGCCATGAGCCAATACGGCCTTTCTGTCAACATTCCGAAGATGAAAGCCGACCTGCAGCGCTACGGCATCAACTACGACCAGTGGTTTTTTGAGTCCGAGCTGCATGAATCCGGCTATGTGGCGGAAACAGTCGCAATGCTGGCAGACAGGGGCTGGACTTATGAGAAAGACGGCGCTCTGTGGCTGAATACCTCTGAGCTTTTGAGACAGAAATACATCCGCGAAGGAAAGACGCGTGAACAGGCGGACAAGCTGGATCTGAAGGACGACGTGCTGCGCCGCGCCAATGGATTCTATACCTATTTTGCCGCAGATATCGCCTATCACCGCAATAAATTTGAAAAGCGCGGCTTCGACCGGGTAATCAACGTCTGGGGCGCGGATCACCACGGCCATGTGGCCCGCCTGCAGGCGGCGCTGGACGGACTGGGACTGGACGGCTCCGGCCGGCTGACGGTGGTGCTGATGCAGCTGGTGAATCTGCTCCAGGACGGGAAACCGGTGCGGATGTCCAAGCGCACGGGAAAGGCCATTGCACTGAACGATCTGCTGGATGAAATCAGCGTGGACGCGGCCCGCTATTTCTTCAATGCCCGGCCGGATACGCATCTGGATTTTGACCTGGGGCTCGCTGTCCGGGAGGACAGTGAAAACCCGGTTTACTATGTGCAGTATGCCCACGCCCGCATCTGCTCGCTGGTGGGGAACCTGAAGGAGAACGGAAGCGCCGTGCCGGCTATGGAGCAGGTGGATGTGTCGCTTTTGGCCACAGAGCCGGAGCGGGACCTGATCAAGCAGATTTCGCTTCTGCCGGAAGAGATCCGGCTGGCCTGCCGGGATTATGATCCGTCGCGCATCAACCGCTATGTGGTGGAACTGGCCGCCCGGTTCCACAGATTCTACAATGCCTGCCGCATCAAGGGCGAGCAGGCGGATGTTCTTGCCGCGCGGCTGAAGCTGGCGGACACGACACGGGCAGTCATTGCCAACTGCCTGGGCATCATCGGCGTTCATGCGCCGGAAAAAATGTAATAAATCCGGAAATTGCCGGCGCGCATCAGCGCTCCGGCAATTTTTTATCTCCAGAACAGGCGCACAGCCAGCGCCGCGGCTGTGAAGCCGGCAAGATCGGCGGCAATGGCGGCGGGAATCGCGGCGCGGACCTTTTTTGCGCCGCCGGCGCCCAGATAGACAGCCAGCACATAAAATGTGGTTTCGGTGGAACCCAGCATAACGGCGGCCGTACGGCCGATCAGGGAATCCGGCCCGTATGCGGCGATCAGTTCTGTACCGGCGGCCAGAGCGCCGCTGCCGCTCAGGGGCCGGATGAGCATAATGGACACGGTCTGGGGCGGGATGCCCAGCGCCTTCAATACCGGCGCCAGAAAGGCGGTCAGCGCGTCCAGGGCGCCGCTGGCCCGGAGCATGTATACGGCGGTGAGCATCATCAGAAGCGAAGGGAAAATCCGCGCCATCAGCTTCAGCCCGTCTGCGGCGCCGCCGGTCAGGGCGGCATAGATGTCCGCCCGGCGGCACAGAGCGCATACGGCAGCCAGGCACACAAGACCCGGCGCAAACAAAGCGGAAAACAGTTCCATTTCAGCGCCTCCGGACAGTCAGCAGCCGCAGCGTCAGAAGACCGGCCGAGCAGGAGAGCAGCGAGGTGATCCACACGGCGGGAAGCAAATCGAACGGCGTCTGGCAGCCGTTGGCGGCGCGGACAGCCGCGACGGTGGTGGGGATCAGCTGGATGGAGGCTGAGTTCAGCACGACCAGCGCAGCCAGATCCCGTGTGTGACCGGCGCGTTCCATCCGGCCGGCAGCCAGAACGCCGGCCGGCGTGGCTGCGTTGCCGAGGCCCAGAAGGTTGGCGGAGAAATTGGCGCTGACGGCCTCCATCGTCTCCGGGTCGCCGGCGCTTTGCGGAAACAGGCGGTGCAGGAACGGGCGCAGCGCGCGGGAGAGCTTTTCCAGAAATCCGGCTGCGCGCATCAGATTGATGAAGCCCGACCACAGACAGGTTGCGCCGCAGATGCCGAGACACAGTTGCACTGCGGCGGCGGCGCCGTCGGTCATGGCGGCAGCCACCTGGCTTATGGTGCCGTTGACCAGTCCGCAGAGCACGGAAACCAGTATGAGAACAGTCCAGATGACAGCAAGCGCCACAGTTTTTTGACCTCCCCGGCAGATGAATCTGATCAAGTATACACAGCGGCGGCAGTCATTATGAGGGCAGCCGGGCATTCGTGAACAATTTGTAAAATGACGGACTTTTTCGACACGTTGTGTTATGATGGCAGACAGCATCGGAAGTACAGGCAGAAGCGCCTGAAGAGTTCGCAGCAATGTGCAGGAATTGAGGTGAATTTCCAGTGAAATCAACAGGAATTGTCAGAAAAGTTGATGAACTCGGCAGAATCGTGATTCCCATCGAACTCAGACGCAATCTGGGTATTGAGGAGCGGGATTCTTTGGAGATCTATGTTGACGAAGACTGTATTGTCCTGAAAAAGTATGAGCCGGCCTGTGTTTTCTGCGGAAAAACAGAAAATGTCATTACCTTTCATGATAAAACAGTTTGCCGGCAATGTGCCGGCGCGTTGGCAAGAGAATCAGAGATTTGACGACGGACGGCGCGGGGAAGCTTCCCCGCGCCGTCTTTCATTTGCGCAGCAGCACGGCGAAAACAGGGGGCAGACCGGCAATTCGGCGTACTTTTTGTGATTTGTAGCTGTTTTGTTTCTGTTTTGTTCTTGCATATCCGGGCATACAATGATATGTATAATGATATATAAGGAGCTGAATATATGTCGATTGAATTGGAAAAGCTGGTTTTTACGCGCTTTGACAGCGAGCATCCGATGAATGACCGGCAGCGCGGCCGGTTTCTGGAGCTGCTCGAAGCGTCTTTTCCGGCATATGAGCGGCGTACGGCTGCGGGTCAGAGATTTTTATTTCAGCAGCCGGAATATGTGGTTTTCGCCGCGCTCCTTGAAGGGAAAATCCTTGCATTTTTGACCTGGTGGGAAATGCAGGATTTCCGGTATGTTGAGCATTTTGCTTCAGATCCCGCTTTGCGCGGTCAGGGCCTGGGCGGCCGGATGCTGGACCTGTTTTTAAAAATAGCAGAGTCTGTCTGTGTCCTTGAGGTTGAACTGCCTGAGACGGATGTCGCGTGCCGCAGAATCGGCTTTTACAGGCGCCATGGCTTTGAATTGTGCCCGTTCGATTATATGCAGCCGCCGCTGCGTCCGGACGATGAACCGACGCCGCTGGCGCTGATGGCCACACAGGTGCTGGAGCGGCCGCAGTTTGAGCATGTGCGTGATGCGCTTTATGCGCGGGTTTATACCTGCGGGACGGATCTTGCCTGAATGCTGAGCAAAAGTTTTGCCGTTCGACGAAAGGAGAACCGACAATGAAGAAGATTATGACGCTTATACTGGTACTGACCATGCTGCTGTCACTTGCAGCGTGCGGCGCCGGATATATGCCTGCTGGGGATGGACAGCCGGAGGCGCAGCCCGGGAAAAACGCCGGGCAGGCAGAGACAGCGGATACTGCCGGAGATGACAGCGCACAGGATGAGGACGATTCTGTCCGGGACACTGAACCGGGCGATGCGGACGGTGCGGACGGCGCCGATGACAGCGGCGCAGCACAGCAGGCTGCAGGAGAACAGGCAAAAGCAGTAACGGTTACGCTGTCGGATGCCGGGGAACTGATCGAAGATGACGGAATTCCGCTTTTGCATTTTGGCCTGTACAGTGCCGAGGTCACGGTGGACGGGGATCCGGTGGCTTCTGAAAAGATCAGCAGCGCCATTGCTGCCGCGAATGATACCTTTGCTTCTGAAAAGGAAGCGGACGTGGAGATGGCGCGGGAAGGGTACAGCCAGTTTACTGATCCGGAATACTGGTGCGGTTATGCGCGTGAGCGAAGCTACAGCGTCATGCGCAACGACGGCGTGGTGCTCAGCCTGAGACTGAATGATTACTACGACTACGGCGGCGCGCATCCGAGCACCATTTATTCCACGAAAAATTATGATATTTCCACGGGAAATGAACTGACGCTGAATGATATTACTGAAAATATCGACACATTTATGGTCTATGCCATTGAAACGGTGACTGAACAGATCAACAGCCAGCCGGGACTGGCCGCCGGCCTTTTCAGCGATTACCAGCAGTACATCAGCAGCTTTGTGGCAGACGGCTGCTGGTATTTCGGGGAAACCGGCCTGGTGTTCATCTGCAACGCGATGACGATTGCGCCGTATGCGGCCGGTATGATGGAGTTTGAAATCCCATATGAGCAGCTGCAGGGCATGGTGAAGGAGATTTATCTCCCCGCGCGCGTGCTGTCAGGTGTAAACGCGCAGCCAAATGTTTGTTACAGAAGCGGTGTTGACCGCACCGGGAGCGGGCAGTACAGCACGGTGGTTCTGGACGTCAAGGGCGAGCGGTTCTGTATCTGGTTTGATGCCCCGGTAACTGACGTGATTCTGCAGCGGGTGGTGGCGCATGACAAGACGCTGGTGTATGAGCCTGTGTATACGCTGTTTTCCGCGTCTGTGATGGAGCCTGAGGATACGCTTGAGGTGGATACATATGTTCCGGAGATTATTCCGGATCTGATGATTTCATGGCGGCAGGGAGACGGCACCGTGGTCAGCCGCCTGATCAGTGTCAGCGGCGATGATGGTTCCCCGCTGCTCGTGGAGCCGTAAGAGCGCACGCCGCGCCGCGGCCGGCACGCTGTGGCCGGGACCATTGTAGAACTGTCAGAAAACGCCCGGAGAGATTCATTTCTGTCCGGGCGTTTCTTTTTGCTGAAAACCGGTTTTCCGGCGCCGGAAAAATCTGCCGACTGAGGTGAAACGGAATGAAATTGGAAAAGATTCAGGTCAGCGGGATTCCCGCGGTTATCTGGGGAGAGCCGTGCGGCCGGATCATTCTTGCCGCGCATGGCAGCCGATCTTCCAAAACGGACGAATGCATACGGATCCTTGCGGAGGAGGCGGCCGGACGGGGATATCAGGTTCTCAGCTTTGACCTGCCCCGGCACGGGGAAAGAGCCTGCGAAACAGGCCTTCTCATGCCGGATGAATGTGTGCGGGATCTGTCCGTCATGTATGCCTATGCCGGAAAGCGCGCGGAGAAGATTTCTCTTTTCGGCTGCAGTATGGGGGCTTATTTTCAGCTGCTTGCCTTTGCCGATGCCGATATTGACCGTGTGTGGTTTCTTTCTCCTGTCACGGACATGGAACGCATCATCCGCGGCATGATGGAGGTCTGCGGTGTGACGGAGTCTGAATTCAGGGAGCGGGTTGTGATCGAAAACGACATGGAAACGCTGTATTATCCGTATTATGAATATGTCCGCAGACATCCCATTGTCTGCTGGCCGCACAGGACGTACATTCTCCGGGGAGAAAATGACACGCTGAGCGAATACCCGTATGTCCGGGCTTTTGCCGACCGCTTTGGCTGCGGGCTGACGGTGCAGGAAGGCGGAGAACACTGGTTTCATACCGAACCGGAGCTTGCGTTTTTCAGATCCTGGATCCGGAAACATCTTTGAATGTCCCCCTGCGGGAGGACGGGTGGAGCTGTCCTGCGCTTTTTTCGGTTCAGACTGATTGACAGGGAAAAAATCAGACGGTAAAATCGGAGCGGGGAGATGATGAGATGCCGCGTTTCCGCAATCCGTTTTCCTACGAGTTTTCCTTCACGCTGGACTGCTTTTCCGTTTACTTTTTCCTGAATGAAAACCTGTATGTCAAAGACGCGGAGACATTTTCGGTTCCGCATAACCACACGGAGTGCGAGCTGCGCTATTTTGAGAGCGGGACAACCCGTTATACCGTGGGTTCTTCGGAATACATCTGTCAGGCGGGGGATTATCTGCTGGTCCCCGCCGGCGTCTTTCACGCGCAGCTTGACTTTGAAAGCGGCAGGGACGATCGCGCACAGTTCAATCTGCGCTTTTCTGTTTCGGAAAAATCCAAAGGGGACGAAGACAGCCGCCGGAAGGCGCAGACGGTGAACGCGTATCTGGGCGCGCCCAGGTTTGTCCACCGGGATACCCGGCGCCTTGGACAGCTGCTGCATCTGCTGGCAGAGGAGATGTACGACTGTCTGCCCGGTTATTTGATTACAATAAAGGCGCTGTGCGCGGCGCTGATGGTGGAGATCCTGCGCCCGCTGGGATGCGGAACGCAGGTTTTTCCCGACGAAAAGCAGAAGTACAGCGGCTATATGCGCACGGCCATCGATGATTTTTTCACTGACCGGTACCTGGAGCCGGTGACCGTTCACGATTTGGCCAGGGAAATGAAGATTACCGTTCGTCAGGCCAGCCGGGTGATTCAGAACGTCTATGGGATGACTTTTTCCCGAAAGCTGCGGGAAATGCGCCTGGAAGCGGCAAAGGTACTGCTGCGTATGACAGAGCGCAGCATTGCGGATGTGGCGGCCGACTGCGGCTTTGAAACGTACAGCTACTTTTTTTCTGCCTTCAAGGCGCATGAAAAAATCAGTCCGCAGGCGTACAGACAGCGGCATGGAAAGACGAAAATGTAAAAATCCCGGAACAGACACGCTGTTCCGGGATTTTTTGTGTGGCTTCAGTCGGCCGCGGAGAAAAGCGGCCGGAGCGCAGGATAAATGCGGCGGAACTGCCGGTAACGCTGTGCATAGCGCGTGGAAAGCGCCGGATCCGGCTCCACAGCGCCTGTAACCCGGACCAGTGCGTCAGCAGCCTGACGCACGCTGTCAAACTCGCCGCAGGCCACGGCTGCCAGCATGGCGCCGCCGTAGCCGGGGCCTTCTTCCGTCTCCACTGTTTCAAGGCGGAGGTTCAGAATATTTGCCAGTATTTTCTTCCACAGCATGCTTTTTGCGCCGCCGCCGCAGATTTTGCTGCTGTGTATTTCAAGGCCGAGGCTGCGGGCGACTTCCAGAGAATCGCGCATGGCGAAGGCAACGCCTTCCAGCACGGCCTGGGTCATCTGCGGGCGCGCGGTGTCCATGGACATGCCGATGAAAGCGCTGCGGGCCGCCGGATCGTTATGCGGGGAACGCTCGCCCATCAGGTACGGCAGAAAATAAACGCTGTTGCAGCCCAGCATGTCGTCTGTGATCTGCGCCTGCTGCCCGGCGTAGTCCCTGCTGTCCAGAATATCCATCCACCAGCTGTTGCAGGATGCGGCGGAGAGCATGCAGCCCATCAGATGATACTGTCCGTCTGCATGTGCGAAGGCGTGCAGCGCGTTGTGGCTGTCCACGCCGAACGTATCGCTGGAGATGAAGATGGTGCCGGAGGTGCCCAGTGAGATGTTGCAGCGGCCGCTGCCAACCGTTCCGGTCCCCACGGCGGCCGCGGCGTTGTCGCCGGCGCCGGCGGCGATTTTTACAGATGACGGCAGGCCCAGAGCGCCGGCATATTCCGGCTTCAGGGTGCCGACAGCCTCAAAGCTCTCGTGCAGCGTGGGCAGCTGCTCCGGCGCAAGACCGCAGATGTCCAGCATCGGCGCGGACCAGCACCTGTTCCGGACGTCCAGCAGCAGCGTGCCGGAGGCGTCGGACATGTCGGTGCTGTATACGCCGGAGAGCATGTAAACAAGGTAGTCTTTCGGCAGCATGATTTTCCGGATGCGGGCAAAGTTCTCCGGCTCGTGGCTGCGCATCCAGAGAAGCTTCGGCGCTGTAAAGCCGGCAAAGGCGATGTTGGCCGTCAGCTCGGTCAGCCGGGCGCGGCCGACAGCTGTGTTGAGCCATTCGGTTTCGGCGGCGGTGCGTCCGTCATTCCACAAAATCGCAGGACGGATCACCTGATCGTCTGCATCCAGAGCCACAAGTCCGTGCATCTGGCCGCCGATGCCGATACCGGCCACGGCGGACTTGTCGCAGTCAGCTGTCAGCTCGGCCATGCCGTCCAGCGTCTGCCGGAGCCAGTCTTCAGGCGCCTGCTCGGACCAGCCGGGCGCAGGCAGAGAGAGCGGATAGGTGCGCGACACGGTTTTGTGGATATGGCCGCCGGCATCCATCAAAAGGAGCTTCACGGCGGACGTGCCCAGATCGATACCGATGTAGAGCATGGATTGACCTCCTTGTCTGTTGCTGTTTTTCTGATTGTATCAGGGGCGGAAGCTGTTTGCAACACCGCAGAGAACAAAAAATTCCCTCCGGCCGGCGCCGGAGGGAATTGTATGCGTCAGATTGGATTCAGTTTTTCTTGCCGCCGAAAAGGTTGGAGAAGAAGTTGCCCACAGAGGAAAAGAAGTTTTTGATGCCGCTCATGAGGTTGGAGAAGGTGTTTGACGCCTCAGACAGCTTTTTGAAGCTGTCCTGGACTTCCTTGACCTTGGCGATCAGCTGGCTGTTGTCCAGCTTTTCCAGCTGACGGACGAGCTCAAGAAGCTGCTGCGCCTGGCTGTCCGTGAGGTTTACGGCATATTCGTTGGCGATCTGCTTGATTTCCTCCAGAAGCTCCGCATCCGTCATGGTGACTGTCTCGTCCAGAATTTCCTTCAGGGCATTGACAATTTCCGTGGCGTCAATGCTGCCGATCTCGTCGGCCAGCTCGCTGGTGATGATCAGCTCGTTGGTTGCGGTTTCCTTGGCAGCCTCGTTCAGCTTTTCGCCGGTGATGTCCTCATACGCCTTGTAGATGCCGGTGAGGGCTGCGGTGCCGGAAACGGCAAAGGGTGCAGAAATCTTCACCTGGGCATCGTAGATGCCCGCGGTCATCAGCGCATTCTGGTAAATCTCGGCTGTGCACCAGTTGATGTTGTTGGTGGAGATGCTCAGGCCGGCATCCTCATCCAGCGTTTTGATGTATACACAGGAAATGGAGCGTGTGCCGATTGCAGAGCTGTCCACAAGGCCTTCAAGATAAGCGCGCTCTTCACTGTTGGTAACGGTCAGCTCGGTAACGCTGCCGCGTTCCACACCGAAATCCTTGTATACCTGTGCGATTTCATCGCCGGAAATGTCAACGCCGATCACGACTCTCTCTTCGCCGGAGTTGATGTCAGCTGCACATGCAGGGACAATGCAGGCGGCGGTCAGTATGACAACGAGGATCAGACTGATAATTTTTTTCATAAAATACTCCTTTCTGAAGCCACAGGCAGCGTCATGAACGCCTGTCCATGCATTATAATGCATATGCCTGTGAATTGCAAGCTATGTCCATAATTGTTCACATTTTCGGGGGATTTTGCGGCAGTCTGCCGCTGAAATGTTCAGGCGCCCGGCATGGCGGAGGACCGGCGGGGAAACGGCGGCGCAGGGCAGCCGGTGCGCACCGCTGTGAGCGGGGCCTGATGAGCGGATCAGCCCCAGGGGAAGATGCCCTGTCCGGGAAGATTTGCACCGCTTCCCGCATCTTCGGAGCTCCCGCTGCCGGATGCATCCGGAGCGGCGGGTATGCGCTCATCCAGGGTGCCGCTGAGCGTCAGGTACTCGCCGGAGCGGTAAACGGTCAGTTCAATGGCGTCGCCCACGGAATGGCTGCGCAGCGTGTTTTTCAGATCGCTGTATGAGGTGATTTTGGTGTCGTCCACTGCCGTGATGATGTCGCCGATTTTGATGCCTGCCCGTGCCGCGCAGGTGTCTTCCAGAACATTTGTCACATATACGCCGTAAGGAAGATTATAGTACTGGAAGGCAGAAGAGCTGACGGTTTCTCCGTTGATGCCCAGATAGGCCTTGCCGGCCACGTAACCGTACTGGATCAGATCAGAGGCAATGTTGACGGCATCCTGAATCGGGATGGCAAAGCCGAGGCCTTCAACGCCGGTTGTGGAGTATTTGGCGGTGACAACGCCCACAACCTGACCGTATGCGTTATAGACGGGGCCGCCGGAATTGCCGCTGTTGACGGCGGCGTCTATCTGGAACATATTGATCGATACGCCGGCTTCAGTGGTGATTTCCCGGTCAAGTGCGCTGACGATACCGCTGGTCATGGTGTAATCCAGCTCGCCCAGCGGGTTTCCGATGCAGTAAACGGTCTCGCCCACGGAAAGATTGCTGCCAAACTCCACAGGATCCAGGCCGGAAGCGTTGATTTTGATCACAGCCACATCGTTGTCACTGTCATAGGCGATCACATCGGCGTCGTATGTCTGCTCGCTGCCGTAAAACATGACGGTCAGCGCAGAGCCCTTTGCCGCGTACTCGATCACGTGATAGTTGGTGAGAATGTAGCCGTCTTCGGAAATCACAAAGCCGGAGCCGGAAACGGCGGAGTTTGTGGCCTGGCCGAACACATTGGTGGTGGTGACCTCCGTCTTGATGCCGACGACCTGCTGGCAGCCCAGGGCGTAAATTTCCTTCGCCGTCATGGTATCGCCTGCGGTGCTTTCCCCATCTGCGCTGGAAACTGAGGAGGCGGGGTCGCTGCCCAGAACCACAACCGGAGGTTCACTGCCGTCAGCGCTGCTCAGCTTCTGATCCAAGATTGCCGTGGTGACGACGGCGCAGGCGGCCGAGCTGAGAAGCACGCAGGCCAGGACGATACACACGGCCTTCAGGAATCCGTGATTCTGCTTTTTCGGGCTGCGCGGCTTTTTGTTCTGATCGTCGAGCGTTGGAAAATATGTCCCGCGCAGCTGCTGGCCGCCGCAGTGGTGTCCGGGGGAAAAAACGGCTGCCGGGTCATCTGCGGTTTTGTAGACCGGCTCACGCCAGGGATCGTTTTCTGCTGGTATATGTGCTGCCGGCGCGGCTCCGGACAGATTGACCCGCGGCTGCTGGGCAGCTGCGTTTTCCGGCGCGGCGGCAGGGGCGGCATTTGCGGACACAGATTCCGGTGCAGCCGATTCTGTATCGTATTCGTTCTGCCCGCTGCTGGTTTTGTTGTAATCGTATGTCATCATCAAGCCTCCGTATCTCGCTTGTCCGGCGCATGGCCGGACACTTTCTGACGATACATATAGTATCCTCTTTGCAGCAGAAAATGATGAACAAAATTAAAACCTTTTTTTGTTTTTCTCCGGATTCAGAGTAAAAGGACGTCCGGAAGACAAAAAAACGGCCTGAAACAGCGTTTCAGGCCGAAAAATCAGGAGGCTTTCAGGGAAGAAAGGTCAGGGGATCAACCTGGGTGCCGTCAACGCGCACTTCAAAATGCAGATGAACGGCAGAGGCGGTGCCGGTGTCGCCCATGTAGCCGATGACCTGTCCCTGGGCTACGCGCTCGCCGACGCAGGCGGCCAGTTCGCACATGTGCCCGTAGCAGGTGACGGTGCCGTCGTCATGACGGATCTGAATGAAATTGCCGTAGCCGCTCATCCAGCCGGCAAAAATCACTTCGCCGCCGTCGGCTGCAAGGATGTCCTGCGCATATGCCCCGCAGATGTCAATGCCCTTGTGGTTGGTGGAGCCGACGCCGCCGCTGCGGGGGCCGAAATAAGAGGTCAGGATGCCGGAGCAGGGCCAGATCAGAACGCCTGTTGAATCGGTGCGTACGCCGCTGGCTGTTCCGATGGCCACCAGCTCGGTTACCGGTGTGGAGATCATTTCAATTCCGGCCGTTTCACGGCCCATGGGTACGCCGTTTTTGCAGGTTACGTACTCAGTGACGCGCATTTCACCGTCGCGGCCGGCGGTCTGGATTTCCGATTCGCCGACGTACAGCGCGCTGCTGCCGACACACTCGGTGTTGTACGGGACGTCGGCAACATAGCTGTCAAGCTCGACTGTGGTGACGTCAAGATGCACGTCGGAAACGCTGTTTGTGGGATCCAGGAGCGCCGTGATCTCACCGGCGTCCTGCAGAATGTCACTGCGGACGTATGCGTACTCGATCTGCACGTCGCTGTCCACTGTGCAGGAGAGGACGTCTTCGCCGGCACACACGGCTTTGGCATCGTCAATCAGCCGCAGACAGTCTGCCGCGGAGTCCTGCGCGCCCGCGGTCCGCCCGTTGACGCTGATCAGATAAAGATGCGAGATGCCGTCCACATAATTCAGAAGAATGTTCTCGTAGTCCGCGGCGAGCGTTGTGTTGATGCGCAGACTGCGGGAAACCGTAATCACTCCGTCAAAGGAGTATGTATAGCCGAGTATGTCGGAGGCGGTTTCTTCCGCCGAGGCGATCAGTTCCTCAAGGGCGCTGCGGGAGCGCACAGAGCAGACCTCGGTGCCGTCAATGGAGATGACATAGCAAAGGCTCATGGTAATTGCTGTCAGTGCGAGCACGGCGGCGGTGAGAATGGCCGCGGCAGAGAGAAAGATGTGGTGGTTTATGCGCTTCAGCATGCTGCTGATTTTCAATCGGTCCACCTCCAAAAAGTTACAATCCGGAGCAAGGTTTTACAAAACAGAAAAATGTGTTACAAAAGAGTTACAGGTGCATTGTAATGCAGAATGCACCCCCTTGTCAAGAGCTTTTTTGGTCGGAATTGATCATCTTTCCCGCAGGCGGCAGACGAAAACCTTCATAATCACGAAAAGACGGCATATAACTGTACGGAGAAACCTGTGGAGGCGATCCAATGGCGTATGAGGAAACCTACAAATCACCGGCAAAGCCGCACAGTCTGACGCTGGACCGGCGGGCGGCGCTGAGCCTTTCCGGTGTTGAGGATGTGGGCAGTTTCGATGAGCAGGCGGTGCAGCTGACCACAAGCGGCGGACGGCTGACCATCCGGGGCAGCGGCCTGCATATGGAAAAAATGAGTCTGGAGACGGGAGAGGTTCTGCTCAGCGGCCGCGTGGACAGCCTGGACTATGAGGACACGCCGGAAGCACGCGGTTTTTTCGCCCGGCTTTTCAGGTAACCGGCCTTGGCGCTGCCGATTTCACTGCAGCTGCTGCAGGCCGGCATGGCTTTGCTTTTCGGCGCTGCTGCAGGCGTTGTTTATGATTTGCTGCGCACAATCCGGCTGCTGCTGCGCTCCCGGGCGGCAGAGTGGATTTGCGATGCGCTGTTCTGCGCGGGGTGTGCAGGCGGCCTGTTTGCGCTGGGCCTGAGCGTCGGAGAGGGACGCCAGAGAGGTTTTCTGGCGGCGTTTGTTTTTCTGGGTATGGTGTTTTACCGTCTGACGCTGAGCATTCCCGTCCGCCTGCTGCTGGACAGGGTGGTCCGATACGTGATCCGGGGTGTGCATTTTTTGCTTCTGCCGGTGAAAGCGGTTATGAAAGCTGCAGAAAAAATGAAAAAAAACATAAAAAACCTCTTTCATTATTCAAACAAATGGGTTATACTATATAAGAGCGAAATAATGCCATCGTCCGTCTGGCGGGATGAAGCTTCTCATGCCCGCGGAGAGAGAGGAAATACTGTTGAAGTTCCGAAAAGCAGGTATATTTACTAAGATTATTATTGCATTTCTGGTGGTTTACGCTGTTGTCTCTCTGACCACGCTGCGCACGAAGATTGCGGCGGCCAGAGAAGAGCAGCAGGCCCTGCGCGAGCAGATTGCGCAGCAGGAAGCCGAAAATGCTGAGCTGGATTATGCCGTGAAAAACAGCGGCAAGCAGGATGTTATAGAAGATGTTGCGCGCGACGAGCTGAATTTGGTCTACCCCGATGAAAAGGTGTATTACGTGAACTGAGCCCCGTCATGCCGGATCAGCCAGGAATCAAGTCCGTCATACCGGAACTATAATATACAAACGAGGAGTCTGGAAAAAATATATGAATTTTGCAGTGGGCGATATTCTGACCGGGAAGGTTACCGGAATTACCAAGTTCGGCGCGTTTGTGCAGTTGGCACCGGGCAAGTCTGGCCTGGTACATATCTCTGAAATTGCCAATTCCTACGTCAGCGACGTACATGATTTTCTGACCGACGGGCAGGAAGTCAAGGTCAAAATCATCGGCGTGGATGAAAACGGCCGCATCAATCTGTCTATCAAAAAGGCGGCAGATATGCCGAAGCCTCAGCCCAAGCCCCAGCAGCGCCCGCAGAGCAGTGCGCCCCGGCCGTACCAGCCGAAGGAGCGCGTCCCGGCCGACGCGTCTTTTGAAGACAAGCTCAAGCAGTTTATGGCTGATTCAGACAGCAAGATCTCCGGCCTTTATGCCGATAAGCGCTCGTCCCGCCGCCGCGGCGGCGGCAGGGGATAACCGACCTGCAGATTCAATTCCGCTGTGTGATGTGGTGGCGTCCGTTTACGGACGCCATTTTTGCTGCAAAAAAAGGGGCGGACAGCAAAAGCCGTCCGCCAAAAAAGGGTTGTGGGATAAAGATATGAGCTTACCATCCTCATGCCATTGGATAAGCTGTGCTTTTATCCTACCATCGGCCGCGCCAAATGTAAATAGGAGACTTTGACGAAAGCGCACTACTTTTGTCGAAAACAAAATTTCCGGAATACTGCGCTGTACTTGCAATTTTCAGTACCGCTGTGATACAATAAAAAAGCGCAAAATTTGCGCGAGCTTACGAGTTTTTAGGAGGCAAAACATGAGTAACGGGAAATTTTACATCACCACGCCGATCTATTATCCGTCGGCCAAACTCCATATCGGCCACACCTACTGCACGGTGGCCACGGATGCCATGGCGCGCTACATGCGTATGCGCGGGTATGATGTTATGTTTCTCACCGGTACCGACGAGCATGGACAGAAAATTGAGCAGAAGGCCCGCGAGGCGGGCGTAACGCCGCAGCAGTTTGTGGACAACATTGTTGACGGCCCCCGCGGTATCCGTGATCTCTGGAAGCTCATGAATATTTCAAACGACCGGTTCATCCGTACGACGGATGATTATCATGTGGAAGCCATTCAGAAAATCTTCAAAAAGATGTATGAGAAGGGCGACATCTACAAGGGAAAGTACAAAGGCAAATACTGCACGCCCTGCGAGAGCTTCTGGACGGAAACCCAGCTGGTGGACGGCAAGTGCCCTGACTGCGGCCGCGAAGTCGTGGATGCGGAGGAGGAGGCTTATTTCTTCCGCCTTTCCAAATATGCCGACCGGGTTCAGGCGCTGCTGGAGACGCCCGGTTTTCTGGAGCCGGCTTCCCGCGTAAACGAGATGATCAACAACTTCATCAAGCCCGGCCTGGAGGATCTCTGTGTCAGCCGGACCAGCTTCACGTGGGGCGTTCCTGTTGATTTTGATCCCGGCCATGTGGTCTATGTCTGGATCGATGCGCTCTCCAACTATATTACCGCCCTGGGCTACATGAATGAAAAGTACGACGATTTCGAGAAGTACTGGCCGGCTGACGTGCATTTCGTCGGCAAGGAAATCGTCCGCTTCCACTCCATCATCTGGCCGGCCATGCTGATGAGCATGGAGCTGCCCATGCCGAAGAAAATCTACGGCCACGGCTGGCTGAATTTCAACGGCGAGAAGATGAGCAAGTCCCGCGGCAATGTGGTGGATCCGTATATTCTTGCGGAGCGCTACGGCGTGGATACGCTGCGGTTTTTCCTGCTGCGTGAATTCCCCTTCGGCTCGGACGGCAATTTCACAAACGAGCTGCTGATCAGCCGGATCAACATCGACCTGGCCAATTCTCTGGGCAACCTTGTTTCCCGCACGGTGGCCATGATTGAAAAGTACTTCGGCGGCGTTCTGCCTGCGGCGCGGGCGGCGGATCCGATGGACGACGAGTTGATTGCCATGGCCGGTGCGCTGCGCGGCATTTATCAGCAGCAGATGGACAAGTTTGCGTTCCAGAACGCCATTGTCGAGGTGTTCAAGGTTCTGGGCAGAGCCAATAAATACATTGATGAGACGATGCCATGGATGCTGGCCAAGGATGAGGCAAATCGGCCCCGGCTGGCAAGCGTGATGTACAATCTGTTGGAGACCATCCGTATCTGCACCATTCTGCTCAAGCCCATCATTCCCGATTCCTGCGAGAAAATCTTTGCGCAGATCGGCGCCGGCGCAGAGCTGACGACCTGGGACAGCGCGGCGGTTTTCGGAAGCATGCCCGCTGAGGCTGCAGTGAAGAAGGGCGAAGCTGTTTTCCCGCGGATTGATGTGGAGAAGGAGCTTGCCGCACTTAATGAGCTGACGACCGTTCAGGAGGAGCCGAAGGAAGAGGTTCCGGTCAAGCCGCAGATTGCCTTTGACGAATTTGACAAGGTTGAAATGCGCGTATGCAAAATCCTTGAATGCGAGAATGTGAAAAAGTCCAAGAAGCTGCTGCGCTTCAAGCTGGATGACGGAAGCGCCCAGCCGCGGCAGATCCTTTCCGGTATTGCGGAATTCTATAAGCCGGAGGAGCTTGTGGGCAAGACTGTGGCGGCGGTGGTGAATCTGGCGCCCAGAAAGATGATGGGCCTGGAGTCAAACGGCATGCTGATTTCCGCCGAGGCAAAGGATCGCTGCCATTTGCTGATGCTGGACGATGCGATTCCGGCCGGTTCCATTCTCTGCTGAATGAATGAAATGACAGGAGATACGGCCGGTAAAGGCTGTGTCTCCTGTTTTGTTTTCGGTGCGGTATTCCCTGCGCGGATTTGTGCCGGAAGGTTTTGAAAAAGGGCTTGACTTTACGCTGTGAATTGATTATAATAACAAAGCTTGAATATGTGCCAGAGATTCTGGACCGGTGTGGAGAAGTCGCGTAGCCCGGTCGAGCGCGCACGATTGGAAATCGTGTAGACCCCAAAAGGGTCTCGAGGGTTCGAATCCCTCCTTCTCCGCCAAATAGATTGCCTGATTTGTCTACCAGATAAATCAGGCAATTTTCTTGCTTTTAGGGCAAAAACAGCCCAAAATACTGTAAAACCAGAGAAAACCGGCTTCGGAATGGCAATCATAGCCAGACTGAGGCCGGTTTTTTGCGTTTTCGGACCAAAAATTCTGCGCACCTTTTACTTCAAATTAACTGAGCAAAGTAGTCGGAAAAATTTAGCGGAGGGTGGATTTGAACCAAAGGACGACATGATACAATGACGAGCCAAGCAACCTTTCGCAAAATTGTCATGGTTAATTATTGAAAACCAAAAAAGGGCATGTTATAATTTATAATGTATAACTATAACTAGATAGAGGCAAGCCATGCCACAGGAAAACTATCAAAAAATAAATCTCCTGAAGATCATGGAGATATTACGCCAAGAGACGGATGAAGAACATCCGATTCTATCGATCGAAATATCCCATGTCAAGCGTTCAAAATTAACTGTCGTGTTATCTCGACTCTTTCGATTTTTGTTGTAAACTTTTTGTGAACACACCTGTTCACCAAGCGATTTTCAATCGCGCAGCCGATGCCAGGGGCATCGTTACCCAGAACATTTTTGTTCGCCAGGGCTTGGGGCGGGAGCCTCAACAAGCAGAAAAAACACACCCGATCCGCATCAGCGGTACGGGTGATTTTTCGTGTTTGTGGGAACAAAGGCATTGCTTGCACCGTTACAAAATTCGACTCAATATTATAAAAACTTCCACCGATGCATTGAAGGAATCTGTATTTGAAACTAAAATAAAACTAAACAAAAGTACGGAGGGTGTTTGCAATGAAAAGAATATGCAGTATTTTATTATGCATCCTGCTGATTGTATCAATGACAATATCTGTATACGCAGTTTCGTCTGTTCCAGAGTCTGTGATGAAGGCAACAGAATCTGTTGTTAGAGTACTGGCCGAATATGCGGATGGCTATGCAACCGGCTCCGGCTTCGTCATTAAGAGCGACAAAGAAGAAACATTAATTGCAACGAACTACCATGTTGTAGAAGGTAAGCCTTACAGCATTTCAGTTTGGCTTGGTGAAGAGGAAACTGTTAGTGCCACAATTTTGGCATATACCAATCAGAAGGATATGTGCATTCTGAAGCTTGCCTATCCGGTATCCTTAAAGCCTCTGGCTTTTTCGGAAAGAGGAGCAAAGCAAGGTGAAGCTGTTTATGCAGTGGGTTTCCCGGGGGCAGCGGATTATCTGTCTGATAAGGAAGCGCACACAAGCGCAGATGCAACAATTACCGATGGCATCGTTAGTGCCGTAAGAGAAGCAACCGTTTCCAGTTATGGTACACCTACAAAGATTTTACAGATCAACGCTGCTATTAATTCCGGCAATTCCGGCGGCCCGCTGTTCAATACTAGCGGCGAAGTGGTTGGTATAAACACCTATGGCATCAACGATTCGCAAGGTATTTTCGGTGCAATAGATGTGAGTGAACTGAAGTCTTTTATGGGTGATCACTCCATCCTCGCCCCGAGCAAAGGAAGCGGCTTCCCCTGGATTGTTCTTATTACAGTATGTGGTATCGCCATAGTTATCACGGTTGTCTTAATTTTGACGATGAGGAAGAGAAAGATGAAAACCCCGGTAAAAGTTGAAGCTAAAAATATTTCGCTTCGTGAATATATGGAGGCACACCCCGAAGGAATCGGAATGAATGATGCGGTTGCGATGTTACTACCTGTTGCATTGCAGTTGAGAGATTTTCACAATAATGGCCGTACCCATTTGCAGGTATCTCCTAATACCATTTCTGTTGGTACGAACGGAGCGATCCTTGCTGATGCAACATCCTCTGAATCTGATCGGTATGCTAGCGGATATGCAGCACCAGAAATTTATAGAGGAACCTCTTCCGGTAACCTCTCGGACATTTATTCTTTCTGTGCAGTACTTTCCTATGTTGCTTCCGGTAAGCAACCTGCAAACTCCCTTTCTCGCACAGAGGCTGAATCCGAAGATAACAGTGTGGAACAGTTTGATAGTACGTTTACGGAAGTAATAAAAATAGGTACAGCTTTGGATTCAGCAAATCGCTTTGCCTCCATGCAGGATGTCATCATCAAACTCTCTCCGTACAATACGCGGCCGTTCGTGAATACGGTAACTGCCGTGAACCGGAGTTCCCCGGAAACAATTCCGCCAAAGAAGGCAAAAGTATCTACTAAAACTTTTGCGATTGTTGTAGCTGCCATTCTTGTAGTCGCCCTGTTGGGTACATATTTGGGTTGCTATATTGGAGCGAAAACCAACGCTAAAAGCGGAGATTTCACAACTGCGAATGGCTTGCTATTTGCAGCTCCGATTACAAAACTGCATGATGCTAAGTTGGTAGCATATGTCGATGCTGGTCAGCTCATGGCCGAAAGAAAATATGGGGAAGCCAATGCTGCGTTTGAAAAACTGTCTGGATATCTCAATGCAGATGAAATGGCAAAGGAATCGAACTATCGTCATGCTGTGCAATATGCTGATGCAAACGATTTTGATAATGCAATCAGTATTATGACAGCATTGAGCAAAATGAATTACAAGGATTCTGCAGAGAAATTGCTTGAAATTCAATACAGAAACGGAGTGTATTTATTACAGGAGAAAGGCGATTTCAAAGCTGCAAGTAAGATTTTTTCTCAGTTATCCAAAGCTGGTTATGATGGCGCAGAAGAAATGGAAAACGAAACGCAGTATTTGTGGGCTTTCGATTTAGTAGAGAAAGAGTTTTATACGGATGCATATAGGAAGTTTGCCTCTATTCGCGACTATGCAGATGTAGAAGACTGTCTTGATGCTCTTTCGGAATGGATGTATCTTGAGGGACAAACATTGTATTATGCAGAAAGCTTTTCTGAGGCCAAAGAACTGTTCGAATGCATTTCTTCTTATGCAGATAGCAAGAAATACATTACATTAATCGATGCGCGGGGTTACTCCGCATGGACGGATCCCGAAGGCACGGCAGAAAAACTTGTAGATATTTTCTATTTTGAAGATGCCGCAGAGTTGCTGGTGTCAGATACGGATATCGCATGTTATTTCTTGTTAGGCAACTGGAGAACGAGTAACGGAAGTTATTATTTCAAAATGGAATTGTCAGATGATGACGAATACAGCTTCTGGAGTTCTTATAATCTTCCTTGGTACGGCGGATCGTTCATAATAGAAGACGGAATCTATAGCGTAAGTAATGATTCGTATGAGGATAAGCCGCAATATATGTTCACTCTGCTCACTCCGGATAGCATGGAAGTGTACTGCTACAAAAATGGAACAACTTACACTCTCTACAGATAAGCAATAAGTAACTGGCAAGCAATGCCTTTGTGGGTACAAAAGGCGAAAACCACTCATTTCCGTCTCGGCGAGAATGGGTGGTTTCGTGCTTGTTGGCTGGCTCCCAAACCCCGGTAACACAGATAAATTTCTGTGGCTGCGCGATCCTTCGAATCGCTAAATTGCATTTCACCCCTCATCTGTGAGCGATGAAATGAGTGATGAAAATGTCACGCTTTTAATGCCGGATTTTCGAAAGGGTAAGGTCATTGCATTCTGAAGTCGAGGTTTTCAAAAAAAGTGGTTGCACCGCAACAGGTTTTTCTTTCAAAAGCGTGACATAGAGACATGGATGTAACGCATTTAGCTAAAAAAGTGCTTGTGCCGCAATGCTTTTTTCTCCGACTTTTGAAATGGTAATACGATTTCATGTCAAACCTCAAAAACGGGGTATAAAAGCGTTACATTTTATGATGGATGGCAGCTTGCTCGTTTGGTTGCGCTGTGGTATAATCTTGTCATAGAAATTCGCCGAATAATTCGGCTAATTCCCAGACACACGAACAAAGAAAAATTCGCCGAAAATTTCGGCGAATTTCTGAAGCACCTGCTGTTTGGGGTGGCAAGAGGGGATGAGGGATTGTGGGATTTTCCCTTATTTTTTCCCTTATGCCGATGATACCATATGATTTTTATGGTAATTAATGAACAACTATAGAAAAATATCCGAACTTAATGATACCAAATGCGGTGTTTTGGCAACTAATGGACAGAGATACCGGAATTCGAATCCCTCATCCTCTGCCACGTCGGAGCAAGCTTTATATCGCTTGCTCCGACTTTTTTACAAAAGACAGAGCGCGCTCATGCCGCTGCTCCTCCTTTCCGAATCGAACCCGCTGCGCTGGGCTTCGATTCGGGTTAAGAAGCAAAAATACTCAGAATAAAGCTATCTGACAAATGAAAGGACTCTCAAAGTTGCAAAAAGGCAATTTTGAGAGCGTTTTTATTTTTATGGGAAAATAGGCGGGAATGCGTGAAATAAGTTAGCAATCATGTACACGAAAATACACGGAGAAACAAGAAAAAACATGTAAAAAACATGTATAATAAAGGGCACCCGGAGAAGCGGACGCCCGTTGGCCGCATTTTCGGATCACAACCGCTTCACTGAGGTGCGATATGGACAGCCGTACAGCTTCCTGCGGATCCGGCAATGTCTGTTCGGGAGTGCGCGTGCACAGCAGAATATCAGCTGGGAATGAATGGGAAAACGAAAAAATGCCGAAAGAACAAGGTTTTTGAAGTTATAAGGCATGCAGCACCTGCAGGCGCGGCTGGATCAGATTGACGGTGCCTGTCTGCCGTGTTATAATCTGCGAAAATAATCAGACGCTTTGATGATGAAATTTTTCTGACTGTGAGAGGCGCGGGTTATTATGGATACCGAGTTCCAACGGAAGAAATATCAGCAGCATGCCATCAAAATCGAGCTGCCCACGCAGCGGCATGTGTTCTCTGTCATGCTTCATTGGAATCATATGGACAACAAGCTGACGGATCTGCCCTGCTGGCATCAGCATACCCGTTATGAAGTCCAGTGTCGCTGGACACCGGACGATGCGGACAAAGCGGGTACGTTCCGGATTGTTCCGCCGTATCTCTGGCATGAGGGAGGTCTGGCGAGAGACGGCGAAAGGTCTTTTATGACGGCGTTTCAGTTCCAGGTGAAGGACCGTGCGGTCAGAAACGATGAAGATCCTTATCCCCTGAACCATGCGCTGGAGACGTTTCTGCTTGTGGAGAAACCGGTGGAAGTCGCTGATACGTTTCATGGCATGCAGAGAATGCGGGAAATCGCAGAGGAACTGGAAAAAGGGGAAGACGCCTGTTACGGTGTGATTTACGCGCTTTTTCAGCTGCTTCTGATCAGCCTGGCCCGGAGTCTGCCGTTTTATGTCCCGGAGAAGCAGAGCAGCTGCAGATACACGGCGGAGGATTTCCGCCCGGAGGTCATCGAAGCCTTTCTGATCGACAGACATGGCGATCCGACGTGCAGCCTGGAGCAGCTGGCGGGTGTACTGTGCGTCAGTGAGCGGCAGGCCATGCGGATTGTGGACCAGCTCTATCATATGCCATTCCGGGAGCTTCTCACGGATTGCCGTATGGAGTTTGCAGAGAGCTGGCGTATCCGGAAAAAGCTCTCCGCTGAGGAAAACGCGAGAATGGTGGGGTACAGATCGACAAGAGGGTTCCTTGAGGCATATCGTCAGTATCACGGTAGGGAATACCTGGAAATAATGTGACATTTCTGCCTGAAACGCGTCGTCTCGGTTCGTTGAAAATCTGTGAAATCTTATATAAAATTGAGGCGTGGTATCATATTTTGATACCACGCCCCTGTTTTTTTGAAAGCTTTTGCCTGATGTGAGTCAGCAGACCACGATGATTGCCGGATGTAACGAAACGCAGTCCCGGAGGAACAGCTGGCCGAGCGGAAATCGCGAAGATGCTCTGCAGGTTTGCGGAGCTTGACAAATAAACGCCATTTATCGGTGGCACCCTCTTTCTACTGGGACAGACACCCGCGTCAGCGTGGGTGTCTGTTCTTTTTTGTGTGCCATTATGAAATGGGTGCCGGAACTGCTCCGGCGGCTGTGCCGCTGTACGGTGAAGCGCGCCTTTGAAGATGGACGGGAAAACAATCAGCGTTTTCTGCTTTCCGGCGGCGAAGACAGTTTTTGCGGATGCACTCCGTCCCCTGAACCGCGGCGCCGGCTCTCTGCGCATTTTTGCCTGAGGGCGTCATGCCGCTGCCGAATGCGATGCGCAGAGCGTCGCCCTTCTGCAGCAGCGCATCCAGAAAATCCATGTACTGAAATTCATTGAGCTGGGATGTGGAAGGAATTTTACCGGTGTCCAGAAAAGAATAGAAACGGGGCAGGGCCACGGTCGACTCGCAGGATAAAATGAATTTTCGTTCCGTGATGAATGATGGTGGTGATGCTGCCGGCGGCAAGCTGAAATCAATCATTGACTCAGCGGTTAATTATATGTATAATACTGCGTTGAAAATGTTGACTGAATGGTCAATAATTGGGAGGGCAGAATCAGATATGAAGCGTGCGGAAAAAACGGAGCTGACAAGACAGAAAATTCTGCAGGCGGCAGTCTGTGAATTCGGCAGACACGGCTATGCCGGCGGAACGGTCAACCGGATCTGTGAAAGCGGCATCTGCAAAGGGCTTGTTTATCACAATTTCAAAGACAAGGACGAGATCTATCTGACCTGTCTGCAGGAATGCTGCGACAGTCTCGCGGCGTATATGAAAGAGCAGAACTGTGGAACAAACGTCCTCAGATACATGGATGTCAGATGGCGCTGGCGGAAGAAAAATCCGGACAAGGCGCATATTCTCTTTGAGGCGCTGCTTACCCCGCCGCAGAATCTGCAGGATAGAATAAAAGACTCCATGCGCGGATTTGAGGAGATGAACCTGGACATATACAAAAAATTTGTCCGGTCCCTTCCGCTCCGGGAAGGGATCAGCGAGGAAACGGCCCTTGCATATTTCTGCTGGATGCAGGAGATGTTCAATGCGTTTTTCAGCAACCCGGAGGTCGGCGGTCTGGAATTGGATGAAAAGATTGCCGCGCACGAGAGACATATTCAGCAGTTTTTTAACCTGATGCTTTATGGAATCGCCCGGGAAAAAGGAGGAAACGAATAAGAATTCTTATGGCTGCGCACTGGCTTGCGGTTCTTGTGCCGGCGCATGGCGGGCAGACTGCTTTCAAAGCTCAGGCGGCCCGCCATTCTGGGATGGCAGGCCGGAAAAGCAGTATTTCTCCATGCAGGGCATTGAAAAAAAGCGCAGGTTCTGTATAATCAATGGCAGATACAGACCGGACAGACGCAGGTTTCAGACTGTGCCCGTCCGGACAGCCGGGGAGGAGAGAAAATGACCGAGGTCGTGGCCGCCCTGATCAGAGACGGAGAAAAGATGCTGATCTGCCAACGCCCTGCACACAAGGCCAGGGGCCTTTTGTGGGAGTTTGTCGGCGGGAAGGTGGAGCCGGGCGAGACAAAGGAACAGGCGCTGGTCCGTGAATGCCGGGAAGAGCTGGATGTGACGGTGACGGTGCGGGATGTATTTATGGATGTGATCCATGCTTATCCCGATCTGACTGTGCATCTGACTCTGTTTGATGCGTCCATAGCGGAAGGGAAACCGAAAATGCTCGAACATGCCGACATGCGCTGGATTACACCGGATGAAATTCCGCTGTATGCGTTCTGTCCTGCGGATGCCGGAATTCTGGAGGAGATCCGGCGCCGCAGCAGGGAAGAATGCTGGTGAAAGGCGGGCGGAGATAAGCTGTGCGGAGGAATGCTCTGCGCACGCAGAAAAAGTGGGCGCGTGTCTGCATCCGCCGCGGGCTGCCGCCGGTGTGCCCGGAAGCAGTCCGCCGTGTGCGGAAATACATGATTCAGCTTATCGCGCAGGACGGAAGTATAAAACAGCCGGCAGGAACCTGCCGGCTGTCTGCAATACCAGAAGAAATGAAGAACTCACACGCTGCCTCTGGCGGCGTGTTTTTTGATTGCCTCAAAGGACTCGTCGCTGATGTCATGTTCAATTTTACACGCGTCCTCCATGGCCGTCTGCTCGTTGACGCCCAGATGGACCAGAAATCTGGTCAGCAAAATATGGCGGTCATAGATTTTTTCGGCGACAGCCCGGCCGGATTCGGTCAGAGACAGGTGCCCGTCGCCGTCGACGGTCAGATATCCGCCGCTTTTCAGAAGGCCGACTGCACGGCTGACACTGGGCTTGGAAAAACCCATATATTCCGCCACATCCAGAGAACGGACAAACTTGTTTTTTTTGGACAGAATCAGTATGGTTTCAAGATACATTTCGCCGGATTCCTGCAGATGCATGGAACAAAGCCCCCTTGTCCAACGACGTTACTGACAGCATAGCATAAAAATACCGGCGATTCAAGCCGTTCGGCGCCACATGGCCCGGAATGCGCGGCGGAAACGCAGAGATGCAGGCCGGACGGCCGAAATGCGGTGAGAGGACGGCATAATACGCGGAGGATATTGACATATGTCAATAATTTCTGTATGATACGGGCAGAATAGAATGCAGCTGAAGGAGGAATGCGCTTTGGCAAGACCGCAGAAATGCCGGCGGATTTGTTCGCGGCCGCGGGTGACCGGCTTTGCGCCGGCAGGGGAGCAGGCGGATGGCGTTGTGGTGCTCGGCTATGACGAGTATGAGACGCTGCGCCTGATCGACTATGAGCAGTACAGTCAGGCACAGTGTGCGCAGAAGATGGATGTGGCGCGCACAACGGTAACCAGGATGTATGCCAGCGCACGCGGCAAGCTGGCCGACGCGCTGGTCAACGGCAGACGGCTGGAGATCCGCGGCGGCGATGTGATCGTCTGCGCGGCCCTGCGTCCGGAATGCCGGGATACGGCCCACTGCTGCCACCGGACCGGCGGGGCGGAGACGGGGCAGCCGGACACACAGGAAAAAATCACGGAATAGAAATATGAAAGGGGAAATCTCGCTATGCATGTGTATATTCTCGGAGGCGTTGCGGCCGGTACAAAAACGGCTGCAAAGCTCAAGCGCGCGGATCGCAGCATTGAAGTCACAATTCTGACAAAAGACACGGACATTTCCTATGCGGGCTGCGGCCTGCCATATTATGTGGGCGGTCTGATCGGCAGCAGGGAGGAGCTGATAGTCAATACGCCTGCCGCTTATTCAGCATTGACGGGTGTGGAAGTCCTGACCGGGCGGGAGGCCGTCGCCGTACAGCCGGATCAGCATACGGTGCAGGTCAGAAACCTGGCTGACGGACAGACGGAGACGTATGTGTATGACAAGCTGGTGATTGCCACCGGTGCGTCTCCGGTTCTGCCGCCGGTGGAGGGCGCCGGACGCAGAGGCATTTTCAAGATGCGTACGCCGGAAGATGCCGTTCAGATCCGCGCATATCTGACGGAGCACAATGTCCGCCGCGCGGTTGTGGTCGGCGCGGGCTTTATCGGCCTGGAGGCGGCGGAAAACCTGAAGGCCCAGGGCGTTGACGTGACCGTACTGGACTTCGCGCCGCAGCTGCTGCCGAATCTTCTGGATCCGGAGTTGGCCGCATATGTCAAAAAGCATCTGGCGCAGCAGGGCATCCGGGTGATGACCAACACTGCCGTGCGGAAATTCGAAGGGACGGAAGCGGTGACCGGCGTGGTGACCGACGGCGGCCTGCTGCCCTGCGAGATGGCGGTGGTGGCTGTGGGCATCCGGCCGAATACGGACTTTCTCCGGGCGAGCGGGATTGCCCTCTCCAAAGGTGCGGTGCTGGTTGATGCGCTTCTGCGGACAAGCCTTCCGGATGTTTATGCCGTCGGCGACTGCGCAATGGTCACCAACCGCCTGACCGGTCAGCGGCAGTGGTCGCCCATGGGCTCGTCCGCAAATCTGGAGGGCCGGACCCTGGCACAGATTCTGACTGGGACGCTGAAGCGCTATCCGGGCGTGCTGGGCACCGGCATTGTCAAGCTGCCCGACCTGAACTGCGGCCGCACGGGTCTGACGCAGGCGCAGGCAGAGGAAGCCGGCTATGATGTGGTCACGACTGTCGCGGTGACCGACGACAAGGCGCACTATTATCCGGACTCCGGCTTTTTCATTACAAAGCTGATTGCCGACCGGGCGACGCACCGTCTGCTGGGCGCGCAGGTGCTGGGACCGGGCGCGGTGGATAAAATGATCGATATTGCTGTGACCGGCCTGAACATGGGCGCCGTTCTGGAGGATTTCGACAATGCGGATTACGCCTACGCGCCGCCGTTTTCCACTGCAATTCATCCGTTTGTGCAGGCTGTGTATGTGCTGCTCAACAAGCTGTCCGGCGCGCTGGTCAGCATGACGCCGGCGGAGTATGCACAGGGCAAGGCGGATGAGTACCGCGTGGTTGACGTCAATCCCGTGCCGTCAATCCGCGGCGCCGTGCATGTGGATCTGGGCAAGGTCAACGGTCCCGTGGAGGGACTCGGCAGGGACGAGAAGCTGCTGCTGGTGTGCAGAAGGGGAAAACGTGCGTATTTCATGCAGAACCGCCTGATGCACTATGGGTATACAAATACAGTGGTGCTGGAGGGCGCCACATTCCTCAATGATGTGCGGGTGCGCAACGTGCACGCGGCCGTCACTGCGGAGGAGATGACCCGCGTCAAGGCGCTGGGCTGCCTTTGGGACAAAAACAGCCCGGACCGGTTCAACTGCCGCGTGATTACCCGCAACGGCAAGATTACCGCAGATGAATTCAGCGCGGTGGCAGAGGCCGCCCGCCGCTTCGGCAGCGGCGAGGTCGCCATGACCACGCGTCTGACGCTGGAGATCCAGGGCGTTCCCTTTGAGAATATTGAGCCGCTGCGGGCATTTCTGGCCGAGGCGGGACTGGAAACCGGCGGCACAGGCTCCAAAGTCCGCCCGGTGGTTTCCTGCAAGGGAACGACCTGCCAGTACGGCCTGATCGATACATTCGCGCTTTCCGAGGAGATCCATCAGCGGTTTTACAGCGGTTATCACGACGTCAAGCTGCCGCATAAGTTCAAAATCGCCGTCGGCGGCTGTCCCAATAACTGCGTCAAGCCGGATCTGAACGATCTGGGTGTTATCGGCCAGCGGGTGCCGGAGATTACGGCGGATCTCTGCCGGGGCTGCAGGGTCTGTCAGGTTGAAAAGGCCTGTCCCATCGGCGCGGCCAGGATGGACGGCGAAAAGCTGGTCATTCCGGCGGAGGCATGCAATCACTGCGGGCGCTGTGTCGGAAAATGTCCGTTCGGGGCAGTCACCGGATATATTGACGGCTACCGGATTTACATCGGTGGACGCTGGGGCAAGAAAACGGCCTGCGGCCGTCCGCTGGACAAGGTGTTTACCGACCGGGAAGAGGTTCTGAATGTGATTGAGAAGGCGATTCTGCTTTTCCGCGAACAGGGCAATACAGGCGAGCGTTTTGCGGATACGGTGGCGCGGCTCGGCTTTGAAAACGTGCAGGCCCAGCTTCTGTCAGACGAACTTCTGCGGAACAAGCAGGCGAATCTCAGTGCACAGAAGCATTTAAAAGGCGGCGCCACGTGCTGAAGTGCAGGAGATGGCTTGTCCTGCTGCTTGCGGCATCGCTTGCGGCAGGGCTGTGTTCCGGCTGTGTGCCGTCTGCCGGATCGCAGGGCGGCACAGTCGCGGCGGTGGATGCCGCCGGTGCGGAGGTCGAGCTTCCGAAAAATCCGCAGCGGGTGGCCGTGCTGTTTTCATCACTGGCGGACATCTGGATGACTGCCGGCGGTACAGTGGCGGTGACTGTTGGCGAGAGCGTGGAGCGCGGCTTCGCCGGAGAGGACGCCGTTCTGGTGGACGGCGGTGCCGGAAAGAGTATTGATACAGAGCGGCTGATTGACGCCGGTCCGGATCTTGTGCTCTGTTCCGCGGATATTGAGGCCCAGTGCGACGCGGCGGAGATCTGCCGGCAGGCGGGAATTCCCACTGCTGCGCTGCGGGTGGAGTGCTTTGAGGACTATCTGGATGTTCTGCATCTTTTCACGGAGCTCACCGGTGAAAGCGGGCGGTATGAGACCTACGGCACACAGGTTCAGACGCGGATTGAAGCGCTGAAGGAATCCTTCGCCGGCTCGGCGCAGGCGCAGAAAATTCTGTTTATCCGCGCTGGCTCCACTGCCGGGGCCACAAAGGCCAAAACGGCCAAGGAGCATTTTGCCTGCGCCATGCTTCAGGAACTGGGGACGGAAAATATTGCAGATCAGGCGCCCGTACTGCTGGACGGCCTGAGCTTTGAAGAAGTGCTCAGGCAGGATCCGGACTATATTTTCATCGCGACCATGGGCGACGAACAGGCTGCAAAGGATTATATGAATTCCGTGCTGGCAGAGCCTGCGTGGCAGAGCCTGACAGCCGTGCAGCAGGGGCGAGTGGCCTATCTTCCCAAGGAGCTGTTCCAGTATAAGCCGAACGCCCGCTGGGATGAGGCATATGAATACCTGATTGATCTTTTGACTGCAGATGTGCAGCCATAGACGCAGAAATCCGCAGAAAGGACGGGCGCCGTTGAAAAACCAGACAGCTGAAATCAAAGCGCAGCCGCTGCACAGCGGCAAAAGGCGCATACCGGTTATGGCGTGCCTGCTTCTGGGTACCTTTGTACTCAGCTGTACCTGCGGCAGCGTGCGGCTGAGCTTTACACAGCTGATTGACGGGGTGCTGTGGCGGGACGGCGCGGAGAATGCGTCTGTGATTTTCTATTATCTGCGCCTGCCGCGTGCGGTGGCCGCCGTTCTGGCCGGGATTGGGCTGTCTGTTTCCGGCGTTTTGCTGCAGAGCGTCACCGGGAACGCCCTGGCCTCGCCCAACATCATCGGCGTAAACTCCGGCGCCGGCTTTTGCTGCATTCTGCTGCTGAGCTTTTTCCCGGCGGCCGCTGCGGCGCTTCCGCTGGCTGCGTTTGCCGGCGCATTCGGGACTACGCTCCTGATCGTGGCCATCGCGCAGCGGATCAGCGCTTCGAAAGGAACGGTGATTCTGGCCGGCATTGCCTGTACGTCGGTTCTGAGTGCGGGCATTTCCTTCCTGTCGCTTCTGGATACGGATGTGCTGGCCTCCTACAATGCGTTTTCTGTGGGCGGGCTGTCCGGCGTAAAGATGGAACAGCTGCTGCTGCCGGCGATTCTTATTGCCGTGTGCCTGACGGTATCGCTGGTGCTGGCGCGGCGGATTCATCTTCTGTGCCTGGGCGACGCCCTGGCGCAGGCGCTGGGTGTGCGGATCCGTGCGCTGCGGCTGGTATGTCTGATCTGTGCGTCGGCCTGTGCGGCGGCGGTGGTCAGCTTCGCGGGACTGCTGGGATTTGTGGGCCTTGTGGTGCCGCATATTGCCCGGCGTCTGGCCGGACCGGCGACCGGGCCGCTGCTGGTCACCTCCGTTTTCGTGGGACCCACGCTTGTGCTGCTGGCGGATCTGCTGGGCCGTGTGCTGCTGGCGCCGACGGAGATCCCGGTCGGCGTTGTGATGGCGCTTGTGGGCGCGCCGTTTTTCTTCTTCCTGCTTTTGAAACGGAGGGAAGCCGATGCTGAAATGTGACGGGCTGGGCGTAACGCTGGGCGGACAGATTCTCCTTGAAAACGTCTCTTTTGAGCTTCCGCCGCGGACATTTACGGCGCTGATCGGAAAAAACGGCAGCGGAAAATCCACGCTGGCCGCCTGCATCCGGCAGCAGATCCCATATACGGGCAATCTTTCGCTGGAGGGGGCTTCGCTGCGGGAGCTTGCGCCGCGTCAGCGCGCTTGCCGCATTGCGTCGCTGCCCCAGACGCTGCCTGCGCCGGACCTGACTGTGCGGGAGCTGGCCGGCCTGGGCAGAAGCCCGTATCTTGGCCTGAACCGCCGTTTTTCTGCGCAGGACCGGGCGGCGGTGGACAACGCGCTGCGGCGGACGGAAATGGTTTCCTTTGCCTCCCGGCGGCTTCCCACGCTTTCAGGCGGCGAACGTCAGCGCGCCTATCTTGCGATGATGCTGGCCCAGGATGCGGACGTTCTGGTTCTGGACGAACCGACTGCCTACATGGATATCCATGCGGAGGCGGAATGCCTGCGGATGATGCGTGCACTGACGTCGGAGGGGAAAACGCTGATGGTGATTCTGCACAATCTCTCCCTTGCGGCGACGTATGCCGACCGCCTGCTTGTGCTTGACCGGCATACATGCGTTTTCGCAGGGACAAGAGAGGAGTGCATGAGACGCGGAGTGATCGAATCCGTCTTTAATGTCCGGCGCGTAAGCGCACCGGACGACAGGGACGGGAACATCCTGTTTCTTGCATAGAATAAGCACGGACAGCACAGCGCCTGCCGGTTCCGGCAGGCGCTGTGCTTGTTTTTGAATTATTTCAGAATCCGTCCGTCTGCGGCGATGACTGCGGTTCGCAGCGGGATATTTTTCCCGCTGGCCTGCAGGGCGTGCTGAGCTGCTTTTTCCAGACCGCCGCAGCAGGGGACTTCCATGCGCGCGACAGTCAGACTCCTGATGTCGTTGCTTTGCAGGATCTGTGTCAGTTTATCTGTATAATCCACAGGATCCAGCTTTGGACAGCCGATCAGCGTGATGCGGCCGCGGATGAAACTGCGATGGAAGCTGCCGCAGGCATATGCTGCGCAGTCTGCGGCGACCAGCAGGTGCGCGCCGTCAAAATACGGGGCGTTTACCGGGACAAGACGGAGCTGGACGGGCCACTGCCGGAGCTGGCCTGGTTCCGCTGCACCCGTTTCTGAGGCGGTTTCCGCCGGCCCGCGCAGTATTCCGGCCTGAGAGCCCGGACAGCCGCAGGGCGTAGAATCCGGCCGCGCTGCGGCTGCTGCGCCGGATGCAGCCGCCTCGCGGATTTCAAAGCGAATGGCGCCGGTCGGGCAGACAGGCAGACAGTCGCCCAGTCCGTCGCAGTAATCAGCCCGGATCAGACGCGCCTTTCCGTTGATGATGGCAATGGCCCCCTCGTGGCAGGCAGCGGCGCACGCGCCGCAGCCGTTGCATTTTTCTTCGTCAATGCAGATGATTTTTCTGTACATGGTGGTCCTCCGTTTTCTGTTGTTTGCTGACAGTATAGCAGGTGCGGACCGGAATGTCTGTTGGAAATCCAACGCTTTAAAAAATACAGCGAAAAGCTTTTTCCGCTCTGCGGATCCGATGCCGGCCGAATCTTCCCGGCCGGAAAGACGTGCCGTCCCGGGCGGGAATACAAAAGGGAGACAGCTTCTTTGTGAAGCTGTCTCCCTTTGTCTGGTGTTTGACAGGGCCGGAGATTAATAACCGGCAGTCTCCATAACCTGGATGGGCTGTGCAATCACGGGATCCATGTACAGATCCACATCCATCAGCTGGAAGATGGAGCCGGGTACGTAAGGGGTGACCGGGCCGTGGGTGATCAGACGGCTGGTCATTCTCTGCCAGCTGGAGAAGGTGCCGTAGGTGGCAAGACCGTGGCACTCCACTCTCTTCTTGGCGTGCAGCACGTCCCGCGGGCCGATGGTGGCCGCCTTGGGCGGTACGTTGGCGATGTCGCCGGACTGGCCGAAAACGCCGTGCAGAGAGTTCTGCATAATGGTCAGGGGATGCAGGGTGACCACCTGAGCCGGCTGCTGGAAGTAGGGATCGTCCAGATCCTTGATGATGTACTTGCCGCCGTCGCAGAAGCCGGGGATCAGCTCCGGGCAGGGATCGATGAAGGCAATGTGGCCGGCCCAGCCGGGACCTGCATAGATTGCATCCGCGCCGCCCTCGCCGCATTCATCAATCATATCGGAATAATACTTGATGTTTTCGGTGGTGGGGTAGTGAATGTTTTCCAGAGGCATGCGCAGCTCGGGGTCGATCTGGTTGTAGAAATACTTCATGAAGGAGTAGGAGAAACCGGACTGATAGGTCAGGGGCGCAATGTTGCCCTGATCGTCCGCCCACTCGTCCATGGTGAACACATGCACGTTGCGGCAGTTGATGCGGCGGGCATTGATGGCCGCCGTGACCGGCGTATACTCGCCGGGGCAGGGGTTGCCGCTGATGAAGGTGAATTTCTCATCCATCAGGTCGGAACGCATGATCATGGAGAACATGTCGCACATTTCAGCGGTGGTGGCGTTGGGGCCGATGTGGATGCGGAAATTCGGATTCGGGTGCTTGACGATATCTTCCGCTGTCATGGGACGCAGCTTTTTCAGGACTTCCTCATCCTGGAAAGGCACCCACGGCGCGGGCTTAAATGTAAAGTTTGACATTGCAATCTCCTTATCTTGATATAGTCAGTGCCGCGGGCGCGATTAATAACCGCCGATTTCGTCGCAGCCGAAGGGGGCGGCGATGGTCTCGCTGACGTAGACTTTGGTGGGCCACTGCTGCAGGATAGAGGAGGGAACCAGAGGCGTGACCGGGCCGTGCAGAACAAGGCGGGAGATCATTCTCTGCCAGCTGGAGTAGGTGCCGTAGGTGGAGATGGAGTGCATCTCGATACGCTCCTTGGCGTTCTTGACATCCAGCGGGCCGATGGTGAAGGCCTTCGGAGGAACAGCCGCCAGGTCGCCGGACTGACCGAAGGTACCGTGCAGGGAATTCTGGGCAATGGTCAGGGGATGCAGGGTGACGATGCGGGCGCCCATGTTGTTGAACTCCTCGATGTCGTCCGTGCCGAACTCGGGGGTGCAGGGATCCACAAAGCCGATATGGCCTGCCCAGCCGGGACCGGAGTAGCAGATGTCGGCGCCGCCGTTGCCCGCGTCGCAGATCATCTTGGTGTAGTCCTTGGCAATCTTGTTGTCGGGATGATGAACCTGGCTCATGGGCATGCGCAGCTCAGGATCAATGGCATTGACCAGGTATTTCATGAAGGAATAGCCGAAGCCGGACTGATAGTCCAGGGGCGCGATGTTGCCCTGATCGTCTGCCCACTCATCCATGGGGAAGATGTGCACGTTGCGGCAGTTGATGCGCATGTTGTTGACCATGTGCGCCACAGCCTGATATGCAGAGGGCCAGGGATTGGGGATGATCATGACGCAGGGCTTGTCCTCGATGTCGGACTTCATCATGCGGGCGACCATGTCTGCGACAAACAGGCCTTCGGTGGCCAGAACGATGTTGATTTTGAAATCCGGGTTGGGGTGCTGAACCAGCTCTTCACGGGTCAGGTTTCTGCAGCGCTCCAGAACTTCCTTGTCCTTGAAGGGAACCCAGGGAGCGGGATTAAAGGTAAAAGTCGTATTGCTCATATTTATACCTCTCAATTCAGTTCGAAATTTAAATGGTTGAATGTCGATTATGCTTCGCTCTGCTCGTTGTGCTCGCGGTACAGCTTGATGTACTCAACACCGTTTTTGACGGCGGCGTCCATAACGGCCTTGCCCAGCTCTGCCGTGGCATAGGTGGGATCGCCGAAAAGGCCCGTCTTGGTGTTCTGCAGGCCCCAGGTGGAAACAGGACCGAGCAGGCGCTTGTCGATGCGGATCGCGTCCACATTGGTGTACAGGTCGGTATGGACCAGCTCAGGCGCAATGTGCAGCATCATTGAAGTCTCATACTCGCCGCCGTGAATGTCGCCCTCAGGATCCTTCTTGAGCTTGTTGTACACTTCGCCGCCCAGCTTGCTGGGAGACAGCGTCATGGTGAATACGTTGTGCTTGTCGGCCACAGTGCGCATCACGGTGCGCAGCACGCAGTCGTGGTTGCCGTGGCAGTCCAGCATGACGATTTTTTTGAAGCCTTCATTGACGAGAGATTCGACAATGTTTCCGATGTAGTCCATCAGAACGCGGATGTCCACATTGGGGCAGCCCGGCCAGTGGCGGACGACGCCCATGGAAAAACCGTAGCTGATGGTGCGCAGAACGAGAACGGGGATGCCGGCAGCTTCGCAGGCCTCACCCAGCTTGTCGCCGAAATAGCGCGCGATGTATGCGTCGGTCTCAACGGGGAGATGTGCGCCGTGCTCTTCTGTGGTGCCGACAGGCAGAATGACAACAGCGTTCTTTTTGACATATTCCGCGATCTGATCTCTGGTCTGATCGCCGTAGTAGTAAGACATGGATGTTTCCTCCTTGTTTTTCAGCGGTTTCAGGCCGGCTTAATAACCGGCGGTTTCCATAACCTCGATGGGCTGTGCAATGATGGGATCCATGTACAGATCGGTGTCAAGCAGCTGGAAGATGGAGCCGGGGACATAAGGCGTGACCGGGCCGTGGGTGATCAGACGGCTGGTCATTCTCTGCCAGCTGGAGAAGGTGCCGTAGGTGGCAAGACCGTGGCACTCCACTCTCTTCTTGGCGTGCAGCACGTCCCGCGGGCCGATGGTGGCCGCCTTGGGCGGTACGTTGGCGATGTCGCCGGACTGGCCGAAAACGCCGTGCAGAGAGTTCTGCATAATGGTCAGGGGATGCAGGGTGACCACCTGAGCCGGCTGCTGGAAGTAGGGATCGTCCAGATCCTTGATGATGTACTTGCCGCCGTCGCAGAAGCCGGGGATCAGCTCCGGGCAGGGATCGATGAAGGCAATGTGGCCGGCCCAGCCGGGACCTGCGTAGATGCAGTCCACGCCGCCTTCGCTGATGTCGTCCATGATGTTGGAGTAATCCTTGATGTTCTCCGTGGTGGGGTAGTGGATGTTTTCCAGCGGGGGACGCAGCTCGGGGTCAATGGCCTCATAGAAATACTTCATGAAGGAATAGGAGAAGCCGGACTGATAGGTCAGAGGGGCGATGTTGCCCTGATCATCGGCCCACTCATCCATGGTGAAGGGGATGACGTTGCGGCAGTTGACACGGCGTGCATTGATGGCCTGCACAACAGGTGTGTAAATGCCGGGGTTCGGGTTTCCGGTGATGAAGGTGAACTTTTTGTCCATGTAATCGGATTCCATAATCTTGGCGAACATATCCACAATCGTATTCGTGGCGATGTTCGGGCCGATGTGGATACGGAAGTTCGGATTCGGATGCTTCACGATATCCTCAGCGGTCATTTTGCGCAGCCGCGCGAGTACTTCCTGATCCTGGAAGGGTACCCACGGAGCAGGCTTGAAACTAAAATCACTCATTGCAAAACTCCTTCTGTGACTGATTTAAGAACGCACGATGCATGAACCGCCATCCTTATGATTGTGTTGTTTCCGGATCGTCCGTACGCTGAGGCACGGTGCCTGTCCGCATCGCCGCATCGCATGAGACGCACACGCACAGGTCCGTCCGCACGTGGGATCCGTCAGCTGCCAGAGGCAGACTGCCACACATTTACAGTATATAATTATACATCACCATCTTCGGGAAAGTCAATAAACGCACAAAAAAACAGATGAAACGCACAAAAAACACAGGCACAAATCCTGAATGAAAAGAGCAAAAACAAATATGTGATATTTGCACAAAAAAATTGCAAATACATTGTACAATAAGTTCAAAATGCTAAAAAAGTGTGAAGAAATCATTGACATTGAGTTGTGACAGATGTACATTTAATCTATAAATATGGCAGGCCGAACCCGGGAGTCACATACTGTTCTCTACATACATCGCGCTGCAGGAACTCAGTCGGTTCAGGTTCTGTCATAGCCAACATTATTACAGGAGGAAATGAAACCATGAAAAAAGCTGCAAAACTTATTTCCCTGCTTCTGGTCCTTGTCATGGTACTCGGCATGAGCGCCTGCGGCGCTAAAGGCGACATTGAAATCAGCTTCATTGTCTGCGAGTACAGCGACAACACGCAGGAGTACATGGAAAAGATCATCAGCGATTTTGAGGCTGCGCACGAAGGCGTGAAGGTCAACCTCGAAATGGTCAGCTGGGATGATGCCACCACCACCATTCAGTCCCGCGTCGGCAGCGGCCAGGCACCTGATATCCTGAACCTGGACTCCTACAGCCAGTATCTGGAAGACAATCTGCTTCTCCCCGCAGAGGATTACGTGTCTGACGATCTGATGAACACATTCTATCAGACCTTCTATGATTACAACGTGGCGACCGACGGCGTGGTTTATGCGGTTCCGTTCGTTGCTTCCGTCCGTAACCTGTATTACAGCAAGGCGATCTTCGAAGAGTGCGGCATTGCCGAAGCACCTGCAACCTGGGATGACGTTCTGGATGTCTGCCAGATCATCCTGGACAAGTACAACGGCGAAGTTTATCCCTGGGGCATGGACTTCACCACCAATGAAGGCCAGGCAAACTTCTCTTACTTCATCTGGAACTTCGGCGGCGGCTGGGTTGACGAGAACAACAACTGGACTCTGAACTGCCCGGAGAACGTTGAAGCCCTTCAGTTCATGCTTGACATGTACAACAACGGTCTGACCAACGCCAACCCCCTGACGGATGACCGTGACTCCATGCAGGCCATGATGAACAACGGCAAGATTGCCATGATGATTTCCGCCAACTTCTTCCCGGCCCTGTATCCGGATCTGGATCTGGGCGTTGCTCCCATCCCGTCCAACGGCGAGCAGGAATCCATCCAGCTGGGCGTTCAGGACCGTCTGATGGTGTTTGACAACGATTATTCCGAAGAGAAGCTTGAGGCCATCAAGCAGTTCGTCGAGTACATGTTCACATGTGACGATTATGCTGACTGGTGTCTGACTGAGGGCCTGCTCCCTGTGACTCAGGAATGCTTCGACTATCTGATCACTCAGAACGAAGTTTACCAGGTCTATAAGGATGCGCTTGCAAGCGTTAAGTTCTATCCCTCTTATCTGCCTGACTGGGGCGATGCAAGGGTTGGCGCCATTGAAGCTGTCCAGTCCTGCGCCACCGGCAGCATGACTCCGCAGGATGCTCTGGATGCACTCCAGGCGAAAATTGCCGGCTGAGATTTCTGAAACTTCGGCTCAACTGAATCAGGGGGAGAGTTTTCTCGCTCTCCCCCTGTTTTCATTATAACGGCGCGCGCGGCCGGTTTTCCGGCGGAACGCCCAAAATCCGAAGGGGGCAATGTTTTGAATAAAAAGAAAAAGAGTTTGAAGAAAAAACTCAAAGCTTTTACGCCATATCTCTGGCTTTTGCCATCCGCCATTCTGCTGATCGTGATGGTCTTTATTCCGATCATCCGGACGCTCTGGCTGTCTCTGAATGACATCAGCCGTGCATGCATTGCAAAAGGCTGGAACAATTTCGCAAACTATATTACAACGCTCAAGAATCCGACTTTCTGGCGTGTGATGCTCAATACTGTTGTCTGGACTGTGAGCTGCGTCGGCATCAGTACGCTGCTTGGCTTTATCCTTGCATTGATCCTGAATGAGAAGTTCCATGGACGCAAGATTGCAAGAACAATTCTGATTTTCCCGTGGGCCACCTCTCTTGCAATTACTGCCGGTATGTGGAAGTACATATATGATGCCAACTACGGCGGCCTGAACGCGCTTTTGAATGCGCTGGGCTTCCAGTCGGTCAACTGGCTGAACAACAGCCATCCATGGCAGATGTTCGCTTTGATGATCGTTGTGGCTATTGTCGTCACTGTTCCGTTTGTCACGTTCTGCCTGCTTTCCGGTATGCAGGGCATCTCCCACGATTACTATGAAGCGGCCAGTATTGACGGTGCCGGTCCCTGGAAGCGGATGATTCACATTACGATTCCGCACCTGCGTCCCGCGCTCAATACCAGTACGGTCCTGAATGTCATTTATGTGTTCAACTCCTTCCCGATTGTCTGGACAATCAGTATGGGTGCACCGGCACATATGACGGATACGATTACGACATATATGTACTCAGCTTCCTTCAAACAGTTTGACTATGGAACAGGTACATCCGTATCGGTGATCGGGTTCCTTGTCCTGTTGGCCTTCTCTTTGATCTATATGGGCATGACGATGAAGAGAGAGGAGATGTAATGCATGATTGACCATTCAATGAACAGAAAAATTCTGCGCGTTTGTCTGTACATTTTCATTACAATTTCCAGCGTATTCACTCTCTATCCGTACTTCGTCATGTTCTTCTCGTCCCTGAAGGATCTGGATCAGATCTTCAGAATGCCGCCCACCATTTTCCCGACAACCTGGAAATGGGACAACTACATCACGGTCTGGAAGGCGGTTCCTCTGGCAAAGTTCTTTTTGAACACGTTTATTGTCTCCATCGGCGCCACTGCCCTGACGATTGTCTGTGCAGTTCCGGCGGCATACGCGCTGACGCGTATGGAGTTTAAAGGCAGAAACCTGTTCATGCGGCTCATTGTTGTTTCCCAGATGTTCACTGCGGTTGTCCTGCTCATCGGCATCCAGAGAGTGCTTGTTTCCCTGGGAATCAACGACAAGACTTTGCTGTCCCTGATCCTGGTGGATGGCGCGTTCAACCAGGCGTTTGCGGTCTGGATTCTGCGCGGCACGTTTGTCACCATCTCCAGGGAGCTGGAACAGGCGGCCATGATCGACGGATGCGGCCGGTTTGAGGCCATGCGGAGAATTGTTCTCCCGCTGGCGGCCCCCGGTATCGTCACGGCCATCATTTATACGTTCATCAATGCCTGGAACGAATACACCGTCGCCCTGACCATCACCAGTGATGTGAAAAAGAAGGTGCTGACTGTTGGTATCGAAGCTTTCTATGGCTACACGTTTGTCCAGTGGTGGTACCTGTTCGTCGTAGCGCTGCTTGCGACGATTCCCGTCATTATTCTTTTCATGTATGTTGAAAAGAACCTGGTCAGCGGCCTGACTGCCGGCGGTGTCAAAGGCTGATTGACGCAAAACAAAATGCGGCTCAGAGAGCGGCTCTCACAGGAGAGCCGCTCTTTTTTGCTGCCGCAGTGCCGGAAAAAACAGAAAGAGCCGTACCTGCCGGTACGGCTCTCTCAGCGTGTCGAAAATACTTTTTCGACACGCTGAGTGCTGTTTTTTTGAACTTCAGGAAGTTCAAAAAACTGGTTGATTGAACGTGCAAGGGATCTTACCCCCTTGCACACATTCCCCGCTGCTCGGACCCGCAGCATTTTTTCATCGTTTATCGACAGTCTGGAAGAGCCGTACCTGCCGGCACGGCTCTTTCCGGAGATATGCAAAACTAAAGAAGAATTGTGCGTTTTTCCCGGCTGGCCCGGTAGGCGGCCTCAATGATGCGCTGTACCTGTACGGCGTCGGAAGCCGGAGCCGCCAACGGCGCGCCGGTGAGAATGGAGTTTGAAAAGCTTTCAATTTCTGCCGTGTAGGTGTTCACCGGCGTGATGGGCAATAATTCGCCGCGGGCCTTGTCTCCGCTCTGCTGCGCGTCATAGCCGCCGACATGGCCGAGGAACATCGCGTCCACCGCGCCGCCGTCTACCTGACCGATCACCTGGTCGCCCAGAAGCCGGCCCTGCGTACCGAAAAATTCCAGCCGCCATTTTGCGGCGTTATCCGGAATATTGAAATTGGACTGCACGGTGCAGACTGCGCCGTTTTCCAGCCGCAGAAGGAGTACAGACGTGTCTTCAACCTCATAATGGAACGTCAGCGTATCGTTGAAGGCGGCAACCTCCCGGACACGGCTGCCGGTGATATACTGCATCAGGTCGATACAGTGAACGCCCATGTCCATCAAAGCGCCGCCGCCGCCCTGGCGTTTGTTCTGGCGCCAGCAGTTGGGAATATCGGGATACCAGCATGTGAACTGTGCATAGCCGGAGACGACGCTGCCGACTTTTCCCGCGGAAACGGCGGCGCGCATGGCCTGCACGCCTGCGCCGAAGCGCATCATCAGTCCTGCGCTGATCAGAACGCCCTGCTCTGCACAGCGGGCCAGAATGCGCTCGCCTTCCGAACTGGTCATTGCCAGCGGCTTTTCGATCAATATGTGTTTACCTGCGTCTGCGGCGGCCATTGCCTGCTGCGCATGGGCAAATACGGGTGAGGCGATGTACACGGCGTCTATTTCGGGATCTTCAACGAGCTGCTGGGCGGTGGTGTATGCGCGCTTCGCGCCGTATTTTGCCCGCAGCTGCTCGGAAAAACCGGCGTCAATCTCCATAACGGCGACCAGCTCGGCGTTTTCCGCCTGCATCATGCCGGGAAGCGTTCTCCGGTCGGCAATGCCGCCGGCGCCGATTACACCCCATCTGACCTTTTTCACAGAAATGACCTCCTTTTGTAACTGGATAACGTGCTTATTTTACCATATATACAGGAAAAAATCACTATATTATTGTGAAAAATTACAAAAATCCGGGCAGAAAGCGGATGCGGATTTGTGCCGGAGGGCAAAAAAGACGCCGGCAGTTTCCTGCTGGCGTCTTTTGGCCGGTCAGTCCTGAGGAGTACCGACGGCAAGTCCCTCATATTCGTCCATAAACCACTCGGCGGTTTTCATCATATAGACAACGGCTTTTCCACCGGTGAATGAGATGGTGGTGCACAGGTTCCCGTAGTGATCATCCGCAATGTAGGTGCGGATCAGGAGCTTGTGCGGCTCGACCCAGCGTGCGGCATGGAAGCATCTGAACGGATAACCGCCCGGATAGCATTCCCGTCGGCCGAAATAGTGCGTCTCTGGGAATTTGTCCTGCATATACGCGCCCATGCCAAAATGCCATTTCTTTTCCTCACCCCGGGCGCGGTAGGTCAGCGTGCCGCAGGTTCCGGAGATGTCCAGCTGCATGGTCTCAAAGCCCAGGTCGTTTTCGCTGAAAACGAATTTTTTGCCGCAGAATCCGGCGGCCAGCGGCGATGTGTTTTCGCCCGGAAGCGTGACGGGAAACTGCAGCGCAGCTTCACGCGCCCGCAGAGCCCGGACGGCCTGCGGCGCTTCAGGCAGCGGCTCCGCCTGCATTTTTCCGAGGATCTCCGCCCGGACCAGATCAGGCACGCAGTGGTAGCTGGAGGGATAGCCCTGCAGATCGCCCGTACAGACGAAAATGAAGTCCAGGTCCGGCCGCACATAGGCGATCTGTTCGCCCATGCCCAAAAATGCAAAGCCGCCGTCGGAGGTGACCCAGATCTGGTAGCCGTAGCCGTTGCCCTCCATGCTGGTGCGCCAGCCGTTGGTGCAGTTGTCAATCTGGCGCGCGGTGGCCGCTTTCACGTATTCTTCACTGAGCAGCTGTCTGCCGTTTACGCGCCCGCCGTCCAGATAAATCTGCGCCAGACGCGCAAGGTCGCGGGTGGTGCAGAAAACGCCGGAACCGCCCCAGGAATAGCCTTCGGGCGCCTGGATGCACCATGTGTCCTCCGAAAAGCCGGCGGCGCGCAGCAGCTTGTCCTTCAGATATTCCAGAAATGGTTTTCCGGCCACGCGCTCCACAATGGCATTGACCAGGTAAGTGCCGGAAGTGTCGTAATTGAAATATGCGCCTGCGGGGTGGTCAGGCACCGTATCGAAATAGGATTTGACCCAGTCCAGCTTGTCGGGGCCGTAGGTGAAGCTGCCCTTGAAGGGGCCGGCCATCATCAGAAGGTCGCGGATGGTGGCGTTTTTCAGATATGGGTGCAGATTTTCCGGGACCTTGTCCGGGAAAAAGCGGACAATGGGATCGGAAAGGGAGAGCCGGCCTTCATCCTGCAGCAGGCCGACGGCTGTGCTGACAAAGGTTTTGCTGATGGAAAACATGCGGTGAAAGTCTTCCTGGCGGAACGGCGCAAAATAACCCTCGGCAAAGATCCTGCCGCGGCGCGCCATCAGATAGCTGTGCAGTGTATAGTTTTTTTCCTGAATCCGGTCGAGAAATGCGCCGACGCAGTCCGAAGAAACTCCACACGCTTCCGGCGTGGAAAAACCAAAATATTTTTCCATAAATTTACACCCTTCCAAAGTTGATTCGGCTTGATTTGATTATAAAATTGCACAGTGCGGCTGTCAATCGGTTTCTGGCGGTTGACGGCGAAAAGCGGATGTGATACTTTTATATCAGGTATCTGTGCGGCAAAAAGCGCCCGGCGGATCAGACGGCCGGGTGTCCGGACAGGTGTCGGGTGCTGAGCGGAGGAGACGAAAATGCCGGCTATTGTATGTGAGGAATGTGGAGGCCAGCTGCAGCTGGATGAGCTGGGGCGCGTGGCAACCTGTGTAAACTGCGGCGCGCAGGCCAGCCGGACACGGCTGCAGAAGCAGCATGAACAGGCGTTTCAGCCGCTGTGTGCCATCGAAACTGAAATCAGAAGCCTGCGGGCGGAGGCTTTTGCCATTGAGGACGCTCTGAAGAAAAAGCCGCGCCGGCTGCGCTTTGCCGTGCCGATGATGCTGGTGGGCATGTTCATGGGTATGGGCATGGGCGCTATGGCGTCAGGTGAAACCGGAGGGATGGTCACGGCCGGCCTGGTGTTCGGACTGATTCTGTTTGCCGTCGGTTTTCTGATCGGCCTTGTGGTCGACGGCGGCCGTGCCCGGCAAAAGGCCAGAATCCGCGCCAGGATGCGGGAGTATGAGGTGAAGCTGGCGGAGCTTGAAAAACAGCGCGATGCGCTGTACGCGAACATCAGCCAGTTGGAATAACCGGACGGGGCGCAGCCTCTGCCGGATGCAATCAAAAAACCTGCCGGAAGACGGGAAACGGCTGCAGCCGTTTTCACCTGCGGCAGGTTTTCTGCGTTTATTCGGTCAGAACCAGATCTTCGTCCAGAATCTCACCCGTGCAGACAATGTTTGTGGGTCCGGTCAGGAAAATGTCGTGGACGCCGCTTTCGTCGGCAGCGACGGTGATGTACAGGTCTCCGCCCGGCATGGTCAGACGCACATCCTTGCCGCTGACAAGTCCCTTGACCGTCAGCGCTGCGGCAACGGAGCCGGAGCCGGTTCCGCAGGCCAGCGTGAAATCCTCCACGCCGCGCTCAAAGGTGTGCTCCAGAATGTGATCCGGGCCGATGCATTTGTAAAAATTGACATTTGCGCCTTTGGGGAACGCGCTGTGCCAGCGCAGCTTCCGTCCCAGGACGCGCAGCGTGTCGTCATCGATGGTGTCCAGCTCGTCCAGCTGAACGGCGGCATGCGGCAGGCCGGGAACGCCCAGCTCCACATAGGCGCAGTTATAGACTTTTCCGTCCACCTCCACAGGGTAATCCGGCTTGAGGACGGAAGGGTCGTTCAGACGCACGGTGTACATACGCTGGGATCTGCGCCGGCCGATCACCGTCCCGGAAATGGTTTCCACCCGCTGGACTTCTCCGGCAAGGCCGTTTTCATAGCCGTACCGGGCGATGCAGCGGGCGCCGTTGCCGCACATTTCGCCTTCGCTGCCGTCGGAGTTGTAAAAACGCATGCGATAATCTGCATCCTGTGTTGTGGGATAGTCCACAGCCATCAGCCCGTCTGCGCCGATGGACAGTTTCGGCGTGCACAGGCGCCGGGCCAGCGCAGGAAGAGCAGAAACGGGAAGCGGCTCGTCCATCAGGTTGATGATGATAAAATCATTGCCCGCACCGTGCATTTTTGTGAATTTCATCTGGATATCCTCCCGGTCAGCGGCCGCGCAACGGATTGACGGCGCTGTGCAATACTGTTAAAATATATCAAAGTATAGCATGCTTTCTGCGGGTATACAACATGCTTTCCGGAGGAAATTATGATTTATGATTTTGATACGCCGGTTGACCGGAGCGAAAACCATGCGGCAAAATATGACGAACGGCTGAAAAAATTCGGCCGGGAGGATGTGATCCCGCTCTGGATTGCGGATATGGATTTCCGGACGGCGCAGCCTGTGATTGACGCGCTGACCGCCCGGGCGCAGCAGGGACTCTGGGGTTATACTGCGCGTCCGGACTCTTATTTTGACGCCATATGCGACTGGCAGCGCCGGCGCAACGGCTGGGAGATTGACCGTTCGCTTCTGAGCTGGTCGCTGGGCGTGGTGCAGTCCCTGAGCGCCATTGTCAAAAACTTCACGCCGGAGGGCGGGAACGTTCTGATTCAGACGCCGGTTTACTCTGAGTTCTATGACGTGACGGAGGCCTGGGACCGCACAGTGCTGGAAAACCCGCTGATTGAGGAAAACGGCCGCTGGCACGTGGACTATGACGATCTGGAGCGGAAGCTCCGGCAGGCGGATCTGTTTATTTTCTGCAGTCCGCACAACCCGCTTGGAATTCTGTGGAGCCGGGAGGAAGTGGAGCGAATTGCCCGGCTCTGTCTGAAATACAAGGTTCTGATGGTTTCCGATGAAATCCACGCGGATCTCGTCTTCTGGGGCGGCCGGCATACGGTGGCCGCCGCTCTGGGCGATGATATTGCCGCCAATGTCATTACCTGCTTTTCCGGGACGAAAACCTTCAACCTGGCCGGCCTGCAGGCTTCGGCCGTGGTGTTCCCCAACGCTGAGCTGAAGCAGAAATTTGACGGCTTCTGGCGCAAAATGGATATACACCGCAACAACGCCTTCAGCCTGACCGCCATGGAGGCCGCATTCCGGTACGGCGAGGAGTGGCTGGAACAGCTGAAAACCTATCTGGAAGGAAATTTCCTTTTTATTCGTGATTTCTGTGCTGCAAATATTCCGGAAATTGTGCCGATTGTGCCGGCAGCTACGTATCTGGTATGGCTGGACTGCCGGCAGCTCGGGCTTGACAACGGCCAGCTGCATGATTTTATGATCAATCAGGCGCGGCTGGGCCTGAACGACGGGAATACTTTCGGCAGAAGTCTTTCCGGGTATATGCGGCTGAACGCAGCCTGTCCCCGGTGTGTGCTGGCCAGGGCACTGGAGCAGCTGCGCGCGGCGGTGGATACACTGCGCGGCCGCGGGTGAGAGGAGACATTTACTGAAAATGGAAATGGAGAATACAGACAGCTTTGCCGACAGACTGCTCTGCACCGCACTTGACGTGGGCGAGCATATCCTGATCTGCGGCGGAGATATTCACAGAGTGGAGGACACAATCACCAGAATCTGTACGGCATTCGGCGCAGAGCATACAGAGGCTTTTGCAATCACGTCTGTGATTGTCGCGTCCGTCCGCATGCCCGGCGGCGCATATTCGCATCAGATGCGGCGCGTGTACGGCTCCAGCAACAATATGGCGGAGCTGGAAGCGCTCAACAGCATTTCGCGCCGGCTGTGTGCCCACGAGATCACGCTGGATGAGGCGCAGCAGGCAGTCAAAAAGGCGCGGAAGGAACGGCCATATCCGTGGTGTGTATACTGTCTGGGCGCGGTGCTTGCAGCCGGCGGCTTTGCCGTGTTTTTCGGCGGAACCGTGATGGACGGCGTGGCTGCGGCGCTGGTCGGTATTCTGATCACGCTGCTGGACAGACTTCTGCCGACCAGCCTGAACCAGATGGCGCATATGGTCTTCAATTCCGTTGCGGCCGGCATGTGCGCCGTTCTCCTGGTGTTTTTCGGCGTCGGAAGCAATATAGACAAGGTTATGATCGGCGCAATCATGCTCCTGATTCCCGGCGTGGCCATCGGCACATCCATGCAGGACCTGCTGGGCGGAGAGCTGATTTCCGGCAGCATCCGGTTTATCCAGGCAGTGCTGCTGGCCGCCATGATTGCCTTCGGCTTTACGCTGTCCCTTTATGCCTTCAGGCAGCTGATTGCGCCGGATTCCGCAGCCGGCGCGGCAGACAGCCTTGTGGTTCTGCTGACGAGCGCCGTCGGCACCATGGGATTTGCCCTGATTTTCAGCACGAATCTGCGCCACATCCCGTTTGCGGTTCTGGGCGGCGTGGTTTCCTGCCTGGTTTATCTGGTATGCTATGAAAAGCTGGGCGCCAATCTGTTTATTGCCAATATGTGCGGCGCGCTGGCCGGGGCCTGGTATGCCTACGGATGCGCCCGCTTCCGCCGGGCACCGCGCAATATTTTTACGCTGGCCTGCATGATCCCGCTGGTCCCCGGCGGCAGCCTGTATTACACCATGAGCAATCTGATTTCCCAGAATATGCAGCAGGCGGGGGCGTATGCGGAAAGTACGCTGCTTGTGGCCCTCGGAATCGCGGCGGGGATGGTCCTGGCCTCCGTGATGACGGATTTTCTGAGGCGCGTCCGGACTGCGCTGATGAAAAAACCGTGATCTGCAGCCGGAACAGCCGCCGTACCGGGTGCGGCCCCTTCCGGACGGCAATCTGCGTACGGAGAAGGACAGCGCCTGGAGACCTAATATTTATATGAAGCAATTGTATATATATTCGTTTTTATGCAAATAGATGGAAAATATGCAGGCATAAACTGAATATATATTTATTTGTACGCTTGACAGCAAAATGCTGCGTGCGTATAATGGGCGTATCGCAGGCGGCCGGGCAGATGACCCGGCAGATCAGCTGCTGCGAACGACCGGAGTCTACAGGAGAGAGGACCGGAAAATGACGAGAGTATTTATTGACGGAAGCGCGGGAACGACGGGTCTGCGGATCCGTGAGCGGCTGTCGGCCAGAGCGGATATTGAACTGCTGACGCTGCCGGAGTCTGAGAGGAAAGATGTGCGCGCGAGACAGGGCGCGCTGAATTCGGCGGATGTGGCCTTTCTGTGCCTGCCGGATGCGGCGGCAGTTGAGGCCGTTGCGCTGGTGGAAAACCCGACTACTGCGGTGATCGACACATCCACGGCGCACCGGACGGCGCCCGGCTGGGTTTACGGTTTCCCGGAGCTGGGCGGACGACGTACGCAGATTGCAGGCGCGCGCCGTGTGGCCAATCCCGGCTGTCACGCCAGCGGTTTTGTGGCGCTTGTTGAGCCGCTGATTCGGGCGGGACTCCTGCGTGCGGACGCGGCGCTGACCTGTTTTTCACTGACCGGTTATTCCGGCGGCGGCAAGAAAATGATTGCGGAATATGAATCGCCGGAGCGCAGCCCGCTTCTGGCGGCGCCGCGGCAGTACGGCCTGACCCAGCAGCACAAGCATCTGCCTGAAATGGTCAGGATCACCGGACTGGAAACTGCGCCGGCGTTCTGCCCCATAGTCGCCGATTTTTACAGCGGCATGGAGGTTACGGTTCCGGTTTTTGCCCGTGATCTGAAGGGAACGCCGGACGATGTCCGCGCGGTATACAGGGCCTGCTACGGCGGGCCGGTGGTCCATTTTGACGAACAGGCGGACGAAAACGGCTTTATGTCGGCCGGCAGCATGTCCGGACGGGACGATATGCAGATTGCTGTGGCGGGAAACGCGGATCGGCTGCTTTTGACGGCGCGGTTTGACAATCTGGGCAAGGGCGCTTCCGGTGCGGCAATCCAGAACATGAATATCCTGCTTGGCATCGATGAGACGACCGGTCTCACAATCTGAATGCGGAGGTTTTTTGATATGAAACTCATTTCCGGCGGCGTGTGCGCCGCAAAGGGATTTACGGCAAACGGTGTGCACTGCGGTATCCGTAAGAATAAGACGAAGAAGGATCTGGCGCTGATTTACAGTGCTGTTCCGGCCTGTGCGGCTGCGGTCTATACCACGAACCTGGTGAAGGGCGCGCCGCTTCTGGTGACAAAGGCACATCTGGCAGACGGACATGCCCAGGCGGTGATCTGCAACAGCGGAAACGCCAACACCTGCAATGCAAACGGTGTTGAAATTGCCGAGCAGATGAGCGCGCTGACAGCCGAAAAGCTCGGCATCGCGCCGCAGGACGTGGTGGTCGCCTCCACCGGCGTGATCGGCCAGCCGCTGAACATCGAACCGATTGCCGCCGGTATGGACGCGCTGGTGCAGGGGCTGTCGGCAGACGGCGGTACGGCTGCGGCAGAGGCGATTATGACAACGGATGTGGCGCGCAAGGAAGTGGCGGTGGAATTCACAGTCGGCGGAAAGACCTGCCGGCTGGGCGGCATTGCAAAGGGCAGCGGCATGATCCACCCCAACATGGCGACAATGCTTGTTTTTCTGACCACAGACGCGGCAGTCTCCGCTGAAATGCTGCGGAAGGCGCTGCGTACGGATATCGCCAGTACATTTAATATGATCAGCATTGACGGCGATACGTCCACAAACGATATGGTGACTGTTCTGGCCAACGGTATGGCCGGCAACCCGGAGATCACAGCCGAGGGCGAAGATTTTGCATCGTTCATGCAGGCGCTGAACACAGTGACAGTGCATCTGTGCCGGATGATCGCCGGCGACGGCGAAGGCGCCACCAAACTGCTGGAGTGCCGGGTGACCGGCGCGGCTTCTCTGGAAACGGCCAGAACCGTGGCCAAGAGCGTGATCTGCTCCAGCCTGCTGAAGGCTGCAATGTTCGGCGCGGATGCGAACTGGGGCCGTGTGCTCTGCGCCATCGGATACAGCGGTGCGGACGTGGATGTTTCCAGGGTGGATGTGGCGTTCTGTTCGGCAAAGGGGACAATCGCCGTCTGCAAAAACGGCGCAGGCGTCGATTTTTCCGAGGAAAAGGCAAAGGAAATCCTTCTGGAAAAGGAAATCGAGATTCTTGTCGGTCTCAACAGCGGCGACAGTGAGGCAACGGCGTGGGGCTGCGACCTGACTTATGATTATGTGAAGATCAACGGCGATTACAGGACCTGAGGAGGAAAAAAGATGGAAAACCATTTTTCAAATGCCCAGCGGGCGGAGGTCCTGACACAGGCTCTGCCGTATATCCGTCAGTACAACGGAAAAATCGTCGTTGTCAAATACGGCGGCAACGCCATGATCAATGAACAGCTGAAAGAGCAGGTCATGGAGGACATTGTCCTTTTGTGGCTGATCGGCGTGAAAATTGTCCTTGTGCACGGCGGCGGACCGGAGATCAGCGAAGTGATGGACAAGCTGGGCAAGAAGGCGCAGTTTGTGGACGGTCTGCGTGTGACGGACAAGGAAACGGTGGATATCGTTCAGATGGTGCTCGCCGGCAAGGTCAATAAGACGCTTGTAAACCTTCTGGAGATGAAGGGCGGCCGCGCCATGGGCATTTCCGGCATGGACGGCCGGCTGATTGAAGCAAAGACAAAAAACGAGAAGCTGGGCTATGTGGGAACCATTACAAAGGTCAACATTCAGCCGGTGCTCGACCTTCTGGAGAAGGGCTACATTCCCGTGATATCCACGGTGGGCTGCGACCGGGACGGCAATACGTACAACATCAACGGCGATACAGCTGCCGCGCATATTGCCGGCGCCATGGGCGCCGAACGCCTGATTATGATGACGGATATTGCGGGCATTCTGCGGGACAGGGACGATCCGTCCACACTGATCCCCGAGATCACCTGTGCGCAGGCTGCGGAGCTGCGGGAGGAAGGCGTGATTTCCGGCGGCATGATCCCGAAGGTGGACTGCTGCGTGGAGGCCATCCGGAAGGGCGTAAAAAACGTGATTATTATGGACGGCCGTGTGCCGCACTCGATCCTGATGGAGATCCTGACGGACGAGGGCGCCGGAACAATGGTGAAGGGAGACGGCGGAATTGAGTGAACTGAAAACAATTGACAGCACTTATGTGGCCAATACATACAAGCGTTTTCCGGTGGAAATTGTTTCCGGCAAAGGCTCTGTGGTTTACGATCCGGACGGAAAAAGCTATATCGATATGGGGTCCGGCATCGGCGTGACCAGCTTCGGCATTGCAGATGAGGCCTGGCAGCAGGCGGTCACTGCCCAGCTGGGCAAGGTGCAGCACATGTCCAACCTGTACTATACGGAGCCCTGCGCCCGGCTGGCGCAGATGCTCTGCGAGCGCACGGGCATGAAAAAGGTGTTCTTTTCAAATTCCGGGGCGGAGGCAAACGAGTGCGCCATTAAGACGGCCCGCAAATATGCGGCAGAGAAGAAGGGCGCAGAATACAGCACGATCATCACGCTGAAAAACAGCTTCCACGGCCGGACGGTGACCACGCTGGCGGCAACCGGCCAGGAGCACTATCACGAGCTGTTCCAGCCGCTGACGCCCGGATTTGTCCATGCGGCGGCGGACGACCTGGAGGGTCTGAAGCAGCTCGCCGCAGACAATAAAACGGCGGCCATTATGATTGAGTGCATCCAGGGCGAGGGCGGCGTCGTTCCTCTCAGCCCCGGCTTTGTACAGGGCCTGGCCGCGTTTGCGGCGCAGGAGGATATTCTTCTGATTGTGGACGAGGTACAGACCGGCAACGGACGCACCGGCGAACTGTATGCATATATGAATTACGGCATTCAGCCGGATATTGTCTCCACGGCCAAGGGCCTGGGCGGCGGCCTGCCGCTGGGCGCGGCACTTCTGGGAGAAAAGGTGGAGCATACGCTGGGCTTTGGAGACCATGGCTCAACCTTCGGCGGAAATCCGGTGTGCTGTGCCGGCGCTGTGAGCATTCTCAGCCGGATGGACCGGGCATTTCTTGACGCAGTCAAGGAGAAAAGCGCGTATGTGTTCAGTGCGCTGACAGATGCGCCCGGTGTGGAGTCTGTCAGCGGGATGGGGCTGATGATCGGAATCAAAACCGTGAAGCCTGCGGCTGAGGTTGTGCAGAAGTGCATGGAAAACGGCGTATTGTGTCTGACGGCAAAGGACAAGGTCCGGCTGCTGCCTGCGCTGAACATTCCCATGGATACGCTGGCGGCCGCGGTTGAAGTGATCCGCAGCGCCTGTGTGTGAGGAGGAGACAGAAATGACGCTGAAAGGGAAAAATTTTCTGAAGCTCCTGGACTTTACGCCTGAGGAGATTACGTATCTTCTGGATCTGGCGGCTGATTTCAAGGAAAAAAAGAAAGCGGGCATCGCGCACCGCATTTGCGAAGGGAAAAACATCGCGCTGATTTTTGAAAAAACAAGCACCCGCACCCGCTGCAGCTTTGAGGTTGCCGCGGCGGATTTGGGCATGCACCCGGTTTATCTGGATCCCCAGGGGTCCCAGATCGGGAAAAAGGAGAGCATTGCCGATACGGCCCGGGTTCTGGGACGCATTTTTGACGGAATTGAGTACCGGGGATACGGGCAGGAGATCGTGGAGGAGCTGGCCCGGTGTGCCGGTGTTCCCGTGTGGAACGGCCTGACCAATGAATTCCACCCCACGCAGATTCTGGCGGATTTTCTCACCATCCGGGAGCATTTCGGCCGGCTGAAGGGCATTAAGCTGGTTTATCTGGGAGATGCGCGTTACAATATGGGCAATTCCCTGATGGTTGGCTGCGCGAAAATGGGCATGCATTTTGTGGCCTGCGCGCCTGCGGCCTACTTCCCTGATCAGGCGCTGATTGCCGAATGCAAAGCCATTGCGGAGCAGACCGGCGCTGTGCTGGAATTCTGCACAGACCCGCTGGAGGCCACGAAAGCGGCGGACGTGCTGTATACGGACGTCTGGGTTTCCATGGGCGAGCCGGATGAAGTGTGGCAGGAGCGGATCCGTGCGCTTTCTCCGTATCGTGTGACGCGGGCGCTGATGGAAAATGCGGGACCGCAGTGCAGGTTCATGCACTGTCTGCCTGCGTTCCATGATCTGAAGACGACCATCGGCCAGAAAATCCATGAAAAGTTCGGCATTGACTGCATGGAAGTGACAGATGAAGTGTTTGAAAGCGAAAGCTCCATCGTTTTCGATGAGGCTGAAAACCGGATGCACACGATCAAGGCCGTCATGGCGGCGACGCTGTAACAATGAAAAACATAAAGCGTGCGGACCAGATATCTGGCCCGCACGTTTTTTTGCAGATGTTCCGTCCCGCTGCGAACGAGACTCTCCGACGGATTCAGTCTGCCGGAGAGATACGTCGGATTAAACGGAGCGGTGTTTTTCCTTTTCGGACTTTGAATGTACAAGGATATTGAAAAGCTTTTTCAGACTGGGGGGATTGCCCTTCCAGAAGGACATCAGGACGTATGTTTTCCCGGCCGCCAGAATTAAAACAGCTGTGAGAGCCAGCGTCAGTCCCAGTGAAATGAGGCTTTGACCGATGGTGAGATCGCCCAGAAGCACGCGGCCCGGTACGGTCAGCACGGCTGTGAACGGCACATAATAGACCCAGCTGCTGCCGGTCGACAGTCCGCCGTTGAGCGTATCTGTGGACAGTGAAACGAGAAAGCTGACCACCAGCGCCAGAGAGAAAAGGAAATTGGTGCTGGAGAGATCCTCCTGCTTGGACGCCAGAGAACCGCCGATTGCGGACAGCGCGCAGTACATCAAAAAGCCTGCGATGACAAAAGCCAGCGCCGTCAGGCCGGCGGCGGGCGAGAACAGACTGGTGGCCGCGCTGAGACTGGATATGATCTGCACGACGGCGGCTTCCGCGCCGGGCGACGTGAGCTTCAAAAGGAGAATACCTGCGCCGAAGCCGCCCGCAATGCCGGCGACCCAGCACAGGAGCTGGAAAATGCCGGCTGCGGCAATGGCCAGCAGCTTGCCCATAATCATCGCTGCCGGGTGGATGGATACAAGGAAGGTGTCCATCAGTTTGGAGCTTTTTTCCAGAATCACGCTGTTGGCAACGCCCTGCCCGTAAAACAGGATCAGGAAGTAAAGCAGCATCAGAACGATATAGGGGACCATCATGCCCAGCCCTTCCATCAGCGCCTGATCGGCTCCGGCGCCGTCGCTGCCGGATTCGACCGCACTGGAAACCTCCGCGTTCAGGGCTGCGAGCTGATCAGCAGTCAGTCCGGCGCTTTGGGCCAGGACTGCGCTGAAGCAGCTGCCGAGCGCTTCGGAAAAGCTGTCGGCGTCATCCTGCGTGAGCGCGGTGTTCTCCGGCAGAATCACGGTCAGCGTATAGCTGCCGGCTTCCTGTCCGATATGGAGAACGAGGCTGCGGTCGTTTGTCCCCGCGTCTTTCAGAGCAGACTCCAGGTCAGGCGCGGCGGTATAGGAAATGTCAGGGCAGCCCAGGCTGCCGAGCGTCTGCCAGTCAAAGTCAAGCCCCGTTGTGTCGCTGACAATCACTGCGTCTGCCGTACAGGGAACCGGTGCGCCGCTTCCGCCGGGCGCAGTTGTCAGCAGCAGAATGACGGGAATGAGTATCAGGAAGACAAGGGCCACAATCAGCGTGGAAAGCCTGAAGCCTTTGCTCCGGATGTGCTGCGTAAAGGTGAAGGAAAATACATTTGTCCAGCGGCGGAAAATCACTGCGCAGCACCCCCTTTCGCCTGACGGGCAACGGACAGCAGCTTCCACAGCTTGATGCGGCTGCCGTTATAGAAAATCAGGCTGCGGTAGACAGCTGCCGTCAGCCGTGCCAGTCCGGCGATGACAGCCAGCTGGATCAGCCAGGATGCGGCAAGAACACCAGGCCCGATCACATCCAGGAGGTAGTTGGCCGGCGCACAGAAAACGGAGAAAAACGGCAGCAGGGAAAGTACGATGGAGAGCGTCCGGCTCTCCAGCACGCCCTGGATAATGGCGGCAATGTAGCCGGCAATCACAAGCATGGTTACGCCCAGGTTGGCGCCGGTGATATCCTCCGTTGTGCTGCAGCCGGAGCCGAAGAATCCGCCCAGCAGGGAGAATGTGGCGTAGCCCAGCAGCAGGGAGAACAGGATCACCGGGAGAATGGTCCAGTCAAGGCTGTTTAAAAGCGTGCCGAGACCGGCGCTGTCTGCCAGAGCGGTGATGGAAACGCCGCCCGGAAGCTGCGGTGCAAGCAGGCATGAGATGCCGAAGCCGCACAGGAGCAGAATGACGTCAATGGTCATCCAGGTCATGACGGCCAGGATTTTCCCCGCGATCAGCGCCAGCGGCTGTACGCTGACCAGAAGCACCTCCACAAGCTTGGAGGACTTCTCCTCAACCATGGCGGAGAGGATGTAAGAGGTTGACATAATGCAAAGGAACATCACGGCGAAAGAATAGACGTAATTGACGCCGTATAGGATGTCGAAGCTGTAGCTGTTTTCGTCCTCCGCAAGCTTCGCCGCGTCCGCCGTGGAAACAGACCAGCCGGCAGAGATAGCGCTCAGCTGCTCGCCGGTTATGCCGGAAGCGTCCAGTACGGCTGCATGGACTGCACTGCTGAAGCCGGCAGCCAGAGCGTCGAGAATATCGTCGGTGAGAACGGTGTCCGGCGCGGCGGTGACTGTGACATGGTAGCCGCCGTCAGTGCCGGTGATGTGCACGCCTGCGGCGCCGATGCTGCCGGAAAGGTCCGCAATGGCGTCCGTTTCGGTGAATTCTGCATCTGCAAAGGCGGGAACGGCGGCAATGACGGCTTCGGGGGAAATGCTGAGATCCGTGTCGTTCCGGATCAGAACCTCCCGGAGAAAAGCGGCATTTTCCGCATCAACAGTCTCGCTGCGGCTTTCCGCCGCCGCGGGATCCGCGCTGCCGCCGCCAAGGCGGGACATCAGCGGTACGGAGGCCAGAGAGAACAGCAGCAGAATGGCCAGCGTGATGATTGTCGCCTTGCTTTTGTAATGCTGGCACAGTGTAAAGGAGAAGACCTGGCCGGTGCCGGCGAGCGAAGCTTTATGCATCGGCTTCACCGACCTTCTCCACAAAAATCTCGTGCAGGCTGGGTTCCCGCAGGTCGAAGGTGATGATGGGCGTGTTTTCCGCAATCAGTCTGCCCAGAAGCGCGTTGGCCTGGGCTTCACCGGTGACCTTCAGGCGGTATTCATATTCGTTTTCGCTGACGACGGCGATGCCGGACTCGCGGATCTGCGGCGTGATGTCCCGTTCTGTTTTCAGCAGGAGATTCACGCGGCCATAGCTTTTTTTGATGTCGTTCAGATGGCCCTGCAGAATGGTTTTGGACCGGTTGAGAATGGTGATGTCCGTGCAGAATTCCTCAACCGTGGCCATCTGGTGGCTGGACATGATCAGATACTTGCCTTTGGAGATTTCCTCGCGGATGATGGACTTGAAAAGATCGGTATTGACCGGATCCAGGCCGGACAGCGGCTCGTCCAGAACGATCAGCTCCGGGTCGGAGATCAGCGCGGTCATCAGCTGGATTTTCTGCTGGTTGCCCTTTGAAAGCTGATCGGCGCGCTTGGAGGGAAGCTCACGCACTTCGCCTGCGGGATTGGAAAGCCGGTTTCCGCCGGCGCTGAATGCGGAGCGGCGCACTGGTTTTGTGGGGAAGAGGTATTCATCCACCTCAAGGCGGCGGGACCAGTAGCGGATGCGCTTTTTCGCTTCCGCCTTTCCAACGCCGCGCAGACCGGCAAAATAGATCAGCTGGTCCAGAAGATTGAATTTCGGATAAAGGCCGCGCTCCTCGGCCAGATAGCCAATGTTGCATGTGCTGATATTCAGCGGCGCGTCATTCCACAAAACAGTGCCGCTGTCTCTGGAGAGCATGCCCAGAATCATGCGGATAGCTGTCGTTTTTCCCGCGCCGTTTGTGCCCAGAAGCGCATAAACGCCCGGCTGGCGCATTTCAAAAGACAAATTGTCAACGACGGTTTTATCGCCGTATTTTTTGGACAGGCCGGAGACGACAAGACTCAAATATGATCCCTTCTTTCTTCGCGTTTCTCTTACCTGAGTACGTTTTTGAATATAACATTCATGTTTATATGTGTCAATAGAGACCGAAAAAGGAGGAAATGCACAGAAAGAGATCACCGCGCTCCGAAAAACGGGGCGCGGTGAAGGGGGAAAGAAAATATGTAAAAGGAGAGGAGAAAGTAATTGAACCGGCATCTGTCAGTGCAGATGCTCTGAATGTTAAATCAATGAGTCAATAATCTGTTTTAAGTCTTTACGTCAACCGTATGCGCTACCATGCGCGGTACAGCGGCATGGCCGATCACTCCTTTCGCTGATGCTGAAGAGCTTCGGATCTCCTGTGTCCTTCGCTCTTTCTGTTGTTACTATACAACAGACGCCGCGTGAAATGATGAACATTTTTTGGACGAATCAAAAACAAAACCTGAACGTTTTGTGAACAGCCGTTGACGGCTGACGCGGTGTGGGATATGATAATCATATTCTGAAGATCAGGTGATACCATGATTAAAAAAGCGAATTTTCACACACATACAACCTTCTGCGACGGCTGTGATACCATGGAGGATATGGTGCGCACGGCCATTGCCAAAGGTTTTACGGCTCTGGGCTTTTCCGGTCACTCCTACGGCCAGTATGATGAGGACTACTGCATGTCCCGGACCGGAACACAGCTGTACAAAACGGAGTTTGCCCGGCTGAAGGAAAAGTATGAAGGCCGGATCCGTCTGTACTGCGGCATAGAGCAGGATTATTTTGCGCAGGATGAGCCGGTTGGCTTCGATTATGTGATCGGCAGCGTGCATTATGTGCCGAAGGACGGCGTGTACGTCTCGGTGGATGCCGGCCGGGAGAATCTTGAATCCTGCGTGCGCCGGCACTGGAACGGCGACTATCTCGCCTTTGCAGAGGATTATTATGCGCTGATGGGCACCATGGCTGACCGCCTGCACCCGGACTTTATTGCGCATTTTGACCTTGTGACCAAGTTCAACGAGGGACCGGACGGCTGCACGCTTTTTGACGAGCAGTCGCCGCGCTATCTGGCCGCCGCGCAGCGGGCGCTGGAGCAGCTGATTCAGGCGGACATCCCCTTTGAAATCAATACCGGCGCCATTGCCCGCGGGTACAGGAAAACGCCCTATCCTTCGGCGGAGATGATGCGGCGGATCCGTGACATGGGCGGCCGGTTCATCTACTCCAGCGACTGTCACCGGAAGGAGAAGCTGGACTGCGGGTTCGGCGATGTAACCGCAATGGCGCAGGAAATGGGCCTGCGCCTGACAGATTTCAGACTGGCGTGAACAGAACGGAGGCGCCCATGTACCGGGTATATATTGTGGAGGATGATGAGTCCATTGCGCAGTCTCTGAAAAAGCATATAGAAAAATGGGGCTGTGCCGTCCGGTGTGCGGAGGATTTTTCTGCGGTTCTGGCGGAGTTTTCCGCATATGCGCCGCACATTGTTCTGATGGATGTGACGCTGCCGTTTTTCAACGGGTTTTACTGGTGCGGCGAGATCCGCAAGGTATCCAAAGTCCCGGTGGTCTTTATTTCCTCGGCGTCGGACAATATGAATATTGTGATGGCCATGAATATGGGCGGCGACGATTTTATTGTCAAGCCCTTTGATCTGGCGGTGCTGACGGCCAAGATGCAGGCAATACTGCGCCGGACCTATGATTTCGGCGGTCAGACTGAGGTGCTGTCGCACCGGGGCGTGCTGCTGAATACGGCGGACGCCAGCCTGCTGTGCAACGGTGTGCGGCTGGAGCTGAGCAAGAACGAGTACCGCATTCTGCTGACGCTGATGCGGGCCAAGGGCGCCGTGGTCAGCCGGGAAACGCTGATGGAACGGCTGTGGGAGACAGACAGCTTTGTGGATGAGAACACGCTGGCGGTCAATGTGGCGCGCCTGCGCAGAAAGCTGGAGGAGGCCGGCATCGACCATTTTATCACCACAAAAAAAGGCCTGGGGTATCTGGTGCAGTAAGGAGGCTGGGGCGTGAAGCTGGTGTGCATTTATTTGAAGGAGCATATTCCTGCCCTGGTGCTGCTGGCGGTCTTTTCCGGCGTGTTTGCCCTGGTATTTGCCCTGTACGGCCTGCCGGTGCAGGCGGTTGTCTATCCGGCGCTGATCTGCCTGTTTTTGGGCGCGGTGGCCGCGGCGGCGCGTTTTGCCCGCTGGAAGCGGCGGCATACACTGCTGCAGATGCTCAGAAGCGAAATTACCGAAACTGTGGAAGGGCTGCCGGCGGCCGGCTGCTGCCTGGAGGCAGATTACCAGGCGCTGCTGCAGGCGCTGCACCGGGAAAAAACGGATCTGGCCGGCCGGATGGAGCAGAGATACAGGGACACCACAGAGTATTTCTGCCTGTGGGCCCACCAGATCAAAACACCCATCGCCGCCATGCGGCTTGTCCTGCAGGAGGAGGAGTCGGACCGGAACCGGGAGCTTCAGGCGCAGCTGCAGGCCGTTGAGCAGTATGTGGAGATGGCCATGTGCTATCTGCGGCTGGATTCAAGCACCACGGATTTCGTAATCCGCACCTATGCGCTGGACGCCATTGTCCGGCAGGCGGTGAAGAAGTATGCGTCGCAGTTTATCCGCCGGCATATCCGGCTGGATTACGCACCACTGGACGTTCAGGTGCTGACGGATGAAAAGGGGCTCTTTTTTATCGTGGATCAGGTTTTGTCCAACGCGCTCAAATATACCCGGGAGGGCGGCGCGGTGTCCGTTTATCTGGAGGCGCCGAAGACGCTGTGCATTGCGGACACGGGCATCGGCATTGCGGCGGAGGACCTGCCCCGGATTTTTGACCGGGGGTACACGGGACTCAACGGCCGGCGGGACAAGAAGGCCAGCGGCATCGGCCTGTATCTGTGCCGCCGGATTGCGGCGCAGCTGGGGCATACCATTACAGCGGAATCCGCGGTCGGCGCGGGCACAGTGGTGCGGATTGCGCTGGATCGGGAAAAAATCTGCCTGGAGTAGGGATTCCTTTCAAAAATGTAAGATTTTCCGGGAGAATTGTAAGCCAGATCGATGGCTGACCATTCTCCCTTTTTGGTAGAATGGTCCCGTAATCAACCGGGAGGTAATCAAAATGCCGATTCTTGAAGTGACAAATCTGAAAAAAGTGTATACCACGCGTTTCGGCGGCAGCAAAGTCCAGGCGCTGTCTGATGTGACGTTCAGCGTGGAAAAAGGTGAGTATGTGGCCATCATGGGCGAGTCCGGCTCCGGCAAGACGACGCTTCTGAATGTGATCGCCGCGCTGGACAGGCCGACCAGCGGCACCATCGTTCTGGACGGCCGGAATCTCTCTGCGGTACGGGAAGCGGACATGGCCGATTTCCGGCGGGACAACCTGGGGTTTGTTTTTCAGGACTTCAACCTGCTGGACACCTTTTCTCTGCGGGACAACATCTACCTGCCGCTGGTGCTGGCGGGCGTGTCCTATAAGGAAATGGAGCGGCGGATTCAGCCGATTGCGGAGAAGCTCGGCATTTCGGAACTGCTGTCCAAATTCCCGTATGAGGTGTCCGGCGGACAGAAGCAGCGGGCTGCCGTGGCTCGTGCGCTGATCAATGAGCCGCGCATCATTCTGGCGGATGAGCCCACAGGTGCACTGGATTCACGGGCCACAGACGAGCTGCTGCGCCTTTTTGAAGAAATCAACCGAGACGGGCAGACCATTCTGATGGTGACGCATTCCGTAAAGGCTGCAAGCCATGCCGGCCGCGTCCTGTTCATCAAGGACGGGGAGGTGTTCCATCAGATTTACCGCGGCGGCTGCACGGATGAGGAACTGTACCAGAAAATCTCCGACACGCTGACAATGCTGGCGACAGGCGGTGACCGGAAATGACAGGAGGTCTGTATTCCCGGCTTGCCTGGGGAAATCTGAAAAAGAATCAGAAGCTGTATCTGCCGTATATTCTCACCGGCATCTGTATGGTGACGGTTTTCTATATCCTGGGCTTCCTCGCTGACAGTCCGCAGGTGCGCCTCGTGGCAGGCGGCGGAACGCTGCAGGCAATTCTGATTCTGGGCGTGGGCGTGATCGGCATTTTCTCTGCGCTGCTGCTGTTTTACACCAGCAGCTTCGTGGTCAAGCAGAGACGCAGGGAATTCGGCCTGTATAATATTCTGGGCATGGCCAAGCGGCATATCGCCCGCGTGATGCTGTGTGAAAACCTGTTTGTGTCCGCGGCCTGCATCGGCGGCGGCCTTGTGACGGGAATCGTGTTTTCAAAGCTTGCGGAGCTGGGCCTTCTGTATGTGATCGGCGCGGAAAACTCCTTCACATTTTCCGTGAACGGTCAGCGGATATTGCTGACAGTCGTGGTCTATCTGGCCATTTATCTGCTGATTTTGTTCAATTCCCTGCGCCTGGTGCGGGCGGCGAGTCCCATTGAGCTGCTGAACAGCAGCAGCGCCGGTGAAAAAGAGCCGAAGGCCAACTTTGTGCTGGCGCTGACGGGTTTGCTGCTTCTGGGTGCCGGCTACTGGCTGGCTGTCTCGGTTCAGGACATGGTCGCGGCGCTGACATTCTTTTTCGTGGCGGTGATCCTGGTCATTCTGGGTACGTATTGCTGCTTTATTTCCGGCAGCGTGGCATTTTTGAAGCTGCTGCGCAGGAACAAAAAGTATTACTACCGGGCGGATCATTTTATCTCCACCTCATCCATGATCTACCGCATGAAGCGCAACGGCGCAGGACTTGCGACCATCTGCATCCTGTCCACCATGGTTCTGGTGATGCTCTCGTCTGTGACCTGCCTGCTGGTGGGACAGGAGGACGCCATCCGCGCCCGCTATCCGCGGAACATCTCGGCGACGCTGTACATCAGCGACATGGAAGCCGGGGAGAGCGAAGTGTTCCGTGATGTGGTACAGGAGGTTATGGAGGAGCAGAATGTCGCTGCGGAAAATGTCGTGTGTTATCATTACCTGTCATTTTTCGGATGGAATCAGGACGGCCGGATCTCTTCGCTGGACAATTATTCCACAGGTGTGACGGATTTCGTATTTGTTCCGGTGGAGGACTACAATGCCAGCACAGGAGAAAACCTGACGCCGGTGCCGGGACAGGTATATGTCTGCAGCCCGGATGTGCCCTGGCAGGGCAGCACCCTGACGCTGGACGAAACGGTCTGTCAGGTCGTTGATCTGCCGGACTTTCAGCTGAAAACAGGGGAAAACGCCGCGCAGATGGTCTCAAGCGTCTATATCCTTGTGCCGGATATGCAGACGCTGCGCACGGCTTACGAGATGCAGATCAATGAGGGGAACGGCGGCTCTCTTATCCGCTATACCATTGGATTTGACACGCCTGAGCTGAGCGGCGACGCGCAGATTTCTCTTTACAGCCGCCTGAACGAACGGCTGGGAGAGCTGCAGATGTACACGGACTGCGACAGCGCTGCGGCGAACAGGGCGGATTTCCATGCCACTTTTTCCGGCCTGTTCTTCCTGGGAATGATCCTCGGCGTCGCGTTTGTCCTGGCCGCGGTTCTGATCATGTACTATAAGCAGATTACCGAGGGTTACGAGGATCAGGCCAGATTCGGGATTATGATGCGCGTGGGCATGACCCGGCAGGAAATCAGAAAATCCGTCAACGCGCAGGTTCTGACAGTCTTTTTCCTTCCGCTTCTGATGGCAGGCGTGCATCTGGGCTTTGCCTTTCCCATGGTTCAGAAGCTGCTGACAGCATTTGCCCTGAACAACGTCCGGCTGTTTCTGCTGGTCACACTGATCGCCTATTGTGTTTTCGCGATACTGTACACCGCAGTATACGTGATGACTTCACGCGCATATTATGGCATTGTCAGCAGTGCCGGGCCGAATGCCGGAACACGGTAAGCGGCATGGCCCGCCTGCATGTCAGGTTTTAATCACAAATAGTTACAAAGAAAAACGGGGACTGCCCAGGGGCAGTTCCCGTTTTTGGTACGGGAGAGCGCACAGAATGATGAATATAAGCGTGATGTTTTGAATATATTGACGAATGGACACCGGCTTTGCCGGGGAGGATATAATCAAATGCGGAGAACAAAAAGCGTACAGCTGCGTGCTCTGACAGCGTCTGTTTATATAACGTGCCGATTTTTTCGAAAATGACAAAATGAAATAAAAATGTAACAATTCGCTGTTGATTATTTAAAAAATAAAGCTATAATAAGGCCGCATGGAACGGAGGAGTGAAAATGAAGAAATGCGTAATCATTTTGCTTGCAGCGGCGCTTATGATCCAGCTGTGCGGCTGTGTGTTGAATGTGAACGGCGATGCACCGCTGGAAGAGAATTCCGGTGATAATCAGATTCACTCCGGTGCAGCGGAGATGGAAGACGGCGAACAGCAGGTCGGGGATGATGCCGCGCCTGACGCCGAAACAGACCCGGAGCCTGAAAAGGACAACCAGCAGCAGACCGGTGAGACATCCGGCGAAGAAGAGAGCGGTCAGACGCAGAGCGGCGAAGAGGCCGGCGGGACGAACGGAACGCTTGTTCCTGCTGCAGAAATGACGGATGAACAGATTGTGCAGACCTACATGGATCAGCGGAGCGTGTGGGATGAGCACGAGCTTCTGGATGGAATGACGCTGACCGGCTATTATAAAACAGGCTACGCCTTTTTTGATATTGATCTGGACGGAAAGAAGGAGCTGGCTGTCCAGCTGGGCGGCGGGACCATGCAGAACTGTACGACTGAGTTTTACCGCCTGGATGAGTCGGGCAGCGTGGTGCGCTTTACAGATGTGGATGCGGTGTTTTCCCTGGCAGTGGAGAATCTTGTCCTGGCCCAGCGCGCGGACGGCGTCCGGATGTACATGATGCACTATACGCTGAAGCCCAGCGCCGCGGAATACTGGGAGTACTGGGCGAAGCTGGAGCCGCAGCCGGAGAAAAACGAGTATAAGGAGTATGTCCGGTTTGCCGTAGCGACGGTTTATGCAGAGGATGGCAGCGAGACATATACCTATTATATCGGCAATACCCAGACGGATGAGGTGTCCTATTCGGCGGCTTTTGACGAGTATATGGCCGATCTGACGCTGAGCGATCCGGAATACAGCATGATTGCTTACAGCGACTGGACGGCCATGGATGACAGCGCGCGCACGCAGGCGCTGCTGGAATCCCTGCGCAGATGACAGACCGAAGGCGGGAAGCCGCGCCGGAAGCCGCAGAGAACAAACAGAATCAAACCCGGTTCAGCCTTATGTGCTGAACCGGGTTTTTGTATCTCAGGGGAGACAGGCACCGGAAGCGTGCGCCGCGGCGGTTATTTCCGGATGGATTTTTGAAATTCCACGGGCGTTTTGCCTGTGGTCTGCTTAAAAACGTAGCTGAAGTACTTGGCGCTGGCGAAGCCGGTGGCCAATGCGATGTCCATGACCTTCCGCTTCGGGTCTGTCAGCAGGCGCTTTGCCTCCTCAATGCGGATGCTTTTGAGATAATTGGAAAAGCTCACGCCCATTTCCTTGTGAAAAAGTGCGCAGAAGTAAGCGCGGGACAGGCCGATGTGGCGGCTGACGTCCTCCATGGAGAGAAGACTGTTTGACAGGCTCTCCTGCATATACTTTCTGGCTTTTGCGATGAGAAAGTTGCGGCTGTCCGCGCGCTGCGCGTTCATGGCGCCGATGAATTCCTCGGAAAGCAGCAGAATCCCCTTCAGAATATCGTCCGGCTCCGCTGCGCCGCCAAGGCTGCGCAGAAGGCTGGAAAATCCGGGAAGCTTCCCGGCGTTGACGTTCTGCCGGCTGCACTCGCAGCCGACGGTGGCCAGGAATGTATAGGCGAAATCCTGCATTTTGCCGATGGCATTGGGGCCGGAAACCAGTTTGGTGAAGTACTCGGTGGCGGTATGGGCAACCTCATCCTGAAGCCCGCGCCGGAGCAGCTCAGCCAGCTGATCGGAAACGCACTGCTGGCAGGGCGCGGTTTCCTCATAGGAAAGCAGGTTCTTGTAATGAATCACCGTGTCCTCGTTCAGGATGTTCTGATACCGGTACGCAGCGAGCGCCTGATCAAAAGACTGGTACAATTCTTCCGGACTGCCGACTGTGCCGCCGATGCCGGCGAAAAGCTTGACGCCGGCAATGAAGGCCAGATGGGACTTGAGTTTGTTCAGAGCTTCTTCGATCAGATCGCTGATGTCGCCGTGCCCGTGGCTGAACAGAAGGTTGAGCCGGAAATGGTTGTCAAAGAACATGATGCAGCGCAGATCCATATGTTCAAACATGCTGCGCGCACTGTTCTTGGCCAGAAGGTTGACGGCTTCATAGTTTTCCGTGCTGCGCGGGATGCCGGCCAGTGCGACGGTATAACAGGGACCGGGGCAGCAGATGCCGAGTTCCTCCAGCTTCTGCCGCGGATCACTGCCTGAAAAGCTTTTCGAATGGAGCAGGTTGGCCAGAAAGGTCTCGCGGATCATCCCGATGTTGTCGTCCAGCAGCTTTTTCATGGCGTTTGCGGAGGCCTTTTCCTTCTGCATGTTCCGGAAGTAATCCACCGCCTTTTGCAGAGAGGCGTTGATGGCGTCGGGGAAAATCGGCTTCAGCAGAAGTTCCGTCACGCCGAGCCGCAGCGCTCTCTGCGCATAGGAGAAATCGTTATAGCCGGTGATCACGATGATCTGCAGTTCCGGATCCAGCTTTATGAATTCCTCAACCAATTCAAGGCCGTTGGTGATCGGAATGTTGATGTCGGTGATGATGATGCTGGGCCGGTGCAGCATGTACAGCTCTCTGGCGGTCTCACCGTCGGCCGCCTGGGCGCAGAGGTGCAGATCAAGGCGCGACCATTCGATCATGGAGATCATCCGCTCGCGGATGTCCACCTCGTCGTCAATCAGCAATACTTCAAACATCTTTGCAGTCCTCCTGTCCGGCGTAGGGCATTGTCGCCGTTACAATGGTATATTCGCTGACCTCGCTCTCAATGGCGAGTCCGCATTCCGCGCCGCCCGCCTGACACAGGGAGCGGTTGATGCAGTACAGGCCGAAAGAGCGGCCCGTGTTCTCAGACGGATTGGCCAGGAGAGAGCGCCGCAGCGCTTCGAGCTCGTCCGGCTCGATGCCGATGCCGTTGTCACGGACGCGGATGCGCAGAAGCCGTCCGTCCCGTTCGGCAGAGATGGAAATGATCCCGTCGGTCCGGTAGCCGTCCAGACCGTGGATAACGGCGTTTTCCACAATGGGCTGCAGAGTCAGCTTCATAATGGGATGGCTGTAAAGTGCCGGCGGAATGTCCAGCTTCAGTTCCACTGTCCGGTGCCTGGCCAGCTGCTGGATACGCAGATAGTGGCCGATCAGTTTCAGCTCCTCTTCCAGCGTGATGATCTGGTGCCCGCCGGAGAGCGCCAGTTTGAAGTACTCGCTCATGTCTGTAATCAGCGCCGCCGCTTCTTCGCCTTTGTCCGACTGTATTGCCCATAAGGCCGAATTCAGGGAATTGTACAGCAGGTGCGGGTTGATTTGACTGCGCAGCAGATTCAGCTCCAGTGCCTGCTGCGCCTTGATATCGGCTTCCCGCAGCCTGTAGGCGGACTGGAGCTTATCCAGCATCTCGTTGACGGTTTTGCCGATCTGCGCGATCTCGTTTGTACCCGTCACTTTGTACCGGGTATTGGAGGTCCCGATGTCTCCCGTATTGTTGATGAAATCCGTAAGGCTTGTGACTGAGCGGGAAAGGCTTTCCGAGAGGATCCGGGCGATTGCAATGGAAAGAAGGATGCCCAGCAGGAGCGTCAGAACGATTGAGCGGCTGTAATCGGCCGTTTGCGTGTAGACCACTTCCTCATAGGCCTCCACAGGAACAACAAGAAGAATGTGGCGGCTGATCACAGGGCTGTAGGTGATCAGGGAAGAGGAAAATCCCTGCGTTTCCACCAGAGAGCCGGAGGTGGAAAGATCGCCGACGGCAGCAAGCAGCGCGCTGTTCTGCATTTCACCGGTGCTGCCGGTCAGCACGACGCCGTCCTGTCCCAGAAGGTATGCGCCCTGAATGTTGCTGAACAGGGGGAGAATATCCTCATCGCTGAGCTGAAAAACGGCGACGCCAATCTTGTAGGCCAGTTCATCGTACAGAAACCGCACACAGGTCAATACCGGTTCGCCGTTTCCGGAATTTGTGAGACCCCACTGTGTCCCGATGTAACCGTCCTCACACGAAAAGCCGCAGTCCGCCAGCGCGGCGAGGCAGGCGGCGTAATCCTTCTCAAGGCAAATCCCGGAGGATGAAATGGAGTTGCCGTTGATCAGGTGAATATCGGTCCGCCGGAAATGGACGTCTTCCCGGATGGCCTCCGTCACGCTGCCGCGAAGGACGATGGAGGCGGTGGAGGCGTATGCAGACGGATCGCCGCCGTACGCGCCGGACTGGGCGAGCCGCCGCAGGGACGGCGCGGCAAGAATGCGCTGGGTGTATTTGCTGACGACATCAAAATACTCTGTAAGATTCGCAGCGGTCATTTCGGTGATGTTTTCCGTGAGCTGGGAGCTCATTTTGCGGAATTCCCGAGTGGACAGCTCATAGAAGGAGATGCTGGTATAGACGGTCATCAGCAGTGCGGTAAAAACCAGAACGACGATGATCTGCACGCGGAATTTCATGGACTGAAAAATCCTCATAGAGCGCCCTCCCCAAACGCCGGAGTTTTTGTGTGAAAAAGGCAGCTGCCGGGCCGATCCCGCAGTGCGGACGGCCGAAGCCGCATGCGGCGGGGCGGGGCATGCCGCCCGGACGGCGGGATATGCAGCCGCGGCCCGAAAGCAGAAGCCTTTATACAGATTTATAACAGTTTAATCGTATTTTAACATGAATTCCCATGCGGAGAAACCCAATATATTTTGAAATAGTTCAAGATTGTTCTGACTTCGCGAAAATCGATTGCGGTGCAAAAAAATGTGTGTTATAAACAACACAACCGGGGAAAACCGAGAAAGTTTTAATCATGCTGACGGTTTTTGACAATGTAAAGGAGGAAAGTATTCATGAAAAAGTTAATCGCGTTGCTTCTCGTCCTGGTGCTGCTGTTCGGCCTCGCAGCCTGCGGCGCGCCGGCTGGAGAAAACACCGGCACGGAAGGCCAGGAACAATCGGGAGAAAAGTCCGATGAAAAGACGGACGACAAAACGGACGACACGGCGGATGGATCTGCCGGCACAGCGGAGCCGCTGAAAATGCAGTGGCACCAGGCCGGCGGCATCGACACCCTGTTCGAATCGCCCTGGAAGGACAGCCAGTCCATCCTCTCTTTTGCCGTGTTTGAGACGCTTCTTGAGTGGAATTCCGACGGCTCCTATGTCGGGAGACTGGCTTCGGATTACACCGTGTCAGACGACGGCCTGACCTATACCTTTGCAATCCGCGAAGGCGCTGTCTGGCATGACGGCGAACCCTTCACCATTGACGATGTGGTGTGGAGCATGCACAAGGTCTGCATTGCCGGGCAGGGCGTCTGGTCCAGCGGCGTCAAGAGCATTGTCGGCGCTGCGGAGTACATAGAGGGGAGCGCGGATTCCATTTCCGGCATTACCACAGACGGGAACAATCTGATCTGCACCCTTGCCGCCCCTGACCGCGTGTTCATCAACAACATCTGCAATACGCGTATCCTTCCCAAGCACTGCCTGGAAAACGTGGCTGACGAGAATCTTCTCAACGACGAGACATTCTGGTCCAAGCCTGTGGGTACCGGCTGCTATAAGATTGACGAGGTTTCCTTCCCCGACTACTGCACCATTGTGGCCTTTGAGGATTACTACGGCGAACAGCCCGGTGTGCAGAAGATGCTCTTCACCAACTACAGCGCCGGCGGCAACGACTCTGTGACCGCGGCTCTGATTGCGGGTGATCTGGACTTTGCCTGGGGCAATGCAGTCAATGACATTGAGGTTGCGAACAACGTGGCCGCCCAGAATTCCGATGTGGTGCCCATGATGCAGGTTTCCACCTACAACCGTTATCTGGGCTTCAACCTCAGCGGCCGTGAGGACGGCAAGGACAAGGAGGATCTGAAGAACGTCAAGGTCCGCCAGGCATTCAACCTCCTGATCGACAAAAACGCATTCGCCGATTTCTATAACGGCCAGGCAGTCGCACTCTCCACATTTGTGAACCCCGAATCCAGCAAATACAACTCTGACATTCCGCTTTTCGAGCGCAATGTGGAGGAGGCAAAGAGGCTTCTGGACGAGGCCGGCTTTGATTACAGCCAGACCATTGACATCGCCTATTACTATGACGATCAGACCACCGCGGATGCAATGGCCATGCTCAAGCAGAACTTCGCCGATGCCGGCGTCACTGTGAACACCTCCCTGATGACCGGCGACCTGACTGCCGCCATCAATACCGCCAAGAATTATGACATCGGCTATTTCTCCAACGGCGCGCCTGTGGACGCCAACATCATGTACAGCTACATGACCTCCGACGGCGGCGCGGTCTGGATGGGCGCAGCCGATGAGCGCGGCGCGATCTTTGACGAGCCGTTTAACGCGTGGAAAAACGCCAAGGACGACGCCGCCGCACAGGAGGCCAGCAACAAGCTGCAGGCGCTGGGCCTTGAAAACTGCTACATGATCCCCATGTACTGCCTCAATACCATTGAGATCTACAACTCGGCAAAAGTGACCATCCCCGCTGATATTTTCGAAGTGGATACGATTACGCCTGCCAGAAACTGGAAGTTTGCCGAGTGGCATTTGAACTGAGCAAATCATCCTCCACATACAGAACAGACATTTGGACAGTGCAGGTGCTGCGGTATTTGCCGCAGCACCTTGCGCATGAAAAACTCCCGTTCATGAAGGGGTAGGGTACCTATGCTGAAATTTATTGGAAAGAAAATTTTGATTCTGATCCCAAAGCTGCTGCTTATTTCGCTGATCGTGTTTCTGGGCCTCCAGCTTCTGCCGGGTGACGCCGTGACGAGAACGGTCTCCCCGGAGGCTTACCAGTACATGACAGAGGAACAGCTTGAGGCACTGCGGGATAGCCTGGGACTCAACGACCCGATTCTGATCCAGTATTTTCGCTGGCTGGGCAGATTTTTGACAGGCGACTTCGGTTATTCGCAGGCCTCCGGTTCCAACATTGCGCAGATGCTGGCCGGACGTCTGCCTTATACCATAGAATTGGCCGGCTGGGCTGTGGTGATTGCGGACCTGATCGGCATCCTGTTCGGGTTTGTGGCCGCAGTCCGCAAAAACAAGCCCATTGACCACATTCTGACTTCCGGAAGCGTTCTGGGCATCTCCGTGCCTGAATTCTTTTTCGGCCTGGTCTTTATCCTGATCTTTTCACTGAAGCTGAACTGGCTGCCGACCGGCGGCCGCATGGCGGCTGGCGAGACGGGCTTTTTCAGCCGTGTCAGGTATATGATTCTCCCGGCCTTCACGCTCAGCATTGCGCTTCTGGCAACGCTGACCCGCTACACAAGAGGCTGCATGCTGGACGTGCTGAATAAGGATTACATCAAAACAGCCCGCAGCAAGGGTCTTGGAGATTTTGTCGTGAATGTGAAGCACGGCCTGCGCAACGCGCTGCCGCCTGTCCTCGTCCTGCTCTGCTTCCGCCTGCCGATTCTGGTCAGCGGAACGGTGATCGTGGAAACGGTTTTCAATTATCCGGCCATGGGCAGCATGATTCTGGATGCCATTTCTGCGGCGGATATGACAGTGGTCATGGTCACGACGATGGTGGTCGCCTGCGTTACGCTGATTGCCAGCAACCTGGTGGATATTCTCACGGCGGCTCTGGATCCCCGGGTCAGGCTGGATTAAGGAGGTGCGTCATGAAAAAGACGAAAGTTGAAAAGGCAGCCGCCAGCTCGCTGGCAAAGCGCAATCTGCAGAAGTTCCTGAACAATAAGCTGGCTGTCGTCGGCGCGGTGGTGCTGCTGCTCATCGTGCTGCTGAGCGTCTGCGCGCCCCTGCTCACGCCGTATGACCCTCTGTATATCGATGTTTCACAAAAAGGGCTGCCGATGTCGCAGGAACACCCTCTGGGTACCGACCGGGTGGGGCGCGATGTGCTGGCGCGCATTCTGTACGGCGGCCGTATGACCATCCTGATCGGTGTGGTCAGCGCCCTGGGCGCAACGCTTCTGGGCGCCGTCCTCGGCTGCGTCTCCGGCTATTACGGCGGGAAAATCGATAAAGTGCTTGTATACATCAGCGAGCTTTTTCAATGCTTCCCGCAGTATCTTCTGATTCTTCTTCTGGTGGGCCTTGTGGGGCAGAGCACCCGCAATCTGCTTGTGATTTTTATTGCCACCGGCTGGACAGGCATGATGCGTATTGTCCGGACCCGCGTCATGTCCCTGAAAGAGGAGCCGTTTGTTGAGTCCTGCCGCGCCAACGGAATTCGCGGCCTTTCCATTATGTTTCATCACATGCTGCCCAATACGCTGGGACCTGTGATTGTCAATGCCACGCTGCAGGTGGCCGGGTATATCCTCTCGGAGGCCAGTCTGAGCTTCCTCGGCATGGGCGTCCCGGACGATGTGGTGACATGGGGAAATATTCTGAATGCGGCCAAACGGCTGGATATTATTCAGACGATGCCGGTTCTGTGGATTGCGCCGGGACTTGCAATTGCGCTGGTTGTGCTGAGCATCAACTTTTTCGGAGACGGACTGCGGGATGTTCTGGATCCATCCTCACTGTAAGGCGGTGATCATATAATGACAAGAGATGACATTGTTCTGGAAGTCAAAGACCTGAAAACCCGCTTTAAGGTCGGCAAGAAAATCGTAAATGCCGTCAACGGCGCGACCTTCTCACTGAAGCGCGGAAAAACGCTGTGTATTGTCGGCGAATCCGGCTGCGGGAAATCGGTGACGGCCCATTCGATTCTGCAGCTGCTGCCGCCGGTGGGCTATATTGAGGGCGGTGAAGTGCTGTATACGCCGCACACGGGCGACAGGCCCAAAAGCCTCAGCAGCATGAAGCGCAGCGGACGGGCGATCCGCTCCATCCGCGGCAAGGAGATTTCCATGATTTTTCAGGATCCCATGTCTACACTGAACCCGGTCTACACCATCGGCAATCAGATTATGGAAAACCTCCGCCACCACGAAAAAATCTCCAAGGCGGAGGCGCGGGAGCGGATTGTCAGACTTCTGACCGAACTGGGAATTCCTGAGGCGGACAGGCGCTTTGACGAATATCCCCACCAGTTTTCCGGCGGTATGAAGCAGCGCGTGATGATCGCGATTGCCATGATCTGCAATCCCAACATTCTCATTGCGGACGAGCCGACCACCGCCCTGGACGTGACCATTCAGGCCCAGATTCTGGAGCTGATGCAGAAAATGCAGCAGGAACACGGCACATCCGTTATCCTGATCACGCATAACATGGGAATTGTGGCCGAGGTGGCTGACGATGTGGCCGTGATGTACATGGGCAGAGTTGTGGAGTTCGGCAGTCTCCGGCAGATTTTTACGAATCCCAAACATCCGTATACCAGAGCGCTGATGCGCTCTGTGCCGGTCCTGGGCATGGACCGCAGCCAGGAACTGGCCTCCATTGCCGGCAGTACGCCGGATGCCAGCACAGTCTTTACGGGCTGCGAGTTTGCAAACCGGTGTGTGCATGCGACCGACCGGTGCCGGAATCATTTCCCCGAAGACCGGGAAGTGGAAGACGGACACCGCGTCCGCTGCTTCCTTTATGAGGAGGAGATGAAGCAATGAGTGAAAAGAAGGCCATTCTCACACTGGAGCATGTCAGCAAGGAATATACCGGCAGTGCAAAGCTTTTCAAAAAGGCGCCGCCCTCTGTTAAGGCGGTTTCAGATGTGTCGTTCAGTGTGAACGAGGGCGAGACGTTCGGCATCGTCGGCGAATCCGGCTGCGGCAAGACCACGCTCGGCAAGTGCATTGTCCGGCTTCATCCGCCGACGGCGGGAAAGATGTGGTATGACGATGACGGCCGGAAGCTGGATCTGATGCAGCTGGACCAGGACGAAAGCTTTCGCCTGCGCCAGAAGCTGCAGATCATTTTCCAGGATCCGTATGCTTCGCTCAACCCGATGCACAACATTCTGGAGGCCTTTGACGAGCCGCTGCGCGTCCACAAGCTGGGCAGCAGGGAACAGCGGCGTGAGAAAATTGCGGAAATGCTCCGTGAAGTCAATCTCCAGCCTGATTACATGTACCGTTATCCCGGCGAATTCTCCGGCGGACAGCGCCAGCGGATCTGCATTGCCAAGGCGCTCGCCATGCAGCCGCGGCTGATTGTGTGCGACGAGCCGGTATCGGCGCTGGATGTGTCCATTCAGGCGCAGATTATGAATCTGATGCGCCGGCTGCAGCGGGATTATAAGCTGACATATGTGTTTATCGCCCACGACCTCAGCGTGGTACAGTACATGTCCGACCGCATCGCCGTGATGTATCTGGGCAAAGTGGTGGAGATTTCCAAAAGCGAAGGACTGCACACCGACTACAAGCACCCCTATACGGAATCTCTCCTGTCCGCAGTGCCGATCCCCATTTACGGACAGAAGCAAAAACGCATCATCCTTGAGGGCGATGTCCCATCGCCGCTGCATCCGCCCGCCGGCTGTAAATTCCATCCCCGCTGCCGGCGCTGCATGGAAGTCTGCCGGCATGTGGAACCGACGCTGCGGCCTGTCGGCACGGACGGCCACATGGTTGCCTGTCATCTGTATCATGAACCGGAGGAAATCCCTCCGAAAAATGAATAAAAGGAAGGATTATGTCATGAAACAAGGATTTATTCCCGCATTGGGTACGCCGCTGGACGAAAACGGCTATCTGCTTTCCGGCAGCCTGCAGGCGCAGACGGAACGCATGCTGGACGCCGGCTGCTGCGCGGTGCTCTGCATGGGCAGCATGGGCCAGCAGGCATTCATCCGCACCGGTGAGACTTTTAAAGCTGCAAAAGCTGTCGTCGAGCAGGTCAGAGGACGCGTACCGGTCTTTGTGGGCGCGATGGACTGCTCCATTCAGAGGGCCCGCGAGCGTATGGAAGAAATGGAGGCGTATGCACTGGATGCGTTTGTGTTCACGACGCCTTATTACCATTCCTGCACCCGTGATGAAGTGATCAACTATTACAAATCCGTTGCCGCGTATACAAAACACGGGATCGTCCTTTATGACCTGCCCACCACCACCCAGACCAAGATCACCTACGACATGGTGGTTGAGATGAAAAAGGAAATCCCGAATCTAATCGGCATTAAAACAAATGATATGCAGCTTCTGCGTAAGCTGAAGCTCACCGGAGAAGTGCCTGATGATTTCCTGTGCTGCTTCTCCGGCCTGGATGTGTTCGACATCGGCTACAAATGGGGACTGACCAATTATCTGGACGGTATGATTTCCTGCACGCCGCACAATTTCCAGATGCTGGATCAGGCCATGAAATCCGGGGATTTCAGCGCGGCGGCCGTTTACCTCTCCAATGTGGTTTCCCTGCGTGATTTCTTTGCGGCCAACAATCTGTGGCCCTGCTTCAGCGCAGCCATGAATATGCTGGGCTGGCCGGGCAATTTCGCGCCGGACTACTGCACCGGAATCACACCGGAGACTGTGGAGAAGGTCCGCGCCGAAATGGTGCGCATCGGCGAGCTGTAAAAGCAGCCGCCTGTGCGGAATGATCTGACAAGAAGAAGGGAGAATCGGGAGAGTGAGGACATCGTTTTCAAATCCTTTTTACGAGGTTGACCGGGTGCGTCAGGCTCTGCGCGGACCGGTTCCGTCGGTGTCTCCGTGCTTTCTGGAAAATGATGAGCTGGATTGGGACGGAATTGCGGACAATATTGAGTTTCTGATTGCCTCCGGCGCCGGAACGCTTCTTCTGACCTATGGAGATTCCCTGCTTTCCATCCTGACCGATGAGGAAAATGATGCGCTGACCCGTTTTGTCGCCGGAAGGGCGGGACACAGAGCAATGGTCGTCGGCTGCGGGCGCAAATGGCCGCTGAAGCAATCCCTGCAGTTTGCCCGGCATTGCAGGGACTGCGGAGCCGATGTGGTGATTCCCTTTGCGCCGGACTGGGCGCAGCATGCCGATCCGGAGCTTCTGGTGGAATATTACCGGGCTGTCGGCGCGGTTATGCCGGTCATGCTGCTTTCCAACCCCATGAACGGGCGCGGAATTCCGCTTTCCGTGATGGAGACGCTGTCTGCGCAGGACGGAATTGTCGCTGCAAAGGATGACGCGCCGGAGCCGTACGGGCGGCGGCTGGGCAGCGTGATCCGGGATAAATTTGCTTTCCTCTCAGGCGGAACCGCCGAAAATTTCCTGCAGACGGCTCCTTATGGCGCAGACGGCTATCTGTCTGTTTTCATGCGCGCTTTTCCTCAGGTTTCCCACCGGTTCTGGGAAGCGTGGGAAAACGGCGATACAAGGGAATGCGTCCGGCTGATCGATACCTATGAGGTGTCTTTTTTCCGGTTCTGCGCGGAGAATCATATTCACTTCAGCGCATGCATTCACGGTATGACAGAACTGGCCGGCGTATGCTCCCGCAGAATCCGCATGCCTTACAGCACCATGACGGACGGACAGATGGAACTGCTCCGCGCGTATCTTACAGGATTGGGTCTGATGCAGTAGGCATCTGCAGGGAAAATATGGAATGCAGCCCGCTGCAGCAGAAATGCAGATATGGAAAGCCCGCCGGCGAAGGTTCGCCGGCGGGCTTATTTGTGTACAGAAGCCGGATGTGTGGCTATTTCATAATTTTGACGGCTTCCCGGGCAGAGGCCTCGGAGAGCTCCACCGGCGCCTGTATGGGCAGCTCCAGAAGCTCGGGGTTGGCAAGCAGCGTGCGCAGCAGCTTGATGCTGTTGGCAAAATACAGGCCGTCTGCAATGCGCTCGTCCACCGTCAGGCTCAGTTCCAGAGCGTCGCGGACGTCGTATGTGCCGTCGGCATGGAAAAAGGCGGTGGGCTTTTTCTCGCCGATGATCAGGAACACGGAGTTTGTGCCCCAGTTTGTCAGATGATGATAGTTCGCGTGCATTTTAATGCTGCCGAGGTTTGAGATAAATACGCTGGAAAAATACGGATCGTCATTCATCAGCACGGAAGGATACCAGCCGTGGTAATCAAGCCAGCGCAGAATGCTCATCACAAGGCGCAGAATACACCGCGGCAGCTTCATCAGGTCGCCCATTTTGTCCGTGGTGCCGTCTGTCTGGTTCTTTTTCCGCACAGAATAGACGATGTCGCGGATTTTACCGTGGATCTGCTCCAGCGGAGAAATTTCACTGTCGCGGTCAACCTTGATGATTGCCAGGGACTCCTCGCTGTTGTCGCAGAATTTCTTTTTGACAACGAATGAGAAAGTGATGTCCTTCCGTTCGTAATATCTGCGGCCGGCGTAAAACCGGTTCATGTACGGCCGCTGAACAAAGACCTTGGCCACGGCGGCGGTGATTACATGAAAAATTGTGTACTTGAATTCAGGATTATCTGCATTTTTCTTTTCCAGAAAAGCATTCACGGCCGTCAGATCAATCACTTCGGTCATGAAAGCCTCGCAGTCCGCCCGGTTTGTCAGAATATACGGCGTAAAAAGGTGCATGGTGTCCGTATCGCGGACGCGCCAGCCGTCTTTCCGGTCGCCGCGGCGTTTTTTCTTATCCATAAGCCTGTACCCCTCCCTAAAAAGGCTGTTTTCATCCCTATTTCTTACTTTACCGCGGCTGGAAAAGGATGTCAATTCCTTTTTCTGACAGGTTGCGTCTGAATGCGCGATGTGGTAAAATGACCAGGCGGCGGAAAATTATGCCGCAAAGTTCATTGTGAACAAGTGAGTTCGAGACCTTCCTCACTTAAAACAAAACTAAAGGAGTAATTGAATCATGAAAAGAAAGACCCTCTATCTCGTTCAGGGCGCGGCGGTCGCCGCGCTGTATGTGGCGCTGACCTGGATTTCGTCGCTGCTTGGTCTTGCCAGCGGGGCAATCCAGCTGCGGCTGTCGGAGGCGCTGACCATTCTGCCGCTTGTGCTGCCGGCGGCAGTGCCCGGCCTGTTTGTGGGCTGCCTGCTGGCCAATCTGCTGACCGGCGGCGTGATCTGGGATGTGGTGTTCGGCGCGGTGGCAACGCTGCTCGGCGCGCTGGGTACGCGCTGGCTGTCCAAAAGTAAATGGATGGCGCCGGTCTGGCCGCTTCTGGCCAATATGGCGATTGTCCCGCTGATTCTGCAGTATGCGTATCACGCGGAGGGGACTTACTGGTATTTCCTGGCCACCATTGGCGCGGGCGAGATTCTCTCCTGCGGCGTGCTGGGCCTTTTGCTGTATACGGCGCTGGAGCGGACCGGCGTTGTGAAAGACGGTCGCCTGTGCTGGCGCTGACACGTTATAAAAGATTTTCTGCCCTGCCGGGAAATCCCGGCAGGGCAGTTTTTGTTTTATGGACTGACGGACAGTATGCGGCAGGCAGTTTCCTGTATGGTCAGATGGGACACATCAATTTTGACTGTGTCCAGCGCGCCATACAGCGGCAGGTAGGCCAGGCTGCGTTCAATGACGTCCGGCGTGCGCCGGCCGGCGGCAATGTCCTTTTCAAGACGGGTACGCAGCGCTTCCGGCGTGCAGACGAGGGAAACCGCGCGTACGCGGCAGGCGGAGAGATCCTGCCGGCGCAGCAGCTCGTTGATGATCTCCTGCCGGTGCATCACCCAGCAGAAGACGATGTTTTCATATGCGCTGCATTCAATGAAGCTGCGCAGCAGGTGCGTGATGTTGTCCAGCACCAGCCGCTTTGTCTCGTCTGTGACGATCCACGGGTGCGCGTTCCAGCACCAGTCGCCGTCCAGGAACACACAGGCCGGCAGCAGCTGCTGCACGGCCCGGCAGGCGGCGGACTTGCCGACGCCCATGGTCCCGCCGACCAGATACAGATTTTTCATATGCACTCCTGAAAAAACCGCGGCCCGGGAATCGGGCCGCGGACTGTTGATCTGACAGTTCAGTCGATTGAGCTGAGGACGGCGTCAACGGCCTTGCGGTCCTCATCGGTGGCTTCGTAGCCGAGAATCACGCTGGTTGTGCCGCACAGTCCTTTTTTCTCCAGGCAGAGCTTCAGGCTCATGGAGAACAGCGTGCTGCTGGACATGCCGCCGCGCAGGCAGGAGAAAAGCTTGCACAGCCGGGAAACCTTCTCCTGAAGGGCGTTGGCCGTCTCCGCATCGCCGCGGTGGCCGGCCTCCAGAATGCCGAGCATCAGATCCGGCCGGACGGCGGACAGCGCATTGAGCAGATCAAAACCGCAGAGCGTGCCGGCAGCAGCCGTTCCGTCGCCGCCGTTCATCACAGTGAAGTCTGCGCCGGCAGCATCCATGGCGGCGCGCAGCTCCACAGAGCGCTGGGGATCCCTGTGGGTATCCTTGATGCCGATGATGTTTTCATGGCTGCAGATGGTGACCACAGAGTCAACGGTCAGCTTTGTGGGCAGCGTAACCATATGGTTATAGACAATCAGAGGCAGCGGGACGTTGTCCGCAATGTAGCTGAAAAACTGAATGGCCTCCGCCTGGGAAAAACCGTGGAACTGCGGCGGCTGGCAGACAACGGCGTCTGCACCCACGTCCGCCATAATCCGCGCATTCTGCAGAATGATCTCCGGGCAGGGGTCGCTGATGTTGGCAAGAATCTGAATGCGGCCGCCGGAGGCCTTTGCGGCTTCCGCCACGCAGTGGCGCTTCATGTCAGGGGTCATGGAAAAATACTCGCCCGAGGAAGAGGGAATCAGCGCGCCGCTCAGGCCGCACGCGGTATAGTAGTCCACAAGCGCTTTGATGGAAGCTGTGTCCAGCGAGCGGTCCTTGTTTACCGGTGTAACCGACGCGGTATAGACGCCTTTGAGATCTGAGCTTTTCATGGGAACCTCCGTAACGTGCGGACAAGCCGCAGTTTAATGGACGGCAGGTGCCGTCAGGGTCATCATAGCACATCTGTCTGCGGTTTGAAAGCGCAAAAACAAATAAATTGAAGTTTTCGCTGCGGATATGCAAAAAGCGGCGCTGCTTCCAACCGGAAACAGCGCCGCCGGAAATGCGGCCGGTTCAGCGTACGCCGAACAGAAGCTCGTTGTAGGAGGGGTAGGGCCAGTAGTCTGCGGAGGTAATGGTCTGCATTTCATCCACATAGCCGCGGATGGTTTCCATCTGCGGAAGAACGTGATCCTTGTAGTAGAGCGCCTGGGTTTCACAACAGCTGATGGCGGCGGCCGCAGTCAGGGCCTCGTCCAGCTTTTTGACCGCGCTGAATGCCATGCCGGACAGGGAGGAAAGCTTTTCGATGATTTCCTCTTCGTAGCTGCAGTCAATGGTTTTGACAACGCTCTTTTTCGTCAGAACCGCATCGCCCAGATCGCTTGCGTAGCTGGTCACGGCGGGCAGAATCTCTTTCATGACCATGTCCACCATAGTCAGACCTTCAATGTTGATGATCTTGGAGTAGCCCTCCAGCTGGATTTCACAGCGGGCATGGATTTCTGCCGGGCTGAAGACCTTGTGCGCGGTGAAGAGCCGGATGTTCTTCTCATCCAGCATCCGCGGCAGGCACTCCGGCGTGGAACCGAGGTTCAGAAGGCCGCGGCGCTTTGCTTCTTCAACCCAGGCGGCGTCGTAGCCGTTGCCGTTGAAGATGATGCGCTTGTGATCCCGGATGACGTTCTTGATCAGATTGTGCAGCGCTTCATCGAAGTCGTCCGCTTTTTCGAGTGCGTCGGCGAACTGGCACAGTTCCTCGGCCACGGCGGTGTTGATGACAATATTGGCCTCGGAAATGGACACAGCGGAGCCGGGCATACGGAACTCAAACTTGTTGCCGGTGAAGGCGAAGGGGGAGGTACGGTTGCGGTCGGTTGTGTCCTGACGGATGCGGGGCAGGGCATGCACGCCGATTTTCAGCTGCTTTTTCTCGCCCGCGTCGTAGGCCTCGTCCTTTTCAATGGCGCTCAGAATGGCCTCCAGCTCGCTGCCCAGGAAAATGGACACAATGGCCGGGGGTGCCTCGTTGCCGCCCAGACGGTGGTCGTTGCCGGCGCTGGCCACGGAGATGCGCAGCAGATCCTGATACTCGTCCACGGCCTTGATCACGGCGCACAGAAACAGCAGGAACTGGGCGTTTTCGCAGGGCGTTGCGCCGGGCTCCAGCAGATTGACGCCCGTGTCCGTGGCAAGCGCCCAGTTGTTGTGCTTGCCGCTGCCGTTGACGCCGGCAAAGGGCTTTTCGTGCAGCAGGCAGACCATGCCGTGTTTGCCGGCCACCTTCTGCATGATTTCCATGGTCAGCTGGTTCTGATCGGAGGCCAGGTTGACGGTGGTAAAGACGGGGGCCAGCTCATGCTGCGCCGGCGCCACCTCGTTGTGTTCGGTTTTGGCCAGAACGCCCAGCTTCCACAGCTCGTCGTTCAGATCTTTCATGTAAGCGGCAACGCGGGGATTGATGGTGCCGAAATAGTGGTCGTCCAGCTCCTGGCCCTTGGGCGGCCGTGCGCCGAAAAGGGTCCGGCCGGTGAAAATCAGGTCCATCCGCTGGTCGTAAAGATTGCGGTCGACGAGGAAATACTCCTGCTCCGCGCCGACGGTGGCGTTGACATGACTGACGTCCGCATTGCCGAAAAGTGCCAGAATCCGCATGGCCTGCTTGTTCAGCGCTTCCATGGAACGCAGAAGCGGCGTTTTTTTGTCCAGCGCCTCGCCGCCGTAAGAGCAGAACGCGGTGGGGATGTACAAAACGCCGTCCTTTACGAATGCGTAGCTGGTGGGATCCCAGGCGGTATAGCCTCTGGCCTCGAAGGTTGCCCGCAGGCCGCCGGAGGGGAAGCTGGACGCGTCAGGTTCGCCTTTGGTCAGTTCCTTGCCGGAGAATTCCATGATGACACGGCCGTCTCCGGTGGGAGAGATAAAGCTGTCGTGCTTTTCGGCTGTGATGCCGGTCATGGGCTGGAACCAGTGGGTAAAATGAGTGGCGCCTTTTTCGATGGCCCAGTCCTTCATTGCGCTTGCGACCACAGGCGCGATGCTTTTATCCAGGTATTCGCCGTTTTTGATGGTTTGGCACAGGGCTTTGTATGTTTCCTTGGGGAGCCGGTCGCGCATGACGGCGTCTGAAAAAACCATGGAACCAAAAATCTCTGACACGTTGCTCATAATCGCCTGTATCTCCTTTCCAAAATGAAAACGGCAAAGACGTACTGCGCAGCGCGGCCTTTGCCCTTTTCTTATTCGTCTGATTCGGCCGCATTCCCGTGTGGCTGCGGGCAGACAGCGGACGTGTCTGCAAAAGCAATCAGAATAATTATTGACGCAGAAAAAACATGGATTTATAATATCACATTATTGAAAGAATTCAACACTTTTCTGATGGCTAATTCCACAATATTCACGGGCAATCTGCCGTATTTTTGCGTTAAAATAGCCATTTTTTGTGCAGTTTTTTGCCGCAGCTTTGCGCTGATAAAATTGTGCGCGCTGAATATATATGCTATAATACCATGTTAATATAAATATTGCGGGACCTGCCGGCAGCGGCGCTGCGCCGTTTTTCGGGCGCACCGTGCAGGGCTTCGGGTCCGGCAGATGCTGAAGAGGATAACAGGGGGCAGAAAGAATGGCAAACAATCAGACGGTACTGATTCTTGATTTCGGCGGACAGTATAAGGAGCTGATCGCCCGCAGAGTCAGGGAGTGCGGCGTTTATTCGGAGATCAGGCCCAACTCCATTTCTTTGGAGGAGATTCGGGCAATCCATCCGATCGGTATTATTTTTACCGGCGGCCCGGACAGCGTGTATGCGCCCGGTGCGCCGGCCTGTCCGCGGGAGGTGCTGGAGCTCGGGGTGCCCGTGCTGGGGATCTGCTACGGCATGCAGCTGATCACAAAGCTGCTTGGCGGACAGGTTTCGCCCTGTTCCAAAAGCGAATACGGCACGCTGACCGCTGAGCTTGCGGAGGACAGCGTCCTGTTCGGGGAATACTCCGGCAGCCAGCGTGTGCTGATGAGCCATACGGATTTTGTTTCCGCGCCGCCCGCCGGCTTCAGAGTAACCGCGCATACGGAGCTTTGCCCCTGCGCAGCCATGGAAAATCCGGAAAAGGGCATTTATGCCGTTCAGTTCCATCCTGAGGTGGAAAACACGGTCAACGGCAAGGCGATTCTGAACCGCTTCCTGTATACAGTCTGCCGGGCAGCCGGCGATTATTCCATGTCCGATTATCTGGAAAAACAGATCCGCCAGGTGCGGGAGACAGTCGGCAGCGGCCGGGTGCTGCTGGGGCTGTCCGGCGGCGTGGATTCCTCGGTTGCGGCGGCACTTCTGTCCCGGGCCATTCCCGGTCAGCTGACGTGCATATATATTGACCACGGATTTATGCGCAAAAATGAGACGGAGGAGATCAAGAAGGCCTTTGCGGGCCGGGATCTGGACTTTGTCCATGTGGATGCGCGGGAGCGTTTTCTCACCCGGCTTCGCGGTGTTACTGATCCGGAGCAGAAGCGCAAGATCATCGGCGCCGAATTTGCCCGCGCCTTTGAGGATGAGGCGAAAAAGTGCGGGAATCCGGAGTTTTTGGCACAGGGGACCATTTATCCGGACGTTGTGGAATCCGGAACCAACTCTGCGGTCATCAAAAGCCATCACAACGTAGGCGGTCTGCCCGAGGATCTGGGCTTTAAAGGCGTGGTGGAGCCGCTCCGGGGCCTGTTTAAAGACGAGGTGCGCAAACTGGGCCTGATGCTGAAGCTGCCGCGTCAGATCGTGTTCCGGCAGCCGTTCCCCGGCCCCGGTCTGGCTATCCGGATCATCGGCGAGGTCACGGAGGAAAAACTGGACCTCCTGCGTGAGGCGGACGCCATTGTGCGCCAGGAAATCGGACGGTCCCGCTGCAGGGCCGATCAGTTTTTCGCGGTGCTGACCAACGTGCGCAGCGTGGGCGTTATGGGCGACGGGCGGACGTATGAATATACGCTGGCCATCCGCGCCGTGCGGACGAACGATTTTATGACGTGTGAATACGCGCGCCTGCCGCACACACTGCTCAACCGGATGGCCTCCCGGATTACCAACGAGGTCAAGGGCATCAACCGCGTCGTGTACGATGTCACATCCAAGCCCCCGGCAACCATCGAGTGGGAATGATTGCACACAGACAGAAAATCCGCAAATAAAGGCTTTTTGCCGTGGCTGAACCATCTGCGGCGGCATGATTTAATTTTATATAAGTAAAGAGCTGTCAGATTTTTTGAAAGTCTGACAGCTCTTTTTGTTATGATACCGGCCTGTCCCCGAACCCGGCGGCAGAACAGCTGTGCTTCTGTCTTTCCGGGCAGTTCCGTGCGCTTATTTTTCGGCCTGCTGCCAATGACTGAGCTTTGGCAGCTGCGCTTCGAAATATGCCCGGGCCTGCTCCGGCGGCCAGTTTTCGTTTGACATATGCCCCACAAGAAAATCCGTCAACTCCTCAAGACTTGTATAAGCGAATTTCCCGTCAGCGTAGCACCACTTGCAGTATTCCTCATTGAATGTTCCGTCCGGTTCCCGGCTGAGCGCAGAATCATCAAGGGGCATGCCGCAGCACTGGCAAATCAGTTTCCGGGGAGAGCCCAGAAGCGTATTGATGGACACGTCAAATTGTTTGGACAGAAGCCGCAGCGTCTCCGTATTCGGCACGGTTTCACCCGTTTCCCAGCGTGACACGGCCTGCCGCGTCACGAAAAGCTTATCGGCAAGCGCCTGCTGAGACAGTCCGCTTCTGGTCCGGAGCTCCAGCAGAATATCCTTTGTTTCCATATCAATCACCACCCGGCAGTGATTATACCATTGCTGCGTTGGAAAACCAAGCAACCCACTGTTGCTTTTCCGGACGAAATCGATTATAAACAGATATGAAGCATACCGCAGAAGGCGGCTGCGGGGACAGAGCCGGATTGTTGCCTGTAAAACGATTGATGAAAAGGAAGATTGAAGAT
>JAEDDG010000044.1 GCA_016293865.1 Oscillospiraceae bacterium | reverse complement strand
GCTGCCGGCAACATCATCCCCTCCTCCACCGGCGCTGCCAAGGCTGTCGGCAAGGTCATTCCCAGCCTGAACGGCAAGCTCACCGGCATGTCCATGCGTGTTCCCACTCTGGACGTTTCTGTCGTTGACCTGACTGTCAACCTGGCAAAGCCCGCCAAGTACGATGAGATCTGCGCTGCCATGAAGGCCGCCTCCGAAGGCGAACTGAAGGGCATCCTGGGCTACACCGAGGACGCGGTTGTTTCTTCCGACTTCCTGGGCGACGCCCGCACCTCCATCTTTGACGCCAAGGCCGGCATCGCGCTGACCGATACCTTCGTCAAGGTCGTTTCCTGGTATGACAACGAGTGGGGTTATTCCAACAAGGTTGTGGACCTCATCGAGTACATGTACTCTGTGGATCACAAATAAGTTCTTTCAAACGGAGAGGGACGGGAAAGCAATTTCCCGTCCCTTTTTGCGGCAAGCCGAAGACCGGCGGCAGTCCGGAAAAGCAGTTGACTTCTCCGTACACGCCGCGTATAATATTTACCCGTGAGTCGTATATGCCTGCAATCGGGCAGGTGTTTCTACAGGCTGCCGTAACAGCCGGCTATGACCTCCGCGCAAGGGGCGGAGTGCATGCCGTCTGCGCGGCAGTTTTTTGTGCAAAGGAGCAGATGAATTGAAAACCGATATTCTGATCATCGGCGCCGGTCCTGCCGGCATTTTTACAGCGCTGGAGCTGCTGCGTCAGGGCAGCACCGCGCAGATCGTCATGGTGGAAAAGGGACTGCCGGTAGAAAAGCGCCGCTGCCCGAAAGAGGTCACCAGACGCTGCGTGGAATGCCGGCCGAACTGCAACATCACCACGGGCTTTTCCGGCGCGGGCGCTTTTTCCGACGGGAAGCTGTCGCTGAACTATGAGGTGGGCGGAGACCTGCCGATGCTGGTGGGCGCCGGGCTTGTGCAGGAGACCATCAATTATACGGATAAGATCTATCTGGAGTTCGGCGCGGACGAAAAGGTGGAGGGCATCAACAACGCCGAGCGCGTGAAGCCGATCCGGACAAGGGCAATCAAGGCGGGACTGAAGCTTGTGGACTGTCCCATCCGCCATCTGGGAACGGAGCGGGCGCAGAAGCTGTATCTGGATATTCAGAATTACCTGCTGGCACACGGCGTGGAGATTCTGTTCAGCCATGAATGCGACAAACTGATCATCGAAAACGGAAAATGCCGCGGCGCGTACATTCGCGGCGGCGGCAAAGAGTTTGAGTGTTTTGCGGCGCATACGATTGTCGCCACCGGCAGGCGCGGCGCGGAATGGCTTGAAAACCAGTGTGCGCAGTTCAATATTGCGCATCAGCCCGGCACGGTGGACATCGGCGTGCGCGTGGAGGTGCGCAACGAAGTCATGGAGGTTGTCAACGACGTGCTGTATGAGTCAAAGCTCATCGGCTATCCGCAGCCCTTCAAAAACAAGGTGCGCACGTTCTGCCAGAACCCGGGCGGCTTCGTCAGCCAGGAGAATTATGACAACAATCTGGCCGTCGTCAACGGCCATTCCTACAAGGACCGCAAGTCCGACAATACAAACGTGGCCATTCTCTGTTCACACAACTTTTCCTATCCCTTCAATCAGCCCATTGCCTATGCGCAGAAGGTCGGGGAGCTGACGAACATGCTGGCCAACGGCCAGATCCTTGTGCAGCGCTTCGGAGATATTCTGGACGGCAAACGGACGTGGGAAAAGGAACTCAGCCAGTCCAACGTGGTGCCCTCGCTTCCGGATGCCGTGGCGGGCGACATTACGTCGGCCATGCCGTACCGGGCGATGACGAATATCATCAATTTCATTCACGCGGCGGACATCGTTGTGCCGGGCTTTGCGGCGCCGGAAACGCTGCTGTATTCTCCGGAGCTGAAATTTTACAGCAACAAGATTAAAATGGACGCAGATTTCAATACAAATGTCGAGGGCCTTTACTGTCTGGGCGACTCCAGCGGCTGGACCCGCGGCCTGATGATGGCGTCGGTCATGGGCGTTCTGATGGCCCGCAGGCTGATGGGCAGGAAGGACGCGCCGCAGGCGTGATCCGCGGCCGGACAACAGAACCCCCCGCCGGAAAGCATGCTTTCCGACGGGGGTTTGTAATTCGATTGTTCTGACGTGCGGCTATTTCTGCGCGAGAATGTATTCCAGGAAAGCCTGTACCTCGTCCAGCCGCTCGTCAATATGGATGACCGTGAAATACACACCGTTGCCGCAGTCAATCTGACGGCCGAGCGCCGTGTCCGAAATATCCAGGGCGTAGTAGCCGGGGGTATATGCAATTTCGCCCTCCTGCGCATTTTCAGCGTCAAATTCGCACCAGACCAGGTCGTCCGATGCCATTTCTGCCGCCGTACCGTTCAGAGTCGTGCTGAGATCATCCAGTGTTTCGGTCTGCAGAAGGTAATCCAGCGTGTACTGGTCGCAGATAATGGTGTCAATGGTGTGGGCCGTGAGGTCGGCGGCATAGGACATGTTGAAGGTGTAGCCTGTGCCGTAGAGCGCGGCGTTTTCGGATGCGTAGCGGCCGCTGGTTACCTTGACAAGTTCATGCTTGCCGTAGCCGCGGCTCTGCTCATATTCGTCAAACCATTCCGTGCACGGATCTTCTGTTCCTGTGGACAGGTAGCAGTACAGCCGCGGATCCTGTGACAGGCCGGAGATCATGGCCACGGCAATCCAGATGACAAAGAACAATACGAACGCTGTCAGCATGGCGGGGAATTTGTAGTATTCCCACAGATAGCTGAAACGCTGATTCCAGGTCATGGGACGCAGCTTGTCCCTCTCCGTGCGAAGGAATGTCCGCACTTTTCCGTTACTTTTGTTGGTGCTGTCCATTGTGTCTGCCTCCAGTTCAGTCATGAGATGATTTTATACCCCGTGCGCAGAACGGTCAATGGTTTGACAGTAAACTTTCCGTGAACGATTTTCGAAGATTTTGATTGCCTCCGGCAGAAGATGTGCTATACTGAAAAAAAGGAAGGAGCTGTGGAAAATGCGTTTTGCCATTATCGGAGCCGGCTATATCGGACCGATCAATACTGCCGCACTGATGGAAGTTCAGGATGCGGAAATTGCAGCCGTTTCAAACAGAACGCTGGAAAAAGCGCAGGCGCTTTGCGCCGGGCTTGGCCTGCGGTGCCCGACCTATGCGGACTGGCGTGAAATGCTGGACCGCGAAAAGCCGGATGCTGTTGTGATCAATCTTTATAACGACCTGCACAAGGAGTGTTTTCTGGAGTGTGCCCGGCGCGGCATCCATGTTCTCCTGGAAAAGCCTGTGGCCAATACATATTCAGACTGCCTGGAGATGATGGAAGCGGCGGAAAAGGCGGGCATTAAAGTCTCTGTCTTACAGACGCAGCGGTACAACGCCGTGTTTATTACGGCAAAGGCCTATATTGACGCCCACGCACAGCAGCTGGGCGAGCTGGTCAGCGTCAATGACAACATGTGCTGTCACTATTTCTGGGCGCGGCGCAGCGTATGGCACCTGGATCCGGTGCGTTCCGGCGGCGGAATTGTGCTGAATTACGGTGTGCATCAACTGGACCGGATCCACTGGTTCATGCAGCAGAAGACCGTTTCCTTCCATGCGCAGTATCTGACGAAGAAACCGGGGATCGCAACGTGCTCGTCCTATGCCATGATGGGCGTGGGCGACGGCGGTACGCCGTATGTGGCCACCTGTACCGGGAACTCGGATCCGCTGGTCAATGAAATGACGCTGGCTTACCAGAACGGCATCGTGCGGTGCGTGCTGGGCGACAACGGTGAGACGCAGATGGGCGCTTATGTGGGCGATACGGATTCCGGCGGTTTTCACCGGCTGCCGCTGTTGGTGGAAAACGGCGAGATGAATCATCTGATGTATACGCGCCAGTTCACGGAAGCGGCGGATTATCTGATGGGAAAGACGGATGTTCCGCCTGTGCCGCTGGCTTGGGGCGCGGAAATGGTGCGCCTGTGCTGTCTGGGCTTCGGCGCGTCTCCGGCCGCCGGCCCTCAATCATGAACAAATGCCTCTGCAGGAGCCTGCAGGGGCGTTTTTCTGCAGAAAAGCCGCGGATGTGCCGGGGCTGCGGCGGCGCTGACAGATTCGGGATCATAGAATATATTGCTGCTGTTGTTGAACAGGTTCATTCAGAAGAAAGGGGGAGTGATGCGAAGTCTGTCGTTTATCAGGTACGGGTAACGGACTGAACGGAGGTGCAGAGTGAAAAGAAAAGTGTTGATCACAGCTCTGGTTCTGGCGCTTTGCCTGCTGGCAGCCGGCTGCGGCGCCGGATCCGGCAGACAGCCAGTGCAGGAGGCGGATGCCCCGGACACAGCCGGCACCGGACAGCAGCCGGAGAACAGCGTACAGGAGCAGGACGGAAAAGAGAATGAGAAACAGCCGGAAGGCGGCGCCGGTGAGGCTCAGACGGCAGCGGCTGTGCTGCAGCTGGAAGCGGCTTCGGTGTCCGGAGCGGTGCCGGAGCGCCTGACCGCGGCCGGCGGCGACCAGAGCGGAGAACCCTGCCTGCTGGCCGGCCGTTTTCTGACGGAAAACGGGATGACAGCTTTTTATGCCCAGCTCTCGCCGAAGCTTGAGCCGTCCGGATTCGGCGATCTGACGGCGGATTTCCAGCTGCCTGAGGGCGGAACAGAGCGCCTGTACGGCGCTGTGCTGCAGACGGTAAGTCAGGATGAAACACAGTGTGCGGCCGTCTTTTCACTGGCGCCGCTGCTGGACGTCGTCCCGGACGGCGGGGACGGACAGGTGAACGGCCGGTGGACCGGGGCTGCCGGCGGCATATATCTCTGGCCGGTCTGTATCTGCCTGGAAGACGGTGACGCAACGCTCCGGTCTCTGACGTCGGACGATGTGTTCCGGCCGGCGCAGGCGCTGCCCGGTGAACTCCGGGAGGCGGCCGGCAGCGCGCCTTCTGCGGACGGGACGGTACCGGCCGGTCAGTGCGGCGTCGCCGCGTTTTCAATCACTGCGCAGGAGTCTGACATCGCGTATACAGTTGAGCTGGCGGGATTTCTTCTGCTGGCCGGCGGATAAAAGCGGTGAACCAAAAATTCCTGCAGGAACGGCCAGGGGTTATAAGAAAATATTATCGTGTTTTCGCAGAAACGGCATGGCTCCGGCCATGCCGTTTCCTCTTTCATCAGTTCGTTTTGCGGGAAAAAGCCCAAAGGTCAAAGAAACGCGGATGTTCTGCCGCGGCTCCTGTCCGATCCGATAGCCAAAGGGACCGTGGCTGCAGTGAAAGGATGCCCTGTCTCTTTAGCGGCGGGAATCTTTTTCCCGCCGGACAGAGGGAACCCGATTTTCTGCTGCAGAAAATTCATAATTCAAATATTGACTATATGGTCGATTTGTGCTATGCTCTTCAAAAATAGACCGAGCGGTCATTTTTTTGCTTGGGGAGGATAAAATGAATCGGGAGGAAAAAAATCAACAGACCAGACGACGGATCATGGACAACGCTCTGGCGGAATTTTCAAAACGAGGATATGGCGCCAGTTCGGTGAATACGATCTGTGCATCTAAAGATATATCCAAGGGAATCATTTATCATTATTTCAAAACGAAAGATGAATTGTACCTTGCCTGTGTGGAGGAGTGCTTTCAGCGCTTGACAGACCATCTGCGCGATGCGCTTACCGTGGGGCAGGGAACGGTGGAGGAACAGCTGGAACAGTATTTTTCTGCCCGCATGGCCTTTTTCCAGATGTATCCTGTTTACCAGCCGATTTTCTGCGAGGCAGTGATCTCTCCGCCCGGTCATCTGCTGGCTCAGATTCAGGCCCGCCGCCAGATTTTTGACGATCTGACGGTGGATACGCTTGCCCGTCTGCTGCGCCCTCTCTCGTTATGCAATCACCTCACCATAAACGAGGTTGTAGAAACTTTTCGCGAATATCAGGACTTTATCAATGCAAAATATCAGGTATCCTTTCTTTCTGCAGAGGAGTTCAGGAGACGTGATGAGAACTGCCGCAAGGCCCTGAATATTCTGCTTTATGGCGTCATCGAAAGGAGAAAAGACTGATATGTCCAATCAACAAAATGCATCCCCTACCATTTTGGGTGATATGCATCCCTCAAAGGCCATAGTGAAGCTGGCGCTTCCGGCCACTCTGGCGCTGCTGGCCAAGGCTGTTTACAACATTGTGGATACCGCCTATATCGGCATGCTGGATTCTGATATAGCCCTGACGGCTGTGGGAGTCACTGTGCCTCTGCTGCTGATCATGGTCTCGATCGAAAATATTTTTGCCGCCGGCGCCGCCGTGCTGGCAGGACGGCAATTGGGAGCGAAAGATGATGAAGGCGCCAGCCGCACAGTCACCACCATAGTTGGCTTATCCATCGCCATCGGCATTGTTCTGTGTGTGGGGGGAATTGTTTTCATCGAACCGTTGATGCGTACTTTCGGTGCGTCGGATGCATCTCTTCCTCTGGCCAAAGATTATGCTTTCTGGATGTTTGTGGCCGCGCTGGCGAACCTTCCCGCCCAAAGCATGAACTGCGCCGCCCGTGCGGAGTCGTCTGTCAGGATCTCCTCCATCGCCGTGATTACCGGCGCAGCACTGAACGTGATTCTGGACCCGGTTTTTATGTTTGACTGGGGACTTGGCCTGGGAGTGGCTGGTGCATCTCTTGCAACCACGGTTTCCCAGTTCGTCACATTTTTTATTTTAGCCTGGTTCTATTTGAGCGGACGCTCCATCATCAGGCTGCGGCTGAGCGCTTTCCGGCCCGGTTGGGAGCTTATCCGCACTGTCACGCTGATCGGCGTCCCCACAGCGGTGATCCAGATCTGCCTGTCCGTCGCTTCGTCGCTTACCAATATTGCAGCCGCGCCGCTGCCGAATGCAGATGAGATTATTGCAGCATATGGTGTTGTACAGCGTCTGATTTTAATTGGGTGCTATGTGGTTATGGGATTCATGCAGGGGTATCAGCCGGTTGCCTCCTATGCCTTTGGCGCCAGAGAAGAAGAACGATTCCACCAGTCTGTTCGTTTCGCACTAAAGGGTTCGCTCCTGTTGACCGTTATGGTGGCGGCGGTGTATATCCTGTTGTCCCGTCCGCTGATTCTGCTTTTCAACAGCAACCCCGTGATTGTGGATTTTGGCAAATGGCTGCTGATTTCTCAGGTGGCGCTCTATCCGGCCTTTGGCCTGTGCTACATGATGACCATTACTTTTCAGACCATTGGAGAATCCAGGTATGGCCTGTTCCTGTCCGTGATCCGGCAAGGACTGTTCTATGTGCCGTTTATTCTGATTCTGCCGAAACTGTTTGGGGTGACTGGAATTTACTTTTCTCAGCCCGCAGCGGATATACTCACGATTTTGGTCTGCCTGTTTTCCATTAAACCCATGAAGCGAATTGCATCGGAGCGTATGAAGACATTGTAAACGAAGAAAAGCTGTTCTGCCGCCGGCAGAGATGCTGAGTTCAACTGAAATATCATATGTAAAAGTGCAGCGAATCTATTGTTCTGAAATGACGGTGAAAAATAACGGGTACTCGGCGTTAATGCCGAATACCCGTTATTTTGTTCCAATTCAGACTGACGGATGCCATATTTGTGCTTGTTTGGATTGCTTTCTTATAAACATCCGTGTGCGGCGGGGGTTGCCTGCAGTATTTGAGCTGCGCGGTCAGATGCAGGCTTTCAGCGCGTCCACGGCGTCCGTTTTCTCCCAGGGGAGATCCAGATCATCCCGGCCGAAGTGGCCGTAGGCCGCCGTCTGCGCATAAATGGGCCGGCGCAGATCCAGCCGGCGGATAATGGAAGCCGGCCGCAGGTCAAAGCAGCGGCGGACAATCTCCGCCAGGCGGTCGTCAGACACGACGCCGGTGCCGCCGGTTTCCACCAGCACGGACACAGGAGCAGCCACGCCGATGGCGTACGCAAACTCAATCTGGCAGTGCCGGGCAAGGCCGGCTGCCACGATGTTCTTGGCCACATACCGGGCCATATAGGCCGCGCTGCGGTCGACCTTTGTGGGATCCTTGCCGGAAAATGCGCCGCCGCCGTGGGACGCATAGCCGCCGTAGGTGTCCACAATGATTTTGCGGCCGGTGAGACCGGAGTCGCCCACAGGTCCGCCGACGACGAAGCGGCCGGTCGGGTTTACATAAAGCTTGGTATCGCGGTCCATATACTGTGCCGGGATCACCGGCTTGATCACGGTCTCGATGATCGCTTCACGCAGGTCTGCAATTGAAATGTCCGGGTCATGCTGAGCGGAGACGACAATGGCCGGGCAACGTTCAACGCGGCCGTTCTCGTCGTACTGCACGGAAACCTGGCTCTTGCCGTCAGGACGCAGCCAGCCGAGCTCACCGCTTTTGCGCACCTGCGCCAGCCGGCGGGAAAGCTGATGGGCCATATGGATCGGCGCAGGCATCAGCTGTTCCGTCTCGTCACAGGCGAAGCCGAACATCATGCCCTGGTCGCCGGCGCCGATCAGGTCGTCGTCATCTGTGTCGCCGGATTTGTACTCCAGTGAGTTGTCCACGCCCATGGCAATGTCCGGAGACTGCTCGTCAATGGAGGTGAGGACTGCGCAGCTGTTGGCGTCAAAACCGTATTCGGGGTTTGTGTAGCCGATGCGCCGCACGGTTCTGCGGACAATGGAGGGAATGTCAGCGTAGCAGGCCGTGGAAATTTCGCCCATAACCAGCACCATGCCGGTGGTGGTGGCGGTCTCACAGGCTACGCGGGCATTGGGATCTTTGGAGAGAATATCGTCCAGAACAGCATCGGAAATCTGGTCGCAGAGCTTGTCCGGATGCCCTTCTGTCACGGATTCAGAGGTAAAAACGCGCTTTTTCATGATCATAATCCTTTCTTTGCACAAATCGTCAGGCGCCGGAAAAACATCGGAATCAGGGCAGCTTCTGCGGCGCCGGCAGGCCGCAGGCAGTGCAGATGTACTGATACAGCGGCATCAGCGTACTGAAGCCATCTGCAAGAATCTGAGGCAGGTCCGGAGAAAAGAGCGCAGGGCCGAAAGACTCGCTGTGTTCCGCGCCGATATGTTTTTTGTTGTACCATGGGTTCAGAAGCGGTCCGAGGTCGCCCTTCGGCCGTTTGTATTCCGCGCCCTCCGGCGAAAACAGCCCGCCGCGGTTGATGTCTTCAACAATACGCGCAAAGGCGGCCGGAGCGGCGGAGATGCATCGGCGGTAGTTTTCCATTTGTTCCGGCGTGGCACAGTACAGGCCGAGACCGTAGCCGAAATCGGCGGCGCCGATTTCAAACCAGAAGCTGGCCGTGGAGATCCAGTCGGTATCCGAGAGGGAAAACCAGAGGTGTTCCTTATAAGGGCCGCGGCCGTGCAGCCGGCGGGCGTCCCGGTAAATGCGGGCGATGTGAAGCGTGAGACTGAGATCCGGAAAACGCTTCCGCATTTCATCAGAGGTGTCCAGCGCAAGCTCCCGGAAAGGAGTCAGCAGATGCTGCTGGTATTCGGCGCGGTGCGCCTCAAACCATGGACGCTCATTGTTCAGGAGAAGGCCCCAGAGAAAGTCCTGTGTGGCCTGAGAAAACCCGGTAAACATTTTTCACCTCAAAAGTGGATTCTATCCCATTATAAACCGCGAAGGCGGCTTGTGCAAGTGCATCAGGTGCAGGATGCGACAGTTTTCACACCGGACAGGGTGTATGCTGAAACTGCCGCGGCGCGAAACTGTGCGGCGGCGGAACTTTTGAAAGGTGTGATACGATGAACAGAGGAAAGATGGCTGCGCTGCGCCGCGGCAGCCGGAGAGCGGCGCTGGCGCTGCTGGTTTTCTGCGTGGCGGCAGGCGCAGTCCCGTGGCAGAGCGCCGGCGCGTTTCCCGAAAGCGAGGGCAGACCTCAGGTTCTGTCCGCTCCGGAAGAGGGCGGCCTTCTGTGTACGGCGGGCGGCGCGACCGTCAGGCAGACGGGGATCCAGAGCTTTCAGGTATACAGCAATACGGAAACGGATACAGAGGCGGTATTTGAATATACATACACGGGAGCGCTGGACATGCCGGCCCGGATTTTTGCGGGCGGCAGCGCGGTTGAATGCACGGTATCCTGTTCGGAGCCTGCGGGGCGTACGGATCCGGACACCGTTGCGCCGGGAGCCGACGCCTGGGTTTATATGTTCACGGACTGCAGAAGCGAAAGCGGCGATAGTATGCTGGCTGTGGAATTTAAAGTGGACCTGCAGGATACATCGGTTCTGAGCTGCGGCTTTTCCAGGTTTTACGCCGATGAAGACAGCGGGTTTGTCCGCTGTGCGATGCCTGTGTCGGAAACGCCGGCAGACAAGGCGTATATTATCCTGTTGGGAAACGATCTGGATGCTTTTGATGTGTTCGGTTATCCGAATGCCTTGTTCAGCGCAGAGGGAGACCGTGAGAGCGTCAGCACCGGCTACACCCGCTATGTATCGACGGCGGATGCCATGCTGGAAGCGGCCGCAGGGCTGTACCTGGGAGACACGGCCCAGGACGCCGCGGCTGCAATAGGCGGTCAGGTCCGTCCGCAGGTTCTGGACGCGCAGGGACGGCGCCTGTATACCGGCAGGCTGGAGGAGCTGTTTGAGGCCGCTGCGGCCGGACAGAGAACCATGACCCTGAACTTTACGCTGCTGCTGCCTGCGCGGGAAAGCGTACCGGTCACGATCGGAGCGCCGGAGGATTAATACGCGCCGGAACAGGAAATGCATGACAAAAATTTCCTGAAATTTCCTGCGCGAAATCGGCAGAATGACCGTTGACAACAGCCGGCGAATTTGCTAATATTCCGCCATAAATACTCGATAAACCGATGAAGCGAAGATCAAACCGTGTTTAGGCGCTCACAGAGAGCGGGGGAGGCTGAAATCCCCGCAGCAGTCCGGCCGGCAAATGGATCGCTGAGGGCAAGGCGAACGGCATGCTTTTGTATGCTCAGTAACTGAGCCGCATACCTGCGTTACGGGGAGAGGATGTGTAGGCATTCTCGCGAGAGGATCCTGTCAAAGGGATCAAATAAAGGTGGTACCGTGGATATTTTTATACCCGCCCTTTTTTAAGGGCGGGTATTCTGTTTTTTCGGGTGTTTATCGCAGTATCCGCGTCAGGATGCAATCAATTTAAATGTGGCTGCAAAAGCCCGAAAGGAAGGAACAATCATGTCCGAAAAAAGAACCGTTACCGTCGAAAACAAATCCCAGATTTCCATTGCCGACCTGATTCTGCTGGCGCTGCTGCTGGCTGCGGGCGCGGTACTGCGCATTTTCTCCAGCGGCTTTGCCATTCTCGGCATGAAGCCCAACTTTATGATTGCCATGTATTGCCTGGCTATTCTGCTGATCCGGCCGAAGCTCGCCGGATGCGCCGTTGTCGGCCTCCTGGCCGGCGCACTGTGCCAGATCAGCACGCCTTCACCGTACATCAATCTGATTTCCGAGCTTCTGGGCGCAGTGGTGATGGGCCTTCTGATCCGCATTCCCATGCACATCCGGATCCGGGGCAAGGCGCTGGATGTTTCACCGCTGGTCACAACGTTCTTCTCCACATTTGTCAGCGGCGCTGCGTTTGTTGTCTGCCTGTTCGTGTTCTACCAGGCCTCCGCAGCGGGTCTGGTGGCCTATGCGCCCATCGTATTCTTCACAGCGCTGATCAACTGCGTGATCGTTCAGATTCTGTACGTTCCCGTGCGTATGGCCATGAAAAAGTAGGGCAGCGCCATGATCCGGATTTCAGACGTTACATTTTCATATAAAAACAGTCAGAAAAAAGCGCTGGACGGCATTTCTCTGCATGTCCCTGCAGGACGGTTTCTGGGCGTGATCGGCGCTTCCGGCGCCGGAAAAACCACGCTGATCCGCGCCGTCAACGGGACGATCCCACACCACCACCAGGGAGATTTCTACGGCAGCATTCTGGTGGACGGCCACGACACGTTTGATACGGCGCTGACGGACCTGTCCTGTATTGCGGGTACGGTCTTTCAGGATATCGACAGCATGATGGTGTCGTCCTGTGTGGAGGATGAGCTGCTGTACGGTCTGGAGAATTTCGGCGTTGCGCGCGGACAGATTGAAGACCGGATCCGGGACGCGCTGGAGGCTGTGGGCATCAGCCAGCTGCGGGACCGCCAGATTGACGCGCTCTCCGGCGGCCAGAAGCAAAAAGTGGCGATTGCGGCCATCCTGGCCCTCCGGCCGAAGCTTCTGCTTCTGGACGAGCCGACAGGCGAGCTGGATCCGCAGAGCAGCCGGCAGATTTTTTCCATTCTGCAGCGTCTGTGCCGGGAAGAGGGGATTACAGTTGTGGTTGTCGAGCAGAAAATCATGCTTTTGAGCGAATTTGCCGATGACCTTGCGGTTCTGGATCAGAGCCGGCTGGCGTTTCACGGACCGGTACGGCAGGTGCTGGCCCACAGCGATGAGCTGGAGGCCATCGGCGTTCACTGCCCGCGGATGGTCAGTCTATCGAAGGCGCTGGAGCGGGAGCAGATTGACCTGGGCGGTATCTGCGTCACGGTGGATGAGGCCGCGGAGAAAATAGGGGGGCTTTTGAAATGATTTCCTTTTCAAATGTGTCTTTTGGCTATGGCTCCGGCGCGCAGACCATCCGCAATGTGTCATTTGAGATTGAAAAAGGAGAATTTACCGCGCTGATTGGCTCCAACGGCGCAGGGAAAACAACGGTTTCCAAGCTGGCGGCCGGAATCCTGAAGCCCGCCTCCGGAACGGTGACGGTGGCCGGCTGCGATACGCGACGGACCCGTACCAGCGTCCTGGCGTCCCATGTGGGCTTCCTGTTTCAGAATCCGGACCGGCAGCTCTGCAAGCCCACCGTCCGGCAGGAGATTGCCTTTTCGCTGGAGCTGATCGGCTGCCGGGAAGGCGCGGAGGAAAAGACGGAGACTGTGCTGGAGCGCTTTTCCCTGCCGGGCGACGCAGAGCCCTTCAGCCTTTCCAGAGGTGAACGGCAGCGGGTGGCGCTGGCCGCCCTGCTGGCTGCCGAGCCGGAAATTCTGGTTCTGGACGAGCCGACCACCGGTCTCGATTTCCGCGAATGCATGCAGATGATGGACGTGGTGCGGCAGCTGAATCAGGCCGGGACCACGGTGCTGATGGTGTGCCATGATATGGAGGTCGTACTGGATTTTGCCAGCCGCGTGATTGTCATGACAGACGGGCGCGTGGTGGCTGACGGGCCGGCGCACACGGTCTTCCGCCGGAAGGACGTTCTGGCGCAGGCGCATCTGCTGCCGCCGCAGGTGATCCAGCTGGGAATGACGCTTGGCGGCGCTTTTTCAGAGGCGGATACTGTCGGTCAGATGGTCCGCTGTGTCAGAGAGGAGGTCCGCCATGAACGGCGCGCTTGAATACTCGCCGGGAAATTCGGTCCTGCACCGGCTGAATCCGATGACAAAGCTTTTGATTACCGTGTGCATATGTGCAGCATGTATTCTGGCGGATACAGTGACCGTTCTGGTCCTGCTGCTGGCGGTGGATCTGGCGCTGGCTGCGGTGGGCGGCGTCCTGCCCAAGGCCGTCAGAATCCTGCGCAGCCTCGTTTCCCTGTGCGTGTTTATCATCCTGCTGCAGACCGTTTTTGTCCGCACAGGCAGGAGAGTTTTCCTGTATATGACGGACGACGGGCTGCTCTCCGCCGCAAAGGTGGCGCTGCGGCTGATTGTGGCGTCTCTGCCCATGGGGCTGGTGCTGGCGGTGACGCGGATGACAGATCTGGCCAACGCGCTGGTTTCCGTTGCGCATATGCCGTACAAATACGCCTTTACGCTGACGTCGGCGTTCCGGTTTATTCCTGTGCTGACCCGTGAACTGCGGGAGATTATGGAGGCGCAGACGGCCCGCGGCGTGCCTTTTGACACAAAAAACCCGCTGAAAAAGCTTTCTCTTGTGCTTCCGCTGTGCGCGCCGCTGCTGATTACCTCCGTGCGGCGCACGGACGATGCGGCCGTCGCCGCGCAGCTGCGCGGATTTGAGCTGCGCCGGCGGGATTCCGGGTACAGACAGTACCGCTTTAAAATGGCAGATCTCCTGTGCGCCGTGCTGTTTGCGGCAATTGCCGCAGGTGCGGTTGCCGGAAGCCGCCTGCTGGCTGCGGCGTCGTTTGTCTAACGGACGGAGCGGGGCACACAGAGACAATTTCCCGGGAAAACAAAGTATTTGGAATGATTGCCATGACTGCTGAGTCCGCCGGAATCCATTCCGGCGGACTCGGACTGTCGTTGGACGATGAGAGAGCGCTGCGGGAGTGAGCAGCGGGGAATGTGTGCAAGGGGTTAAGACCCCTTGCACGTTCAATCAAAC
>JAEDDG010000063.1 GCA_016293865.1 Oscillospiraceae bacterium | reverse complement strand
GGACAGAGCCGGATTGTTGCCTGTAAAACGATTGATGAAAAGGAAGATTGAAGATAAACAAACGCAAAAGAACGGTCAATAGCCTTTCTGAGGGGACAGCCGACGGATCGTTTTCCGTTCCGCCCGCTCGTGATGCAGTTTGCTGCGCTGAAGGCGGGCGTTCCGTATTCGCGGTACTGCCTGGAGCACGAGCAGCAGTGCAGGGCAATGCTGGACTGCGCCGACCGGTTTGGCCTGGACTATGTCCGCGCGGCGGGATTCCCTTACTGCGAAGCCGGCGCCTACGGCCTGAAGGTGGATTATCGTTATGACGCGCTGCCGGTCTGTACGGAGCTGCTGATCCGTGACTTCGAGGCAGATATCGGTAAAATCCGTCCGCTGGACATTTCCGCATCCCACGCCATGATGAACCGCGTGGAGGGCATCGCGCTGTACCGCCGCCTGCGCGGAGATTCACTTTTTATCTGCGGTCATTGCGAGGGCCCCCTGGCGGAATATGTGGATCTGCGCGGAATGAGCGATGCGTTCCTTGACCTGTATGATTATCCGGATGAGGTTGAAAAGACGCTGCGCATCATTACAGATAATGCAAAGCGCTGGATTACCCTGCAGGCGCAGGCGGGCGCGGATTGCATCAGCGTGGGCGACGCGGCCTGTTCGCAGATCGGACCGGCACTTTACCGGGAATTTATTCTGCCGCTGCACCGTGAGCTGGCGGCGCACATCCATTCGCTGGGCAAATATGCAAAATTTCACATTTGCGGCGATATTACCGCGATTGTCCCGGATCTGATCGAAATCGGGGTTGACATCATAGATGTTGACCATATGGTGAAGGATCCGGATACGTTTGCCGGAGAACTGAGGGACGGCCAGGTATTCTGCGGTGTGATTGATCCTGTCAGGACGATTTGCTGCGGAACGCCGGCAGACCAGTATTGCGCGGCAGAAGATCTTGTTAACCGGCTGGGCCGGAAGGTCATTCCCGGTTCAGGCTGTGAGATTCCCGGGGAAACGCCGGAGGAAAACGACCTGGCGCTCGCAAAGGCCGTGGATGAGATCACCGGGAAACGGTAAAAACCGGCCGGCGAGAGGGTCCGGAGCAGAGAAAAGAGCAGACTGACACGGTCAGTCCGCTCTCGGATTGTCGATGAACTATGAAAAAGTGCCGCGGGACTGAAGGGCGGGGAATGTATGCCGTTCATGGTGCCGCATTTTTCCGCGGGCGGAAGCAGATCCGGACGCCGCGCGGGATCGGACCTGCTATTTTTCAGGGGAGATGATGTATTTGCCCCTGGCGCGCAGCACCGGGCTGTGCAGGATTTCCGGGAGCTGCTCCAGAGCGCAGATGTCGCAGACCATGCTTTCCACATCCAGCCGGCCTGTGTCAATCAGATCCAGCGCGCGCTTTTGCGTGTAAGGGTTGATGTATGAGGCCTTCAGCGTCAGTTCCTTCTGGAAAAGCGTGAAGGGCTGGACGGAAATTGTCTCGTCCGGTTTGGTCAGGCCGAAAAGCATCACCACAGCTTTGCGTCCGGCAAGGGCAACGGCCTGCGCCATGGTTTCCGGCCGGCCGACGCATTCAATCACCGTGTGGAGCCAGTCCATCCCCGCTGCGGCCAGGGCGGCGCTTACGTCTGTGCATGCGGGATCGATGCAGACGTCTGCACCCAGCCTTTTGCCGACGGCGCGCTTGCTCGCCACCGGCTCAATGAGCGCGACTCTTGCGGCGCCGGCAAGCCTTGCCAGCTGGACCATCAGAAGGCCGATCATGCCGCCGCCGATCACAGCCACATTGCTGCCCGGCTGGATTTCGCACAGATCGATGCCGTGCAGGCAGCAGGCGACAGGCTCTGCCATGGCGCCCTGCGCAAAGCTGGTGTTCCGGCCCAGCAGATAGACCTGGCGCTGGTCAACGGCACAGTATTCGGCAAAGCCGCCGTCGACGGTGGTGCCGTAGCCGGTCATATGCGTGCAGAAATGGTTGATGCCGCTGCGGCAGGCGGTGCAGCAGCCGCAGGGCCGGTTCGGATCCACGCTGACCCGGTCACCGGCTTTGCAGGCGGTGACGGCGCTGCCGGTTTGGACCACAACGCCGGAAAACTCATGCCCGAGAATGGTGGGCGGCGTCACGTCCGCAGCACCCTTGTCGCCTTCAAAAATATGTACGTCCGTACCGCATACGCCGCAGGCCTTCACCTGGATCAGCACATCCTCCGGCCCGATGGCGGGCATTTCGCGGTTTTCGATTCTCAAATCGTGTTTTCCGTAAAATACTGCACTTTTCATATGTTCCTCCGTAATTGAGCTTTGGTTTTTGCTATAAAAAGTTTTCAGATGATCAGAAGCCACTTGAGCACCAGCAGCACGGCAATGCCCGGCAGGCCGAATACGCCGACGACAACGGCGTTCATCCAGTTCAGCCCCAGTGTGATGTCCACATAGCTGCCGAAAAAGTTGAGCAGGAACAGCGTGATGAATCCGAGCAGCGTGTTGAAAAGAAGCCGGAAAACCAGCCGGATGGGTTTTCCGATCAGTTTGAAAAAGATAATCACGGCAGCTGCAGCAATGATGACTGTTACAGCGGCGGTCAATGCGTCCATAAAACAAAAAGCCTGCCTTTCCGGGAATGGGGGTCTGCGCGGTGCGGAGATTTGCTTTCATTATAAACGAACGGTGTAAAATTTCAACCTCTGCTTCTTTTATATGTTCCGGCCCGGCCGGATAAACCAGAAATTTCCTGAGTATTTGAGAAGCGTCCGCATAAAATAAGACCGGACGCGAGAGAAGGTCTTCAATCAGACCGGTGCCGGGCAGTATCCTTCCGGGGAGCGGAGAAGCTCACGGACGAAGACAGGATGGGCTGCATGAGGCGGATGGTCAAAGACCATCGGTCGTGAAAACCTGGTGAAACAGACAGCAGGAAACGATCGCATTGCTCTTGTGTCTTGTGGCGGCGGCTGTGCGCGGAGCATGGCCGCCGCTTGATTTATTTACATATTTGTATTATACTATATATTTAGGTCAGTTTACAAGGAACTACACGCAGACCGTGAAACGGGCTGCTGACA
>JAEDDG010000043.1 GCA_016293865.1 Oscillospiraceae bacterium | reverse complement strand
TCAGCGTATCGATCTTCTTGCCGAGGAAGTCCAGCTTGCGGACAGCAACCTCGTTGTCCACCTCCTTCGGAACAACAATGAGCTTTTCATTCAGTTCCTTTCCGTGCTGAACGAGATAGCGGGCGGAGAGCGCCTGAATGGCAAAACTCATGTCCATAATTTCCACCGGGTGTCCGTCGCCGGCGGCAAGGTTGACCAGCCGGCCTTCTGCAAGAACGGAGAGCGTGCGTCCGTTGGGCAGCACATAGCCCATAATGTTGGCACGCTGGGGTTCTTTCCGGACGCAGTTGGCTTCCAGCCAGGCCATATCCACTTCGACATTGAAGTGGCCGGCATTGCAGAGAACGGCGCCGTCTTTCATCCGTGCGAAGTGCTGCGCTGTGATCACCTGTGCGCAGCCTGTGGCAGTGATGAAAAGATCGCCTGTTTCCGCAGCCTGTTCCATGGGCATCACGGAAAAGCCGTCCATCATGGCTTCAAGTGCTTTTACCGGGTTTACCTCGGTGACAATCACATTTGCGCCGAACCCTTTGGCGCGCATGGCAATGCCGCGGCCGCACCAGCCGTACCCCGCAACCACGACGTGTTTTCCGGCGATCACCAGATTTGTCGTGCGGTTGATGCCGTCCAGAACAGACTGGCCGGTGCCGTAGCGGTTGTCAAATAGATGCTTGCAGTCGGCATTGTTGACGGCGACCATGGGAAAGCGCAGGACGCCGTCCCTGGCCATGGCGTTCAGACGGATGATGCCGGTCGTTGTTTCCTCGCAGCCGCCGAGCACATTTGCGGCCAGCTCGGGCATCTCTGTGTGGATGGTCTGCACAAGGTCGCCGCCGTCGTCGATAATGATATCCGGCCCGCAGCGCAGGACCTGCCGCAGGTGTTCCTTATACTGCGCGTTCTCTGCGCCGTGAACAGCGAAGACTTCAATTCCGCCGGCAGCGATTGCAGCGGCAACGTCGTCCTGGGTGGAGAGGGGATTGCTGCCGGTTGCGTACAGTTCGGCGCCGCCTGCGTGCAGAACGCGGCAGAGGCAGGCGGTTTTTGCTTCAAAATGAACGGAAAGGGCAATTTTCAGGCCCTTGAACGGCAAATCTCTGCGGAAATCCTGTTCAATTCCGGATAAAAGGGGCATATTGCGCTTTGCCCACTGAATTTTCTGTTCGCCGGCAGCAGCCAGACGAATATCTCTGATCTCACTCATTTGCTGACCTCTCGGACGCATTTCTGCGCAGTTTTAAGATTTTTCAACAGTATACCATGTCTGAACCGGCAATACAACAGAAAACAGAAGCTGGCCGGACTGTGTTTTTTAAAGCAGGGAAGGTATACAGGCCGGTTACGGCTGTTTATACAGAGAAATGCCCGCAGGTTCATAACCTGCGGGCATTTCCCTGCGTGTTCAGATGTTGTTGTCCGGCAGCTTCCGGGAGGAAGGAAGAACAGCCGTTTCAAAGCAGAACGGTGAGCAGCCAGACGGCCGCTGTAACGCCGGCGCCGGCCAGAGCGAAAACCGGCGCGGGAATGTGCAGCTTTGTCCGCCGTATGTTCATGCGCATGTACCGGCCTGCCGTCTCCTGCGCCTGCCGAAGGATTTCAGCAGAGGTGACTCCGTTTCTCACCGCGTCATCGCGTACGATAAAGATCGCCTCATCAAAAATTTTGGGCTCAGGCGACTTAACGATAATCACCCGCCGGGTTACCCCCTTGACCAATTCAGATCACACTCCCATAACCATTTGCTTCCAGTCTGCCCTTTTCTTCTGAAGTGTATACCGGGCATAGAAAAAGTTTGCCGTGGTCTTTACAGGCGTGTGCTGATGCATATGGTGATTACGGTCATATCGTCGTCGCGCCCTGTGTTTTTCATGGCGCTTTCCAGTATGGATCTGGCCATCTCCCGGGCGCTTTCGCCCTGACAGTCTGCCAGGACCTCCCGCAGCCATCGGTCCTCGGATCCGTTGATGACGCCGTCTGTCAGGACCACGGCAAAATTTCCGGGCTCCAGCCTGAGCCTGACAAGCTCGGGGGAGCCGTCAATGCAGGAGCCAAGACCGGCGGCCAGATTTCTGCTGCGGATCCGGCGGACAGTATCCCCGCGGCGGACATATGTGGGCGCGGCCCCGTACTTGAAAAGGCGCGTTTCTCCGGAAAACAGATCAATGCACATGAGATCGACAGTTGCGGCGACGGTATCGGTCGCGTTGCGCAGCAGCATCTGGTCGTTCAGTATGCGCATGGCCAGCTCCGGCTGCACACCGGCGCGCAGGAATTTTTCCAGGATGCGTACGGCGTCCATACTGTAGCGGGCGGCGTCCGAACCGGCGCCCATGCCGTCTGAGAGAAGGATATACAGCAGTCCCTCGTCAGTCTTGAAGTAAGTTCCGCTGTCGCCGCAGGCGCTCTGCCCTTTTTTGCGCAGCGAGGCAATGCCGACCGTTGCGCAGAGAGGCTCCGCCTCCAGAAGAATCATCCGGCCGGATGAGCTGCGCTCCTCGGAGCAGCAAAGGCGCATGCCCACAACGCCGGAAAGCCGGTTCAAAAACTCCTGATCCCTGCGCAGCAGATACAGACCGCCGCCGGAAAGCTCGGCGTGCAGCCGGCCGCCGCGGTCGCGGAAAACGGCAGCTGATGCATCAATGTCCGCGGAACGCAGGAATTTCTGCAGCTTATGTTCAGTTTCGGGGTCAAACCCGATGTCGCTGCCGAGCTCACATGCCAGTCCCCGGAGGACCGTTGAAAAATCTGCGTACTGGCCATAGGCGGTGATCCGGTTTTCGCTGAGAAGTGTTTTGTACCGGCGCCGGACCTGCATTGCCTTATACTCTGCGTTGACCGCAGAAGCAAATTCTGCCAGAGACGCGCATTTTTCTGCAAAATACTGCGGGAAATCGGCAGGGCGGAGCGTCCCTTGCTGGCGCAGAAGCGGTGTGAGATTGTTCATGATGTCCTGTGTATCGTTGAATCGGGCCTGCCAGCATTCTGAAGAGCGGCGGCATCGCCGGCACACGCTTTCAGCGGCCGCCTCAAATACGGTCGAAATACTGGAATCGTTGACGCCGCTGTTCATGCTGATGCGCACGGTGTCATACAGGTCGCGGAACGCGCCGGCGGCCAGTTCGACTCTGCTCTTTGCATATTCGCGCGCCTTCAGCACGCCGTAGCCTTTGGTGTTGGCCGGAATCAGTATGGTCATCCTTGCCATCGTCCTGGAAGGCAGCACGGCAAAGGCGACAGACGCGATAAAAACTTCGTACATGGCGGATGCTGAGCTGCTGACGTTCCACAGCCAGACGACAGCAACAGCGTCTGCCAGTATGTAGGACGCCAGGAACATAACGCGCCCCTGCTTTGTGAATGCGCCGGAAACGAGCGCACAGAACGCATACAGCAGGGTGTAATAGGGAACAGCGCTGCCGGTGGCGTCCATCAGAAGCCCCACAGCACAGGCCGACGCGCAGCCGTAGGCGATTCCGCCGCGGAATGCGGAGAGCATGATAATCAGGACAGAGATGATGCGGCCGACAGAGATGGTTCTGAAAAGCAGAATTCCGGAGACGGCCGCCAGGGCTGTGGCCAGAAGGAGGATGACGCTGACGGCATGTTTTGTCTCCGCCTGACTGTCAGTTCCGTCCCACGAGGACATGGCGACCCGGTAAAAGTAGGCCGCGCCGCCGGCGAGAAGAACGTCCGCGGCATAGCGGGCGGTGGCAGCCGCCGTCCAGCCGGCGTCAATGGCGTATACAAAGCCGATGCTTGCGGTGACTGCCGCTGCAGTCAGCGGCGGAAACCACTTTTTTTCCGAGAACGGCGCGCCGCGGCATAAATGGATGACCGCGGAAATCAGCACGGATATGGCCATGTACTTCAGCGGCTGGATTGTACCCGGCATCAGCATATAGCCGAAGAGCGCGCCCAGAAGAGTCACGGCGCCCGGCGCGCCCACAGGCGCTGCGGCTGTAATTGCGGCGCCGAAGGGGGCGACACTAGAAAAAATGGTCGCCCGGGAGAGGAGAAAACCCAACAGGGCGCGGATGATGTACTCAGCAGGCGCCGAAGCACGCTGCTTTGCGGCGATGCTGTCTCCCGGCACGCGCAGCTCCCTTTTCAGGAAAACAAGTTTTTCATGAAAATCTTTTGCTGTCACAGTTTTTTCCTCTCCCATGCGTGAGAATTTGGCCGCATGTGCGTTTTTGCGGCCAGCACGATCATTGTACGGCAGGACATGCAAAAAACCTGTCAAACGCTGGGGTTTGGAAAAGAGAATTCACTTTTTTTTCAGTGTCAGAAATTATCAGAGACGTGGGAAAAGCAGCATTGCGGCGCAAAGCAGGGAACAGAAGGCAAAAAACAGCACGCTCCAAAGCGGAGCGTGCTGCGGTAAGCAGAAATATGATTTACAGCTGCTTCTGAGCGTTGATCTTAACGCCGGGGCCCATGGTGGAAGCGGTGACGCAGCTTCTGATGTACTGGCCCTTGGCTGCTGCCGGCTTTGCTTTCAGCAGAGCGACGATCAGGGTGTTGTAGTTCTCAAGAAGCTTGTCCGGACCGAAGGAAACCTTGCCGATGGGGCAGTGGATGATGTTGCTCTTATCCAGACGGTACTCAATCTTACCGGCCTTGATTTCGCTGATGGCCTGCTTCAGATTCGGCGTGACGGTGCCGGCCTTGGGAGAGGGCATGAGACCCTTGGGGCCGAGGACTTTGCCGAGACGGCCGACGGTACCCATCATATCAGGGGTAGCAACGACGACGTCGTAATCAAAGAAGTTTTCCTTCTGAATGCGTTCAACCATGTCCATGCCGCCGACATAATCAGCGCCGGCTGCCTTGGCTTCTTCTTCGCGCTCGGGTTTGCAGAAAACCAGAACACGACGGGTCTTGCCGGTGCCGTTGGGGAGAACGACTGCGCCGCGGACCTGCTGGTCAGCATGACGGGAGTCGACGCCCAGCTTTACATGCAGCTCGACAGTCTCGTCGAACTTGGCCTTTGCACCCTCAACAACCAGTTTGAAGGCATCAATGGGCTCGTACTGGATGGTGCTGTCAATGAGCTTTGCGCTCTCTTTATAATTTTTCCCTCTAAACATGACTTAACCCTCCTCAACAACAATGCCCATGCTGCGGGCAGTACCGGCAATCATGCTCATAGCGGACTCGATGTTTGCAGCATTGAGGTCGGGCATCTTCTGCTCAGCGATCTTGCGGAGGTCGTCCTTGGAAATCTTGGCGACCTTATCCTTCTGGGGAACGCCGGAACCCTTCTGGATGTTGCAGGCCTTCTTCAGAAGAACAGCAGCCGGGGGAGACTTGGTGATGAAAGAGAAGCTTCTGTCGGCGTAGACAGTGATGACGACGGGGATGATCATACCCATATCGCCCTTGGTACGCTCGTTGAATTCCTTCGTGAACATACCGATGTTAACGCCGTGCTGGCCGAGTGCGGGGCCTACCGGGGGAGCAGGAGTTGCTTTTCCGGCAGGAATCTGGAGCTTAATAATTCCTGTTACTTTCTGTGCCACAGTGTGTGCACCTCCTAAAAAATATGTGGTGATATACCGCCAGTTGCGCTATATCCTTGGCGGAACGCGCTGCGTTCCTCCCACCGCCGGCAGCATGCCGGCAACAAAGCGATTTCTCGCCGTGCTTACGATTCCTTGACGAGTTCGATCTGTTCGAAGTCGAGATCCACGGGGGTCTCGCGGCCGAACATGGACACAATGACGCGCACGCGGCGCTTGTCGATTTCGATCTCATCAACTGTACCCATAAAGCCGTCCAACGGGCCGTCAATAACCTTTACGCTGTCGCCGATATCAAATTTGACCTCAACGTTCTGTTTTTCAACGCCGAGGGCCGCAATTTCCTCATCAGTCAGAGGAACGGCTTTGTTGGCGGAACCGACAAACCCGGTCACGCCGCGGACATTGCGTACAAGGTGCCAGCTTTCATCGGTCATGATCATTTTGACAAGGACATAACCGGGGAATACCTTGCGCTCAACGGTTTTCGTCTGGGTACCTGTAACTTCCGTTACGGTTTCCATGGGGATATTGATCTCAAGGATCAAATCCTGCATTTTGCGGTTTTCAGCAGCTCTTGCGATGGTCTCGGAGACGGTTTTTTCATAACCGGAGTATGTGTGAACGACATACCATCTTGCTTCTTCAGCCATTCCGGTACTCAGCCCCCGATTCTGATGAGGAGATCAACTGCAGCGGATGCGAGACTGTCAAAAGCGAAGATCACAACAGCAGCGACAACCATGACGACAAGCGCCACGAGCGTGTTGTTCGTAATCTGTTTGGCACTGGGCCAAACGACCTTTTTCAGTTCGCTCCTCATTTCACGACCCCATTTGCGCAGTGCAGCAAATGGTCTGAAGGACTTTTTCTTATCCTTCTTTTCATCGTTCGCCATTTAAACACATCCTTTCTTCAACATGCCGGAGCTTACTTCGTTTCGGTATGCACGGTGTGCTTGCGGCAGAAACGACAATACTTGTTCAGCTCAAGACGATCGGGCGTGTTCTTCTTGTTCTTTGTCGTGTTGTAGTTCCTCTGCTTGCATTCGTTGCATCTGAGGGTAACTTTGACTCGCATTACGGCACCTCCAATTCTTATTGCCTCCCTGTTGGATTTGTCAGATCCGGCATTTTTGCCATGCAAAAAGCGCAACAAAAATAACCTCTCTGACGACAGGTAGGATTAATAGACCACATCCAAATGTCAAGGTCAATAATTTTCCATAAAATCTTTCATTATTTTTAAAATGCGTGTATAATATACGCACAGATTGGCTTCAGGAGGGGTGCAGATGCGCATTATGGCCGTTGATTATGGCGATGCGCGCACCGGCCTTGCGGTTTCAGACAGAAACGGCATACTGGCCGGAGAAGCGTGGACTGTGAATGGATGGGATCCGGCTTCGGTGTCGGATGTGATTGCGCGGGAGGCTGCCGCGCGCGGCGTTGAAAAGCTGGTGCTGGGTCTGCCGCGGAATATGGATGGCAGCGAGGGCGCGCGCGCGCAGAAAAGCCGTGATTTCGGCAGGCTTCTTGCTGAAAAAACAGGGCTTGAGGTGGTGATGTGGGACGAACGTCTGACCACAGTTGATGCGCACCGGATTCTTTCCGATGCGGGCAGGCATGGAAAAAAGCGCCGTGAAAAGATCGATGCAGTGGCTGCAACGCTGATTCTTGAGGGTTACCTCGGAAGTGGGCGCTGAGTATTGCTGAGCGGACAGGGAACAGACGGCTCCTGCCGGTTTGCAGGATTCTGCAATATGATGTGGAGGATACTATGAAAATTGCAATTGTTGGTTACGGGAATCTTGGCCGCGGCGCGGAAACGGCCATTGCCAGGAATCCGGATATGGAGCTTGCTGCAGTCTTTACACGGCGCGCGCCGGCGTCGGTGAAGCTCAGAACGCCCGGCGTGCCGGTCTTTGCTCTGGACGAAATCGAGCGCTTCAAGGGACAGATTGACGTGCTGCTGCTCTGCGGCGGCAGCGCCACTGATCTGCCGGAGATGACGCCGGCGCTGGCGGAGTCTTTCAATGTCGTGGACAGCTTCGATACGCACGCGTCCATTCCCGCGCATTTTGATGCGGTGAACAGCGCCGCGCTGCGCGGCGGACATACGGCTGTGATTTCCGTGGGCTGGGATCCCGGCCTGTTTTCAGTCAGCCGGCTCTATGCTGCGTCTGTACTGCCGGATGGGGAGAGCTATACCTTCTGGGGCCGCGGCGTCAGTCAGGGACATTCCGACGCGATCCGCAGGATTGACGGCGTGGCAGATGCCCGTCAGTATACTGTTCCCATTGCACAGGCCGTGGAAGCTGTCCGCGGCGGGGAGAACCCGGTTCTGACGACCCGGCAGAAGCACCTGCGTGAATGCTATGTGGTGGCGGAGGAAGGCGCCGACCGCGAGCGAATTACCAGGGAAATCAAGACAATGCCCAACTATTTTGCCGATTATGACACGACGGTGACTTTCATTACGCAAGAAGAAATGCAGAGAGACCACAGCGCGCTGCCCCACGGCGGACATGTGATCCGCTGCGGCGAGACATCTGACGGTGTGAAGCAGACGGTGGAATTCAGCCTGAAGCTGGATTCCAACCCGGAATTCACGGCCGGAGTTTTGTGTGCATATGCCCGTGCGGCCTGCCGGATGGCCCAGCGCGGCCAGTTCGGCTGCAAAACGGCCTTCGACATTGCGCCGGGTGATCTTTCTCCGTTTGCTCCGGAGTATCTGCGCGCGCACATGCTTTAAAACAAAACAAAAATTCAACCCCCTGCTGAAATGCTTTCAGCAGGGGGTTTATTGCAGCAATGAAGACTATTTATTCGAACAGGAAGTCCGGAAAAGGTCCGTCAGACCGGCTTTTCAACAATCGCCTCTCCGACCTTGAAAATGTCGCCCGCGCCGACTGTCAGAATAATGTCGCCGGGACGGGCCGCGCTGACCAGTTCTTTTTCAAGCGCTTCAAAAGAAGGACAGTAGACGGCACCGTCAATCTCGTCAGCCAGATCCCTGGAGGAAATGCCGATGGTGTTTTTTTCGCGGGCGGCATAGATGTCCGCCAGGAAAACTCGATCCGGACGGCGCAGCTGCTCAACAAATTCATGGAACAAAGCCTTTGTCCGCGAATAGGTGTGCGGCTGGAAGGCGAGAAGAATGCGGTTGAAATTCAGTGAGGAAACGGTGTCGATCAGCGCTTTCAGTTCACCGGGGTGGTGCGCATAGTCGTCATAGACTTTGGCGCCGCGGCACATTCCCTTGAATTCAAGACGTCTGGCCGCTCCGCGGAAGCCGGCAAGCCCGTCAGTCACCGCCTTTGCGGGAAGGCCCAGCGCCCAGGCGGCGGCTGCTGCGGCCAGCGCGTTGCAGGCGTTGTGGCGGCCGGGGACGTGGATCACGGCATGGCAGTATTTCTGTCCGTCACACGTTACGTCAAACTCCGTGGCGCCTTCGCTGACAGTCAGCCCCGAACCCTGAACGCGCGCGGTATGGGAAAAACCGAAGGTCAGCGCTTCGCGGCCTGTCGCTGCAACGGCGTCCATCGCGTTCTGATCGTCAGCATTGACGATGATCTGTCCGGATTCAGGCACCAGATCTGCAAACTTTGTAAAGGAAGCCTTGACGTCCTCAAGATCGCGGAAGAAATCAAGATGATCCGCCTCAATATTCAGAATGACGGCGATTGTAGGGGAGAAGTTCAGAAAGGAATTGTAATACTCGCACGATTCCATCAGAATCGTGTCGCCGTGGCCGATGCGGTGGCCCGCAGACAGCATGGGCAGTGTGCCGCCGATCATGATGGTCGGGTCAGTCTGTGCGGCCAGAAGAATATGCGCGCACATGGAGGTCGTTGTTGTTTTCCCATGCGTGCCGGAAATGCACAGCGCGTTCTTGTAGCTGCGCATCAGGTAGCCCCACGCCTCTGCGCGTTCGAATACGGGAATGCCGGCGCTGCGCGCGGCGGCAATCTCCGGATTCTCGTCGTGGACGGCAGCGGTACGCACGATAAAAGAACAGCCGCTGATGTTTTCAGCGCGGTGCCCGATGCTGACAGGGATTCCGATGGCGCGCAGATGAGCCACGGCAGGGCCGTCGCTGATATCGGAACCGGTGACTTTCAGGCCGCAGGCAAGAAGCTCCTCCGCCAGCGGAGACATAGATACGCCGCCAATGCCGATCAAATGTGCATGCATACCGGGCTTTATGAACGCTTTCAGATCAGATACACTCATACAAACACCTGAATCATCAAAAATGTTGTGCAAAATCTCCCGCCCATTATAATACGGTTCTCATAAGAATTCAATAGACATAAATCGTCGTTCCGGCGGGAATCCGGAAGTATCTGCGCAGATAAAGTCCGCGCGGATGAGGAAGCATTGCCGCTATGCGCCGTGCGAAGCTTTCTGAGAAAAAAACATGGGGCACTCATTCTTATGAAGAGTGCCCCATGCGGCAAACGATATTCTGAAGAACTCAGGCACCGATGGCTGCCTTGGCCTGATCGCACAGCGCGGTAAACGCAGCGGGATTATGGATGGCCGTTTCAGAAAGCATTTTGCGGTTCATGTTGATGCCGGCCAGCTTCAGACCGTGCATGAAGCGGGAATAATTCATGCCGTTGAGCTTGCATGCAGCGCTGATTCTGGAGATCCAGAGCTTTCTGTAATCTCTCTTCTTCAGCTTGCGGCCTACATAAGCGTAGGTGAGGGATTTCATCATGGCCTGGTTGGCCATCTTGTAGTGGTTGGACTTGCTTCCCCAGTAGCCCTTGCAGAGCTTCAGGATTTTATTTCTTCTTTTGCGCGTCATCATTGCGCCTTTAACTCTTGCCATTTCTTTCCGCCTCCCTTATTTATACAGGATCATGCGCTTGACAGCTGCTTCGTTGGTCGCATCTGCATAGGCGCCCTTGCGGAGGCCTCTCTTGCGCTTGGTGGTTTTCTTGTTCAGAATGTGACTTTTAAAAGCGTGAGCACGCTTTATTTTACCGGTCTTGGTGAGATTGAATCTCTTTTTCGCCCCGCTGTGGGTTTTGATCTTAGGCATGGTGACTTCTCCTTCCAAATAATGTACAAGGGAAAAATGTTCTTATTTGACTGTCTTGGGGGACAGGAACATACTCATGTGACGGCCTTCAAGCTTCGGATTTTTGTCCATGGTCGCGATATCTGCGCAGGCGTCCGCGAACTTTTTCAGAAGCTCCTCGCCGATTTCCGTATGGGCCATTTCTCTGCCGCGGAAACGCACGGCAACCTTCAGCCGGTCGCCGTCACGGAGAAATTTCTGGCCGTTTTTGAGCTTGACATTGAAATCGTTGACGCCGATGCTGGGCGACATGCGGATTTCCTTGATCTCAATGACGTGCTGGTTCCGCCGCGCCTCTTTCTCCCGTTTGAGCTGCTCAAAACGGTATTTGCCGTAGTCCATGATTTTGCAGACAGGAGGATTGGAACCCGGCGCGATCTTCACAAGATCCAGACCTTTTTCAACGGCGATGTCCAGTGCCGCCGCTGAGGACATGATACCGAGCTGCTCGCCGCCGTCGCCAATCAGTCGAACTTCCTGATCGGTAATTTCTTCGTTGATCTGATGAGCCGTGTTGCTAATACCAAAACACCTCCAAAATGATTTGCGGACCCGCCGCAGAAACAAAAAACGGATGCCGACGGCATCCGCACAAAAAGCAGCCGGGAATCCCGGCGAAAGCTTGATGTTAACCGCGGCGCACGCTGTGGCCGGGTGAGGACGGAATACCGTTCTGCTTTATTTCCCGTGCATTATAGCAGGGAATTACACCGCTGTCAATAGTCTGAAGAGATTTTTTGCATCTTTTCTGTTCTGATTATACGTCTGCGCCTTCGAAACGTCAAGACGGCGGTGAGGGCAGATGTAAGATGAAATAATTTCTTCCGGTGCTGGACTTGTGTTGAGGAGTATGGTAAAATAAAATGAATTTTTGTAACAGCGAGGCGATACGGTGAAGTGCCAGGTCCTTGGCGTAAATTTTGACAATATTACCATGGGCGAAGCTGTGCGCCGGGCCGGAAACATGCTGGCAGGAGATAAGGCGTGCTATGTTGTGACGCCCAATACGGAGATTGTATGGCGCTGCCGGTCAGATGCGGCGCTGACGGAGGCGATCCGCGGGGCAGACATGGTTCTGCCGGACGGCATCGGCGTCGTGTATGCTGCGCGCATTCTGGGAACGCCCATCCGGGAGCGTGTGCCGGGCATTGACTTTATTACGGAGATTTTCAGACAGGTTGCCGGAACCGGAAAAGGAGTCTTTCTGCTGGGCGCGAAGCCGGGAGTGGCGGAGCAGGCGGCACGCAACCTGACTGCAAGCCACCCGGGTCTGACCATCTGCGGCACAGCCGACGGGTATTTTACTGACGACGCGGCGGTGATCGACAAAATCAATGCCTCCGGCGCTGATATTCTTCTTGTATGTCTCGGCTTTCCAAGACAGGAGTGCTGGATGCACGCAAACGCGCACAGGCTCAATGTGAAGCTGATGGCAGGCCTCGGCGGTTCTCTTGACGTGTTTGCCGGCATTGTACGCAGAGCGCCGGAAAAATGGCAGAAGCTGGGGCTGGAATGGCTCTACCGGCTGCTGGAAAACCCGGCGCGCATCAAAAGGATGATGGTCCTGCCGGCTTTTATGGCGGCGGTGATCAGGGAACGCCTGACCGGCGGACGGAACAAAAAGGAGCGGTGATTCGTTATTATGGTGTATATTCTCCTTGGAGACGGTTTTGAGGAAGTTGAAGCTGTGGCCCCTTACGACATTCTGCACCGCGGCGGTGTGCAGGTCGGATTCGCCGGCGTCAGCAGCCGGCAGGTGACCGGCGCCCACGGCATTGAGATTACTGCCGGCTGCCTTGTGCAGGATATCAGCCTGGAGCAGACGGAAATGCTCGTTCTGCCCGGCGGTATGGGCGGCGTCCGGAGCATGTGTGCAAGTGAAGCAGCCATGCAGCTTGTCCGCAGCGCATATGACAGGGGAATTCTTGTGGCGGCTATCTGTGCCGCGCCTACGCTTCTTGCGAAGCTCGGCATTCTGAACGGGAAAAAAGCAGTGTGCTACCCGGGCCTGGAGCAGGAATGCGCCGGCGCGCTGATGACGCAGGAATTTGCAGCCCTGCGTGACGGAAATGTGATTACAGGCCGCGGACCGGCCGCAGCGCTTGAATTCGGTTACAGGCTGCTGGCTGAGCTGCGCGGAGAAGATGCCGCCGGTCAGGTGCGCAGCCAGATGTGCGGCGGCATATAAGCGGTATAGCGGTATATAAAAAGATGCGAGGCTCAGAAGAGCCCCGCATCCTTTCCGGCGGTCAGCAGCAGCCGCAGCCGGAATTGCCGGAGTCGTTGCAGCCGCAGCCGTTGCCGCAGCTGTTGCCGCAGCCACAGCCGCAGCCGAACAGAACGATGAGGATAATGATGATCCAGAGGCAGGAATTGCCGCCAAAGAAGTTTCCGCACATAATAAATGATTCTCCATTCTGCCGCTGCGCAACGGCGATTAAAATATACAGTTCATTTCATATCATGCGCAGAAAATGATACGAGCTCTGCTGTTGTGCCCGCCGTGAGCCGGCCGGTATCACGGCTTTCCCGACATGGCCTCAGCCGGCCGCTGTCTGCAATATACTATGCGCCATCGTTTTTCTGTGTGACTGTGAATGGGAGCGTGAAGATATGCCTGACGATAAGGAATTTTGGAAAGAGCTTCTCGGTGACGACTATGACGGCGAGGTCATGGATGCAATCGACGCGGCTGCGCAGGACCATGCGGAGCAGAAGCCGGAAGACGGTCCGGTAAACGCGGACAGCTTTGCGGACAGTTTTTTTGAGGAACACAGTGCGGAAGACGGGCCAGCGGATGCTGCGGCTGAATCTCAGCCGGAAGCGGATGATACCCTGCCGGATGCTGAAAGCCCCGCTGCAGAGGAGTTGCCGGAGGATAGCCCGGCGGAGCTGATCCCGGATGAAGGGGAGCCGACGCCGCCTGCGGAGAATTCCGGCGCATTTGATGTGAATTTTGACTTTGAACAGGCGTACACGGTGCCGAAGGGGCGCCCGCTGATCCGCCGCAGCGGCGTGCGGAAGCTGGGCGTCAGCGGCGGCCTGCTGTATTTTTTCTTCATTCTCGCTGTAAGCGCGATCATTGCCGCCAGCGGCTGGCTTGCTGCAACGGATGTTCTGGGATTCACCGGCAGCGATGAGCCGGTCACAGTGACTGTTGAGAAGAATTTCAATATTGACACCGTGACGGATATGCTGTATTCCAACGGCCTGATCAAGTATAAGGGGTTATTCAAATTCTACGCCAATTTCTCCAGCGCTGAGGAGAAAATCAGTGCCGGTACGTATGTCCTGAACAAGGATTACGACTACCGTGCGCTTGTCAACGGAATGACTTCAAGCGGCGGTACGCGCGTCGTCGTTACGGTAACGGTGCCGGAGGGCTACAGTCTGCGGCAGACCATTGAGCTTCTGGAAGCGTATGACGTCTGCACGGCCGAGGACCTGTGGGACGCTGCTGCGAACTTCGATTTTGAGTACGATTTCCTGGATCCGACGACACTGGGTGAACAGCAGCGGCTGGAAGGTTTCCTGTTCCCGGACACCTACGATTTCTACATCAATGACAGGCCTTCCCGCGTTCTGAACAAGATGCTGAACAACTTCAGCAACAGATGGACAGAGGAATATACCCTGCGCGCGCAGGAACTGGGCTACTCGGTTGCCGATATTGTCAATATCGCCGCCATGATCGAGGAAGAGGCCGGCGCGGAGTCTGAACGTGGGGATATTGCATCGGTTATCTACAACCGTCTTGATGTGGATATGCCTCTGCAGATGGACTCGACAATCACCTATATCATTGCGCCTACAGGACAGGAATTCTCAACGGAAATTGCAAGCCCATACAACACATATCTGCACAGCGGACTGCCTGCCGGGCCGATCTGCAATCCGGGCCTGGCGTCCATCAAGGCGGCGCTCTATCCGAATGAGACAGATTACTATTATTTCGCCGTGGATACAGACAGAAAGACGCGGTTCTTTGAGGACCACAGCAGCTTTGAGGCATTTGTGAACAGTGATGAGTATATCGGAAACGCGGCAGATTGAGCTGCTTGCGCCGGCCGGGGATCCTGAGCGGCTGGATATGGCGCTTGCCTACGGGGCAGACGCCGTATACCTCGCCGGGCAGCGCTTCGGTATGCGCGCAGCAGCGGGAAATTTTTCGCCGGATGCGCTTGAACAGGCCGTGGCGGCTGCGCATGCGCAGGGTGTCCGTGTTTATGTGACATGCAATACCGTGCCGCGCAACGGGGAAATCCGCGCGCTGCCGGCATATCTCGAGCAGTTTCAGAGCAGCGGCGCGGATGCGCTGATTGTTTCTGATCTGGGCGTCCTGCGTCTGGCGAAGACGTATGCGCCGCGTATGAAGCTTCATATCAGCACGCAGGCCGGCGTGATGAACAGCGCAGCGGCCAACGCCCTGTATGACCTCGGCGCTGCCCGTGTGGTTCTTGCCAGAGAGATGACGCTGGATGAAATTGCGCAGCTGCGCAGCGAAACGCCCGGAGATCTTGAGCTTGAGGCGTTTGTCCACGGGGCCATGTGCGTGTCCTTTTCCGGACGATGCCTGCTGTCCAATTACCTGACCGGACGGGACGCCAACGCCGGCGCCTGCGCACAGCCCTGCCGGTGGAAATACAGCCTGGTGGAGGAAAAACGTCCGAATGTTTATATGGATGTTGTTGAGGACGGCGGGACGTATATTCTGAATTCCAGGGATCTGTGCATGATCGGCCATTTGCGGGAGCTGATTGACGCCGGTGTCACGAGCATGAAGATTGAGGGCCGGATGAAGTCCGCCTATTATGCAGCGGCGGCCACGAATGCCTACCGTCACGCGCTTGACGATGTTCTGGCAGGCAGGACGCCGGATCCTATCTGGCTGGAGGAAGTGAATATGGTCAGCCACAGGCCGTATTCCACAGGCTTTTATTTTGACGCCGCCGGACCCGGGCAGCATTACAGCGAGGCGTCATACAGCGCGGGCTGTGATGTGGTGGCGCAGGTGCTGTCCTGCACGGAGGACGGCCGCGCGCTTGTCAGCCAGCGCAATAAGTTTTCTTGCGGGGAGACGCTGGAATTGCTG
>JAEDDG010000042.1 GCA_016293865.1 Oscillospiraceae bacterium | reverse complement strand
TTGTAGCGCCGCAGTTCGTCATTGATGGCCCTGAAATCCTCGATGGGGTCCCGGCCCTCGCTTCCGGAGACGTCCACCACGTGGATCAGCAGGCGGCAGCGGTCAATATGCCGCAGGAAATCATGGCCGAGACCGGCGCCTTCCGACGCGCCCTCAATGATGCCGGGAATGTCAGCCATCACAAAAGAGGAGCCCTCGCTGACGTAGACAACGCCGAGGTTCGGATACAGTGTGGTGAAGTGGTAATTGGCAATTTTGGGATGCGCCTTTGAGACAACGGACAAAAGCGTGGATTTGCCGACGTTCGGAAAGCCGACAAGGCCCACGTCTGCAATCAGCTTCAGCTCCAGGAAAACGTCCCTGGATTCACCGGGCAGGCCGCTTTTTGCAAAGCGGGGCGCCTGCCTGGTGGCGGTGGCAAAGTGGGCGTTGCCCCAGCCGCCGTTTCCGCCCCTGGCCAGGACAAACGGTTCCGTTCCGGACATGTCCCGGATCACTGCGCCGGTGGCGCTGTCGCGCACCACGGTGCCCAGAGGTACGCGGATGGTCAGGCTGTCTCCGTCCCTGCCGGAGCAGCGCTTCCCGGTGCCGTCGGCGCCGTTTCCGGCCACATACTTGCGCTTGTACCGGAAGTCCATCAGTGTGGACATATTGGGATCCGCAACCAGAACGATGTCGCCGCCGCGGCCGCCGTCTCCGCCGTCCGGACCGCCGGCAGCAATGTATTTTTCGCGGTGAAAGGCGACGGCGCCGTTTCCGCCGTTGCCGGCCTTTACCTTAATTGAGGCTTTGTCAACAAACATATGATCATTCCGTTCCGCGGAGTGTTCCGCATTTGAGTTTTCGGCAGAACTGACGCATTCTATACTGAATTTGCGCAGTAAAACAGACTAAAACCAGTATAGCAAATTTTTGCAGATGTTTCAACGTGTGGAATGCAGACAATAAGTGGTTGAAATCAACCTTTATCTGATGTAAAATTAATTACCTGTATGCCCCTTTATCATCGGAAAACGGAGGGTTGGTTTTTGCGTTCAGCCAGCAGTGCCGGAAAAATGAATATTCTCCTGTGCGGCTACTATGGTTTTCACAATGCCGGAGACGATGCGACGCTGCACGCCGTTATGGACAGCATACGGTCGGCCGCGCCGCAGGCTGAGCTGACTGTTTTGTCCGGCAGTCCGGAGGAGACGGCATGTCTGTATCGCTGCCGGGCCGCGGCGCGCTTCAGCCTTCCGGCTGTATGCAGAGCGCTGCGGGCGTGCGATGCGCTGGTGTTCGGCGGCGGCAGCCTTCTGCAGGATGTGACCAGCACGCGCTCACTGCTGTATTATCTGCTGCTCCTGCGTGCTGCGCGGCTGCTGGGGAAGAAAACCATGCTTTTCGGAAATGGAATCGGCCCTGTTCTGACGGCGGCAAACCGCCGCAGAGTGGCCGCAGCTGTCCGGAAGATCGACTGTGTCACCCTTCGGGATGAGGATTCGCTGCATGAGCTGGGGAAAATGGGTGTCGACCGGCAGGACCTGATGGTGACGGCGGATCCGGTGTTTGCCTATCGCTGTCAGAATGCAGATGCTTCGCTGCTGAGTGAGGCAGCCGTACCGGAGGACATGCCGTTTGTGGCGGTTTCCGTGCGCAGCTGGACGGGAATGGATGCGTTCAGTGTTCAGGCGGCTGCAGCCTTTGATGAAATCTGCAGAAGCAGCGGCCGCAGCATCGTTTTTCTTCCGATGCATCCGGAGTATGACCGGCAGACCAGTGAAAAAATTGCACAGCGCATGGAATGCCGGGCCTATGTCCTTCCGGACGGAAGCGCCGACCAGCTGATGGCTGTCATCGGCCGGGCGGACATGGTGGTCTCCATGCGCCTGCACGCACTGGTTTTTGCCGCGCGGATGGGCGTGCCGGCGGCAGGCATTGTCTATGATCCGAAAACAGCGAGCTTTCTGAAGCAGATGGGTATGCCGTCCTGCGGCGACGTGGCCGGTTTCACGGCGGAAAAAGCCGCTGCGGTGATGCGCACGGTGCTGGACAGCCGGGAGGACTGCTCGCGGGAGATCCGCGGCCGCTCGGCTGTACTTGAGCGGAAGGCAGAAGAAAACGCGCGGGCGTTTATGCATATGATGTCCGGCCAAAAGGAGAAGCAATGAAAAGAATCGCGATTTTCCAGGAGGATCTCAGCGTCGGCGGCATTCAGAAGTCTCTGATCAATTTTCTGGACGCGCTGGATTATACAAAGTATGAGGTGGATCTTTTCCTTCTGCGGGAGGAAAACTTTTATCAGGCGGAACTGCCGGAGCATGTCAACGTCATATACTACGGGGGCGGCGGACGACTGAGCCGGCTGGCGCCCTACGGCCTGCAGCGTCTTTGCAGGCGGAAAGCATATGAACAATTCGGACAGTATGATCTTGCGATCGATTTCAACAGCTACCAGATCGGCTGCGCACTGGGCGCCACCAGCGTCAAAGCGCGGCGCCGCGTCTCCTGGATCCACAATGATGTGGGCATTAAATATGCGCAGGAGTGGAAATATCGGGTGCTCTGGGCGCTGTTTCGCGGGAAATTCAGGTATTTTGATGAATTTGTGGCGGTGTCGCCGGGGCTGGCGGCGCCTTTCCGGCAGCTGGCGCATACCGGCAGCAAGCCGATCCGCGTGATCAACAATTATATTGACACACAGGAAATTTTTGTCAAAATGCAGGAGAGTGTGGATGATCTGACTGTGGATCCGGCGTGCTTCAACCTGGTGGCTTTGGGTAAGCTCTGCCATCAGAAGGCATATGACATTATGCTGCAGGTGATGGCCGACGTGGTCAGGGAGCGTCCGGAGACGCGGCTGTACGTCATCGGCGACGGACCGGACAGAGATGCCCTTCTGCGCCAGCGGGCACAGCTCGGTCTGGACGGCTGTGTTTTCTTTATCGGAAAGCGGCCGAATCCTTTCCCGTATCTGAATCTGATGGACGCGTTTGTCTCCACCTCCCGGTATGAGGGGCAGCCTCTGAATATCATGGAGGCCAAAGCGGTGGGGCTGCCGATTTATATGACAAAGAATCTGGAAAAATACTGCGCGGGCTTTACCGGCTGCGCCGATCTGCGCGCGGCGCTGGTCAGCGCCCGGAGACAGCCCAAATCGCCGGATGATCTTTCCGCCTACAACCGTGAGATTACCAGACGGGTGGAGGCTCTTTTGGATGGCGCGGCTCAGGAAGAAAAGAAATAAAAGGAAAAGGTTATGACAAAAAGATTTTCTGGGATCAAAGATTGCTTATCGGAAAAAACCGGCCAGTTTGTATTCTGGCTGCTGCTTCTGCAGCCGGTTCTGGATGCGGTTTCCTATTTCGCCAACGTGTACAGTTTTACGGTGATTACAACGGCTGTCCGCATGCTCATGTTTGCGGCGGTCTGTCTGTACTGCTTCATCATCAGCGACCGGAAAAAGATTTATCTGATTGCGGCGGGTGGACTGGCTTTGTTCTGGGTCATCCATATGGCCGCCTGCTTCCGGGCGGGATATGACGGCATTCTGGCCGACGCCGGGTATTTCGTGCGGACAATCCACCTGCCGGTTCTGACGCTGTGCTTCATCACCTGCTTCAAAAAGAGCAGCGAGCTTCCGCGGCGGATCTGCCGGGCGTTTCTGATCAACCTGATCGTTATGCTTGCCTTTGTGGCGCTTTCCTATGCGACAGGGACACAGCATTATACTTATGATCATTACAGAATCGGTCTTGTGGGCTGGGTGGCTGTGGATAACTGCCAGAGCGCCATTGTCTGTCTGATTGTGCCGCTTCTGCTGTACTATTCCTATAAAACAAGCAAGCCGCTTTTTGCCGCCTGTGCGGCCGTCTGCTTTGCACAGATGTTTTTCATTGCCACGCGCCTGGCGTACTGCTCCATTTTCCTGATCGCAGGCGGAATGATTGCGGCATTGCTGATCAACAGGGAAAAGCGTCCGTTTTATTACGGCGTGCTGCTGCTGGCCATGCTGGTTTTCGGGGCGTGCTTCAAGCTTTCGCCCATGTATCAGGTGCGTGTGCTCAACGGGGAGAACACCTCGCAGCGTCAGAGCTGGGCGGAGATTTCCCTGCAGAAATCCAAGGAAAAGCTGCAAGCGCAGGGCCTGGATGAGGACAGCATCCTGCTTTATCAGGACCTGTACGAGCTCTATCTTCCGAATATGGTGGAAAAGTTCGGGCTGGAGCGGACGGTGGATGCTTACGGGTACACCACAATGACGTATGAACTGATGGATCTGCGCCGGCAGAAGAATACTTTTGCCAAGCTGATCTGGGAGGATTCCGATACGCTGACGCACCTGTTCGGTTTCGAGTACAGCCGGATGGTCTATAATGATTTTGTTTATGACCTTGAAAATGACTTCAATGCGATTCTTTATTATTACGGCTATGTGGGCTTTGCGCTGTATCTTGCATTTTTCCTGTATTTCCTGGCTCTGATTGTCAAGTCCGTATGGAAGGATTTCCGCGGGACCCTGACTGTTGAGGCATGCGCTGTGGGCATCACTTTTGTGCTGCTGGTTGGTGCGGCGCAGTTTTCCGGCAATGTGCTGCGCAGGCCGAACGTCTCGATTTTCCTGTCTCTGATTCTGGCGTATATCTACCACCTGACTGTGCTGCAGGGCGGCCGGCCGCTGTTTGGCGGGAAAGGCTGCAGACGCATCGGACAGAGGGACTGAAAAAATGGGCATTGCGCTTGTGGAGAAAAAAACGGGAGGCATGGCGGAGCGGCTTCTGTTCTGCCTTCTGATCATCCAGCCGGTGCTGGATGTGGCGTCCTACTGGACCACGGTTTACAAACTGACGGCAATCACCACAACGGTACGCATGCTGCTTCTGGCGGCATGCGCCGTGTACGGCTTTCTGCTCAGCCGCAGAAAAAAGATATACCTGACTGCCGCTGCGGTGATGGCGGCATGCTTTGCCGGACATCTGGCCGCCGCTGCGGCCGGCGGCTGCAGCGATTATCTGTCTGATGTGTCCAATTTCATGCGCGTGATTCATATGCCGGTTCTGACGCTCTGTTTTATCACGGTGTTTCGCCGGGGACGCGATGTGCCACAGAAAATCCAGCTGGCATTTTTTGTGAATCTCCTGACCATCCTGGCGTTTCTGATCCTGTCGTGCACGGTGGGACCGCGCAATTACACGTATGACTATCATCGGATCGGCCTGATCGGCTGGACGGCTGTGGACAACTGCCAGAGCGCGGTTGTGACGCTGATTGTGCCGCTGATTCTTGTTTTTGCATACCGTAAAAACCGCCCGCTGCTGTTTTTGCTCTGCGCCGTTCTCTGCTTCGGCCAGCTGTTTTTCCTGGGAACGCGCCTGGCGCTGTATTCCATCTTCATCATTGCCGGAGGTATGGCCGCCGTTCTGGCTGTCTGCCGGGAGAAGCGCCGGGTCTGGTACCTGGTGCTGGCCGGCGTGATGCTCTGCACGGCGCTGTGCTGCCGGCTCTCGCCCAATTATGCGTACGGGCAGTCCCATGAAAAGGTTGCGCAGGAACGGCAGGAATGGGTGGAGCAGACATTCGACGGAGTGGAACCTGCCGACAGCTTTGACGCGATGACGCCGGCACAGTATGATGCATACAATACGGTCTATTCCGCTTATCTGGGCGGCCTTGTACAGCGCTTTGGATTGGAACGGGCGCTGGAGGCTTATGATTATACGCTGGATCCGGAGATTCTCAACAACAACCGGACAAAGAAGCTGCTGTTCTGCGGCTTTGCCTGGGATGAGTCCGGCACGCTGGCGCACCTTTTCGGCATGAGTTATGATCAAATGCTGTATCAGGACGAGGTGTTTGATCCGGAAAATGATTTCAACGCACTGGTGTATACAACCGGCTATGTGGGAACGGCGCTGTATGTGCTTTTCCTGCTGTATTTTGCGGCGCTGATTGTAAAGGGGCTGCTGACGGACTTCAAAGGTGTTTTTTCCGTGGAGGCCGGCGCTGTTGGCATTACACTGTGCCTGATTCTGGGTGCTGCGCAGTTTTCCGGTAATGTTCTGCGCCGCCCGAATGTTTCGATTTATCTGTCCCTGATGCTGGCGTATGCCTATTGGCTGACCGCCGGCCGCCGGGGAATCCGCCTGTTTGAAAAAAAGTAAGGAGAATGGTTATGCCGCAAGTGAGCATCATAATGCCTGCATACAATGCCTGCGACCGTATCGGACGGACCATCAGGAGCGTATTGGACCAGAGCTTTACCGATCTGGAACTGATCGTGGTGGATGACGGGTCTGAAGACAATACAGCTGCAGCTGCCGGGGAATATGCCGCGGCTGATGCCCGCGTGCGGGTGCTCTCCATTCCAAACGGCGGGCCGTCCGCTGCACGCAATGCCGGTATGGCCGCAGCAAGCGGTACATATCTCATGTTTATTGACGACGACGATGTGATGATGCCGCAGTGCCTTGGACAGCTGGCTGATGATGCCGCCCGCGCCGGGGCGGAGGTCGTGCTCACCGGCTTTGAAATCATTGACCGCTGTACCGGAAAAGCCATTGACTATGTTTGTGAAAATCCCGGCGTGTTCGGCCGGGCGGAGCTTGGCGGGGAACTTGGAAGGCTGTACATTGCCAATCTGCTGAACCAGTGCTGGGCAAAGCTGTACAGAACGGATTTTATCCGGGACAGCGGACTGACGTTTTCCGACTACCGCTTCGGCGAGGACCGGCTGTTTATTTTTGACTGCCTGCGGAAGGCGGAAAAAGTGCTCGTATCGCCGGAGAAGACATACAAATATTATGTAAACACGAACGGCAGCCTTGTGAACCGCTTTTATGACCGGAAGTTTGAGGCCTGCTGTGCGCTGGACGCCAGCATCAACAGCCTGGCGGAGCAGCTCGGCGCGCAGAACCGGGAAAACAGAGATATTTTTGCCTATATGTTCATCAAAAGCGTCGTTTCCTGTATGGTCACGGTTTTTTCCGATACCTGTCCGTTTGACCGGCGCGGCCGCCGGGCGTATGTGCGCGGGATTCTGAACGATGAACGTGTACGCAGCAACGCAGCCGTCAGGTACCGGCAGGGACTGGCCGGGGAAGTGATGCGGCTGGTGATCCGTACGCGCTGGATCGGCCTGAATCTGCTGGTGATGCGGCTGGTGACAGTGGCGAACCGGCTGCTGCCGGCGCTTTTCATCAAAATTAAGCACAGAAAATGACCAAAGGAGAGATTATGCCTCTGATCAGTCTGATTATACCGGTCTATAATGTTGAGCAGTATCTGGCCAAGTGCGTGGATTCGGTTCTGGCGCAGACATGCGGCGGCTTTGAAGTGATTCTTGTGGACGATGGCTCCACAGATTCCAGCGGCGCGCTGTGCGACCGGTATGCCGCTGCACATCCGCAGCTGATCCGGGTGATTCATCAGGAAAACGCAGGCCTGGGCGGCGCGCGCAATACGGGAATTGATGCGGCCCGGGGGGATTATCTGCTTTTTATTGACAGCGACGATTTTGTATCGCCGGAGCTGACAGTGCAGATGATGCCGTTTGCACAGGCCGGGATGGATATGGTGATTTTTGGCGCAGTTACGGTGGACACGGACGGCCGTGTGCTGGAAGACAGTGCAGACGGCTATCCGGAGAATACGGAGCTGGAGCTGTCCGGTTTTCCGGAGCTGATTTTCGGCTGGCCGAGCGCCTGTATCCGCATGTATAAAAAGACGCTTTTTACGGATACGGGCGTGCGTTTCCCGTCCCGTGTGTGGTATGAGGACATCCGGACGACCACGAAGCTGTATACCCATGCGCGCCATGTGCGGTATCTGGCGCAGAATCTGTATTTTTACCTGAACCGGCCCGGATCCATTACAAAAAATGCGAATGTTGCCCGCAACCGGGAGATTATTGACGCATTTGAGGACATTCTGGATTTTTACAGAAATAGCGGCCTGTTCGACCGGTATTGTCCGCAGCTGGAATACCTGGCGCTGTATCACCTGTATACGGCAGCCAGTGTGCGGGTGCTGCGCATTGATCCGCGGGCGCCTCTGCTGGGGGAGCTGCGCCGGTGGATGCAGACGCATTTTCCGGATTTCCGGAAGAACCGTTATATCGGCCGCATGACCGGTACAAAGCGGCTGGCCTTCCGGCTGGTGGACATGAAAATGTACCGCACGCTCCGGCTGCTGTTTAAAATCAAAGGTGGGCAGTGAACGGGCCTGTCCGCGCCGAACACAAAAGAAAACCGGGTCTGCAGAAGAGCTGCAGGCCCGGTTCTTGTTTTCTGAGTCCGGGAAGCGGAGGCCGGCCTCCGGATGCGTTTGGCGGATATGTGGGAATGTACACGCAGGCCGGCGCAGTCCGAACCGGCCCAAATACAAAAGCCGCCAGCGCACAGCCTGGTGCGCAGACGGCCTGTATATTCAGTGAGCATGTTCGTTCAGATGCGCTTCGGGACAGGCGCCGTCTGCCGGCGGAATGCCGCGGATGCACAGCCGGCAGACCGCATGGCGTCCGTCCGGATCCGCATCGTCATTTTTGTGGTACTCGTCCTTGTTGGGACAGGAAATGGAGACGAGTATTTCCAGCATGTTGTGCAGAACACTGACCGTCTCAGTGTCTGCAGCACGGTAATAGACCTCCTTGCCGTCCCTGCGGCTGGTGATCAGTCCGGCGGCCTTCAGCTGCTTCAGATGATGGGAAACAGCGGGACTGCTCATATCCATGATGGCGGACAGATTGATGACGCATTCCTCGCAGTGGCAAAGCAGCCAGAAAATCCGGAGCCTGCTGCAGTCGCTCAGCAGCTTGAACAGTTCGGCAACAATCTGAAAGTCGTCGGTATTCGGGAGCAGCGCCAGAATTTCGCTGAGGTCCTGCCCGTGGTTGTGCGGTAAATTTGAAAGCGGCATTTAAAAGACTCCCTTCTGAGAACCATTTTAGCAAATGAAAGCGGGAAAAGAAAGACGCTACCGTATATTTTTCGTTCTGATTTGTACAAAACAGGACGGCTTGGAACCAAACGGCGGCTTTTCCCGCCGCCGGATGAAAACCGGCGAAATATTTTGCGGCTGCCTATTGACAGATCGGCCGAAATCGCATATATTAGTATCAACAATTAAATGATTGCTTAATCGTTTAAATAGAAAGAAGGGGACGGGATATGAAGAAAACATACAAAATCGAAGTGGATTGTGCAGCCTGCGCAAACAAGATGGAAGACGCGGCAAAGCGTACCTCCGGCGTGAAGGATGCTGTTGTGAATTTTATGACGCAGAAAATCATTGTCGAATTTGAGGACGGACAGCAGGCGGAAAGCGTTATGCAGTCAGTTGCGAAAAGCTGCAGAAGAATTGACGACGACTGCAGAATCTATTTTTGATCTCTCCGGTTCCGGGGAGAAGGGGCGCCTGTGCGCAGCGGGATGCCCCGGAGAGGAGAGGACGCGGTGAACAGAAAACAGAAAATTATGCTGGGGCGAATTGCCGTCGCGGCTGTGCTGATCGTTGGACTGGAATTTGTACCGGCACAGGGATGGCTGCGGTTTGCGCTTTACCTTGTACCGTATTTGACAATCGGGTATGACATACTGCGCAAGGCTGCGCGCGGCATAGTCCGCCGTCAGGTCTTTGATGAAAACTTCCTGATGGCGCTGGCCACAGTGGGCGCCATCGCTGTGGCGCTGACCGACAGCGGCGATTATGTTGAAGCAGTGGCCGTAATGCTTTTTTATCAGATCGGCGAGCTTTTTCAGAGCTACGCCGTGGGCAAAAGCCGGCGGAGCATCAGCGCGCTGATGGACATCCGGCCTGATTATGCCAATGTCCAGCGCGGAGGAAAGCTGGAAAGAGTGGACCCGGAAGAGGTGGAGATCGGCAGCATCATCGTGGTTCAGCCCGGCGAAAAAGTGCCGATTGACGGCGTGATTGTTGAGGGAAATTCCAGCCTGGACACAAGCGCCCTGACCGGCGAGAGCCTGCCGCGTGATGTCAAGGCTGGAGATGAGATGATCAGCGGCTGCATCAACCTGACGGGTGTTCTGAAAATCAGGACAGTCAAGGCTTTCGGCGAGTCTACGGTGTCCCGGATTCTGGACCTGGTGGAAAACGCAAGTTCGCGCAAATCGCGGTCGGAGAATTTTATATCGCGGTTTGCACGGGTTTATACGCCCGTGGTCTGCTGCGGTGCGCTGGCACTGGCCGTTCTGCCGCCGCTGGTGCGGATGCTGGCGCTGGGGCTTCCCGCGCAGTGGAGCGTCTGGATTTACCGTGCGCTGACATTCCTGGTGGTCAGCTGCCCCTGTGCTCTTGTCATCAGCATTCCGCTGAGCTTCTTTGCCGGGATCGGCGGCGCCAGCCGCGAGGGCATTCTCATCAAGGGCTCCAATTATCTGGAGACGCTGGCGCAGACCAGATGTGTTGTGTTTGATAAAACCGGCACCCTGACCCAGGGTGTTTTTGAGGTCAGCGGGATTCACCACAACAGCATGGAGGAGGAAAAGCTGGTGGAGTATGCGGCGCTGGCGGAAAGCGCATCCTCGCATCCCATCAGCAGAAGCCTCCAGCGTGCCTACGGCAGGGAGATTGACCGCACGCGCGTGCGCGATGTACAGGAAATCAGCGGCAACGGCGTGATAGCCCTGGTTGACGGCATTGAGGTCGCGGCCGGAAATGCAAAACTGATGCAGCGGCTGCACATCCCGTATGTGGACTGTCACCAGGCGGGAACCATCATCCATATTGCTGTCAGCGGCGAATATGCCGGCCACATTGTGATTTCAGATGTCATCAAGCCGCATTCCCGGCAGGCGGTTGCCGCCCTGAAGGATTGCGGCGTTGAGAAGACAGTCATGCTGACCGGCGATGCCGGCTCTGTTGCCGGACAGGTGGCGGAGACGCTGGGGATTGACGAGGTGTACAGCGAGCTGCTCCCGGCAGATAAAGTGGACAAGGTTGAGACGCTGCTGAATGAGAAGAAATCCGGGGGGAAGCTGGCGTTTGTTGGCGACGGAATCAACGATGCGCCTGTCCTTTCACGTGCGGATATCGGCATTGCCATGGGGGCGATGGGGTCTGACGCGGCCATTGAGGCGGCGGATGTGGTGCTGATGGATGACGATCCCATGAAGATTGTCAAGGCGATCCGGATTGCGCGCAAGTGCATCCGCATTGTCTATGAAAACAGCATCTTTGCCATCGGCATCAAGGTCGGCTGCCTTGTACTGGCGGCAGTCGGTCTTGCGAATATGTGGGCTGCGGTTTTCGCTGACGTCGGCGTGATGGTCCTGGCGGTTCTGAATGCAATCCGCGCCCTTTTTGTCAAAAAGCTGTAAAACTGTCCGGAAGGATTGACGTCATGCCTGAAGCGCCCGCGCAGAAGAATTCTGCGGCGGGCGCTATGTGCTGCAATGGGCCGGGCGCGGCGCCGGCAGACAAAATGAAAAAGCGCTGCGGCGCATGATCCATGCGCCGCAGAACTGAAATGTCGGTATTTTGATCATTCTCCGGATGGCGCGCCGCCATCCGTCGTGTCCGCATTGCCGCCGGTTTCCGGATCATCGTCAGACTGGGCGCCGCCTGGTTCGGAATCAGCGTCTGCATCTGCGTCTTCCGGAAGCGTCTCCTCCAGCCACGGAACCTCCAGATGCAGGCCGTCGGCTGTGTAGACGATGTATTTCCGGAAACTGAAAAAGACTGTGGTGAAGAGCAAAACCGCCAGCGCCAGCAGAACCGCCAGCACCGTCATTGCAATACGAAGCGGCGTTGTGCTCCGATAAATTCTTTTGCGGCCAGACGACATTGCAAACCTGCCTTTCCGGAACGGTTATTTTTTCTCGTTTTCCTGCTCAATTTCCATCATCATGCCAACACGGGTGGCATGGCGGCCGCCCTCAAAGGCGGTATTAAGGAAAATATCCACCATTTTAACGGCGAGCTCGGGCTCCACAATCTTTGCGCCCATGGCGAGGACATTGGCATCGTTGTGGCGGCGGCAGAATTCTGCCGTCAGCTCATTGCAGCACAGGGCCGCACGGATTCCGTGAACCTTGTTGGCAGTGATGGAGATGCCGATGCCGGTGGTGCAGATCACAATGCCTTTGTCGCATGCGCCGCTGGCCACCGCTTCAGCCGCAGCCCGGCCAAAGACGGGATAGTGGCAGCTGTCCTTGGAATACGTGCCGAAATCCTGATACTCGATGCCGAGCTCGTCCAGATGCTTTTTCACAATCTGCATCAGATCATATCCGCCGTGATCACAGCCAAGTGCAATTTTCATTTTGCTCAATCCTCCAAAACTCAAGTATTATAGTTTGATAAACTTCGGTTTGCGCTTTTCAAAGGTGCTGATGTACCGGAAGCCCAGCGTCCGCAGAACGTCGTATGTCTCCGCAATGCCGGAGCCGGTGTCTCCGGCTCTGTGGGAATCGCTGCCGACGGTGATGATTTCGCCGCCGCAATCCCGGTAGAGCCTGATGATATCCGGCGTGGGGGACAGGCCGGCAAGCCCGCAGCGCAGGCCGGATGTGTTGACTTCAATTCCGACGCCGTTTTCCACAGCGGTGCGGAAGATTTCAGTCAGTTGATCTGTATATTCACTGAGGTCCAGGGTATAGCCCTGGGCGTGCAGATATTTGCGCATGTAGCCGATGTGACCGATTACGCTGCAGCAGGCGCACCGCGCCGTTTCCAGGCATTCTTTCAGATACGGCTCCATCAGCCGGCGAACCATATGCTCCGAGTCGAAGTGAATGAAATAAATATCGTCCCAGCCCCAGACATGATGGACAGAGCCGATGGTGAAATCCACCAGCGGGTCAGAGGCGATTTTTTCACCCAGCGCCGGGTTGTGATTCGCCGCGCCCAGCTCATGGCCGAAGCGCAGCGTAATGCGGCCGGCGTATTTTTCCTGAAGACTGAGGAATGTCTGCCGTGCCGTCTCCATCCACCGGGTATAGGGATGATGGGTGCAGGTGAGCACCTCTCCGATACAGCAGTCATCCGTATGGTCTGTAAAGCAAAGCTCAGTTATACCCCGGTCCAGCGCGCCGCGGATGTGTGCCTCCATGGTGTCCTCAGCGTCGGAAGAAAATGAGGTATGTACATGATAATCAGCGAGAAACATCGGCGCTGCCCTCCACAGGTTCTGTTGGTGCCTCAGGTCAGATCAGCCACGATGCCGCCGGTAGCGGCCAGAAGATCTTCCGGTGAAAGCTGGATCTGAAGGCCCGGCCGGCCGCCGGACACCATAATGGTATCAATCAAAATGATTTCTTCGGCAAAAAAAGTGGGAAAAGCCTTCTTCATGCCGATCGGGCTGCAGCCGCCGTGGACATAGCCGGTCAGCGGAAGAAGCTGGGCCTGACGGATCATTTCAATTGATTTTTCGCCGGCAGCTTTTGCCGCTTTCTTTAAATTCAGCGATGCGGCCACGGGAATCACAAAAACGTAATGCCCGCCGCCCGCGCCCTGGGTGACCAGAGTTTTGAATACATAGTCCGGGTCCTGGCCAAGAATGGCGGCCATTTCAACGCCGGAGGGAATGCCGGCGGAAACGTCGAATTCCCGGAAGGAAAAGGGAATGCCGGCCGCTTCAAGATGACGGATGACATTGGTTTTTGGAGTCTGTTTTGCCAATTCAAATCACCTGTTGTACGTAAAGCTGTTAAAACAGCCGTTTTTTCTTCTTTTCTTTCTTTCCGCCGTCCGCGCTTCCGCCGCCGTACAGGGATTCGTCAAACTTGCGCAGAAGCTCTTTCTGTTCGTTGGTGAGCTTCTTGGGAATCTCCACTGTGACGGTCACGTACTGATCGCCCCGTCCGCTGCCGCGCAGGTAGGGGATGCCTTTGCCGCGCAGGCGGAAAACGGTGCCGGACTGCGTGCCTTCCGGAATGGTATATTTGACCTTGCCGTCCAGCGTGGGAACTTCCACCTCATCGCCCAGAATTGCCTGTGTGACAGTAATGGGCATTTCATACAGCACAGACGTGTCCTCACGGCTGAAATAGGCGTGCGGACGTACGGATATGGTGATCAGAAGATCACCGTTGGCGCCGCCGTTGGCACCTGCGTGGCCCTGGCCGCGCAGGGAAATGGTCTGGCTGTCGTCAATGCCGGCGGGAATATTCACATTGATGCGTTTTTGGCGGCGTACCGCGCCTGCACCGTGGCAGGTGGGGCAGGGCTGGTGAATGATGCGCCCCTTGCCGCCGCATTTCGGACACTCTGCTGTGCTCTGCATAATGCCGAAAGGCGTACGCTGCTGGGTACGGACGGTGCCTGTGCCGCTGCAGTTGGAGCAGACCTCGGCGGTCGTCCCTTTTGCACAGCCGGAGCCGCCGCAATCGTCACACTTTTCAATGCGGCCGATATTGATCGTCTTTTCACAGCCGAAGGCTGCTTCCTCAAAGGTGACCATGACGCTTGCGCGGATGTTCTCACCTCTGCGGGGACCGTTGCGCCGCTGGCTGCCTGAACTGAAGCCGCCGCCGAAGAAAGAGTTGAAAATATCGCCCAGATCAAAATCCATACCGCCGAAGCCTGCGCCGCCGGCTCCTGCGCCGAAGTTCGGGTCGACGCCGGCGTGACCGTACTGGTCGTACCGCGCGCGCTTGTCAGCGTCAGACAGGACTTCATAGGCCTCGTTCAGTTCCTTGAACTTGGCCTCGGCTGTTTTGTCGCCGGGGTGCAGGTCAGGGTGGTATTCCTTGGCCAGCTTGCGGTATGCTTTTTTAATATCGGCCTCTGCAGCGCTTTTATCGATGCCGAGAACCTCATAATAGTCTCGTTTTTCCTCTGCCATACTTTTATCGCGTCCCCTTTCAAGGCTTCTCTGAACGCACGAAGAACCTCCGGCGCTGCGGCCGGAGATTCTTCGCAGTTTTCGTCAGAATGCCGGAAGGAATTTCAGATGCGGGGTCATCCTCCGCGGATTATTTCTTGTCCTTGTCGTCATCGACAACTTCGTAATCGGCGTCGTAGTAGTCGCCGCCCTGGCCGCCGTTCTGACCGCCGGACTGAGGACCTGCGCCGGGGTTGAAGCCTGCGCCCTGAGCGCCCTGGGGATTGGCCTGCTGATAGAGCTTTTCGCTGACCGCATAGAAGGTCTTCTGCAGCTCTTCCGTTGCAGACTTCATTGCAGCGGTGTCGTTGCTGGAGATGGCGGATTTCACCTTGGCAATGCCGTCTTCGATGGACTTCTTGTCATCGGCGCCGATCTTGTCGCCCATTTCAGAGAGCGTTTTCTCACTCTGGTAGACCATCTGATCCGCCTGGTTGCGGGTGTCGATGTCGTCCTTGCGCTTCTTGTCTTCCGCAGCATACTGCTCAGCCTCGCGGACAGCCTTGTCGATGTCGTCCTTGGAGAGGTTGGTCGAGGAGGTGATGGTGATGTGCTGCTCCTTTCCGGTGCCCAGATCCTTGGCAGAGACGTTTACAATGCCGTTGGCATCAATATCAAAGGTGACTTCAATCTGCGGAACACCGCGGCGGGCGGGCGCAATGCCGTCCAGGTGGAAGCGGCCCAGGGACTTGTTGTACTGCGCCATTTCGCGCTCGCCCTGCAGGACATTGACTTCAACGGAAGTCTGGTTGTCTGCCGCAGTGGAGAAAATCTGGCTCTTCTTGGTGGGAATGGTGGTGTTGCGGTCAATCAGCTTGGTGAACACGCCGCCCAGGGTTTCAATGCCGAGAGACAGGGGCGTGACATCCAGCAGAAGGATGCCTTCCACGTCGCCGCCCAGAACGCCGCCCTGAATGGCAGCGCCGACAGCCACGCACTCGTCGGGGTTGATGCCCT
>JAEDDG010000010.1 GCA_016293865.1 Oscillospiraceae bacterium | reverse complement strand
GCTCTCCGTTGGAATCCAAGCCGATCGTCCCGTACGTTGCCGTACCGGACGATGCCGTACCGGCAGCAGAGGCGAAGAGCACAGAGGAAAGATTCAGACTGACAGCAGGGCGTACACCGTTTTCCAATGTGACAGACCATTTTTGGACACCGGTTTCCGGAACCGCACGGTATGCATAATACTCGGGATATAAAACGCCGTCACCATTTTGTGACTGGTATGGCGTGCAAAGCCAGAAGGGATCCCCATGGTTCCAGTAATACTCCCTGGCAACAAATTTTATCGCGCCGAGGCCTCCGACCATTAATAAATTTCTCTCATATTGCGATAACGAAAACAGCTTGTCAGTTATGCTATAGTGATAGCCGACTTGAACGCCGTTCTTCGTATCTTCAAGTGACAGTGTGGAGTCATTCATCATGCTCAGCTCGGCTTCGGTGAAATAATCGTACATGTCAGAAGCTGCTAATCTCAAATAGGAACGAAGATTACTTCCTCCATAGTGGTTCGGGTATACGGAAGTTGGTGGTAAAGATGACGCATAGGTACATCCCCATGATGTCTGATATTCTTTTTCTCCAAGTTCTCCCGTGGAATTTGAAAAAATTATATTAGTTCCTATCGGGGTTGCGGCAAAAATGATGGTATCATCAATTTCGGCTCCTTTTCCCAGAATGTACCATTCCAGTGGAGTTCCAAATTTCTTACCAAAGGTCAGCTTACCAATATTGGTCGGAATTCCTTCATAATCCGGAGAAAAGGTGTTATCCGTCAGCTGTGCCTTTGTGGCATAGGCCCACACGCTCGGCGTACTGCCGGATCCTCCCTCCGCCAGCGCAGCCGTCGGCAGAAGTCCCGCCAACAGGCAGACGGTCAGCAGGATGCTCAATAACCGTTTTTTCATGTTTTCAGTCCTCCTTTGGGATTGCTTTCGGCATGTCTCCATAAGCGCAATCTTTTTGGCGTTCCACTGTTCCCGGGAATAATTCGCCATCTGATCGCCGCTTTATTCAAATCGTTCGTTCTGAATTCAGTATAGTACATTTATACTGAAAAATCAACGGGTCTGCGCGGTATCTGCTGTATGTTTGTCGGCAATCCGTCGTTTGAAGCTGTCCGGAGACCTGAAAGGCCCAACTCAGGGCGCAGCAAGGCACGGCCATGCACCCCCACGGGAAAGGGATAGGCAAATAAGCAGAAAAACACGCCATACGCAGCTTTTGCTGCTGAATATGGCGTGTTTTTTCGTTGACCGTTCCTGTCTGACAGATGCTCATTTCGCATGATCCGGCTGCCTTCGTTTGATCAGCACCCGCTTTTCCGCCGCGCTGTTTCTGCAGCTTCAGCCGGATCTGCGCCGGCGCTCACTCTTCATCCGGCAGATCAATAATCTCCGCGGTATGCCCTGTCGCCGGCACAATGCGCGACAGCACATCGTCCGTTTTCAGCCGCAGAGTGGACGTATTGATGCAGGGATGGCAGCCCATATATTCCTCCTGTGCCACCCGGCGGTCCACATACAGGCTGACCTGCATGTCCCTGTCGTTCATCAGACCCAGAACGCTGACCGAACCCGGCGTAATGTCCAGAAGGCGCAGCATATCCTCTTCCGGCGCAAAGGACAGCCGGCTGACACCAATGCTTTTTGAAAAAACCTTCGTCTTAAACGGCTGATCGCCGGGCATCAGCAGCAGGTAAAACGCCGTTTTCTGTCTGTTGCACAAAAAAAGGTTTTTGCAGATTTTTGCACCCAGCACCTGCTCAATGTCAGCACAGGCGGCAATGGTATCCGCATGCGCATGATCCACCCGCTGGTAATCCACGCCCAGCCGATCCAGCAGATCATAACAGCGCTGCTCTTTATCCAGGCGGCAGCATGCATCTGCCGGCCGGCCATTCATTCGCTCCATATTCTCTCCTCCGCCGCGGACAGACAGGCCCGGCTCAAGTCAGAAATGAGCCGGGCACTGCACCGCTTCCGGGCCGTTTCCGCCCGCATAGTTATTTGTTGAGTATGTATTCGCTGATGGATTTTGCCGCAGCCTTGCCGGCGCCCATGGCAAGAATCACCGTGGCCGCGCCGGTCGATGCGTCGCCGCCGGCAAAAATGCCGTCACGGGACGTGCTGCCGTCTTCCGCTGTAACAATGCATCCCTTGCGGTTGGTCTCCAGTCCGGGTGTCGTCGTGCGGATCAGCGGGTTGGGCGAAGTGCCCAGCGCCATAATGACCGTATCCGTCTCAATTTCAAACTCGCTGCCGTCAATCGGAACGGGACGGCGTCTGCCGGAGGCATCCGGCTCGCCCAGCTCCATGCGGATGCAGGTAATCCGGGAAACCCTGCCCTTTTCATCGCCGGTAATGGAAAGCGGATTGGTCAGCAGGTCAAAGACAATTCCTTCTTCTTTGGCGTGATGCACCTCTTCCGCTCTTGCAGGAAGCTCCGCCTCACTGCGGCGGTATACGATATGGACGTCTGCGCCCAGGCGTTTTGCACATCTGGCGGCATCCATTGCCACGTTTCCGCCGCCCACAACCACCACGCGCTTGCTGTGCATGATGGGCGTGGGGCTGCCTTCAACATAAGCCTTCATCAGATTCACGCGGGTCAGATATTCATTGGCTGAATAAACGCCCACAAGGCTCTCGCCCGGAATCTTCATAAACATGGGAAGACCGGCGCCGGTTCCCACGAACACCGCTTCATAGCCGTCTTCAAACAGCTCGTCAATGGAGAGGATCTTGCCGATGACCATATTCAGCTTGATCTCAACGCCCATTTTGCGCAGGTTGTCCACCTCGTGGCGGACGATCCGCTTGGGCAGTCTGAACTCAGGGATCCCGTAGCTCAGAACGCCGCCGGCCGTATGGAACGCCTCAAAAACAGTCACCTCAAAGCCCATGCGCGCAAGTTCGCCGGCACAGGTCAGGCCGGCAGGTCCGGACCCCACCACCGCCACCTTATGGCCGTTTTTCGGCTGAATGTCCAGGTTGGACACATCGTTTTCCATGGCCCAGTCAGCTACAAAGCGCTCCAGGCGGCCAATGCCCACCGGCTCGCCCTTGATTCCGCGCACGCAGTGACTCTCGCACTGGCGCTCCTGGGGGCATACCCGCCCGCACACCGCCGGCAGCGCATTGGCGCGGCTCAGATGTGCATAAGCGCCTTCAAGATCGCCGTCGCGCAGCTTGCTGATAAACGTGGGAATCGGAACGGACACGGGACAGCCTTCAATGCAGTGCGGATTGCGGCAGACAAGGCAGCGCCTGGCCTCCGCCATTGCCTCTTCCTTCGTGTAGCCCAGCGCAACCTCCAGGAAATTGGCGCTGCGCACATCCGGCGCCTGCTCAGCCATTTTTGTTTTTGTCAGCGACAGATCAGCCATTGAGAACGCCTCCTCCCAGACGGCACAGATGCGCCTGCTTCTGCGCCTGTTCAAACTCCCGGTACGTGGATGCGCGGGCAATGGTCTCATCAAAATCTACCAGATGGCCGTCAAAGTCCGGGCCGTCCACACAGGCGAACTTCACTTCGCCTCCCACAGTCACACGGCAGCAGCCGCACATGCCCGTACCGTCGATCATAATCGGGTTCATGCTGACGATTGTGGGAATGTTATACCTGGCTGTCAGTCTGCAGGCAAATTTCATCATCATCAGCGGGCCGATGGCAAACACATGGTCAAACCGGATGCCTGACTGAATCAGTTCCTCCAGCTTCCCCGTTACAAAGCCGCTGTATCCGTAAGACCCGTCGTCCGTGCAGATATGCAGATCCGTGCAGGCCGCCTTCATCTCCTCTTCGAGAATGACGATATCCTTTGTTTTGAATCCGCCGATCAGATCCACCTGTGCGCCGGCATTATGCAGCGCCTTGGCCACCGGCAGCGCAATGGCGCAGCCCAGGCCGCCGCCCAGGACGGCAACGCGTCTGCAGCCTTCGATTTCCGTGGGTCTGCCCAAAGGACCGACAAAATCCGTCAGGCAATCGCCTTCATCCAGCTCGCCCAGCTTCATGGTGGTGGCGCCGATGCGCTGGAAAATCACCGTTACAAGCCCTTCATTGCAGCTGGAAATGGTCAGCGGAATGCGTTCGCCGTTCTCCTCTACCCGGAGAATCACAAACTGGCCGGCCTTTGCTTTGCGGGCAATCAGCGGCGCATACACGGAAATCTGCGTAATCTCCTGTGTGAGCACCTTCTTGTGTACAATCTGGTAGTCTTTGTACATATCCAGGCTTCCTTTCTCCCGATAAATCGAATCCGGACTGAGAATAATTCAGTCCGGATCAAATTCGGAAATTAATAGTATCTCTTGTTCTTGTTTTTCCTGGCCGCCTCAGATTTCTTGCGGCGCTTAACGCTTGGGCTCTGGTAATATTCCTTCTTACGCAGATCAGACAGAACGCCTGCCTTCGCACAGTTGCGCTTGAATCTTTTCAGCGCGCTGTCCAGAGACTCGTTCTCCTTCACATGGACTTCCGACATTTATATCCCTCCCTCCAAATACGCCCATACAGGCGCTTTAAGGGCCATTTCTATGGCGTTAACGTGAATATTATAATCTGTCCCAGGCTCATTGTCAACAAAAATTTCCCCGTTTTTCAGTTCTGCCGCTCAGTGCGGCGGCAGAATGCGGCAGGAAAGCCGCATTCTGCCGGCCGGTTTTTATTCGGGCTTCAGGATCAGATTCACCAGTTTGTTTTTGACGACAATCGCGCGCACAACCTTCATGCCTGTCATCAGGCGCGCAACTTTCTCGTTGGCCTTGGCGGCGGCCACTGCCTCTTCATCCGGACAGTCTGCCGGTACGGTCACCGTGGCTTTCAGCTTTCCGTTGACCTGCACGGCGATTTCCTTTTCGTGCTCCACCATTTTGCTCTCATCATACGCAGGCCACGCCGCCTCGCAGCACATTCCGTCAAAGCCCTGAATCTCCCAGAGCTCTTCCGCAATATGCGGCGCAAAGGGACTCAGAAGCGTCAGCAGCGCTTTGAGATCGCCTCTGGACGGCTCCTTGTCATAAAATGCGTTGACCAGCGCCATAATCGTCGCGATGGCGGTGTTGAACTTCATGTTCTCAATATCGTCGCCGATTTTCTTGATGGCGCGGTGGATGTCCGCCTCATGCGCGGCAGAATAGCTCTCGCTGCCATCCTTGCGCGTCTCTGCCAGGTTCCAGATTCGATCCAGCAGGCGCTTGCAGCCCTTGACCGCAGTGGAAGACCAGGGCGCTGCCTTTTCAAAATCGCCCAGGAACATGATATACAGGCGCAGCGTATCCGCGCCGTACTCGGCTACCACGTCGTTGGGATTGATGACGTTGCCTTTGGACTTGGACATCTTGGTGTACTGGCCCGGGTTGTCCGGATCGTCGCCAAGAATCATACCGTGGCTTGTGCGTTTCTGATACGGCTCCTTCGTGGGGACGACGCCGATGTCACACAGGAATTTATGCCAGAAGCGGCTGTACAGAAGATGCAGCGTGGTGTGCTCCATGCCGCCGTTGTACCAGTCCACCGGGGACCAGTAATCCAGCGCTTCCTTTGACGCCAGTGCGTCATGATTGTGCGCATCCATGTACCGCAGGAAATACCAGCTGGAACCGGCCCACTGGGGCATGGTATCCGTCTCTCTTCTGGCGGGACCGCCGCAGTGCGGGCAGGTGGTGTTGATCCAGTCGGTCATTGCGGCCAGCGGGCTTTCGCCGGTATCCGTGGTCTCATAGTTCTTCACATCCGGCAGAAGCAGCGGCAGCTGATCCTCCGGCAGCGGCACATAGCCGCACTTCTCGCAATAAACCACCGGGATCGGCTCGCCCCAGTATCTCTGGCGGGAGAAGACCCAGTCGCGCAGCTTGTAGTTGACCTTTTTCTGGCCCAGACCGTGCTCGGTCAGCCAGTCGGTGATTCTCTTTTTCGCTTCGTCCACAGTCAGCCCGTTGAGGAAGCCGGAATTGACCATAATGCCGGTGGCGCAGTCGGTAAACGCGGCCTTCTGCACATCGCCGCCCTTGACCACCTCAATAATAGGCAGATTGAACTTCTTGGCGAAATCCCAGTCGCGCTCGTCATGCGCAGGCACGGCCATAATGGCGCCGGTGCCGTAAGTCGCCAGGACGTAGTCGGAAATAAAAATCGGGATCTCGGTACCGTTGACCGGATTGATGGCGCACACACCCTTCAACTCCACGCCGGTCTTGTCCTTGGCCATCTCCGTGCGCTCAAAGTCAGATTTTCTGGCCGCCGCGGCCTGATAGGCGCGCACCTCGTCCAGGTTTTCAAGCTTTGGCGCCCATTTATTCAGGATGTCATGCTCCGGAGAGATAACCATATACGTCGCGCCGAAAAGCGTGTCAGCACGGGTCGTGAATACGCGCAGCTTGTCTCCCTCGGTCGTGCCGAAATCCACTTCTGTACCTTCAGAGCGGCCGATCCAGTTCTTCTGCTGGATTTTCACGCGTTCGATGTAATCCACATCGTCCAGATCGTCAATGAGTCTCTGGGCGTATTCGGTAATTTTCAGCATCCACTGGCTCTTTTCCATATGGATGACTTCGCTGCCGCAGCGCTCGCATACGCCGTTGACCACTTCCTCATTGGCCAGCACGCATTTGCAGGACGTACACCAGTTCACAGGCATTTTGGCCTTGTAGGCCAGGCCGTGCTTGAACATCTGCAGGAAAATCCACTGCGTCCACTTGTAATACTCAGGATCTGTGGTGTTCACCACCCGATCCCAGTCAAAGCTGTAACCCAGCATTTTCAGCTGGCTCGTAAAGCGCTCCACATTCTTGCGGGTAACCTCTGCCGGATGCACCTGATGCTTAATGGCATAGTTCTCCGTCGGCAGGCCGAATGCGTCGAATCCGATGGGGAACAGAACATTATAGCCCTGCATGCGCCGCTTGCGGCAGATAATGTCCATGGCCGTGTACGGACGGGGATGTCCGACGTGCAGTCCCTCTCCGGAAGGATACGGGAACTCCACGAGCCCATAGAATTTGGGCTTGTCAGAACCGGTCTTTGCAGCATAGACCTTCTTTTCTTCCCACCTGTCCTGCCACTTTTTCTCTATTTTGGCAAATTCGTACTTCATTGTCCCTCAACCTCTATTCTGTAATCAGCGCACTGACGTCTGCTTCCGGCGCATCGCCCCAGAGACGTTCGAGCGCATAAAACTTTCTGACCTCATCCAGAAACAGGTGCACAATGACGCAGCCGCAGTCCACAAGAACCCAGCCGCCGTTGCGGTAGCCCTCCGTCCGGCGCGGCGCTTCGCCCATTTCGGACAGGACACGGCCCAGCTCATCCGCCAGCGTCTTGATCTGTGTGGCCGAAGAGGCCGTGCAGATGATAAAATAGTCGGCCAAAACCGTGATGTTTTTCGTGCACAGGACCTTGATGTCCCGGCCCTTTTTGCTGTCCAGTGCCTTGACGGCAGCTTCCATGATTTCAAGGGGTGATAACATGGTTAACCTCCTATTTCTGCATTGCGCAGTCAGTTGCCCCAGGATTCGTCGCCCGCGTAAACGCCTGTGGTGGCGTAAATCCGCCCGCTGTCGGGATCGCGGGTGAGAATGTCCTGATCCTCCAGCGTGATTTTCTCATAGAACGGGTTCAGGTACGTGTTGATCATATCCAGCCAGTCATCCAGCAGGATCGTGACATAAGAACCGCCGTACACGCTGTCCGTGTAATTGCCGGGCATGGTCATGAATTCAACATGACTCATATCCATCTTGAAGAATTCCTGGGCCAGCCATACGCAATTGCCGTTTGTCAGATCCGTATCCACATCATTCAGGAAAATATCCACCAATGTTGTGATGTTGATGGAGCTGACATTCTCCAGCATCTGCTTGATTGCAGCCTTCATGAAATCCTGCTGCACCCGGATGCGCTGAATGTCGCCCTCCACATAAGTCGCTCTGAACCGGACAACGCCCATCGCGTCCTCACCGTTCAGACACTGATAGCCCGCCGGCACACTGATCTGCAAATCCTGGGTCGGATCCGTGTAATACATGTCCTCGGGAACGTCAAACCAGATGCCGCCGACTTCATCCACCAGCTTCTTGAACGCGTTCAAATCCACAAGCACGTGGAAATCGATTTCGTAGCCCACCAGATCCTGCAGGCCGTCCATCAGCATTTCAATTCCGCCGTTTCCATACAGCGAATTAACCTTTTTTGTACTCCAGGATACGTTCACCAGCGTGTCGCGCGGGATACTGACCACATTCAGCGTGTGCGCATTCGTATCAAAAGTGACCACCATGATCGTATCCGTGTTGGCGCCGACCTGATCCATTCCGATCAGCGCAAAGGTGTATACGCCCTCCCGCCGGCCTGTCAGCGGAACATCTTCCTTGTCGTCATCCTGCGTATCGTCCTGCTGCTCAGTATCGCTGTCAGCCTTGGGCTGATCGCTGTTTGTCTTGTCTGCAACCTCAGGCGGCTTGACATAGATGCAATAAAGCGCCACCAGAGTTCCGCCCACAGCCAGCAGGAACACAAGAACGACAATCAGCACGCGCAGCCATATACGCTTTTTCTTTTTTTCCTTTGCGTTCGCCGCGCCGTAAATGGCTTCTCTGTCATATATTCTTGTCTGTCCGCCGCTCAGATCATCTTCATCAATATTTCTTCTTCGGCGGGCAGCGGCATCCTCCTCGGTATTTTTGCTGCGGCTCTGCTGTTTCTGTCTGGCGCCGGCGACATGCTTTCCGCCGCGGCCCCCATTCACACTCATCATATATCCATATCCCTTCTATTGTTTCTGTGCGCTGAGCCAGCGCAGGGCCAAAAGCGTATTCTGATGCGGCTCAATCCCCCGCTCCTTCAGATTCTCAAGGCTCATTCTGAATGCAGTCAGCAGCGCGGCATCCAGATCTTCCCGGGCAAGCGCACGCACATGATCCACCCCGGGAAAGCTGCGGCAGGGTTCAATATAATCGGCCAAATAAATGATTTTCTCCAGCAGCGTCATATTCTCTCTGCCGGTCGTATGCCAGCGCACAGCGCTGCATATATGCGCCGGCGCACCGTAAACCGCTTCTGCCAGCGCCGCCGCCGTTTTGGCATGCAGCAGTCCCACGCTGCTGCGCTCACATGCGTCAGTTATGATACCATACTTGCCGCATAAGCGCAACTGCTGACTGAGGTCCAGATTTTTTGTTGCATCGTGCAGGATGGCCGCCTCCCGGGCATCGTTTTCGTCCGCCCCCCACCGTCTGGCAAGCGCGGCAGCCGTCGCTTCAACGCCCAGTGTGTGCTCTGCCCTGTGCGGCTTCAGCCCCGGCAGAATCTGCCGGCGCAGCCAAGAAAGCTCCGTGCGCACGCCGTACAATCCGCTGCGGACAATATAGGCATACACCTGCGCGGGCAGATACTCAGCGCCCTGACGCTCCGGCAGAAGCGCACGCAGGCGGGACGAGGAAATGTCCACCGCGCTGTTTTCTACAAGCACAATTCTGGCCTGGTATTTCTGTCTGAATTCTGCCATGCACTGCAGAATTCTCGCATCGTCCCCGTCTGCTCTGGCAAATACGCCCAGACGCGCCAGGCTGAAAATTTCGCGAAAATCCCGCCACTGCTCAAAGGACAGCAGCATATCGGTCCCCATCAGGAGCGTAAGCTCCGCAGCGGGATACTGCGCACGCAGCGCGCGCAGCGTGTCAACCGTATAGCTTTTTCCTTCCCGGCGCAGCTCCAGATCGCACAGCTGTACGCCTTCAACGGAAGCAAACGCCAGTCCGGCCATCTCCAGCCGGGCGGCGGCGCTGGCCGTTTCTCTCGGCAAACGCTTGTGGGGCGGAATTCCGGCCGGCACAACCAGAAGCCGGTCCAGCTTCAGCGCCTGCATGGCTGCAGCCGCCGCCTGTACATGTCCGGCGTGCGGCGGATCGAAGGTACCGCCGTATATGCCGATGGTTTCGCCATTTGTCATTTTACAAGTCTGATCCTTTTCGCTTTGTCCATCTCGTGGTTTTCTTTATAAAGAATAAACTTTGTTCCGATCACCTGCACCGGCTCCGCCAGACACATCTGCGCGAGCGCGTCGCATGCCTCCCGGGCAGTCAGCATGGCATTTTCCAGCACACGGCCCTTGATCAGTTCCCGGGCCTTCAGTGCGTCTTTGACCTGTGTGACGACGTTTTCCGTAATGCCGCCTTTTCCGATCTGAACAATGGTATCTGCCGTTGCAGCCATGGCCCGCAGCTGAGCTCTCTGTTTGCTTGTCAGCATATGTCACCTCTTAAATACGCTTTCAGTTTTTCCTGGAATTGCCGCATGGCCGCGCCGCGATGGGAGACCGCGTCCTTTTCAGCCGGCGACAGTTCCGCCATGCTCTTTCCGTACGACGGAACAAGAAATACGGGATCGTATCCGAATCCCCCCGTTCCTCTGGGCGCGCGCAGGATTTCCCCGGCACACTCTCCGTACGCTTCTATCTTATCCCGATTTGGAAAGACGCACACAATTGAAGAGACGAATTTCGCCGTACGCCGTTCCTCTTTCTCCAGATTTTTCAGCAAAAGTTCATATCTGCCGCGGTCATCCAGGTCCGGCGTGCCGTAACGGGCAGAATAAATCCCCGGCGCGCCGCCAAGCGCGTCCACCACCAGGCCGGAATCATCGGCAACAGCCGCGCACCCGGACGCCTTACAGGCAGCCTCAGCCTTTAAAAATGCGTTTTCTGCAAAAGTTGTGCCGGTCTCTTCCACATCCAGACACAGGCCCGCTTCCCGCTGAGAGATCACTTCAATTCCCATATGGTCCAGAATGCGGCGCAGTTCTTCCAGTTTTTTTGCATTGTTGCTGGCAAGTATCAGCCTCATCTCAGCAGCGCCTCCACAAACTCGCGCGGATTGAAGGGCAGCAGATCGCCTGCCTGCTCGCCGACACCCACATATTTCACAGGAATCTGCAGCTGATCCGCAATGGCAAAAACAATGCCGCCTTTGGCCGTACCGTCCAGTTTGGTCAGGACTATGCCGGTAATCCCGGCCGATTCCTTGAACTGCTTGGCCTGAATCAGTCCGTTCTGACCGGTGGTGGCATCCAGCACAAGCAGGGTTTCGCGGTCGGCCCCCGGCAGTTCCCGGTCAATCACGCGGCTGATCTTGTTGAGCTCATTCATCAGGTTGGATTTATTGTGCAGCCGTCCGGCAGTGTCGCAGATGATCACGTCGGTTCCCCTGGCTTTGGCCGCGCAGATTCCGTCAAATACCACGGCGGCCGGGTCGCTGCCCTCGGCATGGCGGACAATTTCGCTGCCGGAGCGTTCCGCCCAGACGGTGAGCTGCTCGGCAGCAGCGGCCCTGAATGTATCGCCCGCGCAAAGCAGAACCTTTTTCCCCTGTTCGGTCAGCATCATGGCAATCTTGCCGATGGTGGTGGTCTTCCCCACGCCGTTCACGCCGATGACCAGGATGACAGAAGGTTTCGTGTTCATCTTCAGCGTGCCGTCCAGATCAATCAGTTCAGTCAGGATATCCGTCAGCGCGGCCTTGATGTCCTCGCCCTTCGTATATCCCTCCTGCTTCGTCACCTCGCGCAGCTTTTCCACGGCCTTCATCGCCGTCTCCACGCCGACGTCGGCCAGGATCAGCGTTTCCTCAAGCTCCTCAAAAAACTCCTCGTTGGCGCCAGTAAAGGACGCGATCATGCCGCTGAGCTGGGCAGTCATATTTTTGCGGGTCCTGGCGAGGCCCTCTTTGATCTTATCAAAAAATCCCATTCCGGTTTCTCCTTTGTGTACTTACGCTTTGATGGTTTTCTCCGCCTCGCTCAGATCCAGACGCATCACCTGGGACACGCCGTGCTCCTGCATGGTTACGCCGTAAAGAACATCGGCCTCCTCCATGGTTCCGCGGCGGTGTGTGATCACAAGAAACTGCGTTTTATCGGCCATGGTGCGCATATACTGGGCAAAGCGCGTGACATTGGCCTCATCCAGCGCCGCCTCAATCTCATCCATCACGACAAACGGGGCTGGACGGACCTTCAGTATTGCAAAATACAGCGCGATGGCCACGAAAGCCTTTTCTCCGCCGGACAGCAGGGTAATGGTTTTCAGCGTCTTCCCCGGCGGCTGAACTTTGATTTCAATGCCGCAGTCCAGGATATTTTCCTCATCCTCCAGCTCCAGCGACGCTTTTCCGCCGCCGAACAGTTCCCGGAAGGTCGTCGAGAAGCTCTCAGCGATCTGGGTGAACTCACGGGCAAAAATGCTGCGCATATTGGCCGTAATTTCCCGGATGATCTTCAAAAGCTCCGACCGGGCTTTTTCCACATCGTCCCGCTGATCGGTCAGGAAGGTATAGCGTGTGTTCACCCGCTCATACTCCTCAATGGCGCCGATATTCGGCGTGCCCATTCTGGAAATTTCCCGCCGGATCTCGCCGATGCGCTTTTGTGTCTCCGCTTTATTCTCCACCGGCTGCCGCAGCCCCATAGCCGCGGTCCGGCTCAGCTCATAGCTGTCCCAGAGCTTGTCGACTATGCGCTTTTCCTCGCCGAGCACAGCCTGTCTCTTCTGCTCCAGCCGGGCGGCCTCCCGCTCCAGCTGGATCTGCAGATTGTTTTTTTCCTGAATGTCCCGGTCGCGCCTTGTGCGCTCCGCTTCAAGCTGCAGCTTTTCCTGTGAAATCTGACTCAGGCGGCGCCGGTAGCCCTCTGCCTGCGCGCCGATGGCAGCCAGACGGCCGGCACAGTCTGCAATGGATGCCTCCAGCTCCTGCGCCCGCCTCTGGTATCCCTCCAGAGCCGCCAGATACTGGCTGCGGCCGCCCGACAGTGAACGCCGCAGTGTTTTCAGTTCATCCATCGCCCGCAGCACGGCATCCCGCTCCGCATCCAGCGACGCATCCCTTGCCCGCAGTGCGGACAGTTCATCCACCAGCTCCTGCCGGCGTCCGGCCAGGCCTTTGAAGCCCGCCGATCTGGCCTCCGCCGTTTCCTGCAGCCCCGCAGCCTTTGCCTCAAGCTCTGAGATTGTCTGCCTGGTCTGGCTGATCTGGTTTTCCGTCTCTGCCGTCCGGCGGCTCAGCGTCTCCGCCTCAGCCCGCAGGCTGTCCCTGCCGTCACGGACAGCAACCTCCATCTGACTGCTGTGCAGACGCGCCGCCTCCAGCTTCAGCACTTCATCCTCCGCCCGGCGCAGCTCATCCGCCGCGACAGACAGTTCATATTCCGCTTTTGTCAGTTCCCGCTGCGCATCCTCGCTGGCTTTTTCAGCATCTGCCGCCTGCTGTGCGGCGTTCTTTTCCCGTTTGGCCAGTTCCTCCAGCTCGTTTGCCCTGGAAAGAATGCCCGCGTTGGACACGGCGGAGCCGCCGGTCATGATGCCGCCGGCGTTGATCACCTGTCCGTCCAGCGTCACAATACGGAATCTGTGTCCGTATCTGCGGGCCGTGCGCACCGCAGTATCCAGATTCTCGCTGACCACCGTACGGCCCAGAAGGTAAGTCACCACACCGGTATACTGGGGATCAAACTTCACCAGATCCGCCGCAATGCCGACAAATCCGTCTTCTTCCTCCAGCCCGCGCTCCGTCAGGCGGCTGCCGCGCACCACTGACATGGGCATAAAGGAAGCGCGCCCGCCCCTGCGCTTTAAAAGCTCAATGCCGGCCTTGCTGTCCGCCTCGCTTGAAACCACAATATTCTGGATTCCGGCACCGAGAGCGGTTTCAACAGCCAGCGTGCAGCGCGCATCGCTGCGCACAAGCTCGGCAATCGTACCGTGGACCCCGCGGAGGAAACCGCGCTTTGCCTCCTGCATAACGGTTTTGACCGCCTTGGAATAGCCCTGATAATCCTTTTCCATTTCCGTGAGCAGCGCAATGCGCGAGCGCATGGCCCCTAGCTCCATGGTCAGGTTCATTTTTTTCTGCGCCGCCGCTTCGGCCCGGCGCCTTCTGCTCTCCGTGCGCAGCGTATGGCCGCTGACCAGATTGGCCAGTTCCTCTCTGTGCTGCTGCGCAGCGCCCAGTGCCTCAGTCTGCGCCCGCGTCTCATTTTCAGCTGTCTGCAGCCGCTGCTCCGCGTCGTTCAGCTCCGCCAGGCGGCCGGCATTGCGGTCCTCCAGCTCCTGAAGCGCATCGGCAAGCGCAGAAACCGTCGCACGCGCGCCGCTCAGGCGCACAGCGATTTCGCCCGCTTCGCGGGTCACAGCGGCAATTGCCGCCTCTTCAGCGTCCGCCCGGGCATCCAGCTCCGCCATTTCCCGGTTCAGGATCTCCGCCCGCTCTTCGCCGGCCTTTTTCTCTTCGGCGATCTGGCCGATGCGTGTCTCCCGCTCCTGAATCTGACTGAGAATGCCGCTGTCGCGGTCCTCCTGCTGTTCAAGTTCGGCCTTGACGCGCTCAATATTGTCTGAGTTGCTCCGCTGGTCTGCGCGCGCAACCGCCGCTTCATTTTCTGTCTCAGCGGCGGACGCCTCCGTCTCCGCAAGAAGCGTCCGGACCTTTTCTGTCTCCGTTTCCTTGGCCTTGACCCGCTCAAAATACGCCTCACCGGAGGCGTACAGTCTGTCCAGCTCACTTTTTGCCTCAGCCAGCTCTTTTGCGGCCGACGCACAGTCCATATCCAGCTGCTTTGTCTGACTGCTCAGCCGGTCAAGCTCATCCATCCACGCAGAAATCTCAAGTCCCCGCAGCTCATCGCGCAGAATCAGATAGCGCTTTGCGATCTCCGACTGCCGCCGCAATGGCTCAACCTGTATTTCCAGCTCACTGATCTTGTCATTGATGCGCAGAAGATTTTCATCCGCGCGCTCCAGCTTCCGCTCGGACTCCTCCTTGCGGTGACGGAAACGGGAAATACCGGCCGCTTCCTCAAAAATCTCACGCCGGTCTGTACTGCGGACAGACAGGATTTCATCAATACGCCCCTGTCCGATGATGCTGTAACCGTCTCTGCCCAGGCCGGTGTCCATCAGCATCTCGCTGATATCCTTCAGCCGCACCTGGTTCTTGTTGATATAATACTCGCTTTCACCGGAGCGGAAATAACGTCTGGTTAACATAACCTCGGAGCTGTCCATGTTGAAGATATGGCCGGAATTGTCAAAAACCAGCGACACCTCCGCAAAGCCCATGGGCCCGCGCTTTTCCGTGCCGCCGAAAATAACGTCTTCCATTTTGCCGCCGCGCAGCGCACGAGTGGACTGCTCGCCCATGACCCAGCGCAGAGCGTCCGAGATATTGGATTTTCCGCTGCCGTTGGGGCCCACGATGGCTGTGACGTCCCGATCAAAAGTCAGGCGCGTTTTGACCGGGAAAGATTTAAACCCGTGCAGCTCCAATGCTTTCAGGTACAAGTGCTTCCAACTCCTTAAAGAACACAAACATTCAGTTTAGTATACATTTAATTACAGATTTTTGCAATAAGAATTGGAAAAACACCATGAAAAATCCAAGAAAAAGGCTGCACAGAAAGCTTCTGTGCAGCCTTTGCATTCCGGTTCAGCGGGAACGGGAACAGCGCGCTTTTTACCACGCAGTCCAGCCGCCGTCCACAGTGATGGACGTGCCGGTCACGAAGGAGGATGCGTCGCTCAGCAGGTAGCAGAATGCACCCGCGATTTCACGGTTTCTGCCCACGCGGCCCAGCATGGTCTTGTTGCTGAGCTCCTGCAGGAACTCTTTGGGCGGCAGCTTCCGGTCATCCGGGAAGGGACCGGGAATCACGCAGTTGACGCGGATGCCCTTGTCGGCCAGATGGCCTGCCGCATACCGGGTCAGCTGAAGCACGCCGGCCTTGTTGGGGCCGTAGTTGCAGGGGTTGTTCTGGCCGCTGACGCCGTAGATCCGCGGATCGGGAGACACAACGCCGTACATGGAGCCTGTCGTTACAATGGCGCCGCCGCCGATCTTTTCAAAATACGGAATCGCTTCGCGGATGGCGCGGAACTGATGGGTGATATTGCCCTCAACGCCAAGCCGGAACTGATCGTCCGTCATAACATCAATATTGGCCTGAACGCCGAAGGAAACCAGGTTTGCCATGGCATTGAAGCCGCCGAACTCAGCAATGCACTTTTCATATGCCGCCTTGACAGAGTCCGTGCTGGTGATGTCGCACTCAAACAGCACGCAGCCGGGAATCTTCGCCAGCTCCTCAGCATGTCCCTTGGTGTATTCCGGGAACTTGTCCGCCACAACAACCTGTGCGCCCAGATCGATCATCGCCTCAACGCTGGCGCTGCCAAGATAGCCGCTGCCGCCGAAGACAACAACCTTTTTCCCTTCCATGGAAAAAATATTCTTTGACATATTATTCCGCCTTTCTGATCCAGCTCAGGATCAACTTGTACAGCGAGTATAGCACAGCCGCTTTGCACACGCCACCGTTCAATCAGACATTTTCAAAGAAAAAATGTCCGTAAAGTGAATACATATTTGCAGAACTGACGCTTTGCCGCAGCGATCCTGCCTTTTCGGCGCTTTCCGGCGCCTTTTCCTGCTGTTTTTTCCTTTCCATGCGCGCCGGTGGCAGTCCGCTGCGGAAAAAGGCTGCACAGAAAGCATCCGCGCAGCCTTTGCATTCCGGTTCAGCGGAAACGGAAACGGCGCGCTTTTACCGCGCAGTCCGGCCGCCGGCCGCAGTGATGGACGTGCCGGTCGCGAAGGCGGCAGCGTTGCTCAGCAGGCGGCAGAATGCACCCGCAATTTCACGGTTTCTGTCCGCGCCGCCGGCCGCCGGACATTTTCACGAAAATATCCGAAAACAGACGATCTCCGTCAAAGCAGCGATCGTCTGTTTAAACTCTCCGGATTTCAAGCCGCACTTCCCACGGCGGGAGCGCCGTTTCTTTCACGCGGATCCGGCGCAGTCCGAACTGCGTGCGCAGCGTCTGAAGATTGCAGCCTTTCTGTCCGGCCATCATCGACGCTTTTCCGCGTCCGACCCAAAGCGTTACCTCGTCCGGCAAAGCCGCGTCACGCAGCAGCGCCTGCGCCCGATGCAGGTACCGCCTGCCGTATACCAGTTCACCGAATGCGGGGTGATATGGCCCCGCAGCGGCTCCCCCGGCAGAAAGCTCCGCCGTCGGGTTCAGCCCCAGCCGGATTACGGGGATTCCGGCCGCGTCAAACACATCCAGAAGTCCGGCGCAGAGCTCCACCGCCTCTTCCAGCGTCTGCGGCCGGTATGTACCCGCCTGCCACATTTCGTACATCGGCGTGTCCCTGATCACCACCGCAGGATAGATCCGTACGCCGTCCGGCCGCAGCGCCGCCAGCTGCCGCGCCGTGCCGGCTGCGCGCACAGGCGTATCCTCCGGCAGGCCGGTCATCATCTGAAGGATCAGATGCAGTCCCGCATCCCGAATCCGCTGTGCGGCAAGCACCGTATCCTCCGGCGTATGGCCGCGGCCGGACGCCTGCAGAACTGCCGGATCCATGGACTGTGCGCCCAGTTCAACCGTTTCTACGCCGAAGCGCAGCAGGCGGCGGACTGTTTCCGCATCCACACAGTCCGGCCTGGTGGACAGGCGGACCGCACCGGCAAGTCCGGCCTCAACCGCCCGTCTGGCGGCGCTCAGAAGCGCTTCCTGCTGCTGCGGAGCAATAGCCGTGAAGCTGCCGCCGTAAAATGCAATTTCCGTCTGCGGCCCGGTCAGGCCGCAGGCGGCTGCCGACCGGACTGCGCGCTCCACGTCATCCGCGTCTGCCGGCCGCTGCACGCCGGAGATCCGCCGCTGATTGCAGAACACACATGCGTGCGGACAGCCCAGATGCGGCACAAAAACAGGGATGATCCTGCGTTTTGGCGTCACTTTTTCAGTTCCTCCAGCGCCTGATGGGCAGCCGCCTGCTCCGCTTCCTTTTTGCTCCGTCCGGTTCCCTCGCCCCTGACCTCGCCGTTGACGGCCACAGCCACGGTAAACTGCTTGTTGTGATCCGGTCCGCTCTCTCCGGTGAGCATATATGCAATTCTGCTGCCGGTGCGGCGCTGGACAAGCTCCTGCAGCGCCGTTTTATAATCCGTCGCCGCAGGCCGCAGCCGGGCCTGAGCCGGCGCCAGAATCAGCCGCTGGATCAGGGCTGCAGCATCTCCGCCATCCAGATAGACGGCCGCAATGATCGCCTCAACTGCATCAGCCAGGATACTTGGCCGGGTACGGCCGCCGCTGAGTTCCTCGCCGTGGCCCAGCCGCAGATCGCTGCCAAGCTCCAGCTCCTGCGCTGCCGCAGCCAGGCTTTGTTCACAGACCAGCTCCGCGCGTATTTTGGTCATCTGTCCTTCCGGCAGACGCCGGCAGTGGCGGAACAGCCACTCAGCCACAGTCATCCCCAGAACGGCGTCGCCCAAAAACTCCAGGCGCTCGTTGCATTCCAGTTCCTGCCGTCTGTTCTCGTTTGCATAGGAGCTGTGCGTCAGTGCCGTCTGCAGAAGCGTCGGGTCCTGAAACACATATCCCAGTTTTTTCTCAAGTTCAGTCATTGCTCTACTCTCCGTAATCGGAACAAAGGGGCAGGCGTTTTGCCTGCCCCTTTGCCAGGTTATGCAATATTCTCGCCGATGTAATCGACCAGATCGCCGACAGTTGCAAATTGCGCATAATCGGCAGGGGGAATGGCGGGGACGCCAAACTCATCCTCAAGAGCAAGGGAAATATCTTCCATCGCCGCGTCATCCGCATTCAGATCGTCATACAGATAGGCGTCAGCCACAATCTCTTCCTCGTCCACTGCCAGCACCTGCAGCAAAATGTCTTTCACTCTGTCGAAAATCATATTTTCTTCCTCCGTTGTTCATACGCTAGTCTTGAAAAACGAGCAAGGAAAATATACGCCGTACGGAAGGGTTTGTCAACCGTTTTATTCCGTCTGCTGTCCGTCGACCTTCATATATCCGATGTTTGCAGCGATCGCGCCGCACACATCGGCCTGCGCGCAGGACAATGCCTGTCTGACCGCGTTGCGGATCGCATAGGCATTGGAAGAGCCGTGCGCCTTGATCACCGGCTTTGAGATTCCCAGAAGCATGGTTCCGCCGATCTCTGACGGATCCAGCTTTTGCTTGAATGCCTTCATATCCTTTTTTACAAGCGCCGCGGCGATTTTTGTGCGCAGATTCTTCAGGAAAACGCCCTTCAGTTCGTCGATCATGTAAATGCCCACACCTTCAATTCCCTTGAGCAGGATGTTTCCGGCATAGCCGTCAGCCACCACGACGTCAAAGCCGCCCAGAAGCACATCGCGGGCCTCGGCGTTTCCAGCAAAGCAGATTCTTCCCTGGTCTGCAGCGGCCTTCAGAAGCTGATAGGCCTCCTTCTGCAGCGGTGTGCCCTTGGTCTCCTCCGCGCCGATGTTCAAAAGCCCCACACGGGGATTTTCAATGCCCATGACGGTTCTGGCATAAAAGGAGCCCATATAAGCAAACTGCAGCAGATACTCCGGCGTGCATTCAGCATTCGCGCCGCAGTCGATGAGCAGCGCGCCCCGGCCGGATTTACTGGGCATAACCGGCGCCAGCGCCGCACGGCGAATGCCCCGGATGCGTTTTGTAATCAGAGTTGCGCCGGACAGCAGTGCGCCGGTGCTTCCGGCGGAAACCATTGCGGCAGCTGCGCCCTCCCGCAGCATACGCAGACCCACCGCCATGGATGAATCCTTCTTTTGACGGATCACCGTGGCCGGATCGTCCTCCATATCCACCACCTCACTGGCGGCAACAATCTCAATGCCGGCCGGCGGCGTACTGTATCCCTGCTCCTGCAGCACACGCTGAATCTCAGCCTCACGGCCCACAAGAATCAGTTCCGCGCCCAAATCCTGCCGGGCAAGAAGCGCACCTTTGACAATCTCCTCCGGCGCATTGTCGCCGCCCATGGCGTCAATAATTATTTTCATACGCAGCTTCCCTTTCTCTCTGTCAAAAGCCTATACGTTTTTCTGCACACGCATCTGCTCAATCTGCTCCAGCGCACGATTTGAAATCGCAGCGTTTTTGTTTCGCTTTCCCTTGACGCGGAACCCCAGCGGTTCGATGATTCCGAAATTGATGTTCATCGGCTGAAAATCGGTTACAGCCTCATTCGAAATATAAAGCGCCAGCGCGCCGATTGCCGTACTGTCCGGAAAATCCGCAGGCTCAAGGCCCTGCAGCGTCCGGGCCGTTTCAATACCGGCCAGCATGCCGGAAGCGGCAGATTCAATGTATCCCTCGACACCGGTCATCTGTCCGGCAAAACGGATCCGCGGCTCAGACTTCAGCCGGTAATACCGGTCCAGCACCCGCGGCGAATCGATATAAGTATTGCGGTGCATAACGCCGTAACGCAGATATTCCGCATGTTCAAGGCCGGGAATCATGGAAAACACACGGCGCTGTTCCGGAAAACGCAGATGCGTCTGGAATCCGACCATGTTATAAACCGAGCCTGCCGCGTTGTCCTTTCTCAGCTGAACAACAGCATAGTATTCCTCGCCGGTCTGCGGATTGGCAATGCCTACCGGCTTCAGCGGCCCGTAGCGCAGGGTGTCCTCTCCCCGGCGCGCCATAACCTCCACCGGCATACAGCCCTCAAACACGCCGCTGTCGTCAAAGCCATGGACCGGCGCCTCTTCGGCGGACCGCAGCGCCAGCCAGAATGCGGTGTACTGCTCTCTTGTCATCGGGCAGTTGATGTAGTCCGCCGTGCCCTTTCCGTAGCGTGAGGCAAAAAATGCCTGCTCCATGTCAATGCTCTCGAAGCTGATCAGCGGTGCGGCAGCGTCAAAAAAGTGCAGCGCGTCCGCCTGCGGCATCAGGGATGCAATTTTTTCGCTCAGCGCGTCGCTGGTCAGCGGTCCGGTTGCAATAATCACCTGACCGTCGGGAATCTCCGTCATCTCTTCGCTGACGACACAGATCCGGGGATGACTGCGGATTTTTTCCGTAATCATCGCCGAAAAGGCGCTTCGGTCCACTGCAAGCGCGCCGCCCGCCGGCACACGGCAGGCGTCCGCACAGCGGATAATCAGCCCGTCCAGTCGGCGCATCTCCTCTTTCAAAAGGCCGGCCGCATTGGAAAGCTCATCACTGCGCAGCGAATTGGAACAGACCAGCTCCCCGAAATCGTCGGAGACGTGGGCCGGCGTCTTTTTCGCCGGTTTCATCTCCACAAGCCTGACGTCAATTCCCCGGCCGGCCAGCTGCCATGCCGCCTCACACCCTGCAAGGCCGGCGCCCACAACCGTAACTTGTTCCATTATTTTTTATCCTTTGTCTGTTTTCCCGCAGCAGATTTCTTTGCTTCTGCCGGTTTCTTCGCCGCGGTTTTTTTCGCAGCGGCTGTTTTCCCCGCCGCGCTTTTCGCAGCCGGCTTTTTTGCAGCGGACTTTTTGGCCGCCGGTTTCTTTTCCTTCTGCTCCGGTTCTGCAGGCTGATCGCCGGCCGGCTTTTCTCCGTCGGCTGCCGCAGACGCTTTTTTCTTGTAGCCGCGCTTATCCTCCGGCACAAATTTCGCGCAGGTTTCATTGACACAGAAAGGTTTATTGAATCCGCGTCCCGACTTTTTGAACATGGTCATTCCGCACTCGGGGCAGTTGTCCTTCGTGGGTACGTCCCAGGTCATAAAGCCGCAGGCGGCGCCTTTTTCGCATGCGTAATAGGTATATCCGTTCTTGCTCGTGCGCTTGAGAATGCGGGAGCCGCATTTCGGGCACTTGCCCGGCATCTCAATCACCAGCGGTTTGGTAAAACTGCACTCCGGATAGCCCGGGCAGGCCAGAAAACGGCCGAACCGCCCGGATTTGATCACCATTTTGCGGCCGCAGAGGTCGCACACCTCGTCTGTCTCCTCATCCGGGATCCGGATCCGCTCGCCCTCCAGCGCCTTTTCCGCGCTCTCCAGCGACTGCTCAAACGGGCCGTAAAAGTCAGCCAGAACTTCCTTCCACTTTTTTTCGCCGCTTTCAACGCTGTCCAGCTCGGTTTCCATACGGGCCGTGAATTTCAGATCCACAATATCGGCAAAGCGTTCTTTCATCAGACCCGTCACCACAGAACCCAGCGGTGTCGGACGCAGGTACCGTCCCTCCTTCACCACGTATTCGCGGTCCAGAATTGTGGAAACAGTCGGCGCATAGGTGCTCGGCCGGCCGACGCCGGTCTCCTCCATGGCCTTAATCAGCGTGGCCTCCGTGTAGCGGGAGGGCGGCTGGGTAAACTTCTGTTCCTTTTTTATATCCTGCAGAATAAGCAGGTCGCCTTCAAACACGGTCGGCAGAAATTCCTGCTTTTCTTCGCTTTCGTCATCGCGCCCTTCCTCATATACGGCCGTGTAGCCGGCAAACTTCAGGCTGGAACGCGTGCTGCGGAACACATAACCGGCGGACTCCGTGTCGACGGTGACGCTGCTGTACACCGCAGCGGACATCTGGCTGGCGACAAAACGGCCCCAGATCAGCCGGTACAGCCGGTACTGGTCCGGAGAAATCTTGCCGCGCACTTCCTCCGGCGTGCGCAGGACATTGGTGGGGCGGATCGCCTCATGGGCGTCCTGCACGGAGCCTTTGGCCTTGAACTGGCGGGCCGTTCCCGGATGATATGCTGCGCCGTAGCGCTGGAGAATAAACTCCTTCGCCTGACTCTGCGCTTCTTCGGAAATCCGCAGCGAGTCGGTTCTCATGTACGTAATCAGGCCCACAGAGCCCTCTTCGCCCAGCTCCACGCCTTCATAGAGCTGCTGCGCCACAGACATGGTCCGCCGGGGCGTCATGCTCAGCTTCCGGGAAGCATCCTGCTGCAGCGTAGAAGTTGTAAACGGCGGCGGCGGATTTTTGCTTTTGTCCGCTTTTTTGACGCTTGTCACAAGAAACGGCGCGTTGCGCACGGCGTCAACGACTTCATTGACCTCCTGCTCGCTGTGCAGTTCCCGCTTTTTCCCGCCGGGGCCCACATAGCGGGCCAGAAAGCCGGGCTGGTTGTCCGGCGCATTGCCGGGAGCCTCATTCAGAACCGCGTCCAGAATCCAGTATTCTTCCGGCACAAAGGCCCTGATTTCCTCCTCGCGGTCCACCACCATGCGCGTGGCCACTGACTGGACACGTCCGGCGGAAAGGCCGCGCTTGATTTTCCGCCACAGAAGCGGACTGAGCTTATAGCCGACAATCCGGTCCAGGATCCGGCGGGCCTGCTGCGCATCCACAAGATTCTGGTCGATCTCCCGCGGCTTCTGTATGCTCTCCGTAACCACCTTGCGGGTGATTTCATTGAATGTCACACGATACACCTGGTCGTCCGGAATACCAAGAAGCTCTTTCAGATGCCAGGAAATCGCCTCTCCCTCCCGGTCAGGGTCGGTTGCAAGGAAGACTTTGTCGGCCTTTTTCGCCGCCGCGCGCAGCTCCGCAATTGTCTCTTCCCGGCCTTTCACCGGCTGGTAATCCGGTGTGAAATCGTGCTCCAGATCCACACCCATCACGCTCTTCGGCAGATCGCGCAGGTGCCCCATGGAGGCCTTGACCTTATACCCGTCGCCGAGATATTTTCCGATCGTTTTCGCCTTTGCGGGCGACTCCACGATTACGAGATATTGATTTGCCATGAATGGAATTCCTCATTTCACTGTTACGTTCAGCGTAAAGCGTTTGCCGCTGCGCTGAGACGCATAACCTTTGATTTCAAGAAGCGTTAACGCAGTCAGAACCTTGGACGCCGGCAGGCCGCTGTCCGCAATGATATCGTCCACAGGCATGTCCGGCTTGGAAATTGCACCGGCCACAATGCGCTCGTCGCCGTCAAGCTCCGCCGCAGGTCTTACCTGGTCAATATAATCCGCGTTTTTCTGCTTGTCAATGCTCTCTTTTTCCGCTTTTTCCCAATGGACAGGCTCTGAAGCTTCACCGGCCACAAGTTTCCGCGCCTGTTTTTCATCCAGCGGCACCTCGGGCCGCTGTCCCCGTTCTTTCAGCTTATCCGGATAGAGCGCGCGGTATTCATCCGCAAGGTCCCACCCCGAGGTGACAAGCCCTGCGCCCTCCTTCAGCAGCCGGTTCGAACCGGCGCAGGCCTCCGCGTCCACATTTCCCGGCACGGCAAACAGGTCGCGTCCCTGATCCAGCGCCCGGGATGCCGTAATCAGCGCGCCGCTGTGCTCCGGCGCTTCAATCACCAAAACACCGGCGGAAATCCCGCTCATCACGCGGTTGCGCGCAGGAAACGCGCTGCGTGTCGGCTGCGTATCCGGCGGATACTCGCTGATCAGCGCACCCACCGTCTGCACGTCCTGATAAAGCGCGGCATTCTCTCTGGGATAAATCACATTTGTCCCGTTTCCGAGAACGCAGACCACCCGGCCGCCGGCGCGCAGTGCGCCGCGCGCCGCCGCAGTATCCACACCGCGGGCAAGACCGGTCACCACCAGGCCGCCGGCCAGCGTATACTCATATGCGATGCGCTCCGCCGTCTTGATTCCATACGGCGTGCAGCTGCGCGTGCCCACAATGGCAACTGCGGGCAGATCGTCCACCGGCGGCAGGCTGCCGCTGGCATATAAAAGAACCGGCGGATCGGGAATGTTGCGCAGGCGCTCCGGGTAGGCGGCGTCATTCAGCGTAATCACCTGCGTGCCGGTTTCAGCGCAGCTGTCTGCAATGCGGGCCGCAGTATCCAGCCCTTTATCGCTCAGCGCCGCCTTCTCTCCGGCCGTCAGCCAGGGAAACCGGTCCAGATCGGTGCTGCGGGTAAAATAAATCTCCTCCGGGGAGCCGGCCTCCTCCAGCAGGCGCGCAGCAGTTCGCGCACCAACACCGCGCAGGGCGGACAGCCAGAGCCAATAGCGCAAGACGGACATACTCCCCACTCCCCCATCTGTTCCCGTGTCTGTTTCTCTTTTTCAAAGGGTTGATCTGCGCATCTCCCACATCAGGATGGACGCAGCAACCGCGGCGTTCAGCGATTCGCATTCCGGACGCATGGGAATCACCACATGTCCGTCGCACAGCTCCAAAAGCGCCGGCGACAGGCCGCGCCCTTCGCTGCCGACGGCAATCGCAGCGCCGCGCAGATCCGCGCTGCGGATGTCCCGGCTGTCTGTATGCAGCGCCGCACCGTAAATCCGGATTCCATCTGCCTGCAGCTGACGCAGGCCGTCCAGATCCGTCTCCAGCACATCCTTCCGGAAAACCGCGCCCATGGTCGCGCGCACGGTTTTGGGATTATACAGGTCAGCGCAGTTTCCGGCCAGCAGCACCGCGTCAATTCCGAAAGCGCCGGCAGAACGGATAACGGTGCCGACATTTCCGGGATCCTGGACGTTTTCCAGGATGAGATACGCCCCGTCCGGCCGGATCACCGGCAGCGTATCCGGCATAGCGCAGGAAAACAGCACATCCTGCGGATTTTTCAGCGGTGAGACCATTTCAATAAGATCACGCGGAACCATGATCGTCCGCACACTGTCCGGCAGCGGCGGCAGCGCCTGTGTGCACGAAAGCACGGTGCGGATCTGTGCGCCGCAGCTGAGCGCCTCGTCCAGAAGCTTGTCCCCGTCACAGAGGAATTCCCGGCAGCGGCTGCGGTAGCCCTTGTCCGCGCCCAGCCGCTTCATATGGACAACTTTATCATTTTTCCGGCTGGTCACATACTCCGTCATTCCGCACGCTCCTTTGCAAAAAGCTGTGGCAAGAAAGAAACACTTTCCTGCCGCAGCTTTTCAATCGATCTTTTCTGCCGCAGCAAAACGCACTGCGGAAGCTTATTCTTCGATTTTCAAAATCTCAAACCTGAGGGTGCCGGCCGGCGCGTCAATGTCCACAATCTCGCCTACGCGATGGCCCATCAAGCCCCGTCCGAAAGGCGAATCGTCGGAAATCTTGCCCTCCATGGGATTGGCTTCCTGCGAGCCGACGATCTGGTAAGATTCCTCATCGCCGAATTCCACATCGCGCACAGTCACCCTGCTGCCGATGCCCACCTTATCCACGCCGCCGCTGCTTTCCACGATCTCTGCATTTTCAATCAGCTTTTTGATTTCTGCAATTTTGGAATACAGCTTGCCCTGCTCCGTTTTCGCCTCGTCATATTCGCTGTTTTCAGACAGGTCGCCGAAAGAACGCGCTTCCCGGATCTGGTCTGCAACCTCGCTCTCTCTGACGGTCTGGAGGTATTCAAGCTCTTTTTTTAACTCTTCAAGGCGCTCAGCGCTCATTCTGAATCTGTTTTCAACTGCCACCGTGAAACATCCCCTTTGGGTCATGATTGTTAAGTATTATAGGTGTATTCGTTTGAACTGTCAAGAAAACTCGGGCGCCAGCTTTCGGCAGGTTTCGCCGCAGCGCCCGATCAGCTCCGGAACGGCCGCGCGGATCAGGCCGATGGGCTGAAAGCAAAGGAACCGGAATCGAAATAATCCAGCGGGTTGACGCGCGAACCGCCCACGGAAACTTCAAAGTGCAGGTGCGGGCCGGTTGAAGCGCCGCTGTTGCCGGAATAGGCGATCAGTTCGCCCTGGCTCACTGAATCGCCCGCCGACACCAGAAGCTGGCTCAGGTGTGCATACAGTGTCGTGGTTCCGTTCCCGTGATAGATAACTATGTAATAGCCGTAGGAGGAACTGTATGTAGACGTCAAAACGGTGCCGCCGTCCGCCGCATAAATGCTGGAGCCATAGGAGGCGCCCACATCCACGCCGTAATGGGTTTTATAAACCTGGTAGATGGGATGAAAACGCGTACCGAACCGGCTTGTGATGTAATTGGAAGACGGACACGGCCAGATAAAACTGCCTGTACCGGTAACACTTCCGCTTCCGCCGCCGCCGTTCTGTTTGTTGCGTTCTTCCTCTTCCCTGCGTTTTTGCTCCTCAAGCTCCGCAACCTTCGCATCAATGTCGTCCTGCAGGGCGTCCATCTCCGCGTTCATCTCTTCGTCCAGGGCATTGTATTCGTCGATTTTGTCCTCAAGACTTGCAATCAGCTGGGAGGCCTCATCCGACTGGACGGCCAAATCTGCATGCAGGGCTTCCAGTTCACTCTTCTCCTGCGCGTATTCCGCGTTGGCTTTTTCCAGACCAACAATGGCCTGTTCAGTATCCGCCTGGGCAGCCAGCAGGTCATTGTACACCTTTTCATCATAGTCAATGATTTCCGAGATATAATCAATCCGCGAAAGAAGATCGGAAAAACTGGTTGCACCGAAGATGATGGAAAAATAGGAGATCGTTCCGTTCTCCTCCATGGCGCGCAGCCGGGATTTGTACAGCTTCCACTGGGCGTCCTCCTGCTTTTTGCAGGTCTCAACCTCAGCCTCCTTCTGGTCAATCATCTGAAGGCAGGTTTCAATCTGTTCACTGACATTGTTGATTTCCTGCTGTGTCAGCGTCATCCGCTCATCCAGCACCTTGCGCTGGGCAGTCACAGACAGAAGATCAAATTCAGCATCCTCAATCTGCGCCAGCAGATCCTGGCGCTGCTGTTCCAGCGCCTCTTTCTGCTGCTTCAGATTGTCAATATCACTTTGCGTAACAGCACCGGCGCCGGCAATCAGTCCGCTCTGACAGAATATGCCGAATGTCAGAAGCAGCATCAGGGCCAGGGCCAGAATGCGTTTTCCGCTTTTCTTCATGGTCGCCTCCTCTGCAGGACTCAGGCGTACATCAACGCCGTAAGCAGGACAGTCGCCAGCATCAGTATGGCCAGCAGTATGCAGACAACACGGACAAAAATTTTTCTGTTCATACCGTGCCCCGCCTCAAACCTTCAAAAACTTCTTGATGGCCATCAGGCTGCCGATCACACCGACGCCCAGACCCATAACCACAAACAGAATCAGAAGCGGCACAGCCAGATCGGAGAAGCTGATCAGGCTCAGGAAGCTCAGACCCGCATTCTCAACGATTTGTTCGCCCACCAGCATGTAGACGCCCCACTGGGCAATATAAGCCGTCAGAGAGCCCACAAGGCCCAGCAGCATACCCTCGACCACAAACGGCCATTCGATGTAACTGTTGGTGGCGCCGACCATCTTCATAATGGCGATTTCTTCACGCCGCTCAAATGTCGTCAGTTTAACCGTGTTGGACATGATGAAAAGAGAGATCACAAGCAGCACGGCCACAAGGATAATGGACACGGCGCCGACTACGTTGCGCAGCGTCACGAATCCTTCTGCAATTTCAAGATGGCCGCTGGCTTTGACAATTCCCTGAACATCCAGCACATCCTGCAGCGTGTCTTCCATCAGCGAAAGATCATCCAGGTAAATCACATACCGGTCGCGCAGAATGGATGAATCCAGATCGTTCAGGAGCGTGGAATTGGAATACTGACCTTTGAAATCCTCAAACGCCTGCTCACGGCTGACAAAGGTCACGCCGCTGACATTTTTCAGCCGGGTCAGCTCCGGCTCCAGAGCCTGCGCCTCCTGCGTCGAATAATTCTCGTTCACATAGGCCACAATCTCATTTTCGTTTTCCAGGGTGTCAATGATATTATTGACATTGACTGCGATCAGAATTGCACTGCCCATCAGGATCAGGCACGCAACGGTGATCAGTATCGAAGCGAGGGACATGAACCCGTGGTTAAAAATGTTCATGATGCCCTCTTTCAGCTGGTATTTGAATCTGTTAAATCTCATATCTGCACATACCCATCCATTCCGTCGCTGATCACGCGGCCCGCATCAATGGCGATGACACGCTTTGAAAACTGGTTCACAAGATCCTTTTCATGTGTGACAACCAAAACCGTGGTTCCCAGTTCGTTGATCTTATTCAGGAGCGTCATCATCTCCAGGCTGCGCGTGGGGTCCAGGTTTCCTGTGGGCTCGTCAGCAATAATCATCTGCGGGTCGTTGACAAGGGCGCGGGCAACCGCCACACGCTGCTGTTCGCCGCCGGAAAGCTCCTGCGGATGCCGCTGTTCCTTGCCCTCAAGGCCCACAAGACTCAGCACATACGGCACGCGGTGCTTGATTTCCTTGTTGGACGCACCGATGACACGCATGGCAAACGCCACGTTTTCATAGACGGATTTGTTTTCAATCAGTCTGAAATCCTGGAAAATTACACCGAGCGTCCGGCGCATATACGGCATTTTGGAAAACTTCATCGTCGTCAGATTGAAGCCGTTCACCAGAACCGTGCCGTCTGTGGGCGCGATCTCTCCTGTGATCAGCTTGACAATCGTGGATTTTCCGGAACCGGACGGTCCGACCAGGAAAACGAATTCACCATCCTGAATCGTCAGTGAAATTCCCCGGATGGCCTTGGACCCGTTTTCATAAGCCTTAAAAACATCTGTGAGCTGAACCATGAATCAAATTACCTCATTACCTGTCTGTTCTCAATGGTTTTTCTGCGAATTCAAATACTTCTTGACCATCAGCGCCACTTTGAACACAATCGCCTGGTCGAACTCCCGCAGATCAAGCCCGGTCAGCTTTTTGATCTTGCCAAGGCGGTACACCAGTGTGTTGCGGTGCACGAACAGCTTCCGGGAAGTCTCGGAAATATTCAGGTTGTTCTCAAAGAACTTGGTGATGATCCCCAGAGTCTCATCATCCAGCGCGTCGATGGGGTTTTTCTTGAAAACCTCGGACAGAAACGCCTCGCACAGCGTGTTCGGCAGCTGATAAATCAGCCGGCCGATGCCGAGATTCTCGTGGTTGATGATGGTCTTGTCCGTATCAAAAACCTTGCCGATTTCAATGGCGACCTGGGCTTCCTTGTAGCGGTCGGCCAGTTCGCGCAGGTGATGCGCAATGGTGCCGATACCGATCACCGTCTTTACATTCAGCTCCGCCGCCAGAGTCTGCTCGATGGAAAGCGCAATCTTGTAAAGATCCTTTGCTTCATAAGAAGCCGGAACCTCGCGAATCACAGCGATGTCTGTCTCGCTGAGCGTGATCACAAAATCTTTTTTGCGGTCCGGGAAAAGCTTTTTCAGCACATCGGCCGCAGCGACATCCGCCTTCTCCGTCTGGCGGACAAGGAAAACCGCCCGGTTCGCTTCCGCGTCAAAATGCATTTCCTTCGCATGGACGAAAATGTCACCGGGAAGGATGTTGTCGGTGATGATGTTTTTTACAAGGACAGAATTGTCAAACTTCTCCTCATAGTAAACCTTCGCTTCGGACACGGCGATGCAGGCCATGACGCAGAGCGTGCGGGCCACCTCGTCCGTTCCCTCAACAAAGACCACATAATCAAAATGGCTGTCGGAACCGCCGAGCATCTTGAATGTCTTTCCATCGGTCACCGCCACGCGGTCGCCAACCGCATCCGCCACAGCGTAGATTCCGTTGATGCTCGTTCCCACAAGGCTCAGCTCACTGCAGGCGACCACTGCTCCCTCTGAATCCACAACGCCAATAATGCGGTCCGTAGCCTCTTTCATCTGCACAATGATTCCCTGAAAAATTCTGCTCGACATGACGCGCCCTCCTTTTGTTTCTATCGCACAATACATTCGTGATTTTGACGTTTATCATAATATAACGAATCACCATTAATTTCAATAGAAAAAACGGAAAAGATACTTGAAATTTAGTGAAACTGCTCTGTTCATAGGGAAGAAACCCCGGTCTGAAGGGCCAGCTGCGCCTCTTCTGCCGTCATTTCCCTATATGCACCGGGTTTCAGATTTTCGTCAAGATGAAGCGCTCCGATCTCCGTGCGTCTGAGTGAAAGCACCGGCTTGCCGAGAACCGCCAGCATGCGCTTGACCTGATGGAACTTCCCCTCTGAAATCCGGATCCGGCAGCGGGCGGTCTGCCCTGCCTCCAGAATCTCCAGCCGGCCGGGCCTGCAGGCCGTCCCGTCCTCCAGCGTCATGCCGGCAGCCACCGCAGCGCAGTCCTCCGGCGTGGGGCAGCCCATCGTTTCAATCTCATAGCACTTAAAGACATTTTTCCGCGGCGAGATCACATGATGGCAGTAATCGCCGTCATCCGTCAGCAAAAGAAGTCCCTCCGAATCCTTGTCCAGCCTCCCTGCCGGAAAAAGGCCGCGTTTGCGGAGCGTCTCCGGCAAAAGATCCAGCACCGTTCTGTCCCGCGCGTCCTCCGTCGACGACAGAACGCCGGCGGGCTTGTTCATCATCAGGTACACATGCGCAGAAAAAGAAATGCGCTGACCGTCCAGATACACAGACGCCGTCTGCGGATCGATCTTTTGTTCCGGTCCGCCGGCGGCGCGTCCATCCACCTGTATCCGCCCGGCTTTGATCAGCAGGCGCACCTCCCGGCGGGAAGCGGCGCCGGAAAAAGCAATGAATTTGTCAAGCCGCCACAGTTCCAGACAAAACATCCTCTCTGTCAAATGATGTCAGATAAACGCTGTTTTGTTATTTTATCATATTTATTCCCTGTGGGGAATAGATTCTACCATCCGGAAATTAAAGGAATGGTGCTGCGTGTTCATTTATACGGCAAAATTCAGTAAGAAAAAAGCTGTGGCCGCCGTGCTCATCCTGGGCATTGTGCTCACATCTGTCATTCTCCTGGCAGGCAGCCAGCACAATGACAGCACTGACGCTGCTGCCCTGTCGGCTGTGGTCCGCACAAACGAAGACAGAATTACCTATCTGGAAGGGTTGGGCTGGACAGTCGGCACTGAACCTGTGGAAATTCAGACTGTGATCATCCCCAAAACCTTCGACGGTGTGTACGAAACATACAACGCGCTTCAGGTCCGGCAGGGTTTTGATCTGTCGGCATACGGCGGTATGGAGGCAACCCGATACACCTATCAGATCACCAACTATCCCGACAGTACAGACCAGGTGGTGGCCGATCTCGTTGTCTGCCGGAACCGGATCATCGCCGGTGACGTGCAGTCCACTGCGCTGGACGGATTCATGCACGGGCTTGCATATCCAAAAAAATAAAACTGGGGCACGGCTGCAATGCAGCCGTGCCCTTGCCGCTCAGCATTTTTCGTATTTGACGCCGCGCATGGCCATGATATCGGTCAGGACATTCTGAATCTCACGATCCCAGTAGTTCCAGAGATGGCATCCGGCGCTCTCCGAGTAGTTCAGGTCATAGCCCAGCTCACGCAGATGATCGCGGAACCGGGTATTGAACGCATAGAGGAAATCCTCTGTGCCGCACCACATAAACAGCTTCGGCAGCGGCTGGCCGCTGTCTTTCAGGCGCTGTGCAAGAGCAAAAAGGTCGTCATCCGAATCACGGGCCAGATCAGGCGTGCCGAAAATATCCGACATCAGCGGGTCATTTTCGCGCAGCGTCTCAAATTCGGCCGGAATATCCACTGCGCCGGACAGAGAACCCGCGAAGCAAAATGCCTCCGGTGCGCGCAGCGCCAGCTTCATGGCCCCGTAGCCGCCCATGGAAAGGCCAGCGGCATAATGGTCCTCACGCCTGCGTGAGATCTGCGGGAAGAACTCATAGCATTTCTCCATGAGTTCCTGGGAAATAAAGGTCCAGTATTTCCCGCCGTGGCGCATATCGCTGTAAAAGCTGCGGTGAACCTCAGGCATCACAACGGCGATTTCATACTGGCGGACATAGCGTTCAATCGCGGTGTAGCGCGTCCAGGCACTGCAGCCGTCACTGAGGCCATGCAGCAAAAACAGGACCGGACATTTTCCGTCTTCACCGGAAAGCCTGATCTGGGGCAGATCCGCCCGCTTTTCAGGCAGAAGCACATGCATGTGCGATTCCAGATCCAGAACGTCCGACTTAAAGCTCATTTCAAGAAAGGCCATAACCTACTCCTCCATATAGCCTAAAGGCGCTCTCCGGAAAAGAGAGCGCCTTTGAACTGTGAACTTACTCGTTGATGCCGATAACAACACCGGAACCGACGGTACGGCCGCCTTCACGGATAGCGAAGCGCAGGCCCTGCTCAATAGCGATGGGGGTGATCAGCTCAACGTCCATATCGACGTTATCGCCGGGCATGCACATCTCAACGCCTTCGGGCAGAGTGATGACGCCGGTCACGTCAGTGGTACGGAAATAGAACTGAGGTCTGTAGTTGTTGAAGAACGGGGTGTGACGGCCGCCTTCATCCTTGGACAGGACGTAAACCTGGCCCTTGAACTTGGTGTGGGGATGAATGGAGCCGGGCTTTGCAAGAACCTGACCTCTTTCGATGTCGGTCTTGGCAATGCCGCGCAGCAGGGTGCCGATGTTGTCGCCGGCTTCTGCGAAGTCGAGGAGCTTGCGGAACATTTCGATACCAGTGACGGTGGTCTCTTTCTTCTCGTCGGACAGACCAACGATCTCGACCTTCTCGTTCATCTTGATGATGCCGCGCTCAACTCTGCCGGTGGCGACGGTGCCGCGGCCGGTGATGGTGAAGACGTCCTCAACAGGCATCAGGAAGGGCATATCTTCCTTGCGGTCGGGGGTCTTGATATAGGTGTCGACAGCATCCATCAGCTCCCAGATGCACTGATACTCAGGCGCATGCGGATCGGTGGACTCGCAGACCAGAGCGTTCAGAGCGGAACCCTTGATGATGGGGGTGTCGTCGCCGGGGAACTCGTACTTGTCCAGCAGCTCGCGGACTTCCATCTCAACCAGCTCGAGCAGCTCGGGGTCGTCAACCTGGTCAACCTTGTTCAGGAAAACGACGATATAAGGCACGTTAACCTGACGGGCAAGGAGCAGGTGCTCACGGGTCTGAGCCATGGGGCCGTCGGAAGCAGCGATAACCAGGATGCCGCCGTCCATCTGAGCAGCGCCGGTGATCATGTTCTTGATATAGTCAGCGTGACCCGGGCAGTCAACGTGCGCATAGTGGCGGCCCTGGATGGGGGTGCCGTCAGCAGCGGTACGGTCGTCAGTCTGATACTCAACGTGAGCGGTGTTGATGGTAATGCCGCGTTCTCTCTCTTCGGGAGCCTTGTCGATCTGGTCGTAAGCGGTGTACTCAGCTGCGTTGGCGTCAGCCATGTGCAGGACCTTCGTGATCGCTGCGGTCAGGGTGGTCTTACCATGGTCGATGTGACCGATGGTGCCGATATTTACGTGAGGTTTTGTTCTTTCAAACTTCTGCTTTGCCATTTGGATATTGCCTCCTTATAGTTTAGTATGGTTGAAAAAATTCGTGTTCTGACAATTCAGTATTCTAACCTATTGTCTGCGGATTTGCAACTATAATATGCATACGGGATACAAATCAGCCTCTTTTGGCTGTTTTGATATCCTCCTGAATGGATTTGGGCAGTTCCACATAGTGGCTGGGTTCCATAGAGTAGTTGCCGCGTCCCTGGGTGCGGCTTCTCAGGTCTGTTGCATAGCCGAACATCTCGCTGAGCGGCACAAAAGTGTGCAGCGTCGATGTGCCGTTTCTGGTGTCCATGCCGGAGATCTGGCCGCGTCTGGCATTGATGTTGCCGATCACGTCGCCCATATAATCTTCCGGAACAACCACGGTCACCTTCATGATCGGCTCAAGCAGCGTGGGGTTCGCCTTCTGCATCGCCTCTTTGAATGCCATGGAACCGGCAATCTTAAAGGCCATTTCAGAGGAGTCAACCTCGTGGAAGGAGCCGTCATACAGCGTCACCTTAACGTCAACAACGGGATAGCCCGCCACGACGCCGGCCTGCATGGCGCCCTGGATACCCTGATCCACGGCAGGAATATATTCCTTCGGGATCGCGCCGCCGGTAATTGCATTGATGAACTCATAGCCTTTACCGGACTCGTTGGGCTCCAGCCTGATCTTGACGTGTGCGAACTGGCCTTTACCGCCGGACTGACGGGCATACCGCGTATCCACATCAGCCGTACCCTTGATGGTCTCCTTATAGGCGACCTGGGGCTTACCGACGTTCGCTTCAACCTTGAACTCGCGCAGCAGACGGTCAACGATGATCTCCAGATGGAGCTCGCCCATACCGGCGATGATTGTCTGGCCGGTCTCGCTGTCCGTGTAGGCCTTGAAGGTGGGATCCTCTTCAGCCAGCTTTGTCAGCGCGATGTCCATCTTCTCCTGTCCGGCTTTCGTCTTGGGCTCAATGGCCACGCGGATAACCGGATCCGGGAATTCCATGGACTCCAGCACGATCGGGTGCTTTTCGTCGCAGAGGGTGTCACCGGTGGTGGTATTTCTCAGGCCCACAGCGGCGGCAATGTCGCCGGAATAGACCATATCGATATCCTCGCGGTGGTTTGCATGCATCCGCAGCAGGCGGCCCAGACGCTCGCGCTGGCCCTTGGTCGAGTTGATGACCGTGGAACCGGTGGCGGCCGTGCCGGAGTACACGCGGATGAAGGACAGGCGGCCCACATAGGGGTCTGTCATAATTTTAAATGCAAGTGCGGAGAAGGGCTCGTTGTCGTCTGCTTTTCTGGTCAGTGTCTCGTCGGAATGGGGATCGGTCCCCTCAACCGGCGGGATGTCCAGCGGAGACGGCATATAGTCCACAATTGCATCCAGCAGCTTCTGCACGCCTTTGTTCCGGTAAGACGTACCGCAGACAATGGGGACAAACTCGTTCGCGATGGTCGCGCGGCGGATTGCTGCACGGACGGCAGCCTTATCCGCAGGCTTCCCTTCAAGATAGTCCTCCATAATCTGGTCGTCAAAATCGGAGACGGCTTCAATCAGCTTCGTGTGATACTCCTCGGCCAGCTCCCGCATGTCCTCCGGGATCTCTTCCACGCGCATATCTTTGCCAAGCTCATCATAATAGACGTCGGCATTCATTTCCACCAGATCAATAATGCCCTTGAAATCGGCTTCTGCGCCGATGGGCAGCTGGATAGGCACCGCGTTGCACTTCAAGCGATCATGAATCATGTCCAGGACGTTGAAGAAGTCTGCACCCATGATGTCCATCTTATTGATATAGATCATTCTGGGAACGTGGTAGTGATCCGCCTGACGCCATACGGTTTCAGACTGGGGCTCTACTCCGCCTTTGGCGCACATAACGGTTATGCTGCCGTCAAGCACGCGCAAAGAGCGCTCAACCTCAACAGTGAAGTCCACATGGCCCGGTGTATCGATAATGTTAATACGGTGATCTTTCCAGAAACAGGTTGTTGCAGCGGAAGTAATGGTAATTCCGCGCTCCTGCTCCTGTTCCATCCAGTCCATGGTTGCTGCACCCTCGTGGGTCTCACCCATTTTGTAGGTGCGGCCGGTATAGAACAGGATGCGCTCCGTGGTGGTTGTTTTGCCGGCATCAATGTGAGCCATTATGCCGATATTGCGGGTTCTTTCAAGCGAATACTCTCTTGGCATAGCACTCACTCCTTTCTGATGCCAAATTGATAATCAAAAACAAAGCAGGTCTTGGCTGCTTACCAACGATAGTGGGCAAAGGCCTTGTTGGACTCTGCCATCTTGTGGGTGTCCTCGCGCTTTTTAACGGCGGAACCGGTGTTGTTGGCTGCATCCATAATCTCGCCGGCGAGACGATCCTTCATGGTCTTCTCACCGCGGCTTCTGGAGTAAGAGGTGAGCCAGCGCAGACCGAGAGTCTGACGTCTGTTGGGTCTGACCTCGATAGGCACCTGATAGGTGGCGCCGCCCACACGACGGGCCTTGACCTCCAGGCTGGGCATGATGTTCTCAAGCGCAGCCGAAAAAACTTCCAGGGGATCCTTGCCGGTCTTTTCCTTGATCGTGTCAAATGCTGCGTAGACAACCTTCTGTGCGACGCCCTTCTTGCCGTCCAGCATGATGCTGTTGACAAGCTTGGTCACCAGAATGGAATTATACACAGGATCCGGCAGAACCTCTCTTTTGGGAATGTTACCTCTTCTGGGCACTATACTTCCCTCCTTCATAAAAATGATTTCACAGGTACTTCGGGACACATGCGTTCCCGTCTGGTGCCTTCCCCTGAGGCAACATACATCAATAATATATATAATGTATATAACCTTCATGGCAAGGCGATCGGCCTTACGCATAAAGCGTAATCAGCATTGGGACAGGACTTACTTCTTTCCGGCCTTCGGTCTCTTTGCGCCGTACTTGGATCTGGCCTGCATACGGTTTGCAACGCCCTGGGTATCCAGGCTGCCGCGAATGATGTGGTAACGGACACCAGGAAGGTCCTTAACACGGCCGCCGCGGATCATAACCACGGAGTGCTCCTGCAGATTGTGGCCAACACCGGGAATGTAAGCAGTAACCTCATAGCCGTTGGTAAGACGCACACGGGCGATCTTACGCAGAGCGGAGTTCGGCTTTTTGGGGGTCGCGGTTCTGACTGCGGTGCAGACGCCTCTCTTCTGAGGAGAAGACAGATCCGTCTCCTTATTCTTCAGAGTGTTCAGGCCTTTCTGCATGGCAGGCGAAGCGGACTTGTAGGTCCCCATCTCTCTTCCCTTTCTGACCAGCTGATTAATTGTGGGCATTATATTCCTCCTTTCCCCAATTTTCATATTTTCAACCGAAAAACATTCGTCTTTCAGCTAAAAATCGGATGGTTTGCACAACGGATAAAAATGGGCATACTTATCCCGCGCATTAAATGATTTTAGCACAGAAACCAAAGCTCGTCAACACTTTTTCACCTTTAAACGGAAAATTCCTCATTGCCCGCCGGCGCGGCCCTCTGCCGGCCGGCCGTGGACTTTCCGCACGGCACGGCGAAAAACTGCGTCCCGGCCGCCGCTTCTGCGGCAGGCCGGGACGCCGTTATTCAGCTTCGGATTTTCTGCTCAGATTGCGTTTCCGGAATTGATCAGTGCGCTGAGATCCACTTCTTCCTCTTCCGGCAGCTCTTCCGTCTTGTCCGGCTCGGGCTTTTCCGGCTCCGTGTCAAACTTGCGGTACATATCCAGACCGCTGCCGGCCGGGATCAGCTTACCGATGATGACGTTCTCCTTCAGGCCAACCAGATGGTCAATCTTGCCCTTGGTCGCTGCCTCAGTCAGGACCTTGGTGGTCTCCTGGAAGGATGCGGCAGAGAGGAAGGACTCCGTGGCCAGGGACGCCTTGGTGATACCCATCAGAAGCGGCGTCGTCGTGGGCAGACGCAGGTCGGTTTCACCGGCGTCAATGCGCTCCTGCAGCTGGCGCTTCACGCTTCTGAGTTCGGACACGTCCACGGTCATGCCGCTGAGCAGTTCGCTGTCGCCCGCATCGTCCACACGGACCTTGCGCATCATCTGGCGGACAATGACTTCAATGTGCTTATCGTTGATGTCAACGCCCTGCTGACGGTAAACCTTCTGAACCTCGCGGATCAGGTAGTCCTGTGCAGCGCTCTTGCCGCGCACACGCATGACGTCATGCGGATTCAGGACGCCGTCGGTAATCTGGAAGCCCTTTTCCACCTTGTCTCCCGCCTTTACGCGGATACCGGCAGAGTAAGGAATATGGCAGGTCTGCATCTCCCCGTCGTCCGGGTTGGTGATGGATACGGCCACAAGCGCGTTTTTGCGTGTTTCCTCCATGGAAACCACACCGCTGACCTCAGCCAGGATGGCCAGCTTCTTCGGCTTTCTGGCCTCAAACAGTTCTTCAACACGGGGAAGACCCTGGGTGATATCGTCGCCGGCAACGCCGCCGGTGTGGAACGTACGCATGGTCAGCTGCGTACCGGGTTCACCGATGGACTGTGCCGCAATAACGCCAACCGCTTCGCCGGCTGCCACAGGCTCGCCGGTGGCAAGGTTCAGGCCGTAGCACTTGGAGCATACGCCGCTCTTTGCTTCGCAGTCCAGCACAGTACGGATCCTGACTTCGTGAATGCCGGCCGCCTCCAGAACAGCGGCGTCCTTGCCGTAAAGCATATCGTTTCTGGTAAACATGACTTCGCCGGTGGCCGGGTTGACCACATCCTCCGCCGGATAACGGCCGTGGATCGCGTCGGCGAAGGACTGCACCACCTGGCCCTTTTCAACCTTTTCACATGCGATGATGCCTTCATGGGTGCCGCAGTCGTGCTCACGGATAATGACATCCTGGGAAACGTCAACCAGACGTCTGGTCAGATAACCGGAGTCCGCCGTACGCAGAGCGGTATCCGCCAGGCCCTTGCGGGCGCCTCGGCTGGAGGTGAAGTATTCCAGAACGCTCAGGCCTTCACGGAAGTTGGACTTGATCGGGATCTCGATGGTCTTACCGGAGGTATCGGCCATCAGGCCGCGCATACCGGCCAGCTGACGGATCTGGTTCATGCTGCCGCGGGCGCCGGAGTTCGCCATGATATAAATCGGGTTGAACTCATCCAGGCAATCCTGAAGGGCGTTTGTCACATCCTTTGTGGTCTTTTCCCACTCGGACACAACCAGACGATAGCGCTCATCATTGGTGATGAAGCCGCGCTTGAACTGCCGCTCAATGTCAACGACCTTCTTTTCGGTGGCCGCAATCAGCGTCTTCTTGGATTCAGGCACCGTCATATCCGCAATGGAAATGGTGATGGCGCCCTTGGTGGAGTATTTGAAGCCCTGGGCCTTGATCATATCCACAACCTCGGCGGACAGCGCAAAGCCATGCTTGTTGATGCAGCGGTCAATGATCTTGCCGAGCTCTTTCTTGCCGACCTGGAAATCAACCTCAAGATTAAAGGCTGTTTCCGGATCGGTCCGGTCCACAAAGCCCAGATCCTGCGGGATCGCCTGGTTGAAAATAATCCGGCCGACAGTGGTCTCCACAATTTTGGAGCGCAGAACGCCGTCAATCTCCCGTTCCATCCGGACCTTAATGGGCGAATGGATGCCGATATCGCCGTTCTGGTAGGCCATAATCACCTCGTCCGTGGAGCAGAAGGCCTTGCCTGTTCCCTTCTCGGGACGCACATAGGTCAGATAATAGGAGCCGAGCACCATGTCCTGCGTGGGCACGGTCACAGGGCGACCGTCTTTCGGGTGCAGGAGGTTGTTGGCGGAGAGCATGAGAATCCGGGCCTCTGCCTGCGCTTCGGCAGACAGCGGCACGTGGATGGCCATCTGGTCGCCGTCAAAGTCGGCGTTGTACGCGGTGCACACCAGCGGATGCAGCTTCAGCGCACGGCCTTCCACAAGGATCGGCTCAAACGCCTGGATGCCCAGACGGTGCAGTGTCGGCGCGCGGTTGAGCAGGACGGGATGCTGCTTGATCACCACTTCCAGCGCGTCCCAGACCTCGGTCTTGCCGCGGTCGACCATCTTCTTTGCAGACTTGATGTTGTTGGCCACGCCGTCCGCAACCAGCTTTTTCATGACGAAGGGACGGAACAGCTCAATGGCCATTTCCTTCGGAACGCCGCACTGGTAGATCTTCAGATCCGGGCCGACAACGATAACGCTGCGGCCGGAGTAGTCCACGCGCTTGCCCAGCAGGTTCTGACGGAAGCGGCCCTGCTTACCCTTGAGCATATCGCTCAGACTCTTCAGCGCGCGGGAGTTGGCGCCGGTGACCGCACGGCCGCGGCGGCCGTTGTCGATCAGGGCGTCCACCGCTTCCTGAAGCATGCGCTTTTCGTTGCGCACAATGATATCAGGCGCGTTGAGCTGAATCAGTCTTTTCAGACGGTTGTTGCGGTTGATGACCCGGCGGTACAGATCGTTCAGGTCAGAGGTTGCAAACCGGCCGCCGTCCAGCTGAACCATGGGACGGATCTCCGGCGGAATAACCGGGAGCACGTCGATGATCATCCATGTGGGGCTGTTTCCGGAGATGCGGAAGGAATCCACAACCTCCAGCCGTTTGAGAAGCTTTGCCTTTTTCTGGCCGGATGCGGTCCGCAGCTCCTCGCGCAGCTGCGCGGACAGCTGCTCGCAGTCAATGTCCGCCAGAAGCTTTTTGATGGCCTCAGCGCCCATTCCGGCGTCAAAGTCGTCCTCATACTTCTCGCGCATGTCGCGGTATTCTTTTTCAGACAGAATCTGGTTTTTCGTCAGCGGCGTCATGCCGGGATCGGTCACGATGTACGCTGCAAAATACAGAACCTTTTCCAGAACGCGCGGCGTGATGTCCAGAATCAGACCCATACGGGACGGGATTCCCTTGAAATACCAGATATGGGACACAGGCGCGGCCAGTTCAATATGGCCCATGCGCTCACGGCGGACCTTCGCGCGGGTGACTTCCACGCCGCAGCGGTCGCAGATTTTGCCTTTATAGCGGATCTTCTTATATTTGCCGCAGTGGCATTCCCAGTCCTTTGTGGGGCCAAAAATCCTTTCGCAGAACAGGCCGTCCCGCTCAGGCTTCAATGTGCGGTAGTTGATGGTTTCCGGCTTTTTGACTTCGCCGTAGGACCACTCGCGGATCCGCTCAGGAGAGGCGATGCTGATTTTGATTGCGTCAAACGGTGCGTAGCTCATACTTCCTCCTCCTCATCGTCAAAAGGGCCTTCTTCCATGTCGTCGGAAAAAGCGTCGGCGCCCAGGTCATCCTCTTCCTCCACGTCCTCGATGGTATAACCGCCGGACTCGATCTCGCTGTCATCGGAGGAATAAATGCTGTCGTCCTTGAAATTGGCCTGGAAATCGTCGTCTTCGTCATCCTTCAGCTCGATTTCATCGCCGTTTGCATCCAGAACCTTGATATCCAGGCACAGGGACTGCAGCTCTTTGACCAGAACCTTGAAGGATTCCGGCACGCCGGGCTGCGGGATGTTGTGTCCCTTGACGATGGACTCGTACGTGCGCACACGGCCGGTCACGTCGTCGGACTTCACCGTCAGGATTTCCTGCAGTGTGTAGGCGGCGCCGTAGGCTTCCAGCGCCCAGACTTCCATTTCGCCGAAGCGCTGGCCGCCGAACTGGGCCTTGCCGCCCAGCGGCTGCTGGGTGACCAGGCTGTACGGACCGGTGGACCGGGCGTGAATCTTATCGTCAACCAGATGATGGAGCTTCAGGAAGTAGACATAGCCAACCGTCACGGGGCTGTCGAACGCTTCGCCCGTGCGGCCGTCGTACAAAATGCTCTTGCCGTCGGCCAGACGCAGCTTGTTTTCGGCGCGCAGCCGGTCCACAAGCTCCTTGTCCGCCGTCTCCTCCGGCGTCAGCGGGCGGATTTCCCCGCTCTCCTCCGCCAGATACAGGCGCTTGCCAGCGATGATCTCATTGGGTGTGATTTCGCGGTACAGGCCGGCGACAGCCAGGTAATCCATGATATCGGATTCCTTCGCGCCGTTGAAGATCGGCGTGGCCACCTTCCAGCCCAGTGCGTGCGCGGCATAGCCCAGGTGCACTTCCAGCACCTGACCGATGTTCATACGGGACGGAACGCCCAGCGGGTTCAGAACGATGTCCAGCGGCGTGCCGTCCGGCATGTACGGCATGTCTTCCTTCGGCAGAATTCTGGAGACAACGCCCTTGTTGCCGTGGCGGCCGGCCATCTTGTCGCCGACGGAGATTTTTCTCTTCTGTGCGATATAAACGCGGACAACCATATTGACGCTGGGGTTCATCTCATCGCCGTTTTCGCGGGTGAACACCTTCACGTCCACAACAATGCCGCTCTCGCCATGCGGCACCTTCAGCGAGGTGTCGCGGACTTCACGGGCTTTTTCGCCGAAAATGGCGCGCAGCAGACGCTCTTCCGCGGTCAGATCCGTCTCGCCCTTGGGCGTGACCTTACCAACCAGAATGTCGCCGGCATGCACCTCAGCGCCGACGCTGATGATGCCGCGCTCATCCAGATATTTCAGGGAGTCCTCACCGACGCCCGGAATGTCGCGGGTGATTTCTTCCGGTCCCAGCTTGGTGTCGCGGGCCTCGATTTCATGCTCCTCAATGTGCAGGGACGTGAACACATCGTCCATCACAAGGCGCTCGTTCAGCAGAACGGCGTCCTCGTAGTTGTAGCCTTCCCAGGTCATGAAGCCGACCAGGATGTTTTTGCCCAGCGCGATTTCGCCCTGACTGGTGGACGGGCCGTCCGCCAGAACAGACTCGCCGGTGATGCGCTCGCCGGCTTCCACAATGGGCCGCTGGTTCGTGCAGGTGCCCTGGTTGGACCGGGCAAACTTGGACAGCTTGTAGGTCTTCATCTCACCGCTGTCGTACCGTACGTCGATATGATCCGCATCCACAGCGGTCACAACGCCGTCGCCCTCGGAATTGATCACGACCTCGGAGTCCACGGCACACTTGTGCTCGATGCCGGTCGCCACAATCGGCGCCTCCGTCACCAGAAGCGGCACGGCCTGGCGCTGCATGTTGGCGCCCATCAGTGCGCGGTTGGCGTCGTCGTTTTCCAGGAAGGGAATCATAGCCGTTGCGACAGAGACCATCATCCGCGGGGAAATATCCACATAATCCACGCGCTCCCTGTCGACCTCAACGATCTCGTTGCGGTGACGGCAGGTGATACGCTGGTTCAGAAGGTAGCCGTTTTCATCCACAGGCTCCGTAGCCTGGGCGACAATAAACTGATCTTCCATGTCGGCGGTCAGATAATCCACCTGATCGGTCACACGGCAGTTTTCCTTGTCGACCTTCCGGTACGGCGCAATCAAAAATCCGTACTCATTGACCTTTGCATAGGAGGCCAGATAGGAAATCAGGCCGATGTTCGGGCCTTCAGGCGTTTCAACGGGGCACAGACGGCCGTAATGGCTGTAATGCACGTCGCGCACGTCGAAGGAGGCTCTCTCTCTAGAAAGTCCGCCGGGACCCAGCGCAGACATACGGCGCTTGTGCGTCAGTTCGGACAGCGGGTTGCACTGGTCCATAAACTGGCTCAGCGGAGAGGAACCGAAGAATTCCTTGATGGCCGCAGTGACCGGACGGATATTGATCAGGCTCTGGGGCGTGATAATATCCAGATCCTGCAGCGTCATCCGCTCACGGATCACGCGTTCCATACGGCTGAAGCCCACACGGAACTGGTTCTGCAGCAGTTCGCCGACGCTGCGCACACGCCGGTTGCCCAGGTGGTCAATGTCGTCCACGTCGCCCGCGCCGTGTGCCAGGCAGTCCAGATAGTTGACAGATGCAAAAATATCGTCCGGGATAATGTGGCGCGGGATCAGCTCGTCCATATGGGTCCGGATGGCTTCCTTCAGCTCCTCGCCGGAATACTGTTCCAGCAGGGGCTTGAGGATGATCAGGCGCACACGTTCCTTAATCCCGAGTTCGGCAGGATCGAAGTCCACGAAGCTGTCCAGCCAGACCATGCCGTTGGAGAAGACCTTGACGTCCTTGCCGTCCACATGGATGGTGGCCTCAATCACACCGCGGCGGTCCAGTTCCTCGGCGCGCTCACGGTTCAGCGTCTCGCCGGCTTCGGCGATAATCTCGCCCGTCATGGGATCCGCCACAGGCATAGCCAGCTGATGACCGTTCAGGCGGTGCCAGACGGCCAGCTTCTTGTTGAACTTGTAACGGCCCGCCGTGGAAATGTCATAACGGCGGGGGTCAAAAAACAGGTTGTGCAGGAGCGTCTCGGCGCTGTCCACCGTGGGAGGATCGCCGGGCCGCAGGCGGCGGTAGATCTCGATCAGAGACTCTTCCCTGTTGCGGCAGGTATCCTTGTCCAGCGTGGCAATGATCCGCTCATCCTCGCCGAAAACGTCGCGCACCTGCTCGTTGGTGACAACGCCGGCCTCGGCGCCCGACATGGACAGCCAGGTGTAGGGATCCTCGGTTCTCTGACCGACAGCCTTCAGCAGCCAGGTAATCGGCAGCTTTCTGTTCTTGTCAATACGGACATTGAACAGATTGGCAGCGTCGGTCTCGTACTCCAGCCATGCGCCGCGGTACGGGATGACTGTGGTCGCATAGACAGACGTCCCCGTTTTGTCCGTATTCTTTTCGTAGTAAACGCCCGGAGAGCGGACGATCTGGGAAACAATGACACGCTCAGCGCCATTGATAATAAATGTACCGCCGTTGGTCATCAGCGGGAAATCACCCATAAAGATTTCCTGCTCCTTGATCTCGCCGGTCTCTTTATTGCGCAGGCGCACGCCGACCTTGATGGGCGCGGCATACGTGGCATCTCTGGCCTTGCATTCCTCAACGGTGTACTTGGGAGCCTCATCCATTTTATAGTTGAGGAACATCAGTTCAAGGTTGCCGGTATAGTCTGTAATCGCAGCAACATCCCGGAACACTTCCTGCAGGCCGGTTTCCAGGAACCACTTGTAGGAATCCTTCTGGACCTCCAGAAGGTTCGGCATATCCTGGATTTCCTCGGACTTGGCAAAACTCTTTCGCAGCGTCTTGCCGTACAGTACATCTTTTGGCATAAACTTTTCTCCTTCAAACCTGATACGCGCGGAGCCGTTGTGAATTTTTCCGCAGCTCCTATTGATTTTTCATCGCAATCTGGTAAACTGGAACTGACGATGATACTGGGGGAGGATCGTTTTTCTTCGCGGACAGAATCAATTTATTATACCAGTTTATACCTTTGAATGTCAAGCGTTTCTGAACGGTTTTTTCCGTTCTTTTTTTATGCCAAACATCGCAGAAGCAGCCGCGTTCCCTCTCCGGCAGGCGCGGCCATGAAGCTTCAGACGCGCGGCCCGGGAGGGGCGCATATGCGCAAAATACGGCAGATGCGGGATTTTTCCGCGGCCGCCGCTGTCCGAAATTTTCTGTTGACAAACAGCAGGTCAATCGCTATAATATTGTTTGCGCTTGCGAGAGTGCTGGAATAGGTAGACAGGCACGTTTGAGGGGCGTGTGGCAACAGTCGTGGGAGTTCAAGTCTCCTCTCTCGCACCACGCCGGAGCAAAGTCCGCTTTGCTCCGGCATTCTTTTTTTCTTTGAAACGGAAAAACACCGACAGCCGCCGCTGCGGACAGCCCATGTCCGCAGCGGCGTTTTCTGCTTATCGGGCCCTGCCGCTCCGCTCCTTTTGCCGTTTATCCTCTCCGGACCGGCAATGCGGGGCGGGCTCTGCCTTGTCCGGAACACATCTGTTCATATGAAAATGTTCCTAAAATTATTACCAAAATTGCAAGCATTCTACAATTTTCCTCTGCAAAAATAGACTATACTTCGGCTAAAGAGTGCCGGTTTCACCGGAATTCCGTGCTGCCCGGCAGGCGTCTGACCCTGTCCGGCGGCAGCTGCAGGCAAACCATACCGGGCAGTCAGTCTGTCTGACTGCTCAATTCGATTTTGGAGGAACGCACAATGAAAGAACTTTTATTCCGCACCCTGCGTCATGAAGAAACCGAACGCGCCCCCTGGGTTCCCTTCGCAGGCGTGCATGCAGGCAAGCTCAAGGGATATAACGCAATTGAAATGCTGACCGACGCCGACAAGGCGTTTGAGTCCCTGATGGAAGTCAACCGTCTGTATAAGCCGGACGGCCAGCCGGTCATTTTCGACCTGCAGATTGAAGCGGAATGTCTCGGCTGCGATCTGACATGGGCAAAGGATTGTCCGCCGTCCGTCTCCAGCCATCCGCTGGACGGCAGCGACGAGGAGCCGCCCGTCACCCCCTGCAGCTGCAAAATCCCCACGCGGGAATCCGGCCGTATTCCCTTTGTGCTGGACGTGATGCGGCGCATGAAGCAGGCCGTCGGAGAAACCACCGCGCTGTATGGCCTGATCTGCGGACCGTTTACCCTGGCCTCCCATCTGCGCGGCAACAATCTGTTCACTGACATGTTTGACTTTGAGGATGAGCTGGAGAGTCTGTTTGGCTTCTGCACCCGCGTGTGCATGCGTATGGCCGATTACTATACCGAGGCCGGCATGGATGTTATAGCGATTGTCGACCCGCTGATTTCTCAGATTTCAACCGCACATTTTGAGCAGTACATGTCTCAGCCGTATACCGAGCTGTTTGATTACATCCGCAGCAAGGGCGTTTTCTCCTCTTTCTTTGTCTGCGGAGACGCCACACGGAACATCGAGGCCATGTGCCGGACGGCCCCCGACTCCATCTCCATCGACGAAAACGTCAATCTGCTTGCCGCAAAGCAAATCACCGACCGGTACAATGTCGCCATCGGCGGCAACATTCCCCTGACCTCCGTAATGCTTCTGGGCAACCAGCAGGACAATATGAAATTTGCGGTCGATCTGCTGGATTCCGTCGCGGTCAAAAAGAATTTCATTCTCGCCCCCGGCTGCGACATGCCCTACGATGTGCCGGTTGAAAACTGCATCGGCGCCGCGCAGGCCGCCATTGAGACTGACGCGGTACGCGAGATGGTCAAAAACTATCAGGCAGAAGCAGTTGACACATCCGGCGTCGTCCTCCCGGACTACGCGCATCTCCGCAAGCCGCTCATCGAGGTGTTCACGCTGGACTCCGCGCAGTGCGCCGCCTGCGGCTATATGATGAATGCGGCCAACCAGGCTGTCGAAACCTTCGGCGACGCCATTGATATGGTCGAGTATAAATTCATTTATAAAGAAAATGTCGCCCGGTGCATCAAAATGGGCGTTCCCAACCTGCCGTCCATGTACATCAACGGCGAACTCAAATACCGCTCCATCATCCCGGCCAGGGCTGAGCTGGAGCAGGAAATCCGGAAAGCCATCGACGCCTGCCAGGCATAAGTCCATGAGCGCGCTGTATCTGATCACAGGCTTTCTCGGCGCGGGAAAAACCACGTTTCTGAAGCATTTTATCCGGCTCTTTGCCGGTCAGCGCATCCAGTTCATTGTCAATGAATTCGGGCAGGAGGGCGTGGACGGGCCGCTTCTCTCCGGTCTCGGCGCTGAACTTGCGGAGATTTCAGGCGGCTCTGTGTTCTGTTCCTGCCGCATGGATCAATTTGAAAAGGTCCTGCGCCAATCAGCTGACAGCAGCCCGGACGTCATTCTTGTCGAGGCCTCCGGACTGTCTGATCCCACCGGCGTGCGCAGGCTGTTTACGCAGACCGGCCGGTTCCCGCACATTGATTACCGGGGCGCCGTCTGTCTGGTGGACGCTGTGCGTTTCCCCAGGATTTATGCCACAGCGCGCACCTGCGTCAGGCAGCTGGCATCCAGCGACGTGGCCGTTGTCAACAAAACCGACCTGGCCACCGATGCGCAGCTGGTGCAGACGCTGGGCCTGATCCGCGGCCAGCGCCCGGATATGCCGGTCATCGAGACGGCTTACGGCGCCGTACAGGCGGACATTCTGTCCGTTCTTGCCCGGGCACAGGCGTGGCCGGAAGATCGGGCGCCGCTGGTTGCTGATCTGACGCTGCTCCGGCTGATGATCTCAATTGCCCCGACAATCACGCCGTACGAGCTGCAGAAACTGATCGAAATGTTTGCAGAGTATACCTTCCGCGTCAAGGGGTTCATCCGCACAACGGACGGTCTCTGTATGGCGGACTGTGTGGGAAATGTCGTATCTGTCAGCCCCTGCGACCGGCTGGACATCCCTCCGGAACGGATCGGCTGGCTGAATGTGCTGTCGGGCACGGGCATGCCGATCCGCAAAGCCGTCCGAGAAGCCTGCGCGTGGTATCCCACACACATTGTTGAAATTGTATGAACAGCGAGGAGAATATGGAACAGAAGGAACTGTACACAGCTTTGAGCAAGGCCGACAGCGGCAAACCCCTGCTGAGGGCGGATGCGCTGCAGCTTCTTGCCATACCAAATGGCAGCCGGGCGTATTACGAACTGCTCGGCATTGCCAACCGGGATGCGCGGCAGCGCTATTCCGGCAGAGGATATATTTTTGCGCAGATCGGCATTGAGGCGTCGCCCTGCAGGGCCAACTGCGGTTTCTGTTCCCTGGCGGAAGATGTTTTTGATCCGAAAGCAAGCTTTGTGCTGCCGGTGTCCGAAGCGGAAAGAATCACGGATCAACTGGCTGCCGCCGGCGTGGACGACCTTTTCCTGATGACAACCGCCAACTTCAGTCAGGATGATTTCCTGCGCTATGCCGCTGCCATCCGGCGGCGCCTGCCGGATTCCATCCGCTTTGTTGCAAACATCGGCGATTTTGACGATGCCTTTGCCGGACGTCTGAAGCAGGCCGGCTTTACCGGCGTCTATCATATCCGCCGTCTGGGCGAGGGAAGGGACACCCGGCTGGATCCGGCGCAGCGTATCCGCACGCTGGACGCCGTGCGCAGTGCCGGCCTGGAGCTTTACTACTGCGTGGAGCCCATCGGCCCGGAGCATACGCCGGAGGAAATTGTGGATGAAATCTTCCGTGCCCGGGACTATCCCGTCGGCGTCATGGCTGTGATGAAACGCGTCTGTGTTCCCGGGACAAGGCTGTACGCCCGCGGAGAAATTTCCGCGGCTGAACTGGCCAAAATCTGCGCGGTCGCCGCGCTGTGCGTGCGTCCAGAACGGGCTATGGGCGTCCATGAGCCGGACGAACTGTGTCTGATGGCCGGCGCCAATCAGATTTATGCGGAAGTCAGCGTCAATCCGCGGGACAGGAACCTGCAGACGGAGCAGAGCCGCGGCGCATCCATTGGACGCACGCAGCAGCTTCTGCAGGCGGCGGAGTGGCAGCGGTAAAAAACCGTTCACGGATTTCAAATCAAACAGAGGCGGGAAGCTCTCCCGCCTCTGTTTTTTGCGCCGCACGGTGCGCACGCCCGGCTGCAGCGCCGCATAAAATGACACAGAAAGCCTGAGAGGATGAGGTTCATGCACAGCAATCATTACAGCTCCTGCGCCTGTGCGGCAGATCACGGCCCCGAACCGTTTGCCGCCGATCTCCGGCAGGCCGCCTGCCGCAGCGAAAGCTTCCGAACGGCCCTGTGGACCGGTCAGCATCTGCAGCTGACATTGATGTGTATCCCGGCCGGCGGCGAGATCGGTCTGGAAATGCACGCAGACACGGATCAGCTGATCCGCGTGGAGTCCGGCAGCGCCATGGTTCAAATGGGTCCGTGTCCGGAAAAACCGGACTTCCGGCAATGCCTCGGGCCGGACTGCGCAGTTTTTATTCCCGCCGGAACCTGGCACAACATCATCAGCACCGGCAGCTGCCCCCTCAAAATCTGTTCGGTTTACGCTCCGCCCAGGCACCCGCGCGGTACGGTACATCAAACAAAAGCGGTTGCCGATGACGCCGGGGATTAAACGGAACGCTTCCGCATGCGGCATTCCATCAGAAAAAAGCATCCGTATGACCGGGTCATACGGATGCTGCACAGCGTGTCGGAAAAGGATTTTTCGACACGCTGTGTGCGGTTTTTCGAACTTCAGAAAATTCGAAAAACCTGTTTGATTAAACGTGCAAGGGGTCTTAACCCCTTGCACACATTCCCCGCTGCTCAGATCCGCAGCACTTTTTCACAGTTGATCGGCAGTCTGAAAAGCATCCGTATGACCGGGTCATACGGATGCTTCTGTATTCATTCTCTATTCTCTGCCGCGCGGAAAACGGCTGTCTGTTTTCAGTTCTCCCAGCTGATCTGCGTGGGCTTCCTTTTCAGGAAATCCAGCATCTCCCGCAGCTGATCCGGCGTCCGTTCTTCTTTGAACAGGACGATGAACTGCCTGGACCGGGTAATCATCAGATAGGCGCTTTTCGTCTCTTTCAGACTGTCAATCATGTCGTAATGCACACAGGCCGACGCGCCCGTGTCATTATTGCACACGGAAACACCCTCCTCCGTCAGACGTGTGGTGTAGCTGGCCTCCCGTTTTCCGTTTGTTTCCTCCATGCGGCTCAGCATGGTTTTGACAATTTTATCGGGTGCCGACCGGAGCACCGCCAGCACAAGAAGAATCAGCACGACCGCGGCAGCCGTCCAGATATAGATTTCCACCGCCAGGCCGGCTGCGCCGAACACTGCGAGCAGTGCAATCAGCACAAGGAGAACCGCTTTGCGCTTCGGCGAAAGCAAGTACTTTTTCATTTCCTGCAAAAGCGCCTCATCCATGACGCCCGTTGTTTCAAACATCTGCGTTCCTCCATTCGCCGTGTTTTCCGCCGGACAGCTCCAACATCTCTGGTCCAGGCTTTTGCCGGAAACAGAATACCCCAGAAGAGACCGCCTGTCAAGGCGGTCTCTTCTGTCTGCGCCGTCTGCGCCGCCGCCTACGCCGCGCAGCCTCCAAGCTTCAAAAGCAGGGTTTCAAGATGCGGCAGCGCGCCGCAGTTCTTTTTCCAGTAGGCCGGCGAATCTGAAATTCCCGCTCCGGACAAGGCCGCCAGCGCCTGCTCCAGCGTGGCCGCCGCCGGCCCGGCGGCAGAAATTTTCCGGGCGGCGCTGATCAGCAGCTTATCCAGGTACCGGACTCTGCCCGCGTTTTTCTCCCAGTACTCCGGGCAGTCCAGCACGCCGAGCAGATGCAGCTTCCGGACGGCCGCCGTCACTGTTTCCGACAGCATCAGCACATCTCCCGCATGGATCAGGCCGGTGTCGGCTATTCCGTTGAGCTTTCCCAGTGCCTCCACCGTTGTCCCGAAGCGCCGTGCAATGGCCCAAAGGGTGTCGCCGGCCTGTACCGTGTACACAGCCGGGGCAGCCGTGCTGTCATCCGGATAGACAGGGGCTGCAAAGCCGCGGATACATGCATTGTCCGTACTGAACCGGCGGCTGACCACCCGGTCGTCCACATTGCCTTCAACGGTTGTGATCACGCCGCCGGCGCATGCGGTCACAATCCCCACATGATCCGCGGCGCTGCTCCGGTCCCAGCTGAAAAAAATCAGATCGCCGGGCTTTGGGGTATAGCCGCGCTCTCTCCATACTCCGCGGCTTTTCAGCCAGTTCATACACGCTGTGCAGGAACAGAAATCCGGAATCACGCTGTCGCTGACGCCGCTCTTACGCAGAATATACGTGCAGAAGCATGCGCACCAGGCCACCTCCATACCCAACCGGTTTCCCGGATTTCTGCTGTTGAAAAAGCTGATGTACCGGTCGTCCCCGGTCGGCTCGCTTACGCCCAGTTCCCCGGCGGCCAGCGTCACAATTCTCTCCCGCGTTGTCATTTCAGTTCTCCTCCCTGTTCCGTCTGCCTGTCTTTGTCCGTTTCCTTCTCTCCCGCCGGGGCAGCCGACGCCCGCTCCCTTTCCTTTACGTTTTTGATCCAGCCCATGATGCCTGTCTCCACACCCATCACGCCGAAAAAGCTGTAGATCAGCGCAGCCGGCTCGCCGCCCGTCTCGCGGAAAATCCATAGGACAGCCACTGTAAAAGCCGCAATTGCCGTCCCTTCCAGAGCCAGAATCAGATCCATTACCTTTATATGCCGCTTTTGTACCGGTGCATGCCTGCTTCTGCCCTTTCTGCGGCGCGTCCGTTTCTTCCGCACGGGAGGCGCCGCCGGATCCGGCTTTCCGTACACGGCACAGCAGACGCAGCTTCCTTTCAGATCATCACTGTACATGTTCTGACAAAATCTCCCGATCCAGTATTTTTTTCTTGCGTTCCGCCGCATCGACCGCCCGCCACGCTTCATCCAGCTCGCCGTTGTGCGCGCCGGTCACCACACTGCGGTACAGCCAGAACAGCATCCGCCCATACGCATGGTTCAGTTCATCTTCAACCTGCGCCCGCTGCGTACGCATCTGTTTTTCCCGCTGCACCTGCGTCTCTTTTTCGGTGATCCGGCGTTCGAGCGCGCGGCGTGTAAAATACAGCACACCGCCCACCATCACACCGGAACCCAGGATCGTCACAATGCTTTTCTCCAAAATATCAATCCAGTCCATCTGTCATCCCTCCCAGAAATTCTGCCAGCGCCTGCAGCTGGCCGCCCATCAGTCTGTTTAAGAACATAAAGATAAGTTCACCCATTTCCGTCTCGTTTTCTCCTTTCTGCTGCAGTCTTTCATTGTCCGTTTTACCTTCTTTCTCAGGTATTCAAGGCTTTTGGCCCTCACTTATGGCCGCTGCAGGCAGTTTTTTGCACGCCGGCGTGCAAAATCATAAAAAACAACAAAAAAACGGGATGGCATCTGCCATCCCGTTATCATCTGTATGCATTTCTTATTCCAATACGCGGAACATGGACTGAACATCCATCCCCTCTGTCAGTGCCTGCGCCGCGCTGCGGCTCATTTTCGGCATGAGCCAAGCTTCGCTGCCGTTGACGCCGCCGAGCTGCTCTGCGCCCTGCGGCGCAGCGGCCCCGCCTTTTGCGCGCACATACCAGGCCGTCTCCAGCGTGTTGGCGTCGCCCACATATTCCGCACCGCCTGCGCCCCACGGCATCCGGCTGCCTGTGCCGATGTGCTTGGCCGCATCGATGACGTCAGACACCACCGCGCTGGCCGTCGGCAGCTTGCCGGCGCCCGCGCCGTAAAACATCACGCTGCCGATGGCGTTTCCGCGAACGACAATGCCGTTCATCACGCCCTCCACGCCGGCGATCAAATTGCTTTCCGGCACCAGATGCGGACCGACATAGGCATAAACGCGCCCGTCTCCGCCCGTCAGCGCTCTGCCCAGCAGCTTGATTTTATACCCCTTCCGGCCGGCCAGCTCCACATCGTCTCCGGTAACGGCGGTAATCCCTTCAGTCGGTACCTGATCCGGATAAACATGATGGCCGAAGCACAGCGAGGACAGAATACTGATCTTCCGGCAGGCGTCATGACCTTCAACATCAGCCGCAGGGTTCGCCTCCGCGTAGCCGTTCTGCTGCGCCTGCTTCAGCGCCGTCTCAAACGGAAGGCCGTTTTTGAACATCTCCGTCAGGATATAGTTTGTGGTTCCGTTCAGAATCCCGTAGATTTCATCAATTTTATTTGCAGCAAGACACTGGGAAATGGGCATAATAATCGGGATGCCGCCGCCCACGCTGGCTTCAAACAGATAACTGACGCCTTTTTCCTGCGCGATCTGCAAAAGCTCATAGCCATGCGTCGCCACCAGTTCCTTATTGGACGTCACCACGCTTTTTCCCGCCAGAAGCGCGCGTTTTGTGAATTCATACGCAATTTTCGCGCCGCCGATTGTCTCCACAACAATCTGGACGTCCGGATCGCCTTCAACAACTGCAAAATCCTTGACCATATATTTCTGATAGGGGCTGTCGGGAAAATCCCGGATATCCACAATATACTTTAAACGGATATCCTTTCCTGCGCCAGCAGCCACCTGCTCCGCATTCACATCCAGAACCTCGGCAACGCCGGAACCAACCGTTCCGAACCCGAGAATTGCAACATTCACCATTTCACGCTTCCTCCGTTTCTCAAGCCGCAGTGTCCGGCCGCAGCAGCGCCGGGCGGCAGCCCGCACAGCCGTTGTGCGGCAGCGGCGCGCATATCCGCCCATCAGAATCAGGCCGCACGCCGGACAGTTTCTGTCATTCAGATAAAATAACCGCAATGGGTGTATTTTATCACATAATTTTCCAGACATCAACATATATATTCAAATAATCAGATATACCGCACCAAACGGAGGCCGATTGATGAAAACAGAAAAAGTCCTGAAAATCCTTCTGACCGCGCTCTGTGCAGCGCTGGGTATCGCCGCAGCCTGGTTTGCGCTGCGCTTTCTCCTGGTCTGGCTGCTTCCGTTTATACTGGCTTTTTTCACTGCGGCCCTGCTTGATCCCGTCATCCGGAAGCTGGCGTCCTTCATGCGCGTCCGGCGCGGATACGCCGCGGCCGTATGCGTGACAGGCTTCATCGCGCTGCTGGCCGCCCTGGCCGCGCTTCTGATCTCCCGGGCCGTTTATGAACTCACAAGTCTGGCGCAGCAGCTGCCGGATCTGATCAGCGGCATTCCGGACCTCCTGCACACGCTGGAAAGCCGGATCGACGGGCTGTTCAGCGCCGCTTCAGATGAAGCGCGGGAATATCTGGACAGCGCGCTTGAAGGCTTCGGCAAGAAAGCCGCGGAGCTGCCAGCCGAGCTCTCCGCGCGTGTACTGGACGGTCTCTCCTCCGCCGCTTCCGCCGCGCCGCGGACGCTCCTTTTCACTGCCACCTATGCCATCAGCGTTTTCTTTATGAGCGCCGATTTCCCGGCAGTCAAGGCCTTCTGCATCCGCCAGCTGCCCGCGCACCTGCACGGCGGCGCCCGCCGGCTGAAAAGCGATATTTTTACCGGCATCGGCAAATGGCTGAAGGCGGAGGCACTTCTGATGTGCATCACCTTCGGCGAACTGTCCGCCGCTTTTCTTCTGATGCGCATCGACTACGCACTGACGCTGGCGCTGATCATCGCTGTGATCGATGCGCTGCCGGTTCTGGGCACAGGCACCGTGCTGATCCCCTGGGCGCTGATTGCGCTGGCTGCCGGTCAGCCCGTCCGTGCGGTGACGCTGCTGGCCGTCTACGGTGTCGTCTCCCTGGTGCGCAGCTTTCTGGAACCCAAGCTTGTGGGCAGACAGCTGGGTCTGCATCCCCTGGCCACGCTGATGGCCATGTACGTCGGCTTCTCGTGCATCGGCATTCCGGGCATGCTGCTTTTCCCCATGGCGCTGCTGGTTCTCAGGCAGCTGGATGCCGGCGGCAGTCTGCGCCTGTGGAAACACGAACAATAACGCGTTAAAACTCGACAAAATCGCCCAAAAACAGTTCATTTACGGCCATTGCAGGCGAAAACGCTCCGCTGTATAATAGCAGTACGCACAAAGGAGGTGCTGCTCATGGCAGAGGAAAAGCATGAAAACCCAATGGCCGTCCGCTCAAAAAACGCGCTGGCACAAGCGCTTTTGCGGCTGATGCTGCAAAAGCCTTTCCGCGACATATCCATTTCCGAGATCACCTCTGCTGCGGGACTGGCGCGGCAGACATTTTACACAAACTTCAACCGGCGGGAGGATATTCTCGTCTATCTGCTGGACGGGCTGTCTGCCCGCCTGGCCGAACACTTCAGAACCGGGGGCGTTCCGGACAGCGCGTTTATTCTGGATTATTTTATGTTCTGGAACCACAACAGTGATTTTTTATCGCTGCTGTTCAACAACGGCCTCGGCTACCTGTTTGACGACTGCAACCGCCGCTTTTTTGCCGGTGCGTTCCCGCTGGACTGTCCGCCGGCCCAGAACAGATACATCCGCTCCAGTCTGGCCGGACTGACGGGCGAGCTTGTCCACCTGTGGCTGACCGACGGTGAAGGCCTCTGTCTGGACGATCTGTCAGCAGTGGCGGAGAATCTGCTGGAAGGCCGGGTATTTCAGCACAGCGCATGAAATGTGCAAAAAGCGCCCCGGCGGAGTTTTTCTTCCGCCGGGGCGCTTTCAGTTTTCAGTCAGTCAATTCATGATCCGGATGCGTCCGTGCACGCAGATCGTCGTGCACCGCTACATATTTCCTTGCATTCCAGGGATGTGCGCCGCGGATTTCAAAATACTCGTTTTCCGCGGAGAATACCATGTTGCACTGCCGCACAATGGAAAGCTGCGGCAGCTCCTTTAAAGCAAACCGCCGTTCTCCGATGGCCAGCACCTCGCTGTTCATCCACATATCCCCGTGCGCCGCCACCGTCTCGCTGTGGTCGGCAGCGATCGAATAAAGCGTCATATCCGTATCTCTGAAAAGAGGGGTCTCCCCTGCCGATGCGGCCAGTTCAGCCAGCTTTCCGGTTTGCCAGGCGTCCCACTGGGTCACCGTTCTGAAAGGCAGGTCGCTGCCTTCAAAAAAGCCGTATTCCCCATAGCGCACGGAAAAGCCGCAGGTGCATGAAAACCGGTCGTCTTCACTGCGCAGCGTGCCGATGCCGCCGCACTTCGGGCAAATGCACAGCGCCGTCTCCAGCCACTCAGCCAGCCGTTTGCCCCTGTACCGCGCCATCACGCGCTCCTGCACGGCGAATGCGTCCTCATGCAGATCCTGCCGCACCGCCGCATTCAGCTGTTCCACCGTCATCTCTTTGAGTTTCTCCGGCGGATAGACATTCACGCACTGCCCGGTCATCGGCCCTTTGCGCAGCGTATGCGCCCAACGGGGCGAAAACAGGTATACGCCGGACATCCGGTATGTCACCAGCGTCGCGCCGGAGCGCTTGAGAAGCTTTCCGACAGTCGGGTGAATCGGGCAGGTCAGCCCGTTATAGGAACAGTTGCCCTCGGCGAACATGCAGATGTTATATCCCTTGCGGATATGCCGCAGAATTGACATGGCAGACGACGCGTCCGTTGAGCCTTTTGCGCGGGAAATGGGGCCGAAGGCCCAGTTGATCAGCTTTGACGCAAAGCCCCAGCGGAAAATATGCTCACCCGCCACAAAATACATCTGCCGGCGGAAGGCCGCGCCCACAAAAACCACATCATAATCCGAATTGTGGTTGGACAGGACCACATAAGGACCGGCAATTTTCGGCATCGGAGCGGTCTTGAAATGCATGAAAACCCGGACAAACAGCCGTACAGGCAGCATGAGGATTTTGTAAATCACAACATGCCGTATATGTTCACCTTTGGTCATGTCCGTCCTCCTGTCTGTCAGTCTGCGATGCGGCGGCACTCAAGATAGTATCTCTTGTCCCGCGCGTGGCCGATGGAAAAGCTCTTTTTCGGGAAAACGCCGTTGCTGGCCACAGTTTTGAACAGATCCGCCTTTTCCATCTGCGGCATGATAAAGGCAATGGCGCCGTCCTGCTTCGCAAACCCCAGCGCTGCGCTGTCGTCATGGATGTAGTCCACCGTTCCGGCGTTCTCCGCCAGGTAAGCGTCCAGCGTCTCCTGAAATGCCGCAATAAAGCTGCCGAGACTGTCTCCCCGGAGGGCAATCTCGCCCTGCTGTCCGCCGGAGACCCAGCGCAGCTTCCGCCCGCACTGCGCGCCGGCGGCCGCTTCCAGCGCGTTCAGAAGCCTTTCCGGCTGCGTGTCAAACACAACCCTGTGGATGGGCTCGAACTCAATGCCGCTGTCGTACACATTGTTCATCTCAACCAGCGAGAACCGGGCCGGATGGCTGCGCCGCTGCTCCGGCGTCAACGTCGTTTTCAGCTCGTCCCACCATGCTTTGGCCGCGGCCAGCGAGTGGTTGCCGTCTCCGATCACAATCTGGACATCCCGGCCGGCAAATGTATCCCAGATTTCCTGCAGACGCTGCGCCTGCTGCCCGATAACCAGCCAGCCCGCAATATGCCCGCCGCCGCCCATCAGCTGCAGATCATAAGCCATGGGCATGCTGTATTTATACTGGGCAATGGATTCAATAAACTTTTTCTCCGCATCGTCAATCAGTACCATGACATGCGGCAGCTCAATGGGCGCGCTTCTGCGCACCTGCACCCGCGGCGGCAGCCGGGATATAATTGTGTTCTCGCTGGCGCGGATCGGCGCCTGCGTGCCGGCTGTATACTCATACGCCTCAAGGTCAATGGCGCCCACAAGGCCCCGGCGGAGTTTTTCACCGGTCACCTGCCGCTCCACGTAAACAAACGCATTTCTGTACGTTCTGAAAACTCCCTGCTCCAGATAGGCAGCCATGGCGGCGCTGCGCGCGGCAGCCTCCTGCTGCACGTCAATCTCACCCAGATACGCCTCGGGAATAATCATGCGCAGGGTGGACGGATCCCCGCCGACCTGACGCTCAATTTCCGCCCAGTAACCTTTGTCTGAGGAATACTGGTCGCAGGCAATGACGGGCCATGTGCTTCTGATCCCGGCCGGCAGCAGGATATCAGCCGGTCCGAACGTTGTATTCATTCAAATCCCCTCCGGTGCAAAGCGCTGTATTATTGTCTGTATTCTACCAGCAATTCCCGGCTGTGTAAAGCGCAACGGCGCCGCGCGTTCCGGAATTTCCCGGTTTTCGCCAATGATTCCCTTGCATTTGACCGTATACTCATTTATAATAAATGTATAAGAAGATGCTGTAAATCATGCGCCGGCGGCGTAAAGTCAGAGGAGGTTTCCATATGAACAACAAATTGGTCGTGGCCATCAGCCGCGAGTTTGGAAGCGGCGGCAGGCTCATCGGAGAAAAACTGGCAGCCGATCTTGGCATCCCCTTCTATGACCGTGAGATCATTGAACTTGCGGCGAAAAAGAGCGGACTTTCCACCGATTTCTTTGAACAGCTCGAGGAACGTGCCTCAAGCAGTTTTCTGTTCAACCTTGTCACCACAGCGTATGCCAGCCCCTCCTTCTTCTCGCAGTATGACATTCCCATCAGCCACAAGGCGTTTTATGCCCAGGTTTCCGTTATTCAGGAGCTTGCAGACAGCGGCAGCTGCGTCATCGTCGGCCGCTGCGCTGACTACATCCTGCGCGACCACCCCAACTGCGCCAAGATTTTTGTCTATGCCAGCCGGGAAGACAGGCTCAAACGCGTGGTGGACCACTACGACTATGACTCCGAAGCCATAGACGAAAAGATCTCCAAAATCGACAAGGGCCGCGCCAACTACTACAAGCATTTCACCAACGAAAGCTGGGGCTCCGCCCATGCGCACGACCTGTGCATCAACTCCAGTTTCGCCGGCATTGACGGCTCCGTCACCCTGATCAAAACCCTTCTGCAGGTCAACGGCATGATCTGATCAGCCTGAACCGCTCTGCTGACCGCGAACCATCAGCACTGCGGCCGTGAAATCAAAATTCAAAACCGGCGATAATCTTGCGTTTTTCAAAAGACACGGCGTGACTTCGGTCACGCCGTTTTCTCTTGCCGGAAACCGTTGTTCACCGCT
>JAEDDG010000041.1 GCA_016293865.1 Oscillospiraceae bacterium | reverse complement strand
GCGGCACAGGCCTTTTCCATTGTGTCCGCGTCCTGGTTTTTGAAAGTGCCCAGGACCCAGTCCGCCATATCATAATCCGGGTGCGGCGGTGAACCGACGCCGATGCGCACGCGGATGAACGCATCCGTGCCGCATTTGGAAATGATGTCCTTCAGCCCGTTGTGTCCGCCGGCAGAGCCGTGGGTCCGGATGCGCAGCTTTCCCACAGGCAGAGCCACATCGTCGGAAACCACAATGAGCCGCTCCGGCGTGAGCTTGTAGAAGTCCATGGCCTGACGCACGGCGGTACCGCTCAGGTTCATATAAGTCTGCGGCTTCATCAGCAGTACGCGGCTGCCGCCCAGCTCGCCTACAGCGGTGAGGGCGCTGAATTTTACCCGGTCAATTCGGACGCCGGCCCGTCTGGCCGCCGCGTCCCCTGCCATAAAGCCCACGTTGTGCCGTGTGCCGGCATATCTGGGACCGGGGTTGCCGAGAAAAATCACAAGCCAGCTGACACCGGGCGTTTTCTTAAACCAGAGCATTTTATTTGAACAGGGTGGAGATGGAAACTTCTTCGTAAATCCGTTCAATGGCCTCGGCGAACATGGGAGCGACGGACAGGTATTTGATCTTGTCGCTCTTTTCTGCGCACGGATAGGGGATGGAATCGGCAAAGACCATTTCCTTTATGTAGCTGTCATTGAGGCGCTGCAGGGCGGGACCGGACATGACGCCGTGGGTGGCGCAGGCATAGATGTCCTTGGCGCCGCCGATTTCCACAATTGCCTTGACCGCGCCGCACAGGCTGCCGGCAGTGTCAACCATATCGTCAAAGAGGATCACATGTTTGCCGCGCACATCGCCGATGATGTTCATGACTTCGGACTGGTTGGCGCGCTCCCGGCGTTTGTCCACAATGGCCAGGCCCAGGCCCATCCGGTGTGCGAAGTTGCGGGCGCGGGCCACACTGCCCACGTCCGGAGAGACGACGATGACGTCCTCGTTGCCTTCGCCGAACATCTTCAGATAGTAGTCGGAAAACAGGGGGGCGGCCACCAGGTGATCCACAGGGATGTCAAAGAAGCCCTGAATCTGAGGGGCGTGGAGGTCAAGCGTCAGCACGCGGTCGGCGCCGGCGGAGGTGATCAGGTTGGCAACCAGCTTGGCGGAGATGGGATCTCTGGCTTTGGCTTTCCGGTCCTGACGGGCATAGCCGAAATAGGGGATGACCGCAGTGATGCGCCCGGCGGAAGCACGGCGCGCCGCATCGATCATGATCAGAAGCTCCATCAGGTTGTTGTTGACCGGGCCGCAGGTGGACTGGACAATAAAAACGTCTGAGCCGCGTACGGTTTCATACAGCGAAACCGAAATCTCACCGTCAGAAAAATGTGTGACGGAAGAGTCGCCCAGACGAATGCCGATATGACGGCAGATATTCTCTGCCAGTGCCTTGTTTGAATTGCCGGAGAAGATTTTTATATCCTTACCATGTGATATCATTGGCCTATCCTCCACGAACAAATGATTTGTAAATTGATTATAACAGAAAAGGATAAAAAAAGACAGGGTTTTCAGATAGACAGTTTTACAAAAAATAAAGGATTGTTTTCATGAACGAAAAACAACATGCCTGATTTTCTTACGATTCTGCGAATACAGAGAGCATGTCAGCGTATTTTGCGGCTTTTTCCGCGTCCGGCGAAACCTCACGCAGGCCGTCGCGGTAAATCCCGGCCAGCCGGCGGATCGCCTCCTCCACGCCGTAGCCGGCGGCGGCCTCATAGTATTCCACGGCAGTTTCCGCGTCCTCTTCCACGCCGCGGCCCAGCTCAAAGCAGCGGGCCAGCGGGCAGACACAGGCCAGGTCCCGGCCGAAGGCCACGCCCTTCATATACCAGTCAAAAGCGCGTTCATCGTTTTGCGGAACCGGATAGCCGTTCCAGTAGGCATCGGCGATGTGCAGAATCTGCGCCATGTCTCCGGCCTCTGCCGCTTTCTTGTACCACTCAAACTGGACGAAATGCTGCGCGCGCTCGTCGGGCGTCCCGGTGCGCACTTCATAAAAAGGCTTGTCCGTGGCAGTGACCGCGCTGTCGCCCACAGCCACCATGGCTTCGGCACAGCCGCCGTCCGCCGCCTGGCGCAGATACTTGCCGGAGGATTCGGGATCGTAAAAATCGCTGCTCTCGTCCAGACAGAGACGGCTCAGCCAGAACAGGGCGTCTGCCTGGCCGGCGGCGATGGCCTTGACAAAATACTTGGCGGATTCGTCCATTTTGCCCTCATACTCACACAGACGGGAGAGACTGTAATAGGCGTTGATGTTGCCTTCATCCAGCTGCTTCTGCCAGTATTCCCGTTCCTCTTCGATATTGAATTCCTGCTCCAGTTCGTCCATGGCGTCTCCCGTTTAAATATGCTCCTGTTTTGCCTACACTATACCAGAGAAAAGCGCGGCTTGTCAACGCGGCCGGCACCTCCCGCAGCCCTGCCGCGTTCAGATGCCGAAAAGCGGGGAATCCATACGGATCAGCGCGAAAACGGAGAAGTTGATGATGTCCATCAGCTGTGCGTCGACGCCGTCGGAAACCTTTGCGCCGCCTTTGGCCAGCAGGCTTTTCACACGGCATACCCGCACGACCACCTGGTCGGTCAGGGAGCAGGGCTCCATGCTCTTCCAGGCGTCCCCGTAGTCAAAGTTCTTTTTCAGCAGAAGTTCCTTGACCTGGGCGGCCGCCTTCTGATAAGCGTCAAGGATGTCCTGGGTGCGTATCCGGTCCAGCACGCTCAGATCGCGCAGAACCTCTTCGGCGGAGGGAATCCCGGGAAAGCCCGAGTGCTGAATCAGGTAGATGAGGCTGTAATTGATCACGCCCACAAACTCAACGTCGCGCCCTTCGTCGATTTTGCGCACGCCGCCGTGTTCCTCCAGCGTGCGGATGCGCCGGACCTTCCGCCAGATGTCGTCCACCAGGGAGGCGGGGCGCAGCAGCAGCCAGTTGGGGCCGTAATCCGCCAGCTTGTCCCGAAAAATGCCGTAACTGTAATTGATGATCGCGTCGTACTGGGTGTCAAGTGTGCCTTTCATAATCTGCGGCCCTTCCATTCAATATTCGCTGTGGAGATTCCAGGTGTCCGCGTCGTCGCAAACGGGACTGATGTGCGTGAAGTTCTTGGGGATCCTGCCAAAAAAGCGCATGGCGTTTTCGCGGAAAATCAGCTCCTTCAGCCGTGCCGGCGCGCCGAAGTCGTCATACAGGGCGGAATCGGTCTCCACCCATTTGCGGACCCAGCCGCGCTTGTACTGCTCGGCGATGGAATCCGTGCCGAACATGATGTTGTGCGGCACATCATAGCCTGCGTGCAGCAGCTTGAAAAGAAGCTCCCTGCGGTAGATTTCCGGCGTGCCGGGCGTCAGGTCGAAAAACATCTCCGCCGACGCGTCGGGGTTTTCCGCGTAGGCGTTCAGGAACTTCCCGTACATGGCGATGCACTCGTCGTGCCAGGGCCAGGAGCAGTGTCCCATGGAAAAGCGCAGGCCCGGAATGGTGAGCAGCGCCTCCCAGTTGACCGGCCGGTTGTATTTGGAGGATACGCGGCCGCCCCAGAGAATTCCGGAGTGGAAGATCACCGGCTTCCCGGTCTCCGCGATGGCGGACAGCACCTGCATGGAGCAGGGTTCATCCACATAATACCGGTCACAGATCATCTTGTAGCCGGCGACGCCGCGCACCGCCGCATCCTCAACCTTTCTGACGGCGCCGTTTTCATACGGGTGCACCCAGAAAACCGGCAGCACGCGGTCTTCCAGCCCCTGCGTCCAGGCGAACAGGGATTCAATCCGCTGGGAATAGGGAAGAAAACGGTCGCTCATGCCGTCCGCCGGGTCGGCGGACATCAGCGCGCAGCCCGCGACGCCTGCCGCGTCCAGCCTGCCGGCAAGACCGGCGGGGTCGGGCGTACCGGCACAGCTCTGGATATGTACATGCATGTCAAAGATTTCCATACAATAACGCCTCCGTAAAAAGTCATGAAAGCCGTGTTTTCATTTTAGCATGGCCAAAAGCGGTTTTCAATATGCCGGCCGCCGGATAAAAGACCCGGGTCCATGTGAAAATTATAAAAAACTGATGCATAAACAGCGGAACTATGATAAAATAAAATCCAACAAATGGGACAAACGGCAGGGCCGGCAAAAGTGCGGCCGCCTGCCGGCATATCATTTATTACAGAAACAGGAGGTCAGGATTATGGAACACCTTGGCATTCAAATCGACATCAGAAACGTACCTCAGCTGGATCCCGGTTATATCCCGCTTCTCAAATACAACCGCGCATTTTTGAAGGATGCGAAAAAGCCTGTGGGCGTGGCGGTTGAGCGTGCCGGCGGTCAGATTGCCGCGGTGCATACATTTATCCACGGCACGCCGGAAATGGCCGCCGCGGACCGTTATTATATCGACCGGCTGGTGAAGTGCATTCTGTGGATGAAGGGCGGCTGGCGGATCTACGTCTGCGGCGACGACGGCATCTTTGATTATCTGGCCGCGGCTTACGCGGCAGATGGCAGCCGCGCCTTTGACAACGACTTTATGGCCACGGTGTATGAGCGGCCCTTCGAGGTTGTCAAGTGCGACAGCCTGCCTGAGGAAAAGGGAACGTCCGAGGCGATCGGCCGCCATCTGGACGGCTGCCGCATCGGCTTTGACGCCGGCGGAAGCGACCGGAAGGTCTCTGCGGTGATTGACGGCGTGCCCGTGTTCAGCGAGGAAGTGGTCTGGTTCCCCAAGACGAACTCGGATCCCGATTATCATTATGAAGGCATCGTGGCGGCCATGAAGTCCGCTGCGGAGCATATGCCCAGAGTGGACGCGATCGGCGTTTCTTCCGCAGGCGTGTTCATCGAAAACCGTACCATGGTGGCGTCCCTGTTCCTGAAGGTCTCCAAGGAGGATTTTAACCGGAAGGTTAAGGATATTTATCTGCGCGCGGCCAAAGAAATCGGCGACGTGCCGGTGGTTGTCGCCAATGACGGCGACGTGTCCGCACTGGCCGGCGCCATGGGCCTGGGCACCAACAACGTCCTGGGCATTGCCATGGGTACCAGCGAGGCTGTGGGCTATGTGGATGAAAAGGGCAACATCACAGGCTGGCTCAACGAGCTGGCATTCATGCCGGTGGATGCAAACCCTGACGCCATGCGCGACGAGTGGAGCGGGGACATCGGCTGCGGTGTCAAATACTTCTCTCAGGACGGCGTGATCAAGTTTGCGCCCAGAGCAGGCATTGAGCTGGATGAAGCGCTGTCTCCGGCGGAAAAGCTGAAGGTGGTCCAGAAGCTCATGGCGGCGGACGATCCCAGGGCGGAGCAGGTCTACACGTCCATCGGCGTGTATCTCGGCCATGCGCTGGCCCAGTACTTTGAGCTGTACGGCTGCGAGCATGTGCTGCTGATGGGCCGGGTGATGTCCGGCAAGGGCGGCGACATCGTTCTGGATACGGCGAAAAAGGTTCTGGCGGACGAATATCCCGAAATTGCAGGCCGGATCAATCCGGCGCTGCCGGATGAAAAGGCTCGCCGCGTCGGTCAGTCCGTGGCTGCGGCCAGCCTGCCGGAGCTGAGATAACGGAGGGCGAATCATGCTGATTAAAAACGGAAATGTATTCATTGACGGCGCATTCCGGAAGTGCGACGTGGCGTTTGACACTGTCATCCGGCAGGTGGGCGCGCTTGACGGCCCGGCGGATATCGACGCCGAGGGGCTCTATGTGACGCCCGGCTTTATTGACGTGCATACGCACGGCGCCAAAAACCGTGATTTTTCCGACGGCGACCCGGAGGGCGTGACCGCGGCCAGCAGCTTTTACGCCGACCACGGCGTCACCAGCTTCACGGCCACCACCATGACGCTGACGGAGGATGTGCTGACGCCCGCCATGAAGGCAATCGGCAGCTTCAAACGCCCGGCGGACGGCGCAAAGTGCGCAGGCATCCATCTGGAAGGGCCGTTCCTTTCCTACGCCAAGCGCGGCGCGCAGGATCCCAGGAACCTGCACAAGCCGGACGCGGAGATGTTCAAGCGCCTGAACGACGCCTCCGGCGGCATTGTGCGTCTGGTGACCGTTGCGCCGGAAGAGGACGGGGCCGAAGCATTCATTAAAGAGGTTTCCAAAATCTGTACTGTATCCCTGGGCCATTCCGTGGCGGATTATGACACAGCCATGCGGGCCTATGAGTGGGGCGCATCCCATGCCACCCATCTTTTCAACGGTATGAACGGATTCGTTCACCGTGCGCCCGGCATTGTGGGCGCCGCAGCGGATTCTGGCGTAACTGTGGAGCTCATCTGTGACGGGCAGCACATCCACCCCTGCGTGGTGCGCTGCGTCCATAAGCTTTTCGGCGATAAGCTGTGCATCATCAGCGATTCGCTGCGCTGCGCCGGCATGCCTGACGGCGACTACGACCTGGCCGGTCAGCCCATCGTCATGAAGGACGGTCTGGCGCGCCTGCTGGACGGCACCATCGCCGGTTCCTCCACCAATATCCACGATTCCATCCGGAATGTGGTCCGCTTCGGCATCCCGCTGGAAGCGGCTGTCACAGCCGCCACTTCCGTGCCCGCCGGAGTGATCCGCCGCAGCGATGAGATCGGCGCGATCCGCACCGGTCTTGCGGCTGATTTTGTCCTGATGGACCGGGAGCTGAACATCAAAGGCGTGATTGTGGACGGCGTCCGGATCCGCTGAAACAGGTCATAAGGCGGCGCGCAGTGCGTGCCGCCTTATTTTTTGGCTCCGGCAGGCGTTCTGCAGAGGAACCGCCGGAGGGCAGACAAATCAAAAACTGCGGCAACCGCCGGGAAAAACCGGCAGTGCCGCAGCTTCCGGAGAGCGCTGAACACAGCGCTCCCTTTATTTTTCGACCCAGTATTTGCAGTAGCACTTGGCCTCGTCCACGCGGGAATAATCGTGGCACTCTTTCAGGCCCAGCTTTTCCAGAATGGGACGGTACAGGGCGTCGCAGTGGCCGCAGTAGTCATGATACGGCTCAATGTGCGGGTAATCCAGCAGATGGCCCTTGGAGGGGCAGCGGCGCATGTCAACGAAGAAATATTTCTCGTCCTCGTCGTACTCGATATGCACATCGCAGGCTTCCTCGGTCAGGCTCTTGGACCAGTACAGCCAGCAGCCCTCGATGCCGTGTTCCTCAACCAGCTTGCCCAGGTTGTTGCGCACGCTGTTGTCGGAAATGTACTTCCAGTACGCCTTGACGGCGTCGTAGCTGTCGATGGACTCTATGTATTTGAACAGTTCGCTGTAGGCGGGAATGAATTCAGTGCAGGAAATCATCAGTTGGACACCTCCCGGAAATTATTTTTTCTCTGCCCAGTATTTGCAGAAGCATTTCGCTTCGTCCACGCGGGAATAATCGTGATACTCCTTCAGACCCAGTTCTTCCAGAATGGGACGGTACAGGGCGTCGCAGTGGCCGCAGTAGTCGTGATACGGCTCGATGTGCGGGTAGTCCAGCAGATGACCCTTGGAGGGGCAGCGGCGCATGTCATAGAAGAAGGACTGTTCGTCCTCGTCGTACTCAATGCGCACGTCGCAGGCCTCTTCCGTCAGGTTCTTGGACCAGTACATCCAGCAGCCTTCCACGCCGTGTTCCTTGACCAGCTTGCCCAGAAGGTTTCTGGTGCTGGTATCGGAAATGTACTTCCAGTACGCCTTCACTGCGTCATAACCGTCAATGGACTCAATGTACTTGAACAGTTCACTGTATGCGGGAATGAATTCGGTGCAGGAAATCATTTTCTCGCACCTCTCTTAAAGAAACGATATTTTGTCGCGCCGGTGTCCTCGCAGTAATAGTCCATGGTGAAGCCGTAGCCGGCCAGTGAAGCGACCTTGCCCCAGACGGTGGAGGTGGTGTTTCTGAACCACTTGCAGGGCGTGTCGCCGCAGGATTTGATGTGGGAGACAGCGGGGCACTTGTCGATGACGACGGTCAGACAGTCGTCCGTCAGTTCGGTGTGGCAGTCTTCGGGAACTTCTTCTTCATTATAATCGTGGTCGATTTTTTCCTTCATTGCGACCAGGCCGCGGGCCTTGATGTCTTCAACCAGAGGCGCATAAAAGACCTCTGCGAAGCGTGCCAGATACTCGTCAACGGCATAGTCGCCGTACTGCTCGCCGAGATAGGTGAGGCCGCCGTTCATCCCGCCGTGGAAGTCTTTGTGCAGGTATTTGTTGTCCTCAGCCTTAATGTCAATAACACGTTTAGCCAATGTATTCACCTCAATCAAAATTTACGGGTTTTCCCGCTTAAGTATATTTAGCACCTGTGATTCATGGTTGTCAAGGTGTCTTATGAAAATTTAAAAAAATGAGAAAATAATATAAAAAACACAAAATATTCTTTCAAAGCTGAAAGAACCGTACCGTCTCATGCTTCCGGTGCGCCGCGCCAGTCCTTGCAGACGTCAATCCACTGCTCAGCCCGGGACAGCGTGAAAAGCGTCGTGCAGTCCAGCTCAATGGCGCTGTTTGAGCTGCCGCAGGCGGGGAATACTGTAGGAAAGCGCTGCAGGGACACGTCCAGATAAACGCGCACACCCGGGTTGATGCCGAAGGGACAGACGCCGCCGGGCGCGTGGCCGATGATGGACTCCGCCTCGTCCCGGCCCAGCATTTTTGCCTTACAGTGAAAAAATGCCTTGTAGGCGCTGTTGTCCACCCGCGCGTCGCCTGCGGCCACAATCAGAACCGGGCCATCCGGCGTCATGAATGAGAGTGTTTTTGCGATTCTGGCCGGAATCACGCCGGCGGCCCCGGCTGCAAGTTCAACAGTGGCGCTGGAAACGGGAAATTCGATGATCCTGCCGGTATCCACGCCGTTGGCGGCGAAATAAGCCCTGACTTTTTCAAGTGACATTTGCGAAGACCTCCTTGCTGTTGTATGTCGATTATATGCGTCTGCCGGCCGCTTTGCAAGATGCCGGCGGAGGCGGAAAGCCGGGGGTCCTGAAAAAATACGGAATTTTGTCTTGAATCGCGCGGAGATGTTCAATATACTGGAAGAAACACGGAAAGGAAGAGAACTGATGATTAAACGCCCGCTGATCGGCCCCGCGCACGGCGGGGAATACCGGCCGCTGTGGCCGCTGGCCCTGGGGTGCCTGCTGCCTGCGGCGCTTGCAGCCGTTTATTTTGTCCTGCGCACCATTCCCGGCGCGGCGCAGAAGGTGATTGACGGCTTTGCATTTCCTGTCCGACAGTTTTTGTCGCGGATAAGCGCCTGCGTGCCGTTTTCAATTATGGAAGTCCTGTATGTGCTGTTCGGCCTGTGGCTGGTTGTCTTTCTGGTGCGCTCAGTGGTGCTGATCTGCCGCGGCCGGCGCAAATGGCGGATTCTGCTGCGGCGTGTCCTGATCCTGCTTTTGGTGGCGCTGTGCCTGTGGTCGGTTTACTGCTGGCTCTGGGGCTTTGACTACTACGGCGCCGGCTTTGTGGACAAGACGTCCCTGACCGGCCGGGCCGCCGCACCGGAGGAGCTGGAGGAGGCAGCCGCATATTTCCTGGAACAGGCGAATGTGCTGGCCGGCGAAATTCAGCGTGATGAAAACCTCAGCTGCAGCCAGGAGAGGAAGGCGCTGTTTGACGATGCGCCCCGGATATACGACGCCATTGCACAGGAGTTTGACTGTCTGGATGTGACGTATTATACGCCAAAGCCCATGTTCTTCTCCAGGGTGATGAGCGCCACAGGTTTTACCGGCGTGTATTTCCCGTTCACCGGCGAATCCAACATCAATATGGACGCACCGGCGAGCCTAACTGCGTTTGTGATTGCGCACGAGCTGGCGCATCAGAGCGGCATTGCCGCCGAGCAGGAGGCGAACTTTGTGGCTGTGGCCGCCTGCACTGCCTCCGGCGTCACAGAGTATGTGTATGCCGGCTGCCTGGGCGGACTGATTTATACCATGAACGCGATGATCGACACGGATCCGGAAGCCTGGCAGCGCCTGCGGGATCAGTTCTCTCCGGAGCTGGAGCGGGACTGGCTGGACAATATTGCGTATTGGCAGGGCTATGAATCCGCCGTGGAAAACCTTTCCGAGAATATGTATGACGCCTACCTGAAATCCAACGGGCAGGAAATGGGCATGGCCTCCTACGGCGCGTGTGTGGATCTGCTGGTGGAATACTTTCTGCCTGCGGCGCGTGCCGGCGGGGACGGCAGAGCATGAAAAATACAAAGGATAAATAAAAGGGGCGCAGGCGGCATACCGCCTGCGCCCCTTTCATTTATTCTTATTTGCAGATGGAGAAGCCGCCGTCCACGGCGATGTTCTGGCCGGTGATGTAATTGCCGGCGTCGGAAGCCAGAAGAAGCGCGGTGCCCTTCAGATCCTCGCCGACCTTGCCCATGCGGCCCAGCGGCGTGATTTCCGAATAGAGCTTGACAAACGCTTCAGGCTCGCCCCGGTAGAAACCGCCGGGGGAAATGGAGTTGACGCAGATGTTGTGCGGAGCCAGCGCGCAGGCCAGATCCCGCGTGACGGCGATCACGCCGCCCTTGGCGGCGGCATAGCCGGCAGACTGTTCATTTTTACCCGACTTGTGGTACAGCTCTCTGTCGCGGCCCACAACGCCGGCGATGGAACCCACGTTGATGATCTTGCCGTGGCCCTGCCGGATCATATAGGGGCAGACAGCCCGGGTGAGGTTCATGACGCCGATCAGGTTGTTCTGGATGATGCCGATGTAATCGTCAGGCTCGCGCTCCCAGAAGGCGCCGGCGTGAGCGCCGCTGCCGCCGCCCGCGTTGTTCACCAGAATGTCGATGGCGCCGAAGTGCGCCATGACGGCAGCCGCCGCTTTTTCACACTGTTCAAAGTCGTTGTGGTCCAGCTCCAGCGCCAGGGCGTTCATCCCGGGGTACAGGGCCTTCATTTCCTGCACGGCAGCTTCGGCCTTGTCCAGTGTGCGGGAGGTGATCACGATGTTGGCGCCGGCCTCCGCCAGTGCGCCGGCCATATCGAAGCCGAGGCCGGCCTTTGCGCCGGTGACGATGGCGGTTTTGCCGTCCAGCCGGAGCATGTCAAATACGTTTTTCATGATAAGCATCTCCTTCAGTCGTAATCTCGGTTTTTCCGGCGCAGAGCGCCCGGATTATTCTCTGGTCATTAAGGTACAGGGAATCTGCAGCCCCCGGCAGGTGAACAGACAGGGGCCTTTCTCTTCAAAGCCGAGGGACGCAAACAGTGCTTTTTTCTCCCTGTCGCAGTCCGCAATCCTGGCGGTGAGCTTCCGGTACCCGGCGCAGGCCATTTCCATAAGCCGCGGCAGCGTATGTTCAAAGCCGGGATAGGCAAACGCGTCCAGACTGGCGCCGTCCTCCTGCTCCTGTACCGTGCACAGCGCGCACAATGCGCCGGTGGGCAGGGCCGCGCACCAGATGCCGCCCCGGGCCATGATGCGCAGCAGGCGCGGATACAGCCCGGTGCAGGAGACCTGCGTCACATAATCGGTGGATATCAGGCCAATGTTTGTGTCCATCAGCATGTCGCGTCCGCGGGCTGCGGCCAGCGGCACAATGGGGACCCGGCAGAAGTCGCCCGCAGGCCCGTATGTGATTTGGCCGGGCGCATAGGCTTCCCTGTAAAAGTCGAACAGCGATCCGGCTGATGTGCGGACCATGATGTTTGTGCCGGTAATGAAGGTAAAGCCGAATTTCGAATAGAGCCGGGCGGCCATGGGATTGCTGGTGCCCAGAAACAGCGTGCCGCCGCCCAGATCGTCGTAATAGCTGCAGGCCTGCCCGAACAGCCGGCCGGCCAGGCCCTTCCCGCGGGCAGCCGGCAGCGTGACCAGACCGCCCAGGCACCCGAAGCCGGGATGCGCGCGGCTTACTGTCAGGTGAATCGTGCTCAGAAGCCGCCCGTCCTCCCAGGCGGTGAAGAGCACGTCCTCGTTGTCGGCAGCTTCCGTACCGGACAGCTGCCGGCGCTCAAGCTCCCCCTCTTCCGCGCCGAAGGTGTCGGTCAGTGCGGCCAGAACGGCGGAAATGATCCCGGGCTTTTCCGGCGCGCGGACGGTAATCAGTTCGATCATCGGGAAATCCTTTCGTATATTCTGAATTTGTGATCATTATACCTCAACTGCATTCCGGACGCCACATTTTTTTGCCCTGCGGGAGATTGAAAACTGTTTTTAGCGAAATGTTGAATCATTTGGCTGAAAAATATGCAAATCGCACAATAAACATCAAATCCGACAAGAAAAAACTTGAAAAATGATGCAAAAACTCCTTGCACTGACGGGCTGGGGATGGTAATATAAACACAATACGGGCGACCGCCGCTACTCCACATAATAGCGGCGCATGCGTCTGAAGAAAAGGAGGAATTCAATTTCCGCAGCGACTTGCGGTGCGGCAGTGTGGAGACCTGTCGTAATGCGGTTCGCCTATGGCGGCTGCGAGACTGTTTCGGCGGAGGCCGGGCAGTCAGAGTCGGGAGTGTATGGCAACATTATCTCTGAGAAATGTAAAAAAGGTTTATGACAAGAACGTGGTGGCCGTTAAGGATTTCAATCTTGAAATCGCGGACAAGGAGTTTATCGTTCTGGTCGGTCCTTCCGGCTGCGGTAAATCCACCACTCTGCGCATGGTGGCCGGTCTGGAAGAGATCAGCGACGGCGAGATCTACATCGGTGATACGCTCGTCAACGATCTGCCGCCCAAGGCCAGAGACATCGCCATGGTTTTCCAGAACTACGCTCTGTACCCCCATATGACCGTTTATGAAAATATGGCCTTCTCCCTGAAGCTGAAGAAGGTTCCCAAGGCTGAGATTGACCGCAAGGTAAAGGAAGCTGCCGAGATTCTGGACATCACCGAGTATCTCCAGAGAAAGCCCAGCGCTCTGTCCGGCGGCCAGAGACAGCGTGTTGCCATCGGCCGTGCAATCGTCCGTGACCCCGCCGTCTTCCTGTTCGACGAGCCTCTGTCCAACCTGGACGCCAAGCTCCGTAACGCCATGCGTGCTGAGATCATCAAGCTCCGTCAGCGCATCAACACCACCTTTATCTATGTTACCCACGACCAGACCGAGGCTATGACTCTGGGCGACCGGATCGTCATCATGAAGGACGGCGTCATCAACCAGGTCGGCACGCCGCAGGAAGTGTTCAATCATCCTTCCAACCTGTTCGTGGCCGGCTTCATTGGCTCTCCCCAGATGAACTTCTTCAACGATGCGAAGCTCGTCAAGGACGGCGACAAGTACTATGCAGAAGTTCAGGGCATGCGTGTGGAGCTGCCTGAGGATAAGCAGGCTGCGCTGAAGACCCGCGAGCATGTCCCGACGGACATCGTTCTGGGCATCCGTCCGCCGCACATCAACCTGTCTGACGAAGGCATTGCCGCCCGCATTGACGTGTGCGAGATGATGGGCAGCGAGATGCACCTGCACGTCGACGCCAACGGTGTGGACGTCGTCATCATTGTTCCGACGGCAAACGCCGATATGTCCGGCATCAAGATGAACGCCAACATCCACTTCTCCTTCCATCCGAACCTCATGCACCTGTTCGACAAGGAGACCGGCGACAACCTGTTCTAAAAAACTTTTCCGGCGGGCCGCTCACAATGAGCGGCCCGCTTTTTCTGCATTTGTCCGCCGCAGCATGTCCGTCCGCCGCTTTTTCCGGCGGCGCATCCGTCCCGGCCGGGAAAAGCCTGTGGGAAAAGGCCAATGTGACGGAATTCCCGGCCGCGGGAAACTTCAAAATGTCAAAACGACAAAAATAACGGATTCAGGACAAAATGATCGGATTTTGTTGCCCATGTACGGATTTGATGTTATAATTTATTTATCCTGCAAGCCCGCGCGGGCTTGCTTTTGCTTTTATATGTACAATATGCAGCGCCGGAATGAAAGCGTGAAATTCATCATTGCACCGGAAGGAGATCAATTATGCACGATCAGACGTTGGAATATCTCAAGCAATGCGACAGCCGGATTGGAGACGCCATTGAGGCCGAACTGAAAAGACAGAGACGGAATATTGAGCTGATTGCCTCTGAGAACATTGTGAGCGAGGCAGTCATGGCAGCCATGGGCACCTGCCTGACCAACAAATATGCTGAGGGCTATCCCGGCAAGCGGTATTACGGCGGCTGCGAAAAAGTGGATATTGTGGAGAATATTGCGCGCGACCGGGCCTGCGAGCTGTTCGGTGCTGAACACGCCAATGTACAGCCCCACTCCGGCGCAAACGCCAACCTGGCTGCGTTCTTTGCCTTTGCCCAGCCGGGCGACACCATTATGGGCATGAGTCTTGCCTGCGGCGGGCACCTGTCGCACGGCAGCCCGGTGAACATCTCCGGCAAGTACTTCAACATTGTGCCTTACGGCCTGAATGACGAGACAGAGATGCTGGATTATGACGCGGTCTACGATCTGGCCCAGCAGTGCAGACCGAAGATGATCGTGGCCGGCGCCTCTGCCTATCCCCGCGCCATTGACTTCAAAAAATTCCGTGAAATCGCGGACAGCGTGGGCGCCGTCCTGATGGTGGACATGGCGCATATTGCCGGCCTTGTTGCGGCCGGGCTGCACATGAGCCCTGTGCCGTATGCCGACGTGGTGACCACCACCACGCACAAAACGCTGCGCGGTCCCCGCGGCGGCCTGATCCTCTGCAAGGAGGAATATGCCAAGAAAATCGACTCCGCCATCTTCCCGGGCACCCAGGGCGGCCCGCTGATGCACATCATCGCCGCCAAGGCCGTCTGCCTCGGCGAAGCGCTGCAGCCGGAATTCAGGGCTTATCAGCAGCAGATTGTAAAGAACGCCGCTGTTCTGGCGCAGGAACTGACGAAAAACGGCTTCCGGCTTGTCTCCGGCGGCACGGACAACCATCTGATGCTGGCGGACGTCCGGAACTTCCACATCACCGGCAAGGAACTGGAGCGCCGGCTGGACGAGGTGTACATCACCGCCAACAAGAATGCAATCCCCAACGATCCCGAGCGTCCGTTTGTCACCTCCGGCGTGCGCATCGGCACTCCGGCCGTCACCTCCCGCGGCTTTAAAGAGGAGGAGATGCGGACCGTGGCCCGCCTGGTGGCGGATACGGCCAGAGACTTTGAGGGTACTGCGGAAGCCACGCGCAGGGAAGTGGAGGAGCTGTGCCGGCGCTTCCCCATCTACGGCTGAGTACAGAAGAACAATCAGCAGGCGCTGCATCCGCAGCGCCTGTTTTGCCGCAGCGGCGGCCGGACAGGAGCGTTCTGCCGGATTTCGAATTTGCCGGCATGATTGCGAAATAACCGGACAGCTGTGTCCGGATGAAAAGACCGCCGGGGCATATGCCCCGGCGGCCTTTTTTGTGAAGTTTGGTTCAGCCGTTGACGTTGTAGTCGGCGGCCAGCGTATTCATGGCGGTGAGCAGCTTGTGCAGGTAGACAAACGGGCCGACGATGATCAGCGTACCAAGCACGTTCCACAGCCAGTAGGTGGAGGCGCTGAAGCTGTAGTTCAGGCCGCGGCGGTTCAGTTCGGCGCCGATGCGGTTGCTGATCTTGTGCATCCAGACGATGGACCCGATGCCCAGGGTGATGGGAGCAATCAGGAAGATCAGAAGGCAGTAGTGCATGGTCTTTTTGCCGTCGTATCTGCTGGCGATGGTATTGATGTCGTTGCCGACCTGCGTCATGACGACGATGCCGTAGATGCCCAGGGTGATGATGGACAGAAGGATGAATTTCAGCAGACCTCTGCTGGTGGAGAGCTGGCGGACGGGAGCAGCGTTGACTTGGCTCATAGCAATATCTCCTTTTACATTATATTCCTGTACGCAGATCCGGCGCGCTGCGCAGCCATGCAGAAATGTGCAGGCGTGGGAGCTGCGGGTCAGGCAAACCGACAGAAGCTGAACTCAGCCGAATTGAAAAAACTTGCCAACATTTTCTTTGCTCCTATTATACATGGTGCTGCAAAATAAGCAAGCCTGTTTTTTTACATGTGGGAAGTTTTTCGGCGCAGACAGACTGCTGCTGTCGCGGGATGGAGAAATAGAGCAACAAAAAAGGGAAGCCGGATATCCGGTTTCCCTTTTCGGAACAGGTCAGTTTTCAGCCGCTGATGATGTCGGAAATAATCCGCATGATTTTGTCATGGCAGCCGCCGCACCCGGTGGAGCAGGAGGTCAGCTTCTGGACCTCGTCAAACTCCTTTTCCACATCCGTGAAACTGGTGTGCTGATGCAGCGCCCGGTCAATATCAGCCAGCGTCACATGCTTGCATTTGCAGATAACCTCGTTCGCTGTGTATTCCATGGGTTTTCCTCCTTAAATGAACTGAATCGGCAGGCCGTCCGGCCTGCAAAATGCCGCCCTGCCGGACTTCACATCAGTTTTTGTCCCTGATGACGGAAATCAGGCCGATCATCATGCGCATGAATGCGGCGTCATCGACAATCAGGATACGCTTTGCCATAGCCCTCCGCTCTGTATCTGTTTTTTGAGCAACAAAAACAGCAGGCAGAGAATGACTCTGCCTGCTGTATGCCGTTGATTAGAAATATCTCTTCAGCAGGCCGGCGAAAGCCTTGCCGTGTCTCGCCTCGTCGCGGGCCATCTCGTGGACGGTGTCATGGATGGCGTCCAGATTGTACTTCTT
>JAEDDG010000009.1 GCA_016293865.1 Oscillospiraceae bacterium | reverse complement strand
TTCGGTTTGGAGAGGAGGAGCAGCGGCATGAGCGCGCTCAGACTTTTTGAAAAAAAGTCGGAGCAAGCGATATAGAGCTTGCTCCGACGTGTACCGATGCGATAAAAATACTATTTTGCGCCGCCCCCGTCACTCGGCCGCGAATCCAGCGAAGCGAATCGCGGCCGAAAGCGAGGAGCAGCAAAATGAGTGCGCGATGAGCCATGTATGAAATAAAATGGCTCGTCGCAAGCGATATGACGCTTGCGACGAGCTGGTGCCGGTGACCGGACTCGAACCGGTACGCTGTTGCCAGCGGTGGATTTTGAGTCCACTACGTCTACCAATTCCATCACACCGGCGTGCGGCTGCAGAATGTCCCGGCCGAACCGTGGACGGTTCCGATTATAGCGAATTTTACCGTCAAATGCAAGGGCAAATCCATACAGGTGTAAAATTTTAATGACCGGGGCTACACAAGCAATGGCGTTTGTGGTAGAATATTATAGGTATATTGCGCGAACTGTATCCAGATGTGAAGCAAGGAGGTGCGGCCGGATGAAATCCAAGCTGCGCGCAGCGGCCATGCTTCTGGCCGCCCTGATTTTGATAACGGCACTGTCCGGCTGTGTGACCAAATCGGCGGAGGAGCTTTACTGCCTGCCGGCGCTGAGCGAGGAATACGTGGTGCTGCAGGAACAGCTGAACCGCGTGCTTCAAAGCGGCGCCGGATACAGCGCGCCGATTTCCGGTTCCAACCGGCAGGCTGTGCAGCTGCAGGACATTGACGGCGACGGGGTCAATGAAGCCATCGCGTTTTTCAACTGCCTGGGCGAGGAAAATCCGCTGAAGATTTATGTTTTCGAGTGTCAGGACGACACTTATTATCAGGCCTGTGTGATCGAGGGAACGGGAACCCGGTTTGAGAGCATCAGCTATACAGATATGAACGGGGACGGCGTCAGCGAATTTCTGGTGGGCTGGCAGATCAGTTCCGAGCTGAAAATGCTGACCGCCTATTCCATCATGGATTACAGGCCGACAGTCATGCTGAATACGGACTACACGGATTATACAGTCAGCGATATGAATGCCGACGGGTGGATGGATCTGGTGGTTGTCCGTCTGTCATCGTCGGAACTTTCCGGCGAGGTGGAGCTGTACGCGCTGCGTGCGGACGGTGAGCTGGCCAGCTGCGTCGGCCGCATGTCAGACGGCGTTGAAGCGCTTTCCCATGTGCGCACCGGCGCTTTGCGCGACGGGACGCCCAGCGTCTGCCTTGAGAGCGCCATTGACGCCACAAATATTGTGACCGATATCTTCATCTACCGGCAGGGAACGCTGCAGAACATCACGCTGGATACAAACGCCGGCGTCAGTGCGGAGACAATCCGCAGCTATTCGGTCTACTGCCGCGATATGAATGCCGACGGCGTGCTGGAGGTGCCGAAACCGGTACAGATGCCGTCCGTATCCGGTACGGATTCCACCATCTGGGGAGCGAACACCAGTTTCTGGGCCATTGAGTGGTATGATTACCTGTCTACCGGCCGCCGTGTACGGGTCCTGGTCACGTACCACAACAACACGGACGGCTGGTATCTGAGCATGCCGGACAGCTGGGAAGGCAAGGTCGCCGTCCGCCGGGAGGACAGCAGCACCGGCGCGCGCATGGTGATTTTCTCTGAATATGACGGCGCCACACAGCAGGTGGGCAGCGATTTTCTGACCATTTACACGCTGACCGGGGATACGGCCGACGAGCGCGCGGAGAGCGAAGGATACTTTGTCCTGCAGACAACAAAGAATACAGTCTATGCCGCGCAGATTCTGACCGACCATGCGCCGGTGGAGCTGAGCGAGGCCATGGTGAAGGAAAACTTTAAAATTATCTATTCGGAATGGATGAGCGGAGAGACGCACTGACGGAAATCCGATACCGGAGAGGGAACAGGAGGAGAAAATGAAAAAAGTTCTTGTGCTTGAAGATGAAGCCAGCATCCGCAGCTTTGTTGTGATCAACCTGAAACGTTCCGGCTATGAGCCGATAGAGGCGGCCACCGGCGCTCAGGCGCTGGAACAGATCCGGCAACACCCGGACATTAAGGTGGCGCTTCTGGACATTATGCTGCCCGATATCGACGGCTTTGAGGTCTGCCGCCGGATCCGTGCCACAGACAGCAATATGGGCATCATTATGCTGACGGCCCGCACCCAGGAGATGGATAAGGTGACCGGCCTGATGACTGGGGCGGACGACTATGTGACCAAACCCTTTTCGCCCAGCGAGCTGACAGCGCGGATTGACGCCCTGTACCGCCGTGTGGGCGGGGACAGCGCGGCGGAGGCGGTTGAGATCCGGCAGGGTCCCTTCAAGCTGAACGTGCGCAACCGCACGCTGGAAAAAAACGGCCAGCGCATCAAGCTCACGCAGGTGGAGTATTCGATTATGAAGCTCTTTATGGACAATCCCGGCAAGGCCATGAGCCGTGAGGATATTCTGAACGCCGTATGGGGCAGGGATTATTTCGGCGAGCTGAAAATTGTGGATGTCAATATCCGCCGCCTGCGCATAAAAATTGAGGACGATTCCACGAATCCCACTTACATTACCACAATCTGGGGTTACGGCTATAAGTGGGGCTTTTAAACGCAGGAGCAAGCCTGTGGAAAGGAGGGAAAAACCGGATGCGGCACATCGGGACGGATATAAAGGCCGGCGCCAGGCGGCTGCTGAAGATGCCGGACAAAGACGGCCGGCTGCTCAACGGGATTACACGCCGCTGGATGTTCAGCAATATATTTGTATTTGCCATTATCATCGTCTTGTTCGTATCGGTTTTTGCCGTTTCCATCTACGGGTATTATTACACGAGCGTTCAGAACGGGCTGGAGACCAAGGCCCAGACCGCCACAGATTTTTTCGCGGCGTACATCACGAAAACATACGCCGAATATTATGACAGCGCCTATCAGTATGCTACCGATTTTGAAGATGCGGATACCATCGAGCTGCAGTTTATCAATACCTCCGGCAAAGTTGTGGTCTCCTCGTACTCCACGCCCGCCGGCACGGCGCCGGGCACGCCGGACGTGGAACTGGCCCTGAACCGCGGCGAGATCTCCGTCTGGCAGGGGCGGGACCGGAATACCGGAGAACGGATCGTGTCTGTCTCTGCGCCGATGATTTATACAACCGGCGACGTTATCGGCATCATGCGTTATGCGACAAGCCTGCGGCTGGTGGACCACGAGGTGATGGTCAATTCCATGACTGTCGGCGCCGGCGGCGTGGTTCTGATGCTGTTGATCGTGCTGACCAACATGTTCTTTCTGAATTCTGTCGTGCGCCCGGTGCGGGATATGACCAGCACTGCACAAAGAATCGCCGAGGGGAGCTACGGTGTTCAGATTCCGAAGGACTATAAGTACAAGGATGAAATCGCGGAGCTGGTGGATGCCATCAATGAGATGAGCCTGAAAATCAGCCAGGCGGAGCGCACGCAGACGGAGTTCATCTCCTCGGTGTCCCATGAACTGCGCACGCCGCTGACGGCCATTACCGGCTGGGCGGAGACGCTGAGTTATGACCCGGGGCTGGACAGCGACGCCAGGCGGGGCGTATCCATCATGCTGAAGGAATCCCAGCGCCTGACCAAAATGGTGGAGGAGCTGCTGGATTTTACCCGGATGCAGGACGGCCGGTTTACACTGAATGTGGAGCCGCTGGACGTGGGGGCGGAGCTGGAGGATGCCATCGTCGGCTATGGAGAGCTGCTGCGGCAGGAAGACATCATGGTGGAATATGTGCCCTATGACGGGGACCTTCCGCTGATCAGCGGCGACGGTGCGCGGCTGCGCCAGGTGTTCCTGAATCTGATGGACAACGCCGCCAAATATGGGCGTGCAGGCAAGCGGATTGTTGTTTCGCTGACATGCAGCGAGTCAGATCTTGTGATCAGCATCCGTGACTACGGACCGGGTATCCCGGAAGACGAGCTGGAAAAGGTAAAAGAGAAATTTTACAAGGGCAAAAGCAAGGAACGCGGCAGCGGAATCGGCCTTGCGGTGTGCGACGAAATCGTCAAATACCACGGCGGCGCGCTTGTTCTGCGCAACGCACCTGACGGCGGCCTGATTGCAGAGGTGCGCCTGCCGCTGCCCGAGACCAAATAAGGAGAAGCAAAGCTTATGGCAACAAAAAAGACGGAAGAAACCTTCCGTACATCCATCGGCGGCCAGGCGCTGATTGAAGGCATTATGATGCGCGGGCCAAAAAAGCAGGCCATCGCCGTGCGCAAACCGGACGGTGAAATTGAGGTCCGGACAGAGGACCTGAAGCTGACGGGTGACAGACACCCGATTCTCAAGTGGCCCATTATCCGCGGGACGGTGAACCTGCTCGCATCCATGGTCAACGGCGTCAAGGCGCTGACCTATTCGGCGCAGTTTATGCCGGAGGAGGAGCAGGAGGAGCCGAGCAAGCTGGACAAGTGGATTGAGGAGCATTTTTCAAGTGAAACGGCTGAAAAGCTGATTATCGGTCTTGCGGTGGTGCTGGGCGTCGGCCTTGCTGTGGTGCTGTTTTTCATGCTGCCCACATTTCTCGCCTCCCTGCTCGACCCGGTGCTGGGCAACGGGATCTGGTACAATCTGGTGGAAGGCGTAATCCGCATGGTGATTTTTATCGCATACATCTGGCTTGTTTCCCGCATGAAGGATATCCGGCGGGTGTGGATGTACCACGGGGCTGAGCACAAGACCATCTTCTGCTATGAGGCCGGGCTGGAGCTGACGCCGGAAAACGCCGGGAAGCAGCCGCGCTGCCATCCCCGCTGCGGCACCAGCTTCATGATTCTTGTGATGCTGATCAGCATCCTGGTCTTTTCCCTGGTGCGGATCCCCGGCGAGGGCTGGAACAAGGCGGTGACCGTGCTTGTGCGCATGGGCGTGCGGATTCTGCTTCTGCCGGTGGTCATCGGTCTGAGCTATGAGCTGATCAAATATGCCGGCCGCCATGACAACTGGTTTACAAAAGTAATTTCGGCGCCGGGCAAGGCGCTGCAGCGGCTGACCACGGCCGAGCCGGATGTTTCCATGCTGGAAGTGGCCATCGCCGCGCTGAAGCCCGTGCTGCCGGAGACGAAAGGCGAGGACAGATGGTAACAGGCAGCAAGCCGCTGAAGACGTATAATGAGGTTTATTTTGCGGCGCGGAAGAAGCTGAAGGCCGCCGGCATTGAGGCCTTTGCGCTGGAGGCACGGCTGATTGCGGAAAAGGCCGCAGGAAAAACCCGTGAGGAATTCCTGCGGGACGCGAATCTCTACGTGGGCACCGGATATGCGGAAACGGTGGATGACATGATCCGCCGCCGGCTGGATGACGAACCGGTGGCTTATATTACAGGCGAATGGGAGTTTTACGGGCTTCCGATCAACGTAACGCCCGATGTGCTGATTCCCCGCACAGATACGGAGCTTCTGGCCGAAAAAGCGATTGCGCTGCTTTCCGGCCGCGGCGGCGGCTCCCGGGTGATGGACCTGTGCTGCGGCAGCGGCTGCGTGGGAATTGCCGTGGCGGCGAACGTTCCCGGCACCCGGATGGTTTTTATCGACAATTCCCCCAAGGCCATGGCCGTCTGCCGGTCAAATCTGATGCGCAGCGGGCTGACGCGCTTCGCTTCCTACACGGAGACGGACGCGCTGCAGGCGCCGCCGATGCTGATCGGGCGGTTTGACATGATTGTGTGCAATCCGCCGTACATACCTACAGCGGATCTGAAGAAGCTGGACCGCTCCGTCCGAGAGTACGAGCCGGTAACGGCGCTGGACGGCGGCGGCGACGGCCTGGAATTTTACAGGGCAGTGACGGAAAAGTGGAGTTCTGTGCTGAAGCCCGGCGGCGCGCTTTTATATGAGTGCGGCATCGGCCAGGGACAGGATGTGGCAGAGATACTGCGCAAAAACGGCTATCGGGCCGTAACCGTATACCAGGATACGCAGGGCATCGATCGGGTCGTTGCCGGCATTACGACAGGAGGAGAGGAAAATGGCAGAGAAGGTTAAGACAGAAAGCCCAAGCCGCGCCGGCGACAAGAAGCGCGCGCTGGAAACGGCAATCTCACAGATTGAAAAGAGCTATGGCAAGGGGTCCATCATGCGCCTGGGCGATAACCTGGCGGTGAATGTGGAGGCGATTCCCACCGGCTCGTTGTCGCTGGACCTGGCGCTGGGCATCGGCGGCGTACCGAAGGGACGCATCGTTGAGATTTACGGGCCGGAGTCGTCCGGTAAGACCACGCTGGCGCTGCACATCATCGCCTCTGCCCAGAAGCTGGGCGGCGAAGTGGCGTTTATTGACGCGGAGCATGCGCTGGAGCCGGCATATGCCCGGGCCATTGGCATTGACATTGAAAATCTGCTGATCTCCCAGCCGGATACCGGCGAGGACGCGCTGAGCATCACGGAGACGCTGGTCCGTTCCGGCGCGGTGGATGTTGTCGTTGTGGACTCGGTGGCGGCACTGGTGCCCAGAAGTGAAATTGAGGGCGAGATCGGTGATTCCAGCGTGGGCGTCATTGCCCGTCTGATGAGCCAGGCGCTGCGCAAGCTGGCCGGCTCCATCTCCAAAACCAACTGTATCGTGGTCTTTATCAACCAGCTGCGTGAAAAAATCGGCGTGATGTACGGCAACCCGGAAACAACGCCGGGCGGCCGTGCGCTGAAATATTTCTCCAGCGTGCGCATCGACGTGCGCCGGGTTGAGGCGCTGAAAAACGGCAGCGAAGTGGTCGGCAACCGGACCCGGGCCAAGATTGTAAAGAACAAGGTGGCGCCGCCGTTTAAAGAGGCTGAATTTGATATTATGTACGGCGAAGGAATTTCCAGAACCGGCGAGCTTGTGGACCTGGGCGTCAAGCTGGATCTGATCGAGAAGGGCGGTGCGTGGTTCACCATCGGGGAGACGCGCCTGCAGGGCCGCGACAATGTGAAAAAATACCTGAAGGACAATCCGGAAATCGCGGACAAACTGGAGGCCGATATCCGCAAAAATGCGTTCAAGCTCATGTCGCCGCAGGCGAAGATCGCGGCCAAAGCGGCAGGACGGGCGGTGGATATCAGCGCCGAGGATTTTGAGGACTGAGCCGGAGTCAGGGCGGCGGAATGAAAGTTGTCAAAATGACGGCGTCCCGGCATGTGGCGGAACGCTGGTACTGTCAGCTTGAAAACGGCGAAACACTGCAGGTCAGCACGGCGCTGATTGCGGATTTCAGCCTCTATACGGGGCGGGATCTGGATGAGGCGGAGCTGGCCGCGCTTCACGCGGCGTCCGGCAGCTATACGGCCAGGCAGAAGGCCCTGCGCATTGCAGGCAGCCGTGCCATGTCCCGCCGGGAGCTGGAGCGCAAACTGGCGGACAAGGGTGTGGAGCAGCAGAGCGCTGCCGAAGCGGTGGACTGGATGGAGCGGATCGGCGCGGTGAACGACCGGGAATATGCCGGGATGGTGGTGCGCCATTATGCAGCCGCCGGCTACGGCCGCGGCCGCATCCGCGAGGAACTGAGCCGCCGCGGAATCAGCCGGGAGCTGTGGGACGAGGCCTTTGAAAACATGCCCGTACAGAGCGAAAAGCTGGACGAACTTGTTGCGGCGAGGCTGCGGGGCGTCAGCCGGGACGACCGGAAGCGCATCAAAAAGCTGACGGATATGCTGCTGCGCCGCGGTTTCAGCTGGAGTGAAATCAAGGACGCTCTCGGGCGTTACGAATTTGAGTTGGATGCATATGAAGAATTATAAAGTGGCGCTGATCTCTCTGGGCTGCGCCAAAAACCTTGTGAACAGTGAGCAGATGCTCTACCTGCTGGATGAGGCGGGAATGGAAATTGTCCCCACGCCGGAAGAGGCGGAGGTGGGCATTGTCAACACCTGCGGCTTTATCGACAGCGCCAAGATGGAGGCCATTGAAAACATCCTGCGTCTGGGCGAGCTGAAAAAAGCCGGAAGCCTGAAAAAAATCATCGTGACCGGCTGCCTTTCGGAGCGGTACCGGCAGGAGCTGCAGAAGGAAATGCCGGAGATTGACGGCATGATGGGCGTGGCCAATTACGGCGATATTGTGCAGGCCGTATGTGCCGTGATGGAAGACGGCGCATACAGCTGTTATGGGGATAAAAACGGCCCCGTGGAAGAACTGGGCCGCGTGATTTCCACAGGCCCCGCCTGGGGCTACCTCCGGATTGCCGAGGGCTGCGACAACTGCTGTTCCTACTGTATTATTCCCAAAATCCGCGGCCGCTTCCGGTCAAGACCCATGGAGGATGTGTTGGCGGAGGCCAGGGCTCTGGCGGCCAGCGGCGTTCAGGAGCTGATTGTGATTGCACAGGACATCACCCGCTACGGGCTGGATCTGTACGGCCGCAGAAGCCTGGACACGCTGCTGGAAGAGCTTTGCCGGGTGGACGGCATCCGCTGGATCCGGCTGCACTATCTGTATCCGGACGAGACGGACGACAGTCTGATTGATGTGATTGCCCGTGAGCCGAAAATCCTGAAGTATCTGGACCTGCCGATTCAGCACATCAGCGACAAGGTACTGAAGCTGATGAACCGCCGGGGAACGGGCGATGAAATCCGGGCGCTGTTCAAAAAGCTGCGGGAGCGGATCCCGGGGCTTGTGCTGCGCACCAGCCTGATTGCCGGCCTGCCCGGCGAGGGCGAGGCGGAGTTCGAGGAGCTGTGTGAATTCCTGCGCCAGGCGCAGATCGAGCGCGCCGGTGTGTTTCCCTATTCGCCGGAGGAGGGGACGGCGGCCTGTTCCATGCCCCGGGCGGATGAGGAGACGGCGCAGCGCCGCGCCGCGCTGATCGGCGAGATTCAGGAACAGGTCATGCAGGCCTTTGACGAGCGCCGGCTTGGAACAACGGAAACGGTGCTCTGCTGCGGAGAAGATGCGGAGACCGGCTGCCTCTGGGGCCGGAGTTATGCCGAGTCGCCGGATATTGACGGGCGGATCCTGTTTTCGGGCGACGCGCAGCCCGGCGCGTTCGTGCAGGTTCTGCTGACCGGAATTATGGACGGCGAGCTTTACGGGGAGCAGCAATAGACCAATGACAAATCTTGATCAATGCAAAAAACGCCCGGGCCGGACGGACGGGCGACGGAGGGAAAATTATGAAACTGTATAATTCCATGACCATGCAGAAAGAGGAATTTGTTCCGCTGGAGCCGGGAAAGGTCAAAATGTATGCCTGCGGCCCCACGGTGTATAATTATATCCATGTGGGAAACGCGCGGCCGATCATTATGTTTGACGTTCTGCGCCGTTACTTCGAGTACCGGGGTTATGATGTGACATTTGTCCAGAATTTTACAGATGTGGACGACAAGATCATCAAGCGCGCCAATGAAGAGGGCATCTCCGCCGATGCGGTGGCGAAAAAGTATATTGACGAATACTTTACCGACGCGCAGGGACTGGGCGTCCGCCCGGCCACCGTTCACCCCAAGGCCACGGAGAACATCGAACAGATCATCGAAATTGTCTCCACACTGATTGACAAAGGCTACGCTTACGCCGCGTCCAACGGCGACGTGTATTACCGCACGCTGAAATTTGAGGGATACGGCAAGCTTTCGCACCAGCCCCTGGAGGAGCTGCAGGCCGGCGCCCGGATTGACGTCAATGACGTCAAGGAAAATCCTATGGATTTTGCGCTGTGGAAGGCTGCAAAACCCGGCGAGCCCGCGTGGGATTCACCCTGGGGCAAAGGCCGGCCGGGCTGGCACATTGAGTGCTCGGCCATGTCCAACCGGTATCTGGGCAAGACCATCGACATCCACTGCGGCGGCGCAGATCTGGCGTTCCCCCATCATGAGAATGAGATCGCCCAGTCCGAGGCGGCCAACGGCTGCAAATTTGTCAATTACTGGCTGCACAACGGCTTTATCAGCATTGACAATAAAAAAATGAGCAAGTCTCTGGGCAATTTCTTCACCGTGCGCGAGGCGGCTGACGCATACGGCTACGGCACAATCCGCATGTTCATGCTGATGAGCCATTACCGCAGCCCGCTGAACTATTCCGGCGAAATCCTCATGCAGGCCAGAGCCGCGCTGGAACGCCTGACCACCGCCCGGGAGAACCTGATGTTCCTGACCGGCAGCGGCGCAGACGGAGAGATGACCGCAGAGGAGAAGGCTGCTTTCGACGGTCTCGGCAAATACCGGGAGAAATTCATTGCCGCCATGGACGACGATTTCAACACGGCTGACGGCATGTCCGCCATTTTTGAGATGGTGCGGGATATCAACTCCGCAGTCGCCGGAACGCCCACCAAGGCGCTGGCCAAAGCGTGCCTGGGTATTTTTGATGAACTGACCGGCGTGATGGGCGTGCCCTATAAGCCGGAAAAGGCGGAGGACGACGGCCTGGAAGAGAAGGTCAACGCGCTGATTCAGGCCCGGCAGGAGGCCAGAGCGGCGAAAAACTGGGCGGAGGCCGACCGGATCCGCGATGAACTGAAGGAGATGGGAATCCAGCTTCTGGATACGAAGCAGGGTGTTCAATGGAAAAAAGTGTGAACCGGTTCAGCCGGCGGCTGCCGGTGACCACATTGTATAATGCCCGCGACCTGGGCGGCTGGCCTGTGGCCGGCGGCGGACGGACGAAATTCGGCGTCTTTGTGCGCTGCGCCCGCCCCTGCGGCTTGTCGGCGGAGGATATGGATTATCTGCGCCGCTATGGGATCCGCCTGTCGCTGGATTTCCGTGCCCCGTCGGAGACGGCGCTGCTGCCCTCGGATTTTTCGTCTGTGGACTGGGCGGAATACAGGAACCTGCCGCTTTTGAACGACACGGCGGAGACCGGCCGCCAGACGGACGCCGCGGCCATGCTGCGGGCGCTGCCGGAGACGGTGGACTGGGGCGATATTTACGTGGAAATGACAGAGCCCGGCATGGATTGGGTGCGCGAGGGACTGACGCTGGCCGCCGAGAGCGACGGCGCGGTGCTGTTTCACTGCTTCACCGGCAAGGACCGGGCGGGTATTTTCGCCGCGCTGCTGCTGGGACTGGCCGGCGTGGCGGAGGAGGACATCATCGCGGACTACACGGTTTCCCAGATTTACCTGATGCCGGTTTATCAGACCATGCGCTTCCGGTTCAGGCCCGGCCGGACGGGACCGGATATGACCGACGGCTTTTTCCGTACGCCGCCGGAGAATATGCAGAAGTATCTGGCCAATCTGCGCAGCCGCTGGGGCGGCGTGGAAGGCTATGTCAGAGCAGCCGGCGTGACGGAGGAAACCATTGCCCGCCTGCGGGCAAAATTCACCGACAAGGGGTGAACAGACCGTGAAATTTATGGCATTGGACGGCAACAGCATCATCAACCGGGCGTTTTACGGCGTTCGACTTCTGTCAACGAAAGACGGCGTCTATACAAACGCCGTCTTTGGTTTTCTGAACATTTTCAGAAAGCTGATGGACGAGGAAAAGCCGGACAGCGTCTGTGTGGCCTTTGACCTGAAGGCGCCCACTTTCCGGCATAAACAGTATGCGCAGTACAAAGCGCAGCGCAAGCCCATGCCGGAGGAGCTGCGTATGCAGATTCCGCTTCTGAAGGATGTGCTGGACGCCATGAATGTGCGCCGGTGCGAGCTGGAGGGCTACGAGGCGGATGACCTGATCGGCACCATGAGCGCCGTCTGCGCGGATAAAGGCTGGGAATGCGTGATTGTCACCGGAGACAAGGACAGCTTTCAGCTGATTTCCGGCACCACCCGGGTCAAACATGTGAAAAGCCGCATGGGACAGACGGAGACGGTGGACTATACCGTGCCGGTGTTTGAGGCGGAATACGGCTTTGCGCCGGAGAAAATCGTGGACCTGAAGGCGCTGATGGGCGACAGCTCCGACAACATTCCCGGTGTGGCCGGCGTGGGCGAGAAAACCGCGCTGGAGCTTGTGCGCCGTTTCGGCTCGCTGGAGGCGATCTACCGGGATCTGGATACGCTGGAGATCAGGGATTCCCTGCGGAAAAAGCTTGCCGCCGGGGCGGATGACGCGCGGATGAGCTATGAGCTGGCCACCATCTGCCGCACGGCGCCCATTGATTTTGATCCGGAGCGGGACCGGGTGCAGCCGGTGGACAACGACAGGCTCTATGCGCTGTTCCAGCGCCTGGAATTCGCCCGGCTGACGGAGCGCTTCGGACTGCACCGCCCGGAAAAGACGCAAGCGCCTGCGTCGGCACCTGTGCCGCAGGCGGAAATTGTGCGCGTGACGGATGAAAAAACATGTGCCGCGGCGCTGGCGGCGCTGCGGGAGGCGCCGTCAGCGGCCATCCGGCCGGATGCGGAGTTCTCCCGTCTGGCGGCTGCCCTGCCGGGCAGGACATACTTGCTGTGCCGGGAGGAAACCCCGGATTATGACAACGCGCTGCGGACCGTTTTTTCCGCCGCGGTGTCCAAGGCCGGCCACGAGGTCAAGGATTTGCTGCGCCGCCTGCCGCCGGAGCTTGGCGGTATGGACAGCTGGAATTTTGACACGGCGCTGGCTGCCTATCTTCTGGAGCCGACGGACAGCGCCTACGGGCTTGATTTTCTGAGCCGGCGGTATCTGGGCCGGGCTCTGAAGGAAGAGGATGCGGACGGACAGATGTCCATTCTGGACGTGCAGGAGGATCCGGGACAGGCGCTGTGCGCTGAGGCTCAGGCGATCCTTGCGCTGGAAGACGTCCTTGCGCCGAAGCTTGGCGCGCTGGGTATGACGGCTCTGCTGCAGGAAATTGAACTGCCGCTGTGTCCTGTTCTGGCCCGTATGGAACAGACGGGTTTTCTGGTGGACCGGCAGGCGCTGGAGGAGTTCGGAAAAGTTCTGAATATCCGGGAAAAGGAGCTGCAGCAGCAGATTTACGACTATGCCGGCATGGAATTCAATGTGAATTCGCCGAAGCAGCTGGGCGCGGTGCTCTTTGAAAAGCTGATGCTGCCTGCGCCGAAAAAGACGAAAACCGGATACAGCACCAACGTGGACGTGCTGGAAAAGCTGCGGCCCAAACACCCGGTCATCGGGCTGATTCTGGAGTACCGGGAGCTTTCAAAGCTGCGCAGCACATATGCCGACGGACTGCAGCGGTTTATCGGCCCGGACGGACGGATCCACACCACGTTCCAGATGACCGTGACGGCGACCGGCCGGCTCTCCTCCACGGAGCCGAATCTGCAGAATATCCCTGTCCGGCGGGCGCTGGGCGGCGAGATCCGGAAAATGTTCACGGCCCGGGCGGGCTGGACGCTGGTGGATGCGGATTACAGCCAGATTGAGCTGCGGCTGCTGGCGCACATTTCAGGAGACGAGACCATGCGTCAGGCGTTTGTTGACGGCGAGGATATCCACCGGGTGACAGCGTCTCAGGTGTTCGACGTTCCCTTTGACCAGGTAACCGGCCTCCAGCGCAGCCGCGCGAAGGCGGTAAACTTCGGCATTGTATACGGAATTTCAAAATTCTCCCTGGCCCAGGACATCGGCGTTTCGGTGGCGGAGGCCGGGCAGTATATGGACAGCTATCTGGCCAGGTACCACGGCGTTCGGGACTATATGCACGCTGTGGTGGAGCGGGCCAGGGCGGACGGCTATGTCTCCACGCTGTACGGACGGCGGCGGAGCCTGCCGGAACTGCAGTCCTCAAATTACAATATCCGTTCCTTCGGCGAGCGGGTGGCGCTGAACATGCCGGTACAGGGGACGGCGGCGGACATCATGAAAATCGCCATGATCCGCGCGGACAGGCGTCTGCGGGAGGAAAAGCTCCAGGCCCGGCTTCTTCTGCAGGTGCACGACGAACTGATCGCCGAATGTCCGCCTGAAGAGGCAGAGACCGTGAAGCAGCTTCTGTGTGAAGAAATGGAACGGGCGGCGGAGCTGTCCGTACCGCTGACGGCGGAGGCCGGCAGCGGCCGGACATGGTATGACGCCAAATGAGCGCCGGGGTACGGATCCGGCCTGCAGGGCCGGAAGACGCGGCTGCCTGCGCGGCGCTCGCCGGGCTGTGCTTTCCCGATCCGTGGCCGCTGTCCGGCTTTGAGGCCGAGCTGGAAAATCCGGACAGCGTCTTTCTGATTGCCGGAGAAAGCGGCGCAGTCTCCGGGTTTGCGGCGGCCAGATGTCTTGCGCCGGAGGGAGAGCTGCTGGACATTGCCGTGTCGCCCGGGTGCCGCAGGCAGGGGCTGGGGGCCGCCCTTTTGAACGCCGTGCTGCGCGGACTGGCTGAGCGGGGCACGGACACGGTGTTTCTGGAGGTGCGCGCGTCCAACGCGCCGGCCATCGCCCTGTATGCCGCCAACGGATTTACGCCCTGCGGCCGGCGGAAGAATTACTATACGCGTCCTGCAGAGGACGCAATCCTGATGAAACGGAGCCTGTGATATTATGCTGATCCTTGCCATTGAATCCTCCTGCGATGAAACGGCTGCCGCTGTTGTCCGCAACGGCCGGGAGGTTTTATCCAATGTTGTCTTCTCCCAGGCGGACATGCATGCCCTGTACGGCGGCGTGGTGCCTGAGATCGCCTCGCGCAATCATATTACGGTGATCAGCCGTCTGACGGACAGCGCGGTCTGCCAGGCCGGCATCTCCAAAAGCGATATTGACGCCGTGGCTGTCACATATGCGCCCGGCCTGATCGGCGCGCTTCTGGTGGGACTGAACTTCGCCAAGGGCGCCGCCATGGCGCTGGGGGTGCCGCTGATCCCGGTACACCATGTGCGCGGCCACATCGCAGCCAATTACATCGCCTATCCGGAGCTGGAGCCGCCGTTTGTATGCCTGGCCATTTCCGGCGGCAACACCATGATTGTGGATGTGCGGGGCTACACGGATATGCACGTCATCGGCGCGACGCGGGACGACGCCGCCGGCGAGTGCTTTGACAAGGCGGCCCGTGTGCTGGGACTGCCGTATCCCGGCGGAAAGCCCATGCAGGACCTGGCCGAGGGCGGCAGCGACACGGCCTACAAGCTCCCGCGGGCGCATGTGGACGGCAATCCGTATGATATGTCCTTCTCCGGCCTGAAAACGGCGGTGGTCAATCTGGCCCATCATGCGCAGCAGACGGGCGAGGAACTGGACCGGCCGGGACTTGCGGCCTCGTTTGCCGCCGCGGTCAGCGATACGCTGGTGCCCAGGGCCATGCGCGCGGTCACTGCCCTGGGATATGACAGAATTGTGGTGGCCGGGGGCGTGGCGGCCAATAAGCGCATCCGCGCTGACTTTGAAGCCGCAGCCAAAGCGGCCGGGAAGCAGCTGTTCATCCCGCCTCTGAGCCTGTGCGGGGACAATGCGGCCATGATCGGCTGCCAGGGCTATTATGAACTGATCAGCGGCGTGACGGCCGGCAGTGACCTGAATGCCTACGCGACCATGGAGCTGGATGCACTGGAAGCATAAATTATGCATAACAGAATTATGTCAACATGGGAATGTGTGAAATTTTACACCGGTTTTCAACTCCGCCCGCCGGCATAAATCAAAAAATACAGGCAAAAACCGGTTTTGCGGCAGATTTTTCCACGCGACGGCGCTGATTCTCCACAGAAATGTGGAAAACCGTGTGGAGAATGTGAATAACTATCTGTAGAAACACATTCCGGTTGACAGTTACGTAAACTCGATGTGCTGTTCCGGTAAAAAACAGCCGCTGCAAAAGGTTTTGAATTTCGACAGATTCTCCGCAAATTCCCGGAAAGCCGGCAAAATAACCGTTCGGAAGTCTGCGTACGGGGATGAATAATTTCGAATTCGGATGAATACTGAAAGCGGAGCTATACAAAATGTATTTTCCGTTTTTAAACTTTTACAGTTGACGGAAAAAACGGAATGTGGTATAGTTATCTACGCACTGCGGCGGGATTTTCCCCGTTCAGCAGGGTACAGGTGCTGGTATAGCTCAGCCGGTAGAGCAGCTGATTCGTAATCAGCAGGTCGTGTGTTCGAGTCACATTACCAGCTCCAGCGCGCCGCAAGCGGATTGCCGCTTGCGGCGCGTTTTTTCGTTTCTGTGCGGATGCGGCGGGGTCCGGCCCCGGCGGTGAAAATGCGGGAAACTGCGCCGTCTGCCGTGAGGATTGGGGGATAAGCCATGCTGTATCTGGAAAAATTCAGCCTGCCGCAGCGCTGGGACGAAGAGGGATACTTTGCCGGCGGAACTCCGAAGACGCGCCGCACGTGCTACACCACGAAATATCCCTTCGGCGTGTTCCGATACCGGGAACTGCCGGTACTGGAGTTTGAGCCGGTCACTGTTTTTTATGGCGGGAACGGCAGCGGCAAATCGACCATTCTGAATGTCATGGCCGAAAAGCTGCAGATCCGGCGCGGTGCGCCCGGGAACAGAAGCGATTTTTTCGGGGATTATGTGGAGCTGTGCGCATATCAGCCGGCATATGGGGCGAAGATCCCGGAAAACAGCCGGATGATTTCCAGTGACGATGTATTTGATTATCTGCTGGATATCCGGCGCATCAACGCGGGGATTGACGCGCGCCGGGCACAGCTGATTGAAAGCTACGCCAGCGACAGGTATACCCCATATCAGCTGGCGTCTCTGGACGATTATGAGGAGTGGAGACGGCGGGCCGACGCCAAATCCGTCTCTCAGTCGGCGTATATCCGCAGGCAGCTGAAGGAAAATATACCCGGGCAGTCAAACGGGGAAAGCGCCATGGCGTTTTTTGCCCGGGCGATTGAAGACGGCGGCCTGTATCTGCTGGACGAGCCGGAAAACAGCCTGTCGGCAGCGCGGCAGCTGGAGCTCAGCGCGCTGATTGAAAATGCGGCCCGCTTTTTCCGCTGTCAGTTTGTGATTGCGACCCATGCGCCGTTCCTGCTGGCCCTGCGCGGCGCGCGGATTTACGATCTGGACGCGCAGCCGCCGTGCGTCAGGAAATGGACGGAGCTGGAAAATGTCCGCATTTACCGGGATTTTTTCCGGCAGCGCGAAGCGGAATTCGGCGATTGAGCCGGGCTGACGCCGCGCACGGCGGCGGTGTTGACAACAGGCCTGCAAAATGTGATAATAGGCGCGGAAAGCTCTGCCGAGAGTCGTCATCCTGCCGGGACGGCGGCTTTTTGCTGTTTGTATGCTGTTTCCGGTGCGGGGCGGAGTGCCTGCCCGGCAGATGCAGTTTGTTTGCTGAGGAATGAAAAATGAGACTGTTTCCAGAGAATAGTACAAAATTTATACCGGGACTGGTGGCCCTGGCCCTGCCGGTGATGTTTCAGAACCTGCTGAGTACGGCGGTGACTGTTGCCGACAATGCCATGGTGGGCGTTTTGGGAGAGGCGCCGCTGAGCGGCGTCACGGTGGCCAACCAGGTGTTTTTTGTGTTCATGCTGTTTACCATCGGCGCCGCTTCCGCCGCGTCTGTCATTATCAGCCAGTACTGGGGCAAGGGCGACCGGCCGACGGTGCGGCGCTTGTTCTGGCTCAGCGCTGCCGCGGCGCTGGTTATCGGTCTGCTGTTCACCGTTTTGTCCCTGGCCTGTCCGGAGGCAGTGGTTGGTATCTATGCGGATGATCCGGAACTGGTGGCCATTGCCGCCCGGTACCTGCGGCTGGTTGCACCTGCCCATATTCCGTTTGCGCTTGCGTTTATTCTGATGTCCGCCCTGCGGGGAACCGAACAGGTGCAGATCGGCATGTGGCTGTCTGCGTTTTCGCTGGTGGTCAATCTGTTCCTGAACTGGGTGCTGATTTATGGGAATCTGGGTATGCCGGCGCTGGGAGTGGACGGCGCGGCGTATGCCACTGCTGCGGCCCGTATCGCGCAGTTTGTGCTGCTGGCAGTTTATTTTGCATGCAGCAGGGAAAAGCTGATGCGTTTCGGCGAGATCCGCCGCATCAGTGTGCCGCTTACAAAGGCGTACCTGCGTGAAATGGCGCCGATACTGGTGAATGAGTGCCTGTGGGGACTGGGAACGTCCATGTATATGGTGCCCATCGGCCGCATGGGGACGGACGCGGTGTCGGCATACAGCATGATTGCCGCGTTTAAGGACATCATGCTCATCGGCGGCATGGGTCTGGGACATGGCGTGTCTGTTATGATCGGTATGGCCATGGGCGCCGGGCGACGGGATGAGGCGCTGACCATGGCAAAGCTCAGCATTGTGCTCGGCGTGCTGTGCGGCGTGGTGTTCTCCGCTGTTTCCCTGCTTCTGTTCCCGGTGTATATGACGTTTTACAATGTTTCGGACCAGGCGCTGGAGTACGGCCGGATCATGAACTGGATTATGTCCGTGCACATTCTGATCAGCGCGCTGAATTTTATCTGTATAGTGGGGATTCTCCGGGGCGGCGGCGACGGCCGCACCGCTCTGCTGATTGACCTGATGTTTTTGTGGCCGCTCTGCGTGCCGCTGAGCTTCCTGGGCGGTCTGGTGTTCGGCTGGCCGGTCTATGTTGTTTACGGCATCATTGTTCTGGACGAGGTCCTGAAATTCATCTTTGCCTGCCGCCGCGTCCGCAGCGGCAAATGGATGCGCAATATGACGCGCGAGTTTGCATAATCTGCATCCGGCGGGGACGGAGGAAAGGCAGGCGCAGATCCGTTGAACAGTGTTGAACGCAATATCTGGCTCTACTTTGCAGCCAGCCGGGCCATGGTGACGCTTTCCAGCGACTTCTTTCACAACTGCCTGACGCAGTGCCCGCATCTGCACAGCCACCCGAAATATGAACTGCACTGTGTGGTCAGCGGCGGCTGTCTGCTGAAAACAGAGACTGAGGAGCAGACCTGTCCGCAGGACTGGTTCTTCCTGGTGCCGCCGCACTGCATGCACAGCGTGTGCCCGGCAGACGACGGAGCGCGGACGCTGACCTTTACATTTGACCTTCAGGTACAGGAAGAGACTGACCCTGTGGCTGCAGCGCTGCGCGGCAGCCGGCCCAGGCTGATTCCGGACACCTTCGGCGGCATACAGCGTCTTGCCTGCGTCCAGCGGGAGCTGGCCGCGCGCCGTCCGGCCTATGACGAGAAAATCCGGGGCGAGCTGACGGCGCTTCTGGCAGATGTGGCCAGAGCGCTGAGCGACGGGGACATCCGGGAGCCGGCGCTGGCGGAGGAAAACCGCGCGGAGCGTATTGAGGACTATTTGACGGAGCACTGCTTTGAGCCTGAATGCTCCTGCGCATCGCTGGCAGCGCAGATGAACCTGTCGTGCAGACAGCTGCACAGGCTCTGCCTGCAGTATTTTGACGCGCCTTTCCGCCTGCTTCTGCAGCGCATGCGCATGGAAACGGCGGAACACCGGCTGCGCACCACAGACGTCCCCGTGGCCGAACTGGCAGTACAGCTGGGCTATGCCAGCGCGTCGTCCTTTTCCGCTGCCTACAAGCGCTATTTCGGCCATGCGCCCACAAAGAGAGATACTTGATGGAATCGGCCGCCTGATCCAAAAACTTGTCTTTTTCAGACATTGCCTTTTGCACGCAGACCGGTTAGACTGTTGCCAGATTCAAAAGAAAGGGTGACGGTCTATGTTCACTAAACTGGCTGAGGGCGACATTTTTGCCACTTTGCAGCCCGATATCCGCTGCGCGGGCTCCCGCACGGCTGTTTTACCGGATGGAAGTCTGATCTGCGTCTGGCATGAATGCTCCGGCGTCGGCGTCAATGATTTTGTCCCCGTGGCGGCCTATTCCAAAGACGGCCTGCAGTGGAGTGCGCCCAAGCCCATCTGGCCGGAACTGATCGGCGTGCAGTCCCTGTGCATGACTGTGCGGCCCACGGCAGACGGGCGCATTTGTCTGGCGGGAATGAGCTTTCGCATTGATGCACCCGGTGAGGCCTGGTGGTCGGATGAGCTTGGCGCCATGAAAGAGAACCAGCTGGCATATGCCATTTCTGAGGATGGCTATGCCTTCCCGCAGCCCACCTGCGTGGATCTGCCGGAATATGGCGCGGCTGAACAGCCGGGCGGAATGCTGGTGGATGCAGACGGCACCATGACCATGGTCTACTCGCCGTATCCCACCATAGAGCGGCGGGGTGAAACGGATACCTGCTGCCTGATGTACGTACGCAGCACAGACGGCGGAAAAACCTGGCAGCATGCGAAAGTCGGCTGTGTGCCGCCTCCCAGTCTGTATGCCGAGGCGTGGATCATCCGGCTCAGTGACGGCCGGCTGATGACCGCCGCCTGGCAGACGGCCAGCGAAGACGCACCGGATCAGTATTTCCTGTCGGAGGATGACGGCGCATCATTCCAGGGTCCCTTTACAATGTCTTTCCGCGGACAGACCACAGCGCTTCTGCCGTGGAAGGACGGCAGTGTTTTTGTAACTTACAACCAGCGCAAGCAGGCGCCTGCCGGCGTGTGGCTGGCGTTGGCCAGACCGGACGCGTCCGGTTTCAACCTGATTGCCAATGAGCCGGTCTGGACCGCGGACGTCACCACACGGAGCAATTCCAGCGGCGATTTTGCGGAGTGGACGGATTACGCCTTCGGCGAACCCCAGGTCACTGTGCTGCCGGACGGCACGCTGCTTGTCTGCCTGTGGTATGAAAAGGGAGAAAAGCGCGGGATCCGCTATGTCCATCTGAAGATCACGGACTGACCGGACGGCCAGGGCCTGCATGTCCCCCGGCCTGAATTGCAGATAGAAAAACGGCAACGTTTCCTGAATTTCAGGGAACGTTGCCGTTTTGATGCCGAAATGATATACTTTATCACGGGGGAGTGATCCGGTATGGTGAAAATTCTGATTGTGGAGGACGAGAAGCCCATCTCCGATCTGATCAAAATGAGTCTGACCAAGGCGGGCTACCGCTGCGCCTGCGCGTACGACGGCATTGCGGCGGCGGATCTGCTGGAGGAGAATGTTTACGACCTGGTGCTGCTGGACGTGATGCTTCCCGGGGCGGACGGCTTCGAGCTGATGGAATACATCCGGCCGCTGGGAATTCCCGTGATTTTCATCACGGCGAAAAATTCCGTGAACGACCGGGTCAAAGGCCTGCGCATGGGCGCGGAGGACTATATCGTCAAACCTTTTGAGGTGCTGGAGCTGCTGGCCAGGGTGGATGTGGTTCTGCGCCGGTATAAGAAAACAGACTGCGTGATCAAAATCGGCGGACTGGAAATTGACACCCGATCCATGCATGTGCGCCGGGACGGAACGGACATTCAGCTGACGAAAAAGGAATATGATCTGCTTCTCCTGTTTGCCCGCAATCCGGGAACGGCGCTGTACAGAGAGACAATTTATGAGCGCGTCTGGGGCGGCGAATATATCTACGGCAGCAAAACCGTGGATCTGCACATTCAGCGGCTGCGCCGGAAGGTGGGCTGGGAGCATCAGCTTCAGGCTGTGAACAAAGTCGGATACAGACTGGAGGTCTGACGGATGAAATTCCGCCTGAAAATGACCATCTGCATGGTCTGGCTGCTGGCGCTGGCCTACGGGACCGGCAGCGCGGTGCTGATTTCCAATGCATTCAGGGACAGTCTGAACAGAGAAAAGGAATCTGCCTGCCACGCGTATCAGATGGCGGTAAGCGCGCTGCAGATGGTGAATTCCGTCAGTCCCCGCAGCAGTGCGGACGACATTGCCGCCACGCTGGATCAGCTTTCCGGCCAGGTGTCCTTCGGCTGGAGCGGCATGTGCCTGTCGGACAGTCAGGGCGTGATCTATACAAAAGGCAGCAGCGAACTGTTTGACAGCGTTCCGGACCGGCCGGACGACGTACAGCTTCTGACCATGTTTATCCGCAGCGGGCCGCAGGGTGAAAAAAACCTTCTGCTGTCCGGCCTGCTGTCAACCGGCAGCGATATGCTGTGGCTGGATATCGCCTATGACATCAGCGACCTGTATGAGAGCAGGGAAAGACAGCAGGTCAACAGCCAGAACGTTTTCCTGGTGCTGGTGGCGGTGGGCGGTATTCTGTCCTGGGCGATGGCCTACGTGCTGACCAATCCGCTGCAGAGCCTGTCCCGGGCTGTCCGGAAGCTGGCGGACGGGGATCTGGGCTACAGGGCCCGCTGCGGCGGCAGCGATGAAATCGACGCGCTGGCGGCGGACTTCAACACCATGGCGGAGAAGCTGCAGATGAATGTGAATGAGCTGCAGAGCGCCATGCAGCGGCAGGAGAGCTTTATGGGCTCCTTTGCCCATGAGCTGAAAACGCCGATGACATCCATTATCGGCTATGCCGACCTGCTCCGGGGGCAGACCCTGACGCCGGAGGAGCAGAGAGACGCGGCCAACTACATTTTTTCCGAGGGCAAGCGGCTGGAGAGCCTGTCGCTGAAGCTGCTGGACCTTCTTGTTCTGAAAAAGACGGAGATCAATCTTCAGCCGGCCAGTCCGGCGCAGATCGTGTCCAGCCTTGTGCAGCATCTGCGGCCGGTCTATCTCCAGAGCGGCGTGGATGTGCGCTGCAAATGCCAGAACGGCCGGTGCCTGCTGGACGCGGATCTGGTCCGCTCGCTGCTGGTGAATCTGATGGACAATGCCCGAAAGGCCATGGAAAACGGCGGCAGCATCATGCTGATGGTCCGGATGACGGACGAAGGCTGCGAGCTGAAGGTCTATGACAACGGCCGCGGCATTCCGCCGCAGGCGCTTGAGCATCTGACAGAGGCCTTTTACCGGGTGGATAAATCCCGTTCCCGGGCCCAGGGCGGCGTCGGACTCGGTCTGGCGCTCTGCCGTGAAATTGTAACGCTGCACAACGGAACCATGGAATTCACCAGTACGCTGGGAAAGGGAACCTGCGTGACTGTTGAACTGAAAGGCGGACGCGCATGAAAAAAAGAAAGATTCTGCAGGGCGTGATTGCGGTATGTCTGCTGGTGCCCGCTGTTCTGACCGGCTTTTTCCTGCCCAGAGTGGCAGCAATCTGGCAGGACCGCCAGCTGGAGAGCGACGGAAGCATTTATGAAACCGATCAGGTGAATCTGCAGCTGATTCCGGAGCTGACCGTCTCTGAAAAGCTGCGGCTGGTGGGATCGGACTACTCCGCCATCTACAACGGAATCAGCGGAAGCCGGTCGGAGCAGTCGATTCTGAGCAGTGCGGAATACTTCTGGATGCAGCTGACCGCATACGGCTTTGATACGTATATTGTGGATGTTCAGGAGTACACAGCCACGCCGTTTCTTGCGATTCAGGCGGACGACTCGTCTCAGACGGCCATTTTATGGCGGGTCAACTTTTATTTCACGAACGGGTATGCCGTCCGGCTGGTGATGGATGACGAGACCGGATTTGTGCTGGCAGCCACCATCGACCTGACAGAGTATTACCAGGCCCAGTTCGGCGAAGACCTGGATAAAGAGGGCACCTTCGTGCAGGACGTCCTGTATAACATGACGGTGATCTTCGGCGCGATCATGATGGAGCATCTGGGCTTTACCGGGTATTCCGCGGGCGATTTTGAGCAGGCGAGGTCGGGCGCGTGCGACCTGTATCTGTACGGTGCTTCGGATGTGGACGACGTCCACCTGACGGTGCGCCTGCACGGTACGGCGGTGTCATGCAATGAATAACACGCGGCGGATCATACTATAAAAGCGGCCGGACAGAGAAGCTGTCCGGCCGCTTTCTGCAGAAAAACCCCCGCTCTCCGGAGAGAGCGGGGGTTTGATCTGCGGTATTCGGAAATACTTACTTGACTTCGACAGTTGCGCCGACAGCGGTGAGCTTCTCCTTGATGCCCTCGGCCTCTTCCTTGGAGACGCCTTCCTTGATCTTGGCGGGAACGCCTTCGACCAGAGCCTTGGCCTCGGCCAGACCCAGACCGGTGATGCCGCGGACTTCCTTGATGACCTTGATCTTCTCAGCGCCGAACGCAGTCATAACCACGTCGAACTCGGTCTTCTCTTCAGCAGCGGGAGCAGCGGCAGCGCCGGCAGCAGGAGCAGCCATGGCGGCGGCGGACACGCCGAATTCCTCTTCCAGAGCATGTACGAGCTCGCTGAGCTCGAGAACGGTCAGAGCTTTGACTTCTTCGATAAGAGCAGCAATTTTTTCGCTTGCCATATTCATATTCCTCCTAAGTTATTTTGTTGTGGGCTTACTCTGCGGCGGCTTCCGCCGGAGCGCCCTGCTTTTCGGCGATCGCTTTCAGAACGACAGCCAGGCTGGTGATGGGTGCGAGCATGGTGCCGAGCACCTGTGCGCGCAGGACGGGCATCGGCGGGATCTTGGCCAGAGCCTTGATTTCATCAACGCTCATAACCCTGCCGTCCATGAAGCCGCCCTTGACTTCAAAGTGGTTCTGGAGCTTGTCGGCGTACTCACAGAGAACTCTTGCCGGCGCGATGGGATCATCGGCGCTGACGGCCAGAGACGTGGTTCCGTTCAGAACGCTGTCCAGCTCGTTGAGACCGGCTCCGTCGAGTGCGAAACGGACCAGCGTGTTTTTAACCACGGCGTAATCCACATTCGCCTCACGCAACTTGCGGCGCATCTCGGTATCCTCGGCTACGGTGATGCCGGAGTAATCGACAAGAACGCCGGCGGCGGCCCCCTTCAGTTTCTCGGAGATCGCGGCCACGATGGCCTGTTTCTCGCTGAGAACTTTTGCGTTAGGCATACAATTTTCACCTCCAAGTGATCATGGTGCGCGTTCAAAAAAGAATCCCCGTGCCGAAAGACACGGGGACATAAAGCAAACTTAAAGAAAAGTCAGCTCTCCTCGGCAGGATTTACGGGCATAGCCCACCTGCTGTCTTTGGAACGCCCACTTATCATAACAGCCTTTGGCCGGCTTGTCAACAGATTTTTTGATTATTTTTGCATCTTTTTGGCCAATTTCAGAGGCGGGAGGCTGAATTCCTGCATTTTGCAGCGCTACTTTGCCGCCAGAAGTCCCGCAGTGCCGGAAATGGCGGCCCTTGCGCACGCATTGCCGTAGTACCGGCGCACGTTTTTGATGCTCTGCTCCTGCTCAGGCACATCGCCTGCGCCGAAATACTCCAGGGAATACCAGCCGTCATACCCGCTGCGCAGAAGCAGCTCAAACACGGTTTCAAAATTGACCGCGCCGTGGCCCATGGTGACTTCCAGCATATAGTTTCCGGCGGCGGAGACGTACCAGCCTTCTCCGGGGTTCGGCATCCATGCCGGGCGGACGATGTAGTCCTTCAGATGGACATGGCGGACAAGGGGCATAAACTCACCGGCAAATTTTTCCGGCGGCTCGTCCACAAACAGGCAGTTGCCCACGTCCAGACACACGCCGGCCGGCCGGTCCAGCGCGTCCAGAAAGGCGCCGAAGTGCGCGGTGCCGTTGATGTACATACCCTGATCCTCATACAGGCACTGGATGCCGCGTTCCGCCGCGTAATCAAAAACAGTCCGGGCGGCAGGGATGAGCCGGTCCAGCATCTGCCGGAAGGTGACAGGGCCGTAATTCTTTGTCAGACTCAGGGCAAGCGTGTGATGAATATACGGCGCACCGGCGGCGGCCGTGCAGTCCACCCACTGCTTCAGCTTGTCAATCTGGGCGCTGTTGTCCGCTCCGCCCAGATCCATGCCGATGGAACAGCAGGTCAGCGTCAGTCCTTTTTCACGGGCCTCCTGTGCCACGCTCCGGGCTGCCTGCGCGTCATATCCGGCCAGCTCCAGCATGGGGAACAGCTCCAGTCCCTCAAGCCGGTTTTTAACGCAGAAGTCAATCACCTGCCGGTAAGAAGTGCAGGAGGCAGGCGGTGAAAACAGGGAAAGCTTCATAGGAAGGTCCTCCGTCTATCGTTTTTCCGAAATCTGCCGGCCGCATAAGGCCGGTACGGATAAAATGATTATACAGCCGCAGACGCGGATTGAAAAGAGATTTCCGATGCGAAAATTTTTTTCTGCGGGATGTATAGACTGCACGGGGCTGGCAATAATAGCAATTGCAGACAAATACATCCATTTTTGGAGGTCATTATGCACGAAGAAAGTAATTTCAGGAAAAAGGCAGAAAACTTTTTTGCAGGAAAGGGCTTTTACATAGTCCTGATCCTGTGTATTGCAGTGATTGGGGCTTCGGCCTGGATCATTCTCAGCAGCAGCGGCGTGCTGGCGGACAAGGACGGCGCGGCGCAGGACGTTTCGGTTTCCGTCGATGCGGATGCGGCGCTTGCCCAGGAACCGGTCATCGGCCGGAAGCCGGAGACGCAGACGCCGGCAGACGGCGACGGCCAGCGGAAGGATGACAGCGCGGCGGACGACGGTTCTGCGGAAACACCGCCGGAGACCGGCGATGAGACTCCGGATGCGGCCGGGATCGGAACAGACGACGGCGCCGACGCAGCGGGCGACGGGGCGCAGGAGACTCAGGCGCCGGCGGAAGAGCAGCCTGTATTTCTGCGCCCGGTCAACGGTCCGGTCTCCTTTGACTATTCGGTGGACGCGCTTGTGTACAACAAGACCATGGCGGACTGGCGGACCCACAGCGGCATGGATATTGAGGCTGAGCTGGGCACGCGGGTCATGGCCGCGGCGGACGGCGTGGTGAAAGCGGTTGGTGAGGACGACTTTCTGGGAACCACCGTTGTGATTGAGCATGCCGGAGGCCTGTGCACCATCTATGCGAATCTCGCTGCGGTGCCCACGGTCAGCGCGGGCGACAGCGTATCCGCCGGCGATGTGATCGGGTCCGTGGGGGACACGGCCGTCGGCGAGAGCAGCGAGGTCACGCATCTGCATTTTGCCATGACGCTGGACGGACAGAGCGTGAACCCCGCAGACTATCTGTCCCGGTAAGAAGACGCATCTCCCCGTGTCTGAATCATAAAGGAAAGCCCGCAGGCAGCCAGCCTGCGGGCTTTCCGCTGCTTTTCCGTACTGTGCGACGGCGGATATATGCAGAAAGGCGGCGGCCCGCCGGGCCGCCGCCTTCAGATTGTCGGATGTTTTTCTGTTACTGCTGCATCAGCTGCCGGCGGCGGAAAAGGTTCAGCGTGCCGTCCTGCATGTCGTTGACCCACTCCAGGCTCTTTGTGATGCCGTAAGCCACACACAGCTCGGCGTCGTCCGCCACGCGGGTGCGGATGCCGGTGGAGTTTTCCACCAGCTTGTCAAAGCCGTACAGAAGGCTTCCGCCGCCCGTGAGGACAATACCGTTTTCAGAGATGTCTCCCACCAGCTCCGGCGGCGTTTCCTCCAGCACGGCGTGGATGGCGTCCAGAATCCGCTGGCTGGTTTCATCGAAGGCCTCGATCATGTCTGAGGAGCTGATGGTCACAAGCCGGGGCAGGCCGGTCATCAGGCAGCGACCCTTGACCTCCAGAAAAGAGGTTTCCGGCCGGGGAAATACGCAGCCGATGGTGCGCTTGAGCTCCTCCGCTGTGGCGTCGCCGATGAGGACGTTGTGATGCCGGCGGATGTATTTGATGATGGCGCTGTTGAATGTGTCGCCCGCCACCTTGATGGATGCCGTCTGTACAACGCCGGACAGGGAAATCACGGCGGCGTCCGTCGTACCTGCGCCGATATCCACAACAAAGTGGCCTTCAGGCTTGGCAATGTCCAGACCCGCGCCGATGGCGGCCACCACAGGCTCCTCCACAAGATAAACCTTGCGTGCGCCGGCCTGCAGGCCGGCCTCAATGACGGCGCGCTCCTCCACTTCCGTAATGCCGGAGGGGACGGACACGACGATGCGCGGCTTCAGCAGGCTGAAGGACGACACCTTGCGGATCAGCTCCTTGAGCAGCCGCTGCGTCATATCATAGTCGGAGATCACGCCGTCGTGCATGGGGTGGATGGCCGCGATGTTGCCGGGCGTCCGGCCCAGCATCCGCTGCGCAGCTGCACCCACGGTCAGCAGACGGCCGGTGTTCCGGTCCATGGCCACAACGGAGGGCTCGCGCGTGACGACGCCCTTGTGCCGCAGGCAGACCAGCACGGTGGCCGTGCCGAGATCAATACCGATATCTCTTCCGAAAAGCATAGTTTTCCTCCGTATATGCCGGACTGCGCGCGGTCTGGCAAAACTGCCGGCCGGAACGGCGCAGACAAACGGCGGGAACATTCATATCCGTAAACTGTTTGTATTATAATCCAATTCCCGGGGAAATAAAAGCCCCGGCGCGCAGATGATCAGATTTTCGCCGTTAAAACGGCGCAGTCCACACGTTCCGCGCCGGCCATCAGCAGCGTGCGCGCGCACTCGGACAATGTCGCGCCGGTCGTGAACACATCGTCAATCACCAGAATCCGGGCGCCGGCGATGGGCGCGCCGGCAGCGGCGGCATAAACGCCGGCCACATTGGCCCGCCTGCGGGCCGGATCCTTCAGACCGGACTGGGGCGGCGTGTCCGCTGTTTTATCCAGCAGCCGGATACAGGGCATGCCCAGCGCCCTGGCCGCGGCCTCGGCCAGCAGGCGGGACTGGTCATACCCGCGCTTGCGCAGCCGTCTGCGGCTGACCGGCGCCCAGGTTATGACAAAGGATGCGCCGGGAAAGCCGGCGCGGATGCAGGCGGCCAGCCACAGCCCGAAAGTGTCTGCATAGGCGGCTTTTCCGCCGAATTTGAAGCGGTGAATGGCGCTGCGCACGTCTCCGGCGTATGGAAGCGCCGCGATGCAGCCGCTGAAAAATGTGCCGCCGGACGGATGCAGAACGCGCGTGCCGGGGGCGTACCGCGTCTGGCACGCGGGACAGATGCGCACAGGCGCCGGCGTCTGCAGCAGGTTCTGACAGAGAATGCACCGGGGCGGAAAAAGCAGGTCCAGAATCCGCGCCTTCAGCGTGCGGCGGGACGCGTTATTGTTCCGCATAGGCGCACAGCCGGGTCTTCAGCCCGGAATACCGGCGCTGCCGCCGGTCGTCAGAGACCATTTTTTCAAGTACGGACGGCTCGCCCACGATGATCAGCAGATCTCTGGCGCGGGTGACCGCCGTATACAGGACGCTGCGCGTCAGAAGCACGGGCGCGCCCGACGCAGCCGCGAGAATCACCGCGCGGTATTCGCTGCCCTGGGCCTTGTGGACCGTGATGGCAAAGGCGGGCTCCAGCTCACAGAGCATGTCAAAGGTATAATCAGCCAGCCGGCCGTCAAAATCCACGGTGACGACCTCCCTGACATGGTCAATGGAAGTGATCAGGCCCGTGTCTCCGTTGAAGATCCCGCAGCCGGCCTCGGTTCTGTCGGCGTTTTTCCATAGGATATCATAGTTGTTCCGGATCTGCATAACGCGGTCGCCGGTGCGGAAAAGCGTCTCGCCGGCGGCGATTTCCGTTTTTCCGTCTGCCGGGGGGTTGACGGCCTCCCGCAGAATCCGGTTCAGACTGCCGGTGCCGGAAGCGTGCTTCCGGGTGGGAGAGAGCACCTGAATCTGGCTGGGGTCGATGCCCATGTTCTTTGGCAGGCGCACGGCGCACAGCTGCGCGATGGTTTCGGCGGTTTTTTCCGCGGTCTGCCGGCTGAGAATGAAGAAATCTCCGCCTTGCTCCACCTGCGGCATCAGCCCCTGATCGATGCGGTGGGCGTTTTTGACAATGGCGCTCGCCTGCGCCTGCCGGAAGACCTCGGTCAGCCGGATGACGGGAACAGCGCCGGAGCGGATGATGTCGGAGAATACATTTCCCGGACCGACGCTGGGCAGCTGGTCTGCGTCTCCCACCATGACGAGACGGCAGCCGGGCCGCAGCGCCTGCAGGAGCGCATCCATCAGCCGGATATCCACCATGCTGGACTCGTCGAGAATCACAGCGTCGCAGTCCAGCGGGTCGGACGCGCAGCGCTCAAACACGGTTTCGCCGCCCGCCTCTTCAGACCAGCCGGCCCCCAGAAGCCGGTGGATGGTTTTGGCTTCCCTGCCGGTGACTTCACTGAGACGTTTGGCGGCTTTCCCTGTGGGCGCGGCCAGGACGGTCTCCAGTCCGATCTTGTCAAAAAGGCCCAGGATTCCGCGGACAGTGGTGGTTTTTCCTGTGCCGGGGCCGCCGGTCAGCACGAGAATGCCGCTGGCGCCTGCCAGCTCCACCGCCTGCTTCTGCGCGCCGGCGAATTCAAGCCCGCAGTCATGGCCGATGGCTGCGGCCAGCCCGCCGGGAAGTTTTTCGTAAGGGAAAGCGGCCATTTCCAGGAGCCGCCGGGCAACACTGCACTCAGCGTCGTATATGGTGTCCAGATAACAGGCGGTGAGTCCGGCAATTTCACAGCGGACGATGCTGCCGCATTCCTCCAGCGTGTCCAGCGCGTCCATGGCCAGAGAGCTGTCAATGCCGATCAGCTGGCAGACGGCGGCCGCCAGCTTGTCCTGGGGCAGGAATGTGTGGCCGTTGTTCAGATTGTGCCGCAGCTCAAACAGAACGGCCGCTTCAACCCGGACAGGCGAGTCCGCTTCAAAGCCCAGGCGCAGCGCCAGCTCGTCTGCCGCGGCAAAATCGGCGCCGAAAAAGTCGTCAGTGATCAGATAAGGGTTGTCCTCCACGGCTGGTCTTGCTTCGGAGCCATAGCACCGGTACAGCCGGACAGCGACCCGGGGGCCGATTCCGGCCGCCCCCAGAAATTCCATCAGACGCCGCAGGCCGGCCTGCCGGGCGAAGGCGGCGCCGATTTCGGCGGCGCGCCGCGGTGAAATGCCGCGGATCTGGGCCAGCTTTTCAGGCTCGGTCTCCATGACTTCCAGCGCCTGTGATCCGAAGGCGTCCACAATGCCTTTGGCCAGAGTCGGGCCGATGCCTTTGACGGAACCGGCGGAAAGAAAGGCATAGATGGCTGCGGCGCTCTCCGGCATCGCGCGCTCCGCCGTCCGGGCGGAAAACTGCGGGCCATAGGACGGGTGCGTGGTCCAGCTGCCGGTCAGCAGCAGCTGCTCGCCCGGCGACGCGCCGGGAATGCAGCCGGTCACGGTGACAACGCCCTCCTGCGGCGTGCGCAGGCGCAGCACGACATAGCCGTTTTCACCGTTGCGGTAAATAACGGCTGCGACTTCTCCTGAAAGCTGTATGTTCTGCTGCGCTGCGGTTTCCATCCGATCGGCCTCTCATCATATGTAAGTATGTATAAGCGGAATACGATAAACTAACGCCCGGGGTCCGTTTGCTCCGGCTGTACCCGGGTCAGTGACACATCTTTTTCACGGGCAAGAATCTCGGCCAGCTGCCGCTGCTGGGGAACGAGTCCTGCGTCTTCGATTACAATATCCATATCCATTCCGCCCTGACGCAGCCAGACTAGTCCGTTGACCGTCTGCTCCAGGCAGGGCGCGCGGCCGGAGGCCCGGACAGTTGCGGTGACCGTGACGCCGCAGCAGCCGGTTTTCGGCAGCAGAAGCTTCTTCTTCGCCGCATAGATCAGACAGAAAACGGCACAGCACAGTGCGGCGGCTGCGAGGATTTCCCAAACTTGCATAATGCCACCCCCTCATAATCAGTCTATGCGGGGCGGCGCGGAACGGTGTCAGGCAAAAAGGCCGGTCACACCGACAGTCAGAAGGGATACGACCACACCGGCGACGACAACGCCGGCGGCAATGGCGGGAAATGCGTGCTTCAGCCGGATGTTGAGCAGGGCGGCCACCAGCGCGCCTGTCCAGGCGCCGGTGCCGGGCAGCGGGATGGCCACAAGGACAAAAAGACCCAGCAGCTGCCACCGGTGGATCAGTTCCCGCTTGGACTCCGCCTTCCGCTCCAGTCTGGAAACAAGACCGCGCAGCCGCGGTATGCGGCGCTTCATCCAGTCAAAGACCCGCCGGATAAAGAGAACGATAAACGGTACCGGCACAAGGTTGCCCAGGACGGACACCAGCATGGCCTGCATGGGGCTCAGTCCCAGGGCGGTGCCCACCGGAATGGCGCCGCGCAGCTCAAGCACAGGCGTCATGGCCACAAGGAATGTCACCAGCATCCCGTCGTGTATAAAGCTTTCCAAAAAATCGACAAATCCCACGTTGTTCCTCCGGAGCCGGGAAAGGCACCAAGCAGCGTTTCGGTTTCTTACTTCTTTTCCTGCCCGCGCAGTTCGATGATTCTGTCGCGCAAAACGGCGGCGTACTCGAATTCCAGCATTTTCGAGGCCTTCTGCATCTCCTGCTCCAGCTGGCGGATGGCGGCCTCCCGTTCCTTTTTGGACTTGTGTGTAAACTCGCCGCGGTGGCCGGGCGCGTCCGCAGGGGCGGAGATTTCAATCAGATCGCGCACGCTCTTGACGATGGTTTTCGGTACGATTCCGTGCGCCTTGTTGTAAGCGTCCTGCTTTTTGCGGCGGCGTTCCGTCTCTGTAATGGCGGCGCGCATGGAGGGCGTCACCGTGTCCGCATACATGACCACCAGACCGTCTGCGTTGCGCGCGGCCCGGCCGATGGTCTGGATCAGGCTTGTCTCGCTGCGCAGGAAGCCCTCCTTGTCCGCGTCAAGAATGGCAACCAGGCTGACCTCCGGCAGGTCAAGACCCTCGCGCAGAAGGTTGATGCCAACAAGAACGTCAAATTCACCCAGGCGCAGAGCGCGGATGATCTCCATACGCTCGGTGGTGACAATATCGTGGTGCATGTAGCGCACGCGGATGCCGGCCCCTGTCAGGTAGCCGGTGAGATCCTCCGCCATCTTTTTGGTCAGCGTGGTGACAAGCGTGCGCTCGCCGCGCTGGGCGCGGACGTTGATTTCGCCGATCAGATCGTCAATCTGACCGGTGACCGGGCGGACCTCCACGCGCGGATCCAGAAGGCCGGTGGGGCGGATGACCTGCTCGGCAATCTGGGCGGAGCGCGTTTTTTCATACTCGCCGGGGGTGGCGGAAACATAGATGGCCTGGTTGACCCGCTGGGAGAATTCGTCGAAGTTCAGCGGCCTGTTGTCAAAGGCGGAGGGCAGACGGAAGCCGTAGCGGACAAGGCTTTCCTTCCGCGCCCGGTCGCCGGCGTACATGGCCCGGACCTGCGGCAGGGTCACGTGGCTTTCGTCCACGAAAAGCAGAAAGTCTTTGGGGAAATAGTCCAGCAGCGTCATGGGCGCGCTGCCGGGCGCGCGGCCGCTGATGATGCGCGAGTAGTTTTCTATGCCGGTGCAGTAGCCCAGCTCGCGCATCATCTCCATGTCGTACATGGTGCGCTGGTAAATGCGCTGGGCTTCCAGAAGCATGTCGTGTTCCCTGAAATATTTGACCCGTTCGTCCAGCTCCGCCTGAATTTCCTTCAGCGCGCGCTGCATTTTTTCCGGGCTCGTCACATAATGGGACGCCGGATAGATGGCCGCATGGCCCAGGCTGCGCACAGGCGCGCCGGTGACCACGTTGATTTCACTGATCCGGTCAATCTCGTCCCCGAAAAACTCGACGCGGATGGCATAGTCCTTGGCGTAAGCCGGGTAGATTTCCACCGTGTCCCCGCGGACGCGGAAGGTGTTGCGCTCAAAGGCCACGTCGTTGCGCTCATAACGGATTTCCACCAGCTTTTTCAGAAGGGCGTCCCGGTCACGGGTCTGACCCGTGCGCAGGGAAATGACCATATTGGCGTAATCGATGGGGTCGCCCAGACCGTAGATACAGCTGACGGAGGAGACCACAATGACATCCCGGCGCTCAAACAGGGAGGATGTGGCCGAGTGGCGCAGACGCTCGATCTCATCGTTGATCGAGGCGTCCTTTTCAATATAGGTATCCGTATGGGCGATATAGGCTTCCGGCTGATAATAGTCGTAATAGGACACAAAATACTCCACGGCGTTGTCCGGGAAAAACTCCCGGAATTCTGAGCACAGCTGCGCGGCCAGCGTCTTGTTGTGCGCCAGCACCAGCGTGGGACGCTGCAGCTGTTCGATGATTTTGGCCATGGTGTAGGTTTTTCCACTGCCGGTAACGCCCAGAAGCGTCTGCTCTTCAAACCCCAGCCGGACGCCGTTTGCAAGCGCCTCGATGGCCTGGGGCTGATCGCCGGAGGGCGAATATGGACTGACAACGTGAAAATCAGGCATATGAAAGCTCCTTCAGACAATTACATAAGTCCGCTCTGCCGCAGGGAGACAAAGTCGTTTTCCGCCACAATCAGGTGATCGGCCAGCGACACGTCCACAGACTCCAGCGCGTCACGGATCCGGCGGGTGGAGGAAATATCATCCCGGCTTGGCAGGGCAAAGCCGCCGGCGTGGTTGTGGGCCAGAATCACCGAGGATGCGTTGGCCGACAGCGCCGTGTGGACAATGCTGCGCAGGCTGACCGCCGCGCTGCTGAGCGTGCCTTCGCTGAGCTTGCGGCAGCACAGAAGCTTTTTGCGTGCGTCCAGGCAGAGAATGTAGACCATTTCATTGACAGCGCCGCAGAAGCGCGGCAGAAGGAACGCGCCGGCTTTTTCCGGCGAGTCCAGAATCATGTCCATATCGGTCCGGGAAATCTCATAGCGGCGGCTGAACTGCGGAATCAGATGCAGGAAAAGCGCCACATTTTCACCGACGCCCTGCACCTGCTGCAGAACGTCGGGCGCTGCGTCAAGCACGGCGGCAAAGCTGCCGAAGCGGTCCAGCAGGCGGTGCGCCAGCGGATTTGTGTCGCTCCTGGGCACGACGTAATAGAGAAGCAGCTCCAGCGCATTGAGGTCGCTGAAGCCCTCCAGACCGTGTTCTGCGGCGCGCTGCCGCATGCGTTCCCGGTGCCCGTCGTGAATGCCCATGCTGATGTTCCTCCGCCTTGACAGTGTTCCGGCGCGGAATGCGCCGGGAAATGGCCGGCCGTTCAGGAGATGCTCTGCATTGTTTTTATCAGTATAACACGATTGCCGCCGCTGTTCAACGCAGGCGGCGGGAGGAAGACGGAATTTTCTGCCAGCGGCAATAAAACATATGTTCTATTCCTGTTGCACGATGCGGGAAAACAGGCTATAATAACAAATGCAGTCATTCTGACGCGGAATATGCGGCGTTTGGCTGTTTTGCGGGCCCGAACCGGTCCGCAGACAGAAAACCGAAGCGAGGGAAAAGGTGTGCAAGAGTGCCTGAGCATCCGCGGCGCGCGGGAAAACAACCTGAAAAATGTGAATATAGACATTCCCCGTGACAAGCTCACGGTGATTACCGGGATTTCCGGCAGCGGCAAGTCGTCGCTGGCGTTTGATACGATTTATGCGGAGGGACAGCGGCGGTATGTGGAGTCCCTTTCCTCCTATGCCCGGCAGTTTCTGGGACAGATGGATAAGCCGGATGTGGACAGCATCGACGGCCTTTCCCCGGCAATTTCCATTGATCAGAAAACCACCAGCCGGAATCCCCGGTCCACTGTGGGAACGGTGACGGAGATTTACGATTACCTGCGTCTTCTGTGGGCCAGGGTGGGCGTGCCGCACTGCCCGGTCTGCGGAAAGGAAATCCGCCAGCAGACGGTGGACCAGATTGTGGACCAGGTGCTGGCGCTTCCGGAAGCCACGCGCATCCAGATTCTGGCGCCGGTTGTCCGCGCCAGAAAGGGCGAGTACGTCAAAACCTTTGAGGACGCAAAAAAGAGCGGCTATGTCCGCGTCCGGGTGGACGGCAGCACATATGACCTGACGGAGGAAATCCGCCTGGACAAGAATAAGAAGCACACCATTGAAGTTGTGGTGGACCGGCTGGTCATCAAAGAGGGCGTTCAGCGCCGGCTGACCGACTCTTTGGAGACGGCGCTGGGGCTGGCCGGCGGCCTGGTCACAGTGGACATCGTCGGTGAGGAGCGGGAAATGCATTTCTCCCAGAACTACGCCTGTGACGACTGCGGCTTTTCCATGGAGGAGCTGACGCCGCGGATGTTTTCCTTCAACAATCCCTACGGCGCCTGCCCGGACTGCACGGGCCTGGGCACGCAGCTGCGGATTGATCCGGCGCTTGTGATGCCGAACATGAGCCTGTCCATCGCGCAGGGCGGGATAACGGCCAGCGGCTGGGGCAGCGTCAAAAACGATACAGTGGCCCGCATGTATTATGAGGCGCTGGCTGAAAAATTTCATTTTGATCTCTCAACGCCTCTGCGCGACCTGCCGAAAGAGATCATTGACATCCTTCTTTACGGGACAAAGGGAGAAAAGCTGACGCTGCGCTATGACCGGGAGCGGGGACGCGGTACGCTGACGCAGCCCTTTGAAGGCATTGTAAACAACCTGCAGCGCCGTTATAACGAGACGCAGAGCACGGCCATGCGCTGGGAACTGGAGCAGTATATGTCCGAGCACACATGCCCGACCTGCGGCGGAAAGCGGCTGAAGAAAGAGATTCTGGCCGTAACCGTCGGCGGGAAAAGCATTTCGGATTTCTGTGCGCTGTCTGTCACGGATGCGCTGGAATTCATGCGCGGACTGCGGCTGACCGGGAAGGAAGCAGTCATCGCGGACCGGATTGTCCGGGAGATCAACGCAAGACTGGGCTTTCTGCAGAGCGTGGGCCTTTCGTACCTGACGCTTTCGCGCTCGGCCGGCTCGCTGTCCGGCGGCGAGGCCCAGCGCATCCGTCTGGCCACACAGATCGGCTCATCGCTGATGGGCGTGCTGTATATTTTGGACGAGCCCAGCATCGGGCTGCATCAGCGGGACAATGAAAAGCTGCTGGCCACGCTGCGGCGGCTGCGCGATCTGGGCAACACCCTGCTGGTGGTGGAGCACGACGAGGACACCATGCGCGCTGCAGACTATATTGTGGACGTGGGGCCCGGCGCCGGCATTCACGGCGGGGCCATTGTGGCTGCCGGTACGGCGGAGGAAATCTGTGCGGTGCCGGAATCTGTCACCGGCCAGTATCTCAGCGGGCGCAGGTTCATTCCCGTGCCGAAAACGCGCAGGACCGGAAACGGGAACTTCCTGACCATTTACGGCGCGGCGGAGAACAACCTGCGGGGCATTGACGTGCGCATTCCGCTGGGGAAATTTACATGCGTGACCGGTGTGTCCGGCAGCGGAAAATCCTCGCTTGTCAACGAAATCCTCTTTAAGGCTCTGTCTGCGGAGCTGAACCGTTCCAAGCAGCGCCCCGGAAAATTCGCGCGGTTGGAGGGCGTGAAGGCGCTGGATAAGGTCATCAATATCGATCAGTCACCCATCGGCCGTACGCCGCGGTCAAATCCGGCCACTTATACCGGCGTTTTTACGGATATTCGCGACCTCTTTGCCGCTACGCAGGATGCAAAAAGCCGCGGCTACAGCTCCAGCCGTTTTTCATTCAACGTCAAGGGCGGCCGCTGTGAGGCGTGCAGCGGCGACGGGCTGATTAAAATCGAAATGCATTTTCTGCCGGATGTGTTCGTTCCCTGCGACGTGTGCAAGGGTGCCCGCTATAACCGGGAAACGCTGGAGGTGCGCTACAAGGGCAGAAACATTGCGGAAGTGCTGGATATGACGGTGGAGGAGGCGTATGCCTTTTTTGAGAACCTGCCGAAAATCTGTACCAAGCTTCAGACGCTTCTGGATGTGGGACTGGGTTATATCCGTCTGGGCCAGTCGTCCACCACCCTGTCCGGCGGCGAAGCCCAGCGGGTGAAGCTGGCGACGGAGCTGGCCAGGGCCGGCACGGAGCGCACGCTTTATGTGCTGGATGAACCCACCACCGGCCTGCACACGGCGGATGTTCACCGGCTGCTGGATGTTCTGGGCCGTCTCGCGGACGGCGGCAGCACGGTTGTGGTGATTGAACACAACCTGGATGTGATCAAGGTCGCCGACCACATCATCGACCTGGGACCGGAGGGCGGCGACGGCGGCGGCACCATTGTGGCAGAGGGAACGCCGGAGGAAATCGCGCAGTGTCCGGACAGCTACACGGGAATTTTCCTGAAGAAGTATTTTGAAGAACATCCGGGACAATAAAAGGTTCAGGACAGCCGGGCGGCTTTCTGCCCGGCTGTTTTTTCAGCCGCGGAAGGATATGCGGCCCATTCTGCGCCGGCGTCCGGCGGAAACCTGCGGCGGCGCGCGGCCGGACAGATAAAAAGCAGCATGGCGCAAACCATGCTGCTTTTCAAATGCCGGATTCAAGACTTTATGTTTCTGCCGGCGCCTTACAGCCACTCCCGCGTGGGAGAGCCGCTGCTGCCGCTGTTCTGCTGGCGGACCTGCTCCCGGATGCGGGCGTTTTCCGCCTCAACACGGGGATCGACAGGTTCTGCGGGCGCTGCGGGCCGGGACTCGCTCTGGTCGCGGTCGCGGCGCTCACGGCGGTCACGGCGTTCGCGCCGGTCCCGGGAATCCCGGTCACGGCTGAACTCGCGCTGGCCGGCAGGACGCTCATAGGCCACAACAATGCGGCGGTTGGGTTCGCTGCCTGTGGAATAGGTGGTCACGCCGGCATAATCCTGCAATGCTGCGTGGATGATGTGGCGTTCATAGGCGTTCATGGGCTCCAGGGTGACGTTCCTGCGGTATTTGACGGCCTTGGCGGCCACCTTCTGGGCAAGACGCTCCAGGGCCTCCACACGCTTGGCGCGGTAGTTTTCCGCGTCAATGGTGATGCGGGTGCGGCCGGTCTCCCCGTGGTTGACGGCATAATTGGTCAGATGCTGAATGGCATCCAGCATTTCGCCCCGGCGGCCGATGATGGCGCCGATGCTGTCGCCCGTAAGCTCCACGTCGATGGAGCCGTCCTCCTGCTCGGTAATGTGCAGTTCGGCAGATACGTCCATGCGCGCAAACAGGCCGGTCAGAAATGCCGTGACCTTATCTGCCTTGGACTCCTGCACTTCATAGCTGACGCGGACCACAGCCGGGCTGGCGCCGATGCCGAAAAAGCCGTTTTTTGCGCGCTCAATAATCTCAACAGAAACCTCGTCGCGCTCAAGACCCAGCTCTGCCAAAGCCTGAGCAATGGCCTCGTCCTCGGTTTTTGCTGTTTTTTCAATATATTTCGTCATTTTATTTTCTCCTCAAAAGAACGGACAGCGGTTACAGGTTGTCGGAATCATCCTGTTCATCGTCATCGTCATACAGATCCGCGTCGTCTTCCGGCACTTCGCCGTCCAGCACGTCTTCCGGAATTTCGACGGTGTCCGGGCTCTCGTCGGCCGGGACAGGAAGCTGCTGTTCGTCGTCAGGGGATGCGGATTCGTCCGCCTGTCCGGCAGCTCCGGAACTGAAGCGGTCGGGATCGTAAGCGCGGCCGCGGGCATAGCGGCGGTTGTCCACCCGGCTGGGTTCTTCCACCACGGGCCGGCTGCTGTGCGCCTTTTCCCATTCGGCGGCTTTCTGCGCCTGTTCTTCGCGGGCTTTGATCTGCTGTTTCTTCTTGGATGTGTTCGGGTTGACGGTGGTGGCGTTTTCTGCCTTCAGCCGTTCGTATTCCCGGCGCTTGGCTTCAAGCTCTGCTTCGCGCTCCTGCTGGTGCGCCAGGCGGTCCGCATCTTCAATGGCCAGCTTTTTCATAATGCGCTTGGTCATCACGATATCCTGAAGGATGCTGAAGGCGGAGCTGGCAATCCAGTACAGACCCAGGGCGGCGGGCATGACAAAAGCAAACCACAGCGTGATGATGGGCATGATGATGTTCATGGTCTGCATATTGTTTCCGGCGCCCTCCGGCTGGGGATTCATTTTTGTGGTGATTTTTCCGGACACATAGGTCAGCACGGCGGCGATGACCGGGATCATGAACAGACCGAGGCCCGTACCCCAGACCGCGGGATTTGACCAGTCTGTGGTCCACAGGAAATTCCACTGGGGCTGCGCGCCCAGATCCAGGAAGCCGAAGAAAGAAAAGTCGATGCTTTTCAGCTTGTCAGAGATGGCAAGAAACTCTTTGGAGTGCTCCGCCCAGTTGGCGGCGATGAACTGTGCCTGGGAGATTTCCGCATAAGCGGTGTTGCCGCCGACCGCATAGCCGAGCTGCGTCAGCTTCTCAAGCAGTGCGCCGCCCTCGGCCAGAAGGTCGGAAGAGACACCCATCATGATGGTGATGGGCTGACGGATTGCCTGATACAGGGCGATCAGGATCGGGAAGGGAATCAGAGACCAGAGACAGCCGGACATGGGGTTGATCCCCTCCTGCTGATAGAGTTTCTGAAGTTCCTCATTGTACTTTTGCTTGTTTGCACCGTGCCGCTTTTCCAGCTCCTTGATTTTGGGCTGAAGGCGGGTGGAACGGAGCGTCGAGCGTTTGCTTTTGGCCATGAACGGCCAGAGGATGAGCTTGACAATCAGCGCGAAGGCGATAACGGCCAGACCGTAATCACCAATGAATTCGTAGAGCCAGAGCATCAGCCATCCGAAAGGTTTGGCAATCGCGTTGAGCATGCATTCACTCCTGTCTGTACATTCTTAAGGTACGGGGTCGTATGGTCCTTTGCTGCCGTGATAGAAAGGATGGCAGCGCAGCAGTCGGCGGATGGTCAGCCATGAGCCTTTCAGCGCGCCGTATTTCTCCAGAGCTTCCAGCGCATATTGCGAGCAGGTGGGAATAAAACGGCAGGACGGGCGTGTATAAGGTGAGATGAACCGCCGGTAAAACCGGACCAGCGCCATCAGCAGGCGCTTCATTGCAGTTCACCGGACCGGAATCCCAGCCGGTCGGCCAGACGGAGAAAATCCGCTTCCAGTTCCCGGTAGGCCGCCTGTGTGCTGCCCCTGCGCGCAACAATCACAAGATCAAAGCCGGACAGCAGCTTGTCTTCATTTGTTCTGTAAATTTCACGGATGCGGCGGCGGATTTTGTTCCGGATCACGGCGTTGCCCAGCTTTTTGCTGACGGTAATGCCCAGCCGGTTGGCACAGCGCTTTGTTTTCCTGCAGTAAACGACCATCAGGGCCGAGCCGGCACTTTTCCCCTTTGAGTACAGACGGTGGAATTCAAAATTATTTTTAATGGATACCGTGAACTTCACCTTGTCGTACGCCTCCGCAAACACCTTTAGGGCGGGTCTCCCCGCCCTGAAAAATCAGAACATGCAGGTTGTTTCCGCCTTCATCAGGCGCTGAGCTTGGCTCTGCCTCTTGCGCGGCGGCGTGCGAGGACCTTGCGGCCGTTCGCGGTGGACATTCTCTTTCTGAAGCCGTGCACTTTGGAGCGCTGACGCTTCTTGGGCTGATACGTTCTAAGCATTGTGGCACCTCCCTATGTTATGCTGATTCTCAACACCGGCGCTGCCGGCGCAGATTACAAAATGGTTCCCCGTCCGATATCCGGGCACGGGAAGATCATAATACAACGAAAATGCTGAATTGTCAATGCTTTTCCGCGAGAGTTCCTGCTGAAACGGCGAGATTCGGCGGCAAAAAAGACACTTTTTTGCTGTTTCCGGCAAGGAGGCCGGCGCGGGGGAGGACTGCCGGGAAAAATTTGCATAAAACAGGCAGAAAGATTATAATACAAAGCGCATGTGCAGCGCCGGCGCTCCGGCGCAAAGGCGCAGATATGAAGGGAGGACAGGCTGTGGACAGCTTTTTTGTGGCGGCAAAGGCGGTGCTGCCGATTTTTCTTCTGCTGCTGGTGGGCGTTTTTGTCCGATACAGAAAAATGCTGACCGAGACGGAACTGATCCGGGTCAACGGTTTCGTTTTCAAGGTGTTCTTTCCTTTTCTGATGTTTTATAACATCTATACATCTGATCTGTCCGCAAATCTGGACGCCCGGCTGATTGCATTTGCCGTGTGCGGCGTTCTGACCGAATATGCGCTGGCCGTTCTGGTGGTCTGCCGGATTGAAAAGAGCAGCCGCAGCCGCGGCGCCATGATTCAGGCCCTGTACCGCAGCAACTACGTTCTTCTGGGGCTGCCGCTGGTGGAGAATATCTGCGGCTCCGGGGGACTGGGGGCGGCGGCGGTGATCTCTGCGGTGATCGTCCCACTTTACAACGTGCTTGCGGTGATCACGCTGGAGGTTTTCCGCGGGGGCAAAGTCCGGCCCGGCCGGATCCTTCTGCAGGTGGTGCGCAACCCGCTGATTCTGGGCGCACTGGCGGGCGTCCTGTCGCTTCTTTTGAAGATTGATTATCCCGATGTTCTGCTGGATGTGGCGGCGGATCTGTCCGGCGCCTCCACGCCCGTTGCGCTGATCATTCTGGGCGCCACGTTCAACTTTGCCGCGCTGAAAAAATGCGGGCGGAACACCGTGATCTGTACGGCGGGCCGGCTTGTGGTTGTGCCGGCGCTGGCCATGACGGCCGCTGCCTTGCTGGGGTTCAGAGGCGACGCGTTTGTGATTCTTCTGGTTGCTTTTGCCGCACCCTGCGCGGTGTCGTCGTTTACCATGGCCCAGCAGATGGACTCCGACGCGGATCTGGCCGCCGGCAGCGTGGTGCTGACGTCCGCCCTGTCGGTGGCGACCATCTTCCTGTGGATTGTGCTGTTCAGGAATCTGGGCATGTTCTGAGGCAGCACGGACAGGACCTGGAAAATCAAACGCAGGCCGGCGCATGAAGACTGAATCAAACGGGGCGCATCTGACATAAGACATGTCAGATGCGCCCCGTTCAGTTTTTTGAAAATGCCGGAAAGCGGTCTACGGCTCGCAAACAGCGGCAGCGATGCCGCTTTCGCAGATGATCTCGGCCGGTGCGCCCGTGAAGCTGTTGCTGACGCCCAGCGGGAAAGTACCGGAGAGCGCGTAATGCTCCAGCGGGTAGAGAACGCCCCGGAGCGTGACCACAGCGGAGTCCGTCAGCGCGAAAACGGAGAGACTTCCGGTTTCGCCGGCGGGGAAGGACAGCGTCTGCCCGCACAGCGCGGTGACGGTGCAGCGCCGGTCGACAATGCGGCAGTCTGCGCCCTGCTTTTTCAGCCAGGCCAGATTCTGGACGGCCGCCAGCGAGTGAGAAAAACGCGCGCCGCCCAGAACGCCGTGGAATTCCAGCGTCCGGTATCCGCGCTCCAGCGCAATGCGCCCGGCGGCGGCCATGTCCGTCTCGTCTTTCATCACCGGCAGACGGATGACCGGACAGCCGTCCGGGATGCTGCCCAGCGAGTCAAAGTCGCCCACGCACAGATCGGGCGCGCGCCCGGCCCGCTGCAGGTGCAGCAAACCGGCGTCCGCCGCAATCAGGAGATCTCCCGGCTGGGACGCGGGCAGCAGGCCGGCGTCAAAATCGCCGGCGCAGACGATCCGGCAGACAGCGTTCATTTCTGGATGCCGAGGATCTTGCGGATCTGCGGGACCTGAACCAGAAGGATCATGATCACCAGAGACAGAATCAGCTCAGGCAGCATGTAGGAGCCGTTGTAGGTCAGGGAGTAGAGCATAACCGCCTTGAAGCCGTCCACCCAGTTGGCCCAGATGGTGATGCCGGTGATGAAGTGGCACACAAAGCGCAGGAAGATGGCCAGCGCCACGCCGCAGATGGCCTTTGCCCGGCTGCCGCGGCCGAAGAAACTGGCCACGCCCAGGATGGAGTAGGCGACGATGTAGTCAAACAGAATGCAGATGATGAAGACCGTGGGCGTCAGACCCCATGCGGCCACCTCGCCCAAAGACATGAAAAGCTGAATCAGGGAGTAGACAAAGGCGGTCAGAAAGCCCCAGCGCGGGCCGTTCTTGATGCAGATCAGCAGGATGGGCAGCATGCTGGCCAGCGTGGTTTCGCCGCCGTAGGGCAGCTTTGAGAACTTGATGAAATTCAGGACCAGGGCCAGCGCGATCATGACTGCGCTCTCGGCCAGAAGACGTGTGCGGGATGTTTTTTGCATGACAATTCCTCCAGTTTTATTTTGTGCGGAACCTGAACAAAAAAATACCGCCCTGCAGGAAATTTCCGGCAGCGCGGCAAGACGCAGAAGGTGCGTTATTTTTCCTCCGCCGGCATTACCCGGATCAGGTTCGACGGGCCCGGCGCTTCAATTCACGCCATCTCAGCCGGGAGAAACCCAGCACCCCTTTATTCGCGGTCATTCTACACCGTGCGGCACCATTTGTCAACAGCGGGACTGATGGAAAATGTATCCGGCAGCGGCAGCAGAATCAGTCAATGGAAAAGTTCAGCTCGTCCAGCGTCAGTTCAAAGGCGCCGGAGAAGTGCTCCAGGAAATAATCAACCTCCGGAAGCTGCATGGCGGCCAGCTTTTCACGGGTCTGGCGGCAGGCCTGGCGGAATTCACTGTTGCCGGCCTTCAGCTCTTCCTGGCACTTGATGTAGGCGGAAAGCGTGTCCGCGGCCTTGACCAGGTCGCGCAGGCCGCCGTCGGCGTCGCTGAACACGCGCTGGTATTCCGGACGCAGCGCGGCAGGCAGGGTGGAGATCAGTTTGTGCCGGGCAAGCCCCTCCACCTGCCGGTAGGCGGTTTTGATCTCGGGATTGTGGTACTTGACCGGCGTGGGCATGTCGCCGGTGATGATTTCGGTCGCATCGTGAAACAGCGCGGCGGCGGCGGCCCGGCCCGGATCGGCCTGCCCGCCGAACACGTCCCGGCGGATGACTGCCAGCGCATGGGCCAGGACGGCGGTCATGTGCGAGTGCTCCTGCACATTTTCAGGGCTGCTGTTGCGCATGAGCGCCCAGCGGCGGATGTATTTCATTCTGGAAATGAATGCGAAAAAACTGTAAGTCATTTTACCCATCCTATCCGGCAATTTGTGCCGCGGCCCCCTTGAAAACGGCGGACGGCAACACTATAATAAGCATATTACTGATGAAACAGGTGGTGTTGCCCCGTGGACAGAACCGACAAGGAAAACTATTATCTTGACATTGCCGATACCGTTTCGAAGCGTTCAACCTGCCTGCGCAGGAAGTACGGCGCAATTATTGTACTGCACGATGAAATTGTATCTACCGGCTACAACGGCGCCCCCCGCGGCCGGCTGAACTGCAGCGATCTGGGTCACTGCACCAGAGACGCGCTGAACATCCCCAGCGGTCAGCGCTATGAGCTGTGCCGCAGCGTACATGCGGAAGCAAACGCCATCATCTCCGCCTCCCGCCGGGAGTGCATCGGCGCGACGCTGTATCTCAGCGGCCGCAACAGCAAAACCGGAGAGATCCTGACGGATACGACGCCCTGCTCCATGTGCCGGCGCATGATCATCAATGCCGGCATCAGCATGGTCGTCTGCCGTACGGGAGAGGATGTCTATGAGAAAATCCATGTGCGCGACTGGGTTTTCAATGACGACTCGCTGAATCTGCAGCCGTAAGCGCTGCAGCTGCGGCAGATTTGCGAAAAGAAAAACACGCCGGCATTGCCGGCGTGTTTTTTTCACACTTAGTCGGTGACGTAGGGCAGCAGGGCGATCTGACGGGCTCTTTTGATGGCCTCGGTCAGCTGGCGCTGATGCATGGCGCAGGTGCCGGTGGTTCTGCGGGGCAGAATCTTGCTGCGCTCGGACATAAAGCGGCGAAGCTTCGTCGTGTCCTTGTAATCAATGCACTGGCATTTGTCAACGCAGAACTGGCAAACTTTTTTGCGTTTGCGGCTGCGGACTCTGTTGTCTTTCTCGTTAGCCAAAGGTTTTTCCTCCAATCTTCAAGGTTTTCTTCAAGGCGCGGTCCGGAACGGATCCGGGCCGGTTTGAGCAGTTTTGCGGGCTCAGAAGGGCAGGTCGCCGTCGTCGTCATCCAGCTCTGAGAAATCGGAGCCGGAAACGGGCGCGGTGTAGCCGCTGTCCTGGGCCGGGTAGGCGGATGCCGGCTGCGCATAGGGCGCTCTGCCGGCCGTGTCGCGGTCGCGCTTGGACTCGCCGAAATAGACGTTGTCCGCGACGACTTCCGCGCTTCTGCGCTTGGAGCCGTCGTTCGCAGTCCAGTCACGGATCTGGAGTCTGCCGCTGACCACAGCCATCTGACCTTTTACAAAATACTTGGACACGAATTCCGCGGTGCTCCTCCAGGCGACAATGTCGATAAAATCAGTCTGCCGCTCTGCGCCGTCGCGGCCGCCGAAATCGCGGTCAACCGCCAGCGTAAAGGATGCGACCGGCGTGCCGGTCTGGGTGCGGCGCAGCTCGGGGTCACGGGTCAGTCTTCCCATCAGAACGATGTGATTGAGCATAATCCCGTTCCTCCCTTATTCGCCCTGCGCGGTGATCAGAGAGCGCATCACGCCGTCGGTGATCTTCATCACGCGGTCCAGCTCAGCCGGGAATGCAGGCGCGCTGGTGAATTTCACCAGAACGTAATAACCCTCGGCCTTGTCGTTGATGAGATAGGCCAGCTTGCGCTTGCCCCACTCCTCCTGCTCGGTAATCGTGCCGTTTGCCTCGATGAGCGCCTTGAACTTTTCGACCATGGCCGCAGTGGCCTCTTCGCCGAGATCGGGGTCGATGATGTACAGGACCTCATAGTTTGCAGATACCTTTGCCATATTTACACCTCCTTATGGACTGATGGCCCCCGGTCGCGCCGGGAGCAAGGATTTGCTCACAAAGTAAGCTCATCTATTATACATGAAAAAACAAATCTGTCAAGAATATACGGAAAAAGAAATTCTTTTTGTTGCAAATGTTGAAAAAGACCGCCGTGAATTATCCGGGTGGAAGCCGATGCCATTCTTGACGGTTTGGTTACTTTTGATATATAATTATAATCGCAATAATTTGTGGAGGTATGTTCCATGTCTCTCGAAGCAATTCGAAATATTCAGGCGGCTGAGGAGCAGGCAAAGCGCGAAAAAGCCGACGCGCAGGCTGCTGCGCAGCGGGCGGTTGCCGCAGCGGAAAAAGCCGCGGAAGAGGCGATGAAAGCCGCGCTTCAGCGCGCGGAAACGGAGCTTGCCGCACTCATGAAGGCCACAGAGGCGAAGGCGGAGGAAAACGCCGGCGAGCTGAGCCAGAATACCGCCAATAAATGCGCGGCGATCCGGGCTCATGCGGAGAAAAACCTTGATGCGGCCGCGCAATACATTGTAAGAAGGGTTGTGGACGGCTGATGTCAATTGTAAAAATGCGGCGTCTGCGTCTGCTCGGCCTTTCTTCAGAGCGCGATGAGCTGCTGAAAAAGCTGATGGCCATGGGCTGCGTGGAGCTGACTGAAGCTGCAGAGGCTTATGCCGGAGAGGACTGCTGCCCGCTGCGGCGGGAGGAGTCCCGGGCGGCGGAATACCGGGCGCAAAGCCAGCGGTATGCTTCTGCGCTGGCAATTCTGGACAAATACGCACCGCGGAAAACAGGACTTTTTGCCGCGCCGCGGCCGGTCAGACCGTCGGAGATTTTTGATGACGATATGACAGAGCGGGCAAATCTTGCGGCGGACGGCATTGCCGCGCTGGCGGCGGAAATTTCCGGCCTGCACGGCGAGGAAAACCGCCTGCGGACGCTGATTACGTCGCTGGAGCCCTGGCTTGCCTGCGATCTCCCGCTGGAGATGCGGGGAACGGCCAGTACAAATCTGGTTTTCTGCACGCTGCCCCAGCAGGTGAAGCTGGAGGAGGCGGAATCTGCGCTGACAGCGGCGGCGGACGCGGCGCAGCTGTTTTCCGTCAGTCTGGACCGGGATGCGCGGTACTGCGTGCTTGTGGCGCACAAGGCGGTCTGGGACGCGGCCATGGAAGCCATGCGGCCCTTTGGGCTGCAGCCGGCGGCGCTTGACGGCATTCAGGGCACTGCACGGCAGAATACGGACGCCTGCAGGCGGGAGTTGGACCGGATCGGCGCTGAGATCGGCGAAAAAACGGCGCAGATTGCAGCTTACGGCGGCGACCGCGAGCTTCTGCAGACTGCGTATGACCGCAGCGAGCAGGATCAGCAGCGGGAGCTGGCACGGGAAAAGCTGATGACCACCGGCACGGTGATTTCTCTGGCGGGCTGGGCCCCGGCTGCGGAGGAAAAGAACATCACCGCGCTGCTGGACAAGCTGTGCGTCGCGTATGAGTTTTCTGACCCGCAGGAGGGAGACAATGTCCCCGTCCAGTTGAAGAGCAATGCGGTGACCCGGCCGCTGAATATGGTCACGGAAATGTATTCCCTGCCGGCTTACGGCAATGTGGACCCGAATCCGCTGATCATGCCGTTTTTCACCATTTTCTTCGGCATTATGTATGCCGACCTGGGCTACGGAATTGTGCTGCTGATTCTGGGCATTCTCGGATCCCGGCTGATTCACAGGTCCGGCACCATCAAGTATATGACCGGTCTTCTGATCGAGTGCGGCATTACAACGGCCATATTCGGCCTGCTGTTCGGCTCCTGCTTCGGCGACGCCATCAATTACATCCCGGCGCTGTCGTTCCTGGAGAAAATCCCTATCTGGGCCTGGAAGGATCCGACGCAGGATCCCATGTGGTTTATGTACGCCTCGCTGGCGGTGGGCGCCGTCCATCTGCTGACGGGCATGGTGATCCACCTTTGCCTGGAAATCCGGGACGGCCGGCCGCTGGAAGGTATTTTTGACGTGGTTCCCTGGTGGATTACCTTTGCGGGCATCGGCATGGGCGCGCTGGGCAAGGGCTGGACAGTCCTGATTGTCGGCGTCGCCTCTCTGATTCTGACTCAGGGCCGCCATAAAAAGGGCATTTTCGGCAAGCTGATGGGCGGAATCACCAGCCTGTATGACATTACCAGCTGGCTGGGCGACATCCTGTCCTACACCCGTCTGATGGCCCTGATGCTGGCCGGCAGCGTGATTGCGCAGGTGTTCAATATGCTGGGCAGCCTGCCCGGAAGCATGCTCTTCTTCATTCTGATCTTTATTGTCGGACATGCGTTCAACATGGGGATCAACATCATCGGCACTTATGTGCATGCCGCGCGTCTGCAGTATCTCGAATTCTTCGGGAAATTCTATGAAGACGGCGGCAAGCCGTTCAAGCCCCTGGCGTATAAGACAAAATACACACAAATTATCAAGGAGGAACAGTAATTATGTTTGAATCATTTGGCGGACTTGCCATCGCCCTTCTGGGTGCGGGCCTTGCAGTGGGCCTTGCCTGCGTCGGCTCTGCAAAAGGTACCGGCATCGCCGGCGAAGCTGCTGCCGGCATCGTCTCTGAAGATCCCTCCAAGTTCGGTAAAGCCATGATCCTTCAGGTTCTTCCCGGCACCCAGGGCCTGTACGGCCTGGTGGCCTGGTTCCTGGTTGCCAATAAGATCGGCCTTCTGGGCGGAAATCTCGTGGAAATCTCTGTGGCACAGGGCTGCCAGATTCTCTTCGCCTGCCTGCCTGTGGCGCTGGGCGAGCTTCTGTCCGCCATTGCACAGGGCCGTGTGGCCGCATCCAGTATCAACATTCTGGCGAAAAAGCCGGAAGACTGGTCCAAGGGCATCCTGTTCTGCGTCATGGTTGAGTTTTACGCCATTTTGTCCCTGCTGGCCGGCTTCCTGATGATCAACGGCCTGGTTCTTTAATTCATACCCTGGGTTAAGGACGAGAAGTATGAACAACATCAATAAAATCACGGACCGGATCCTTTCCGATGCGCGGCAGGAGATTGGCGCCCTTGAAGCTGAAACGAAAGCCAGATGCGAACAGATCGAGGCGGACGGGAAGGCAGCGGCGCAGGACGCCTACTGGCAGCAGTTCAAAAAGGGAACGGCCAACGCCGCACTGCGGCTGGAGCGGCTGGGCAGCATGGCCCAGCTTGAGGCGAAAAAACAGGTTCTTCGCGAAAAGCAGACACTGATCGGAGAGGCATTTGACCGGGCTGTGGAGCTGATGCGCACGCTGCCGGATGCGGAATATACGAAGCTGGTGGCTTATCTGACGGCGGATGCCGCAGTGACCGGCAATGAAAAAGTGATTCTTTCCGCCGCTGACCGGGAGAAATTCGGCCCCGCCGTGGTGGAAAAGGCAAATGCCGTGCGCGCCGGGCGGAATCAGCCTGCCGGCCTGACCCTTGCAGAGGAAACACGCCCCATCAGCGGCGGCGCCATTCTCTCTGACGGGCAGGTGGAGATGAACTGCAGCCTTGACGTGCTGGTGAACGCAGGCAAGGGTGAGCTTGCCGGTGAGGTTGCCAAAATCCTTTTCGATTGAAATAGCCTTGGCAGGGAGGACTCGACTTGTCAAAAAAAGTGAAAGACACCGATTATTTATATCTGTCCACCTATCTGCGCGCACAGGAGCCCAAGATGCTGGGCCGGGACAGAATCGAGCGGATGCTGACGGCCAAAACCGCTGCAGATGCCGCCCGGATTCTGGAGGAGTGCGGCTACGGTACGTTTGAGACCGTTACCGCGTCTGTGCTGGAGGAGAAAATCGCCGCGCGCCGCGCGGCGGTCATGGAAGATCTGGCGCGCCTTGCGCCGGATGTCCGTGTGGTGGATGCCTTCCGCGTCAGATACGACTACCACAATGCCAAGGTTCTGGTCAAGTCCGGCGGTACGCGCGGGCAGGCGCTTCTGTCGTCAGCGGGCCGTGTTCCGCCTCAGCAGATGGAGGAAGCGTTCAGCACCGGCAGCTTTGCCGGCCTGCCGCAGCCCCTTGCCGCCGCCATGTGCGACGCCCGGGACACTCTGGCCAGAAGCGGAGATCCCCAACTGGCGGACTTTATTCTGGACAAAGCGTATTTTGAAGAGTTTTTGAAGCTGGCGCAGGCCTGCGGCAGCACGTTCCTTGAGGGTTATGTCCGGCTCAGCGCCGACTGTGCCAATCTGAAAAGCGCTGTGCGCGCCCAGCGTATGGGCAAGGACGCGGCCTTCTGCAGAAAGGCGCTTGTTCCGGCGGGAACAGTGGACTGCGGCCGTCTGGCCGGCCGGATGGCCGCCAGAGAACCGCTGGCACCCCTTTTTGACGGCACGCGGCTGTCTGCGGCGGCGCGCGCCGGTGACGAAGCTGTGGCCGGCGGACGCCTGACAGAATTTGAGCGGGCGTGCGACAATGCGCAGGTGGAGTATCTGCGCGCGGCAAAGCTTACCGGCTTCGGCGAGAAGGTTCTGGTCTGCTTTATCTGCGCGCTGGAGAACGAACTTTCAACTGCGCGGATTGTCCTGACCGGCCGCATCGGCGGGCTGGATAAGCATGTGATCCGTGAAAGGCTGCGTGAATCGTATGTATAAAATTGCTGTTCTGGGCGAAAAAGAGAGCGTGATCGGCTTTTCTGCGCTGGGTCTTTCCGTATTCCCGGTTGAGGATCAGCAGCAGGCCCATGATACGTTTCGTGCGCTGACGCATGACCAGAGCTATGCCATTATTTATGTGACGGAAACCTGGTATGACTGCCTGCATGAGCAGATTGAAAAATATAAAGACAGCGTTACGCCGGCTGTGATCCTGATTCCCGGATCCGGCGGCACACTGGGCCTTGGCCAGTCCGCGCTGGACGCGGCGGTGGAGCGCGCAGTAGGCGCCAACATCATCTGATCCATCCCAATATGAAAGAAGGTCAACATATGAGCGGTAGAATCGTAAAAATCTCCGGCCCGCTTGTGGTCGCCGAAGGTCTGGCGGACGCCAACATGGCGGACGTTGTTCGCGTGGGTGAGCAGAAGCTGACCGGCGAAATTCTGACCATGACCGGCGACAGCGCCTCTATCCAGGTTTATGAGGAGACTTCCGGACTGGGCCCCGGCGCAGAAGTGGTTTCCACCCATATGCCGCTGAGCGTGGAACTGGGACCGGGCCTTTTGGAAAATATGTATGACGGCATCCAGCGCCCGCTGCAGGAGCTGCGCGCCCTGACCGGCGAAACCATCGCCCGCGGTGTCCAGGTTCCGGCGCTGAACCGCGAGAAGCTCTGGAATTTCACGCCGGCCGTAAAGCCGGGTGACGCGGTGTCCGGCGGCGACGTGATCGGCACCGTGCAGGAAACCAGCGCAGTGCTGCACAAAATCATGGTTCCCCCCGGCGTGTCCGGCACAGTCACGCAGATTCTCGGCGGCGAGCACAAAGTCACCGACACCGTCTGCAGACTGCAGACCGCCGACGGCGAAAAAGAGCTGCAGATGATGCAGAAATGGCCGGTGCGCGTCAACCGTCCGTACGCCAAGAAGTACGCGCCGACGGCGCCGCTGATGACCGGACAGCGCATCATTGACACATTTTTCCCGCTGGCCAAGGGCGGCACGGCGGCGGTCCCCGGCCCGTTCGGCAGCGGAAAGACCGTGGTTCAGCACGCGCTGGCCAAGTGGTCTGACGTGGACGTGGTGGTCTACATCGGCTGCGGCGAGCGCGGCAACGAAATGACCGACGTTCTGATGGAGTTCCCGGAGCTGCGTGACCCGCGCACCGGCGAGCCGCTGATGAAGCGCACCGTGCTGATTGCCAACACCTCTGATATGCCTGTGGCCGCCCGTGAGGCGTCCATTTACACCGGCATTACCATTGCCGAATACTTCCGCGATATGGGCTATGCTGTAGCCGTTATCGCCGACTCCACATCCAGATGGGCAGAGGCTCTGCGTGAGATGTCCGGCCGTCTGGAAGAGATGCCCGGCGAAGAAGGCTATCCGGCCTATCTGGCCTCCCGTATTGCGCAGTTTTATGAGCGTGCGGGTCTTGTTCAGTGCCTGGGCGGCGAAAAGCGCATCGGCTCGCTGACGGCCATCGGCGCCGTTTCCCCGCCGGGCGGCGATATTTCAGAGCCTGTGTCCCAGGCAACTATGCGTATCGTCAAGGTGTTCTGGGGCCTGGATTCCTCCCTGGCCTATGCCCGGCACTTCCCGGCCATCAACTGGCTGACCAGTTACTCACTGTATCTGGATACGCTCAAGGGCTGGTGCGACGATCACATCGGCAAAGATTTCATGAAAAACCGCGAATGGGCCATGGGCGTCCTGCAGAACGAAGCGGAGCTGCAGGAAATTGTCAAGCTCGTCGGTATGGACTCCCTGTCCGCCAGCGACAAGCTGACGCTGGAAACGGCCAAGATGATCCGTGAGGACTTCCTGCAGCAGAACGCTTTCGTGGATACGGACAACTATTCTTCCTATGACAGACAGGCGCGGATGCTGCAGCTGATCCGGACGTTTGACAGCCTGTGCCGCAAGGCCATTGCCGGCGGCGCGGAGATTGACCGGATCCTGGACATTCCCGAGCGCGAGCAGATCGCCCGTGCGAAGACGGTGCCCATTGATGCATATAAAGAGTCCTATGAAAAGACCATGGAAGCCATGGCGCAGAGCATTGACGCGATTGCAAGAGGAGGCGAGCAGGAATGATTCGTGAATACCGTACGATTAAGGAGATCTCCGGCCCGCTGATGATGGTCAAGGGCGTTGAAGGCGTGACCTATGACGAGCTGGCGGAAGTTCAGCTGCCGGACGGCAGCGTCCGCCGCTGCAAGGTGCTTGAGGTCAACCGGGACACGGCCGTTGTCCAGCTGTTCGAGAACTCTGCCGGCATCAACCTTGCCCAGAGCAAGATCCGTTTTCTGGGTCATCCCCTGCAGCTGGCGGTGTCCGGCGACATGCTGGGCCGCGTGTTCAACGGCATGGGCCAGCCCATCGACGGCGGCCCGGAAATCCTCGCCGAAGCCCACAACGACATCAACGGCCTGCCCATGAATCCGGCCGCCCGCGACTACCCGAACGAGTTCATTCAGACGGGCGTGTCCACCATTGACGGCCTGAATACACTGGTCCGCGGACAGAAGCTGCCGATCTTCTCCGGCTCCGGCCTGCCGCATGCGCAGCTGGCCGCGCAGATTGCCCGCCAGGCGAAGGTGCTGGGCGACGAAGGCGCCAATTTCGCCGTGGTGTTTGCCGCCATCGGCATCACCTTTGAGGAGTCTGAGTATTTCGTACAGGAGTTCCGCCGCACCGGTGCCATTGACCGGACAGTTCTGTTTACCAACCTGGCCAACGACCCCGCCGTTGAGCGTATCGCCACGCCGCGTATGGCTCTGACGGCTGCGGAGTATCTGGCATTTGAAAAGAACATGCACGTGCTGGTCATTCTGACAGATATCACGAACTACGCCGAAGCGCTGCGTGAGGTTTCCGCCGCCCGGAAGGAAGTCCCCGGCCGCCGCGGCTATCCCGGCTACCTGTATACCGACCTCGCCACCATGTATGAGCGGGCCGGCCGCCGTGTGGGCAAATCCGGGTCCATCACCATGATTCCCATTCTGACCATGCCTGAGGATGACAAGACGCACCCCATCCCCGACCTGACCGGTTATATCACCGAGGGGCAGATCATTCTCTCCCGCGACCTGTACAGAAAGGGCATCATTCCGCCGGTTGACGTTCTGCCGAGCCTCAGCCGTCTGAAGGATAAGGGCATCGGCGCCGGCAAAACACGTGAGGATCACGCGGGCACCATGAACCAGCTGTTCGCCGCGTATTCTGCCGGTAAGGACGCCAAGGAGCTGGCCACCATCCTGGGTGAAAGCGCGCTGTCGCCGACCGACCTGAAGTATGCCAAATTCGCCGATGAGTTTGAAAAGCGCTATGTCTCGCAGGGTTACGAGGAAAACCGGTCCATTACTGAGACGCTGGATCTGGGCTGGGAGCTGCTGAGCATTCTGCCGCGCTCCGAGCTGAAGCGCATCAAGCCTGAGCTGATTGACAAGTACCTGCCGAAGAAAGAAGATTAAGGGGGTAAGTCCATGGCATCCAAGACCATAAACCCCACCCGGATGGAGCTGACCCGCCTGAAAGGACGGCTCAGGACCGCTGTGCGCGGCCATAAGCTTCTGAAGGACAAGCGCGATGAGCTGATGCGCCAGTTCATGGACATGGTGCGCAAAAACCGGCAGCTGCGGAAAAAGGTGGAGGAGGGGCTGGCCGGCGCAAACGCCGCACTGGCTGTTGCTTCCGCCGTTATGAGCCCGGAAATGCTTCAGCAGGCGCTGCTGTATCCGAAACAGGGCGTGGAGCTGGACATGGAGCTGAAAAACATCATGTCCGTCTATGTGCCGGTGTACAGCTTCAAGACCAGAACGGCCGATTCGGCGGATATCTACCCCTACGGCTTTGCACAGACCTCCGGTGAGCTGGACGACGCGCTGTCGGCGCTCTCCAGTGTGTTCCAGGATATGCTGGAGCTGGCACAGGCGGAGAAAACCACACAGCTTCTGGCGGAGGAGATTGAAAAAACCCGCCGCCGTGTCAACGCGCTGGAGTATGTGATGATTCCGGAGCTGCAGACCAATATCCGCTTCATCTCCATGAAGCTGGAGGAAAACGACCGGTCCACCAAGGTCCGGCTGATGAAGGTCAAGGAAATGGTCCTGCAGGACGCGCACAATTACCAGTACTGAAAACATTTGAATCTGCATACCGGCGGCGGACGCGCTGCCGGTATGCTTCTGTATGAAGGAGAGGCCAATGAAAAGGACATTGACCGGCGGCAAGCTGTACCTTCTGGATATGGACGGCACGCTGTACATCGACGACACGCTTTTCGACGGCGCAGCCGAATTTTTGCAGTATGTCCGTGCCGCGGGCGGCAGCTACATGTATCTGACCAACAATTCCTGCCTGGGTGCGGACAGCTATGTGGAAAAGCTGGCGCGTCTGGGAATCCCCGCCGTGCATGAGGATTTTCTCAACGCGGTGGACGTGACCATCTGGCGGCTGCGGCAGGACGGCTATCAGAAGAAAAAAATCTATGCAATGGGCACCGCCTCTTTCCGCAGACAGCTGGAGGCGGCCGGTCTTTGGGTGACCGACCGGCTGGAGGACAACATCGATGCGCTGGTTGTGGCGTTTGACCGGGAACTGACCTTCCGGAAGGTGGAGGAGGCCTGTATCCTTCTGAACCGCGGCGTGGACTACTATGCCACCAGCCCGGACCTGCGCTGTCCCACAGGCTACGGCTATATGCCGGACTGTGGCAGCATCTGGCAGATGCTGGAAAATGCCACCGGCCGCAAACCCATCATCACCGGAAAGCCGGAACCGGCCATGGCGCTGCTGGCCATGGAGAAGCTGGGGTATACGAAGGAAAACACCTTTATTGTGGGCGACAGGCTGTATACGGATATCGCCTGCGGCGTCAACGCCGGAATCGGGTCCATTCTTGTGCTGACCGGAGAGGCCACACGGGCGGATGCCGCCGTCAGCCCGACGCCGCCGGACTTCATTTTTGAAGATATCCACGCGCTGCTGGAGACCGTCCGGCGCAATGACGGCTGCTGACTCCGGCGCCCGGCCGGCTCTGCGGCCGCCTGAACGGGAAATGCAGAAATCCCGGTCATGCGTTTGCATGACCGGGATTTTTTATGCTGCTGCAGAAGAAAAAGAAGCATCCGCTGAACGGCGGGATCCGCCGTATAGGCGTTACTTTTTCAGAGCGATGGCTTCAATCTCCACAAGGCCGTCTTTCGGCAGACGCGCCACCTGCACGGCGCTGCGGGCGGGATAACTGCCTTCAGTGAAATACTGGGCATAAACGGCGTTCATGGCCGCGAAATCGCCCATATCCTTCAGGAAAACGGTGGTTTTCAGCACCATATCCATGCCGCTGCCGGCGGCTTCCAGAACGGCCTTGACGTTTTCCAGCGAGCGGCGGGTCTGCTCCTCAATGCCGCCGGCAAAAGCGCCGGTCTCCGGATCCAGGCCCAGCTGGCCGGATGTGATGACGATGCCTGCACCGGCTGTGCCCTGTGCATAGGGGCCGATGGCTGCGGGGGCCGCGTTTGTAGCAATGATCTCTTTCATGATTGTTCCTCCTGTTCAATATTCCAGAGCTGGGACGGATAAACGCCGGCTTTGTGAAGCTGGCGCAGTTCCTGCTCAACGTAAGGCTGATCTTCCCGATAAGTCACGCCGAACCAGACAGAGTTGGTTTTCAGCATGCGGACCTTCAGACACCCGTTTTTAATCAGCAGATCCACCAGAACGGGCAGAAGATATTCCTTTTTGATCTCCTCCGGGTCCAGACAGCGGAGAAATTCGTCAAAATACGTTTGCGCGTACCCGAAAATCTCCGGCGTAAAGCCCCAGAAATTCATGGAGACCACCGCGTCCGGATCCAGGATTTCGCCCGGGTCACTGGTGGCTGTGTCCCGGATGGTGCCGTCCGGCAGGATACGGATGCCGAAGGTTTCCTTCACGTCGGTCAGCAGACCGTTCCGGTGGATGCACACGCCGCGGGTCACTGCACCGAAGCGGCTGACTGTGTTTTTCAGAAGGTAGCCCACCATAACGGCTTCGCCGGCATGCAGCGTACAAAGCGCGCTGTACATTTCCTCCAGGGCCTGAGGGCCGTAATAATCGTCTGCATTTAAAATGGCGAACGGCTCCTGCACGCAGCTTCTGGCGCACAGCAGCGCATGGCCTGTTCCGAATGGCTTTGTCCGGCCGGCGGGAACCTGATAAAAGGAAGGAATCGAAGAATAATCCTGATAAACGCAGCACAGCTCCACCGGCGTGCCGTCTTTTGCAGCTGTACCGCGGACTTTGGACAGGACAAGCTTCTCTATGGTATCCTGCATTTCAGGCTTGATGATAAACACAATCTTGGAAAAACCGGCTTTGATGGCGTCGTAAACCGAGTATTCCAACAGGATCTCACCGGAGGGTCCGAAACCCTCGATCTGTTTGTATCCGCCGAAGCGGGAGCCGAGACCGGCAGCCAGAACCACCAATGTAGCTTTCATAGCACACAACCTTTTTACATTTCTTCAGGCTGCAGGGAGAATTTGCAGCCGCAATAGTTTTGCCTGTACAGACCGTATTCCTTGCTGAGCCGGACGGAGGCCAGATAGCCGCCGCGTTTTTTGAAGTCTGACGGAAGCCAGGCAACGCCGTATTTTTCAGACAGAGCCAGACCGATTTCGTTGATCAGCGCCGCGTTTTTGTGAGGGCTGACTGTCAGCGTTGTCCCGAAAAAGTCAAAACGGTCCTGCGCGGCCAGCTGCGCTGTTTTTTCAAGCCGCAGCCGGAAGCACACGGCGCAGCGCCGCCCGCCCTCCGGCTCCTGTTCCAGACCAGCGGCGGCGGAAAAGAACGCCTGCGGGTCATACTCCGGAGCCAGAAGCTGTACGCCGGGCAGCCCGGCGGCCTGAATCAGCTGCCGCTGCGCGGCCAGCCGTTTGTCAAATTCCGCGGCAGGCCAGATGTTGGGATTGAAAAAAAGAACGGTGACGTCCATATACCGGCTGAGATAGTCCAGCACATAGCTGGAGCAGGGGCCGCAGCAGCTCTGCAGCAGAAGCCGCGGACGCCTGCCGCCGGCAGTCAAATCAGCCAGAAGCCTGTCCAGTTCTTTTTGACGGTTCACGGTCAAAACGGTGTACCTCCCCGTTGACGAAACAGAAGAATCGATGTAAAATCGAATCGTGAAAACGTCTACACGTGATTTTACAGGGATTCGCGAAAAAGCACAAGATGCAAAGTGCACAATACTGAACGGATCCTGAAAATATCCCGGAAAACCCCGCGGCGATTCAGCCGGCAGATCCGCGAATTGCATTATATCACAGTAAAGGACGGATTTCTATGCCCAGGAAAGAAGAGTTCACTTTCCCTTCATCCACAGGAAGGGATACAATCCATGCGTACCTATGGCTTCCGGATGAGGGAGAGCCGAGAGCCGTGCTTCAGATCGCCCACGGAATTGCGGAGCATGCCGAGCGGTATGACGCGTTTGCGCGGTTCCTGGCCGACCGGGGCTTTGCGGTTGCGGCAAACGATCACCTGGGCCACGGGAAGAGCGTGGGAGAAAACGGCTGCCTGGGTTATTTCGCGCCTGAAGACGGCTGGGACAAGGCGGTGTCTGACCTGCATACGCTGCATGAGCTGATGGCAGGCCGCTTTCCGGGCGCGCCGTATATCCTGATGGGCCATTCCATGGGAAGCTTTCTTGTGCGGACCTATATTATCCGGTATCCGTACGGCCTTGACGGCTGCATTCTCAGCGGGACGGGCTGGCACAGCGCGGCGACCTGCGACCTGGGCCGCGCCATGGCGGACATGGAAGCGCTGCGTATCGGCTGGCAGGGACGGAGCGGGCTTGTGAATGCCATGTGTTTCGGCACATACAACAAGCGCTGTAAGCCGTGCAGAACGAATGACGACTGGCTCACCAGAGACACGGCGATGGTGGACAGATATATTGCAGACCCGCTCTGCGGATTCGTACCCACGGTCAGCCTGATTAAAGACATGCTGGGCGGGATAAAATTGATCTGCACGGCAAAGAATCTTGCGGCGATGGATCACACGATGCCGGTGTACTTTTTCTCCGGAGACGCAGACCCGGTGGGGAGCTACGGCAGCGGCGTCACACAAGCATACCGGGCGTTCCGCAAGGCGGGAATGAGCAGTGTGCGGCTGAAACTGTATCCCGGCGGCCGGCACGAAATGCTGAATGAAATCAATCGGGATCAGGTGTTTGAAGACGTGTCCGCATGGCTGGAAAACACCATTGAAACAGGAAAGGATGCTTGAAAAATGGCAATCATCAACGGAACAAAAGATAATTTCAAAAAAGAGGTTCTGGAGTCAGAACTGCCGGTACTGGTGGATTTCTGGGCCAGCTGGTGCGGCCCCTGCAAAATGCTCTCCCCGCTGGTGGATGAGGTCGCCGGGGAGCGCAGCGGCCGGCTGAAAACCGTGAAGGTCAATGTGGACGAGGAGCCGGAGCTGTCCATGATGTATGATGTGTTCAGCATTCCCACGCTGATCCTTTTCCAGAACGGAACGGTCGTGAGAAAGACCGTCGGCTACATGCCGAAAGAGGAACTGGAAGCATTTGTGGGCTGACATCCGCTGAAAAATCAGAATCAGGTGTGAGAGCGGGGGAGGCGCATTGCCTCTCCCGTTTTTTGGAGGAGACATGGAATTGCTGACAGCGGCCGGCGCATGGCTGGCCGGACATACGGCGGCGGCCGTTCTGCTGCTGGCGGCCCTGAACCTGGCGTCGTTCGCCCTGTACGGCGCGGACAAACGACGGGCCGTCCGGGGCGGCCGGCGCATTCCGGAGCGGACACTGCTGCTGTCCGCGGCCCTGTTCGGCGGCGCGGGAGCGCTGGCCGGCATGTATGTGTTCCGGCACAAGACAAAGCATGTGAAATTTACCGTGCTTGTCCCGGCGGCGGCGGCTGCGCAGCTGGCGCTGCTTCTGGCGGCGGTCGGCACGTATCTGGCAGGGGACTGATCAAAAGACGGATTTCAGGGCGGTTTTGATCCATATTTCTGCAAAAAACGCATACACGGCGCAGCAACGAGCGGCGTCCGCAAAGCGGACTGACTTCAGATGGCATGACCGGCAAAAGAACCGCACATTGTGCGCAGCCGCCGGTCAATTGAAATGATGCTGATTTCAGCGGGAAGGGGAAGCTATGGAAAGACCGAATGTTGTGCTTTTGCTGTCAGACGACCAGGGATTCTGGGCCATGGGATGCGCCGGCAACAGTGAAATTATGACCCCAAACATTGACAGGCTTGCGCGTGAGGGCATGCAGTTTGAGAATTTTTTCTGCGCGTCTCCGGTATGCAGCCCCGCCCGCGCCAGCCTGCTGACCGGCTGCATACCGAGCCAGCATGGCATCCACGACTGGCTCCGTGACGACGATGAGCGGCAGGCCGCCATTGAGTACCTGGCGGGCCAGTATTCCTTCACAAAGGCCCTGGCAGAGGCGGGCTATGACTGCGCTCTGTCCGGGAAATGGCATATGGGTGCGTCGGAGAAGCCGCAGCAGGGATTCAGCCACTGGTTTTGCCATAAAAGCGGCGGCGGACCTTACTTCGGCGCCCCGCTGTACAGAAACGGCGGGCTGTACCGGGAAAGCCGGTATGTCACGGATGTAATTACCGATGATGCGCTGGAGTATCTGGACAGCCGGGCCGGCTGTGATCAGCCCTTTTTCCTCTATGTGGGGTATACTGCGCCGCATGCGCCCTGGCTGAACAACCATCCGAAGGAATACACGGATCTTTACCGGGATTGTCCTTTTGAATCGGTTCCGCATCTGCCCCGGCATCCGGACAGCATCTATCTGACTGACGAGGTCGCAAAGGACGAGCGGGCCAATCTGATCGGATATTATGCGGCTGTGACGGCCATGGATGCCAACATCGGCCGCATTCTTCAGAAGCTGGAGGATATGGGAATCGCGGAGAATACGCTGGTGGTTTTCACTTCCGACAACGGTTTCAGCTGCGGACATCACGGCTTCTGGGGAAAGGGGAACGCCACTTTCCCGCTGAATCTGTTCGAGGAAAGCGTCAAGGTCCCATTTATTGCCCGCCACCCCGGACGGATCCCGAAGGGCACTGTGTGCGACGCGCTGGTTTCCGCCTATGATTTCATGCCCACGCTGCTGGAGTATACTGCAGTTCCCGCGGCAGACGCGCAGCTGCGGCCCGGCGTGTCCTTTGCCCCCGCGCTGGAGGGCAGGGTATTCACCCAGCATGAGGAAGTGGTGGTCCTGGATGAATATGGTCCGAACCGGATGATCCGGGACAGGCGCTATAAGTACATCACGCGCTATCCCTATGGTCCGAATGAACTTTATGACCTGCAGTTGGATCCCGGCGAGACCGCAAACCTCCTGAAGGACGCAGCCTGGCAGCAGCTGGGACAGGAGATGAAGGGGCGGCTGGAGGAATGGTTTGCCAGATATGTGAATCCGGCCATCGACGGGGCAAAAGAGGCCGTGTTCGGCTCGGGCCAGATTGGCCTGGCAGGGACCTGGGGAAAAGGTGCGCCCGCGCACAGCTGTGACGATTACATCAGAGAAAATCCCAATTATCAGCCTTACCGGCTGCGGTGATCCGGCCTGGTTCCGGCCGGAATGGATACAGCAGA
>JAEDDG010000040.1 GCA_016293865.1 Oscillospiraceae bacterium | reverse complement strand
TTGATTCTGCGGCCTTTCCGATCAGCCGGCGCTGACCTCATACTCCTTTTTCGCACCGTGCCCGCCGAAAATCTGCCACTTGCCGGCGCCCAGCCGCTGCAGGACCGCCCTGCGCTCAAGCGCGCACAGAGCCGGGTCGCTGTCAACAGAGGTCATCAGAATCGGCGCATAGCGGTTGTACTGCTTCTGCTCCGGCAGCATGTCGTGCAGGTTCACATATATGTCGCCCGTAAAGGCCACGCGGTGCGTATAGTCGATCAGGACGATTTCCCCGGGCAGATGGCCGCCGGCGCCCTCATACACCTCAAAATCCAGATCCCCGAAGGAAAAGAACCCCACCTGCTCCAGCGCCGCGCGGCCGGCGGCGGCAGGCCACATGGCCGTTACCTTCCGCGGCTCAGGCGGGCAGTAGCCCGTCAGCGCCTTGCAGATGCGGATATACGGCTTGTGCAGCGGATTCCGCTCCCGGAATCCGTCGTCCCCCTGCTGCTCCAGCGCCAGACACCGGGCGCTTTTCTCACTGGCAAGAACCTCGTCAAAATCCTGCAGCAGGCCGCCGTGATCCACGTCCGCATGCGTGAGCAGCACGGTTTTCTTCAGCGTGTCAAAATCGGGAATCAGCTTTCTGAACAGGGCGTGCATCTCGCTGCGGTAATAGGCGTAGCCGCAGTCCACAAACAGCAGCGCGCCGCCGCTTTTTATGATCGCTGTATTGCTGCCGCAGGGCGGCTCAATCAGAATCACCTGGGTGCTCTCCGTCACATCGTGGCGGGTCACCCGCGGGACAAAGGCCGGGCCGCGGCCGGCAGCCAGAAGCTCCGCAAAACGGCGGATGCTGTCAAAGGTGCGGTACGGCGACAGGCCCTGCTCGTCCAGAATCTGCATGGCCAGATTCGCGTTGACCAGCAGCTCATTTTTGGCTCTGTCGGAAAGGCCCATGGTCTGCGCCAGACCGGAGGCAAACGCCTGGTAGAAAATGCTGTTGTCAAACACCTTTTCCGACCGGTTGTAATCCACGACCCGCACCCGGCACAACTTTTCGGCCGCCTGCAGAAATTCCGAAACCTTGTCCATATTTTCCACAAACAGGCCCATTTTAAATTGCTGGAAGTCCGTATTGTTCTCCTGTGAGCTCATATAGGAGATGTTGAAATGGAATTTTTCAATCAGCTCCAGCACGGCCGTCACTCCGCCGGGCACATCCGGCAGGCTGAATTCGATCAGGATCACGCTGGGCTCAGCCGGATTTTTCTGAAGATACCCGATCTCGGTCAGGCGCGCGTCCGCAGCCTTCAGCTGCTCCGCCGTCCCCTCGGCATCCAGAAACAGGGTGTGTGCGTCAACCGCCTTGTTGTAGCTGACGCGCGTGATGTTGACGCCGAGCCCGGCAAAGCACCGGCTGGCCTGCAAAAACGCCCCGATATGATCCGGCATTGTGGTGACATACGTCTTTTTCATGGATCTGCGCCCCTCTCTTCCGCGCCTGCCCCCGGCCGCGCGGTCATCTGCGTGGACTCTGCCGCCATTGTACCACGGATGCACGCCTTTGACCATGGGTGTCCGGCGCCGGCGCTGATTTTTCCATAAAGCGCGGCATGCGTGGACATTTGCGCGGCAATGCGCTATAATGGAACCTGTTCCGACAAACCGTACCGAAACAAACGGACGCCCCGGCGTCCGTTTTTCGCGGGCCGGGGCGTTTAGGCGTTTATATGAAGTGAAAACCTGTCAATCCATCAGCTTTGCACGGCGAAGCGCCAGAACCACCAGCGGAATCAGCACAATGTGCAGCACAATGCCCGGCGCCGCCTGGACAAATGCCCCGGCGAAAAACAGCTGCCAGGTGAACTCCGCGCCGCCCGCGCCGGAGATCACCGCGCGCACGGCGCCCCACATGATGCGGCCGGCCAGCATGGCGGCGATCAGTGAGATGTAAATATTCCCCGTTTTTTTCGGCAGCGCCTGATAGAGAAGGCCGGACACCGCGCCGTATACCGCCAGTTCAAAGCACATGGCAATGCCTGTGGGATAAATCGGCGGCATGGAGAAAATCAGAAACCGCAGCAGCGGCGCAGCCGCGCCCACCGCCAGCGCATACCACGGGCCGCACAGAAAGCCGCACAGCAGAACGGGGATGTGCATGGGCGAGAGCATGCTGCCGATTTCCGGGATCTGGCCGGTCAGCAGCGGCAGCACCATGCACAGTGCAAGGCAGACGGCGGAATAGACCAGCCGGCGGAGAACGCATTTCTTCTTGCTTGTTGTCATTTTTTCTTTCCTCCCTGAATGAAAAATGCCGCGCAGGCAAAACGTCCCGCCGCTCCTGCGGGGGCCGGTGCCTTCGTGGCATGGATGTTGCGCGGCTGTATTCTCTTTTGATTTGTCCGGCGCTACTCAGCCAATGCTGTGCGCAGCGCCTGAACGGCTTCGGCCGTCAGTCTGGAAAACGGCAGTGCCGGCATCCCCACAACGCGGATGCTGCACAGGTTCACCGGCAGCAGAAGCTTCACTGCTTCGCTCTTGCCCACGGCTTCGGCCATGGCCGGTGTAATCTCTCCCATCAGCGCATCCGCCGCCAGAATGCCGACCGGGCCGATCAGCACATCTGCCGTCCGGCAGGCCACAAGCACCGGGTTTTCTCCGGTGGCGCCGGCGTCTGCGCCGGCACGCAGCATGGCCGCTGTGGCGATGCTGTTGGTTCCGATGGCATGGATGCGGCAGTCCAGGCCTTCCTCCCGGATGGCCTCCACCACCATGCTGCCCAGCTTCCCGCCCTGTCCGTCAATCACGGCGACTGTTTTCATCGTCTCATCACGCCTTTGGGTCTGACTTTTCATTTTTCGGCGCCGCGCCGCCGTTTTCCGGCGCGATCCCGTGCCTGTTATTATACAATAGCGCCGGCCGCTGCGCAAGAGGCAGCTTTCCGGCGCCGCGCGACAAGGAGCTTTTCATGAATTATCTGAATCCCGTTCGGGCGACCTTTCTGTCCCGGCCCAACCGTTTCATTGCCGAAGTGCTGCTGGAGGGGAAAAAGGTCATCTGTCATGTCAAAAATACCGGCCGCTGCCGTGAGCTGCTGGTGCCGGGCGCAGCCGTCATCCTCGACCGGCAGGACTCCCCCACCCGTTCCACCGCCTACGATCTCGTGGCTGTGTACAAGGGCAGCCGCCTGATCAATATGGACAGCCAGGCCCCCAACAAGGCGGCCGCCGCTTTCCTGCCCGGCCTGTTCCCCGGCTGTACAATCCGCCCCGAGGTCAGATACGGCGCCTCCCGCTTCGACTTCAAGCTGGACGGGCCGCAGTCCGGCTATCTGGAGGTCAAGGGCGTTACGCTGGAGGAGAACGGCGCCGTCTATTTCCCGGACGCGCCCACAGAGCGCGGCGTCCGCCATGTGCTGGAGCTGTGCCGGTGCGCCGAGGCCGGGCTGGGCGCCTGGCTGCTGTTTGTGATCCAGATGGAAAACGTCCGCTATTTTGCGCCCAACGACCGGACGGACCCGCAGTTCGGCCAGGCCCTGCGCTGCGCCGCGCGCCACGGCGTACAGCTGCTTGCCTATGACTGCCGGGTGACGGAGCAAGCCATGGCCCTGCGCAGGCCTGTGGAAATCCGCCTGTAGACAGGCCGCCGGAACCGGCAGCGCACCCGGCTCCCGATCTGTCCGCGCAGAAAAATCAACCGCTGCATCCGCCCGGCAGGCGCGCCTGCCGGAGTCTGTATACCGGGACTGTGTTTCTATGAAAAAAATCCGTCTTTCCAGCGAATTTGTCTATATTCTCGGCCTTTTGCTGCTGTCCTTCTCCGTGGCCATGATCGCCAGCACGGACTTCGGCGTGTCCATGATCGTGGCGCCGGCCTATATTCTCAGCCTGAAGGTGGCGGCGCTGTCCTTCGGCCAGTGTGAATATGTGATTCAGGGTGTTTTGTTCCTGATCATGTGCCTGCTGCTTGGCCGGATCCGCCCGATTTATTTCAGCTCCTTCGTTACGGGCCTGATCTACGGCGCGCTGCTGGACCTCTGGCGGCTGCTGATTCCGGCGTTCAACCCCGCAGTCACCGCGCCGGGCACGCTTGCGCTCCCGCTCCGGATCCTGATGCTGGCCGCCGGGCTGGCGCTCACGTCCTTCTCCATCGCGCTGTTTTTCCGGACATACTTTTACCCGCAGGTCTACGACTTTTTCGTGAAGGCCGTCAGCCGCCGGTTCGGACTCAACCGCGGAAAATTCAAGATTGCATTCGACTTCACCTTCCTGGCCATCTCCTGCCTGCTGTCCCTGCTGCTTTTCGGGAGGCTTTATGGCGTGGGCATCGGCACCGTGGTGGCCACGGCCGTCAACGGCTTTATGATCAGCGGCTTCGGCCGGGTCCTTGACCGGTTCGTGTGCATCTCGCCCCGGTTCGTCCGGCTGAGCCGGTATTTTGAAATTTAAAAGCTCTCGCATGCAAAAAAGCCATGGCACTCAGGCCATGGCTTTTGATTTTAATCGTTATGTTCCGGTTCGCTGTCCCGGGACTTTCCGTCCCCGGGATTCTCTGTGTACACCGCGGGCTCGGGTTCGGGTTCCTCTTCCTCCGCCCCGTCCTCATATTCCTCGCCGCTTTCCTCCTCCTGCCGGACAGGCTCGCAGCCCGGGCGGTAAATGGGTGTGTTTGTGGCGGGATTGATGATGTCCACATCCTCGTAATTTTCCGTTTCAGCCGGCAGGCCGCGCTGCAGAAGCCGCCTGCGGTGGAACCGGCCCACGGCGTTGTACAGCACCGACAGGATCGGCACGCCCAGAAGCATGCCTAGGATGCCGAACAGACCGCCGAAAACCAGAATGGCAAACATGACCCAGAACCCGGACAGGCCGGACACGCCGCCCAGAATCTTCGGCTTGATCACCTGGCCGTCAATGCCCTGCAGCACCAGCGTAAAGATGCCGAAAATCAGGCCCTGCATGGGATCCACCAGCAGTACCAGCAGAACGCTGGGCACGCCGCCGATGATGGGCCCGAACATGGGCACCATATTGGTCACGCCCACAATCACGCTGATCAGCGCCGAATACGGCATACCGGCGACCAGCATGAAGATATAGTTCACAATGCCGATAATCAGCGCGTCCAGGGAGTTGCCCACCAGGAAATCACCGAACGCCTTTTTGACAAAGCCGGCCTCTTCCATGATCCGGTTGGCGGTCAGCGGCTTGAACAGGCTGTACAGGCAGCGCTTGGCCTGGGCGCGGAACAGCTCCTTATGGTACATGATGTAAAAGGACGCCACAACGCCGATCACCACGTTGGCCACGGCCTTGACCGCGCTGATGATCCCGCCGGTGACGGTGGCCAGGATGCTGTCAAGCTGCGGCAGAACGGATTTATTGATCCAGTCCGTCAGCAATTGGGAGATGGAGCCGATGGTGTCGGTAATCATGGCCTCAATTTCCCTGTTGCCCGCCGGCAGCTCATTCACCCACTTGATGGCCGCCTCCGCATAACCGGGAAGCGCAGCCACCAGACCCTCAATGCTGAAGTACAGCTGCGGCAGCACAAGGATCAAAAGCCCCACCACAACGGACATGGCCAGCAGATGCGTGACCACAATGGACATTTTCCGGCGGAATTTGAACTCGCGCCGCGCGTCGCCCCGTGCGATCCTCTTTGCCGGGGCGGCGAACACATGCTTTTCAAAAAAGACCATGGGACCGTTCAGCAGATACGCGATCAGAAGCCCGTAGATAAACGGGCTCAGCACTCTGACAATGGTCTTGAAAATCTTTGCAAAGTCGCTGAAGCGGTTGACAAGCGCAAAGAACAAAATGCTGCAGACGATCACAAGGAACGCCGTGACGCCCCAGAACAGATATTTTTTATCCCACTTGAACTTCATCCGCCGGCCCTCTCAGATCACTTCCCGGTACAGGGCGGCCGCTTCGTCCTTCCCGGCATATTCATTGACCGCCAGCACCTGCACGCGCAGGGTCCGTGTGCCGAACCGGATTTCGATGACGTCGTCCGGCCGGATTTCCGTGCCTGCCTTGGCAATCTTCCCATTGACGGACACGCGTCCGCCGTCACACGCCTCATTGGCAACAGTCCGCCGCTTGATCAGCCTCGATACCTTCAGATATTTGTCCAATCGCATGCTTTACACCTTCAATCCGACGCCCCCTGCCCGCACAGGGCAGGCAGCATTTCCTTCGGGCGGCCGCACGCCAACGCCGCCGCCCGGCTGATCACCATGCTGCGCCGCTTATTTCACGGCATCCTTCAATGTTTTGCCGGCCTTGAAGCGGGGCGTTTTCATCTCCGGCACCTGCATGGTCTCGCCCGTGCGCATATTCTTTACCGTTCTGGCTGCCCGCACGGCGGTCTCAAACGTTCCGAAACCGGTCACCTGGATTTTCTCACCGCGGGCCAGCGCATCAGTCATAATCTCAAAAAGGGCATTCACCGCGGTGCGGCTGTCCTTCTTGGAAAGGCCGGTCCGGGCGGCCAGGGATTCGGAAATCTTCTCTTTTGTCATTGTTTTTCATGCTCCTTTTCATTTTGGTACAGGTCTTCCATCTCATCGAGAGTCATATCTTCAAGCTTCCGGCCGGCGGCCAGCGCCGCCTGTTCCAGGCCGGAAAACCGTCTGATGAATTTATCGGTGGACCCGGTCAGCGCCTGCTCCGGATCCACGCCGGCAAACCGCGCGGCGTTGACTGCGGAAAACAGCACGTCGCCCAGCTCGTCCTCCACGCCCTCTCCGCTCTGCAGCGCCTGGCGCAGCTCCGCCAGCTCCTCCTCCAGCTTGTCCAGCGCCCCGGAGATGTCCGGCCAGTCAAAGCCGGCCTTGGCCGCCTTTTTCTGCACCTTTTCCGCCCGCCACAGCGCCGGCAGGCTGCGGGCCACCGCGTTCAGCGAATCCGTCACCGTTTTCTGGTCTTTCTCCACGCGCTTGATGGCGTCCCAGTTGGTCAGCACCTGCGCCGAGTCAGCCACCCGGACGTCGCCGAACACGTGCGGGTGGCGGAGAATGAGCTTTTTGCACACGCCGTCCGCCACATCGTCCAGACTGAAGCCGCCCTGCTCCCGCTCCATCTGCGCATGGAACACCACCTGCAGCAGCACGTCGCCCAGCTCCTCCTGCAGATGTGCCGGGCTTTTTTCGTCAATGGCCTCTACCGCCTCATACGCCTCTTCAATGAAATTGCGGCGGATGCTCTCATGGGTCTGCTCCCGGTCCCAGGGGCAGCCGCCGGGCCGGCGCAGAAGATCCACGATTTTCTCAAGGTCATATACATCATATTTGTCTTTTTCTATAAATTTATCCATTTTTTCTCCGTTTCATTTCATATGCAGAAGATTCGCAATTTTTTCACCCTTCGGTACCAGCTGCATATCCTCGCGGGTCACGGCCTTCATGGCCACCACCAGCACCGCATAGACAACAACCGCCACCAGGATGGCCGCGCACATGGCCACGGCGATCATCATCCGTCCGCTGCCCAGAATCCGGTTCAGCAGTCCGTAAACCGCCCAGGCCGCCGCGCCCATCACAACCGTGCAGATAAACGGCCGGGCCACGGTTGCCGCGATGTTCGGCTTATCCTTCGCCTTGACCATGATAAATACCACATTCAGCACCGTGATGGCCACATAGCAGACCAGCGTGCCCAGCGGCGCGCCCAGAATATTGATGCGCTCCGTACCCACAAGGAACCAGTTGACGATGATTTTGATCACGCCGCCGATGGGCAGCGCCAGCAGCGCCAGGTTCTCATAGCCGCTGGCCTGCAGGATGGAGTTGGTCACAAGATAGGTGCAGACGAAAAAGGACGCGATGCCCAGCATGGCCAGAAGCGCCGGCCCGTTTTCGTTGGAGCCCGGATACAGCGTCTGGAAAATGGAATAGGACAGCACCGTCAGCCCTGCGCCCATGGGCAGCGCCAGAAGGTTGGTTACCTTCATGGCCGACTCGGTCAGCCGCCTGCTTTCGCCGAAATCCCGTTTGGCCACTGCCGCGGAGATAAACGGCACGATGCTCACCGCAATCGGCGTGATCAGCGCGCTGGGCATATTGAACAGCGTCAGCGCCTTGGAGTAAACGCCGGTCAGGATCTTGGCTTCCGTATAGCTGAAGCCGGCGCCGGTCTGCAGCCGCGCAAGCACCAGTTTATTATCGATCATTGTGATGATGTTTAAAACCGCAGAGCCCAGCGTAATCGGGATGCTGATGCGCATAATCTCCCTGAATGTGGCAGAGACTGTGGACGGTTTGTCGGAAAAGCGGCGGCCGCCGTAGTTTTTCCGGTCGCTGCGGCGCTTTTCTCCGGCAAGAATCGGCACCGCCAGTCCCAAGCCGATGGTCACGCCCACTATGGCGCCGGCAGACACATCCGCCGAGCCGTAGCCCGCGCGGGCAAAGTACCATGCGATGCACAGGCCGAACACCAGCTTGCAGACAACCTCCATCACCTGTGAGATGGCCGTGGGCAGCATGTTGCCGTGTCCCTGGGAATACCCTCTGAAAATACACACAAGGCACGCGAACAGGACCGCCGGCGCCAGCACACGCACGCCGTTTGCAATTTCATAATCCCCCATGAAATTGGCCAGCTGCTGGGCAAAAATCAGCATGGCCAGCATGCCGATCACACCGATGGCCGCAAACGTCACCAGGCTGACCTTGTAATAGCGCCGGACCTGGTTGAACCGGTTGGTGGCAATGGCCTCGGCAATCAGCCGGGACATGGCCACCGGCACGCCGGCTGTGGAAAACGTCAGAAGGAGACTGTAAATCGTATAGGTAAACTGGAAATGCGTCGTCCCTTCGTCTCCCAGAATGTTGTACAGCGGGATTTTGTAAATGGCGCCGATGACTTTGGTGATCGCCACCGTGATTGCCAGGATTGCCGCTCCTTTTAAATAGTTGTTTTTCCTCGCTTCTGCCAATCGAAACCTTCCTTTCGGACGCGGGCGAACTTTTCGGGCGGTTTCTGCATCCGGGCCATAATCCGGCCGCAGACGCATTATGTTAACGTCCTGTCCGTCGCAAAATGCACACGTTTACATAATTAATGTGGAAAACTCTGTGGAGAATGTGAAGAACTCCCTGTTTTTCGGGCCAAATTCCGGTGGGAAACCGGTCGGCGGCTGTGGAAAACTGCCGCACACGCGGTTTGTGCCGGGTTTCGGGAAAAATTACGGTAACCGTCAGTCATCCACATCAAAAGCCTCAAGCGCTGACTTTTTTACCGGTTTTGCATCTCCGTGGCGGACCATGGTCATGGTGACAAAACAGCCGGCAATGAAAACCGCCGCATAGGGAAACAACAGCGCGTAGCCGGCGTCGGGATCTGCGCTGCCCAGGAATCTGTAGCCGGCGCTCATCAGGGCGCTGGATACGATGGGCGTGATGATCTGCGCGCTCATGCTCATGGTGTAATAGTAGCCGGTGTAGCGGCCCACGTCGGCCCCGCGGCACATCTCCCACACCATGGGGAAAATGTTGACGATAATGGCGGCATAGCCCGCGCCGGCCAGTACAAACAGGACGTAAATCACCGGGCTGAACGCTGTAAAGAACAGGCAGCTGCCGAAACAGAGCGCCAGGACGGCCGCGCCGCACAAAATGGTGTGCTTGCGCCCGATACGTGACGACAGCGCCCCCACCGGCACATAGGCCGCCAGCGCCGCTCCCTGGGCCACGGTCAGCGGCAGGGAGAAAGAGCCGCCCTTCATCCCCCACACCGTGGTGGCGTAGGTGGAAAACCAGGTGGACACGGCATTATAGCCCATAAACAGCAGAAATACGCTGGCCAGGATCAGAATCAGGGAGCGCCGCACATCCTTCGGCAGCTTTTTTCCGGCGTTGTCCTCCTCTTCCGGCTCCGCGTAATGCATGGCCGCCGTCTCTTCCGCAGCCAGCCGGCACAGCGCCGGCTCATTGACGCGCAGCACAAGGATCCCAATGCAGATGAGCATAAATCCGGCCAGAACGGCAAAAAGCGGCAGGTAATCCGGCTTGCCGCTGTCCGGCACAAGGAAATTGATGCTCAGAAGCGCCGCGATGCCGCCGATGGTGCCCATCAGGTTGATGACGGCGTTTCCCTTGCTGCGCAGGGGCTTGGGGGTCACATCCGGCATCAGCGCCACGGCCGGGCTCCGGTAGGAGGCCATGCTCAGAAGCACAAGGCCCAGCGCCGCGCAGAACAGCGGCAGATTCACAAGGTCGTCCGCCAGCGGAAGCAGCATCAGAAACACGACGGACGCCGCCGTGCCGCAGACGATGAACGGCATTCTCCGGCCGAACCGGGTCTGCGTCCTGTCGGACAGCGCGCCCAGAACCGGCAGCAGCACCAGCGCCAGTACGTTGTCCAGCGCCATAATCACGCCTTTGAGGGTGCCGTCGATACCGAAGGTGTTTTTCAGCATCAGCGGGACAATACTGTCGTAAATCTGCCAGAACGCGCAGATGGACATAAATGCAAATCCAACGTCAACCGTGCGTCTCGTATTCAGCTTCATGAATTCGCCTCCCTGCAATCAGTTTATGTGCTCTTCCGCTGTGACAGTCATTGTCCGCGGGCCTTTTTCAAAAGGCGGATATCCTGTCCATAAAACCGCAGCGCCTGATACTCTCCCTGCACGCGGGAGGCAATCTGGGGCGAATAGCGGGCGGCAATGTCCGCCTCTGTCAGGTTGGTGCTGATGATGGTCTTTTTCCCGGCGGCCAGCCGGGTATTGACCAATGTATACAGCGCGCTGGTCACAAAGACCGTCGTCATCTCCGTGCCGAGGTCATCCAGAATCAGCAGATCGCAGTTCAGATAGCGGCGCACATCCCCGCCGCTGCCGGCCGCGTCGCCGCGCGCAAATTTTTCCGCTTCAAACCGGGCAAAAAGCTCCGCCGCCGTCTCATAGACAACGGAACAGCCCTTTTCCGCCACGACACGGGCAATGCAGGCGGAAAGGAACGTCTTGCCCAGGCCGGTTCCGCCGGTAAACAGCAAATTCCGGGACCGCGCCCCAAACCGGCGGGCGTAGGCCACGCAGGTCTCGTATACAAACTCCATGCTCTGTCTGGGTGAGATCCCCGTGGATGGATCCGGCGTGTCGTCATACCAGTCCAGGTCGAAGGCGTCGAAGGTCTGTTCGCCAAGCTTCAGAAGGCCGGAGAGCTCTTCTTTCTGCTCCTGGGCGTAAAGCGCCTTCAGACAGCTGCAGAGCCCGGCTCCGCAGTAGCCGGTGTCCCGGCATTTGGGGCACATGTACCCCTCGTCCGTATAATCCGCCGGCAGGCCCAGGCGCCCCAGCGTCTCCGCACGCTGCAGCTGCAGCTGCGAATTTTCCATGCGCAGCTCCTCCACCCGGGCGTCGTCCTCGGCCGCGCCGGACAAAACCAGCTGCATGGCGTCCAGCATCGTCTCCCGGATCCGGGCATCCACGGCGCGCAGCTGCGGCGCGCGCTGATAAACCTCCTCCAGACGGCGCTGCGTGCGCGCGGCGCGCTCAGCCTTCATCCGCTCCAGCCTGTCTCTTGCCCGGCGGAGTATTTTCCCGTCAAGCGCCATGGCGCATTCCTCCCATCCAGTCAGCCATTGTTGATCTCATCCAGCAGCCGCTGCATCTGCGCCAGCTCCTCCCGGGTGGGGGCGGCCGGCGTCTGCGTCTGGGCGGCAGTCCGGCCGCGCGGCGCGCTCTGCCCGCGGCTGTCACCGGCCTGAATCTGTGCCGCCGTATGCAGGCCCTTGGCATGCCAGCTTTTGAAAATGCCGTTCATGTATTTCCAGTCCAGTTTCCCGGCGCCGGTCACCGTCCGGTCAAAGGCGATGTCCGCCGCGTCCGGTCCGAAGCCCTGCTTCAGCCATTCGTCCACATAGGCGCTCTCCGTGGCAGTCAGTGCCCGGCCGGAAATCCGCAGCGCCAGGGCAAATTCCGCCTCTTTCGTGTGCTTTTCATTCTGGCTGCGGATGTAGCGCTCCGCCAGTTCCAGCGAAAACAGGCCCTCCCGCTCCCAGACATACGCCGTTTTCTCAATCTGCCGCATGGTCGGCCGGCGGCCGGGACCGTACCGGCGCTGGCTTTCCTGTGCGCAGTAGCTCACCAGCAGTACGATCACCTCCGGCGGGAAGCCCAGGGCGTCATAAATCCCGAACAGGCGCAGCAGGTCGTCCTGGGACAGGATTTTCCCAAGGTATGTCTGCACCTCTTCAATCAGGCTGCGGAAGGCCGTGCCGTTTTCAATTTCCCGGGTTACATCCTCCGCCGTGTACTCCGGCAGCTCGTCCGCCCGCTGAGGCCGCGCCGCAGGCGCATGCTGCTCCAGCAGGCCCAGCCGCACCAGAACGCCTGCCGCAGCATCCAGTTCCTCCGCCGTCATATGCAGCGCGCGGCACGCCTGCCCACGGTCCAGCTCCGCATGACCGGACAGTATATATATGTACAGAAGCGCCGCAGCGCCGTTCCCCTCCTGCACCAGCAGCCGCGCGGCGCTGCCAGGCAGCGCCACAACCTCCGGCGCAGGGAGCTTATAAGAATAGTCCGCCATAGGAATGCTGCGTCCTTTCGCCAATAATCCAAGTGTAATTATACCAGTACCGGCGGCCGCAGGCAAGAAAAACAGCTGAGATTTGCCGTTTTGCCGGGGCAATCCGGCAATTTTGACACATTCTGAACAGGCGCGCCGGCCTGCGTTCCGGCCGGCTCCGCGTGAAACCGCAAAATGCCTGGAAATTTACAACTTTCTCTTGACAAATATCTGATTCCGGGTTAGAATATTTCACGCTGACACGGACGCTTAGCTCAGCTGGTAGAGCATCCGCTTGACGTGCGGAAGGTCAGGGATTCGAGTTCCTTAGCGTCCACCAGAACGAATAAATCCGAACTGTCACCGATTGGTGCATGGTTCGGATTTATTTTTTATTCCGGGTCATGACCGGCGCACGGCGGGAACGCCTGACAAACGGGACGCTTATCGTTTCAAATCTTCAGACAAATATGATCACGCCTGTGCCTTCCGGTTGATCTCTTCGTTATAAATGATCTTTGTTTCAAACCCTGAATTCAACAGAAAGCGCCTTCTGCCGGGGCGTTTCGTTTTCTGCCGCCGGATGTTCAGTCTTCGCTAAGAAGCCGCCCGGACGCTTGAAATCGGAAACTGTGCACTATAAAATCAAGGAAAACCGATTCAAGCCGACAGGAGGTCTTTTTTATGGACGGAAGTACACTCCGGATCCTCATTGCCATGTGCATTTACATGGCGGCAGTCATCTGCATCGGGCTTTCCTTTGCACGGAAAGCCAACAAAAACAGCGAAAACTATTTTCTCGGCGGCCGCGGCCTCGGCCCCTGGATCGCCGCCATGAGCGCGGAAGCCTCCGACATGAGCGGCTGGCTGCTGATGGGTCTGCCCGGCGTCGCCTACTGGTGCGGTCTGGCCGACGCGGCGTGGACCGCAATCGGTCTGGCCGCGGGCACCTACCTGAACTGGCTGATCGTATCCAAACGCCTGCGCCGGTACAGTGTGCAGGCCGGAAACGCCATCACGCTGCCGGATTTCTTTTCCAACCGCTTTCACGAAAAGAAAAAGGTGATCATGACCGTATCGGCTCTTTTTATCCTCATTTTCTTTACAGTCTACGCCGCCAGCTGCCTTGTGACCTGCGGCAAGCTGTTTTCCGTGCTTTTTCACGCGCCCTATGTGTCCATGATGATGCTCGGCGCCGTTTTCGTCCTGATTTACACAATCCTGGGCGGTTTTCTGGCGGAGAGCGCCTCTGATTTCATGCAGGCAATCGTGATGGTGGCAGCTCTGATTGTCATCGTCTGCGCAGGGACCGCCGCAGCCGGCGGACTGAACGCCGTGCTTGAAAATGTCGGGGATATTCCCGGCTTTCTGGCGTTTTTCGGCATTGCCAGCCCGACGCTGGAAAACGGCGTACAGGCCGTGTCCGGCGGCAGGCCCGTATTCGGCGCGGCCGGTTCATACGGCCCGCTGTCCGTGATCTCCACGCTTGCCTGGGGTCTCGGTTATTTTGGCATGCCCCAGGTGCTTCTGCGCTTCATGGCCATCCGTGACCAGCGGGAGCTGACCAAATCCCGCCGGATTGCCACGGTGTGGGTGGTCATCTCCCTGTCCGTCTCCGTGTTCATCGGCATTGCCGGCCGGGCGCTGTATCCCACCGCGCTGACTACCGCGGCGGAGGCGGAAAACGTATTTATCCTTCTGGCCACGAACCTGCTGCCGCCGCTGCTGGCCGGCTTCGTGATGGCCGGCATTCTGGCCGCCACCATCAGCTCCTCGGACTCCTACCTGCTGATTGCCGCCTCCGCGCTGGCAAAAAACATCTATCAGGGGCTGCTCAAAAAGGATGCCTCCGACAGGCAGGTGATGGCCGTGTCACGAGTCACGCTGCTTCTGATCACGCTGGCCGCCATCTGCATTGCCCTGGATGAAAACAGCGTGATCTTCACCCTTGTCTCCTTTGCCTGGGCAGGCTTCGGCGCCACTTTCGGCCCGCTGCTGCTGTTCTCCCTGTTCTGGCGGCGCACCACACGCGCCGGCGCCATTGCCGGCATGGCCGGCGGCGGCTGCATGGTGTTTGTCTGGAAGCTGGCCCTCCGGCCGCTGGGCGGTATTTTCGGCATATATGAGCTTTTGCCGGCATTTCTTTTCTCCTGCATCTGCATTGTCGCCGTTTCGCTGCTGACCCGGACGCCGGATGCGGAGATCCGCGCCGATTTTGACGCGGTCCGGACGGCGGACGCAGCGCGCGTGCAGTAGTCCGGCGCGCAGACATCAGCAAAAAACAGACCGGAAGACATTTCCTCCGGTCTGTTTTGATTTCCGTGCATGCTTTACGCAAGCGCACCCAGCGGATACACGTTCCAGGCATCCAGCCCGGTTTCCGCCGCCGCGGCCTCCGCCGCAGGCAGCCACGCTTCCGGAACGGCGGCCACCGCGCCGTACCGGGCGGCCAGCGCGCAGAGCGCCCGGACCGCCGTCTCCGTCCACTCAGTCAGGGACACAAGCGCCACGCCGTTGTAATGCCGGACCGCCGCTTCAAGCGCGGACACATCGCCGGCCCGCAGCATCAGCGGCGCTGTAATCATGGTCTGCAGTTCGCCGGCCAGCGCGTCCAGCCGCTGCCCCTCGTCCGCCCCCGCGGGAACGGACACGCAGATGATCTCCGCGCCGTCGTCCATGGCGTCCATGGCCTCGTCAAACGCGTCGTCCGCATCCGCGCAGGTCACAGCGCCGATAACCGTCTCCGCCGTGAGCGGCACTGCCGCACTGCGGGAGGCCGCCACCGGCTGCCGGCAGCCGCCGATGGGAACAGGCGCGGCCTCAGCCGCCGCCTGATGCAGTTCGGCGATATGCGCATAGCCCGTACCGCAGCAGCCGCCGATCACCCGGGCGCCGGCCGCCATGACCGCGCGCATCTCCTGCGCAAATTCCTCAGGCCCCACCGGGAACCGGGTGACGCCGTTTTCCACAATGGGCAGACCGGCGTTGGGGTTCGCAATCACCGGCAGATGGGACGCCGCATACAGCCGGCGCACCAGCGGCAGCATCTCCTTCGGCCCCAGGCCGCAGTTCAGCCCGAAGGCCGTTACGCCCATGGCCTGCAGCAGCGCAGCCATGACCTCCGGCGTGGAGCCGGACAGAAGCCGGCCGGCCGCATTGTATGCCGTGGTCACAAAAACCGGCAGGCTGCAGTTTTCCCTGACGGCCGTCACCGCCGCGCGCACCTCAAGGCTGTCGCCCATGGTCTCAATGGACACCAGATCGGCGCCGGCGGCCGTGCCGAACCGCACCACCTGCGCGAAAAGCTCCACCGCCTCTTCAAACGGCAGGTCGCCCACCGGCTCCAGAAGCCGGCCTGTGGGCCCCAGATCCAGGGCCACGTAAAATTCCCGCTCCGGCATCTCCCGCGCCGCCTGCTCCGCCGCCGCCTTTGCGCAGCGCACCGCCGCGGTCACGACCGCCTCCAGGCTCTCCGCGCCGCTTTCCGGGAAGGACAGGCCGTTTGCGCCGAAGGTGTTTGTCACCACCACGTCGGCCCCTGCCCGGAAGTAGCCCAGATGCAGCGCGGTAATCCGGTCGGGATACAGGATGTTCCAGCGCTCCGGCTGCTCGCCGGCGCCCAGTCCCTGCGCCTGCAGGGCCGTTCCCGTTCCTCCGTCACAAAATACAAAGCCGCTTTTCAGCTTTTCACGAATATCCATTTGCTGCGCCTCCTGCCGATCAGATTCTTTCTGCTGTTCTGATTATAGCCGTTTTCCCGTCCCGGTACAAGAAAAATCGCAGTTACGGCTGCCCGACGCTCATCCGCAGAAGCTCCCGCGCGCCGTAGCGCAGGCATTTTTCCAGTCTGTCTGTGCTGCGCCGCAGGCTCCTGGACACCGTGGACACCGCAACGCCCTGAATTCTGGCGATTTCCGTCATGCTCATCTGCCGGTCATAGAACAGCATCACCGTTTCCAGCTGACGCGCCGTCAGCTCCTCCTGCAGCGCCCGGCGCAGGCTCCGCAGAAGGCGGTCATGCTCCCGGCTGTTCGTTTCGCCCAGGGCGGATATGTACGCGCCGTATTCTCCGTACGCGCCGGATTCACTGAAGCCGCGCATGCCTGTCCGCCCCCTCATAATAACGCTCCAGAACCCGCGCCGTGGCCCGCAGCTCCCTCTGCATGCCGGCGAGCATTTCAATGCGCCGGTACAGCCGGTATTGTTCCATGGCGCCCAGTCCGCCGGCCGCCAGCTGCCGGCGGAGCGTGTCCACCCGGTCTGCAAAGACCGCCGCGGAGGTCCTGTATTCCCGTGCAAGCTCTTCCAGTCTCATCGGTCTCCTCCTTCCTGTGCCGGTACGCCGCAGCAGACCAGGCAGCCGGCAAAGTATTCGAATGCAAAGTCAAGAAAACAGTCCGCACAAATGCTGAAGCCGTCAATCCGGTGATACAGCTCGCCGCGGTAAATCTCGCCCCGGCACCGGTCGCAGATGCCGGCCGGCCGCTGCGCCTGGCTGTCGATCAGAAGGCCCGCGCCCGAATTTTCCATATTTGCCTCTCCTTTCTGAAGTAAAATGTAAAGTCCTTAAAATAAAACAGAAATTTCTGTTGACAAATTTCTGTGTTTTTGCTATTATAATCAGGCTGATGTCACGGTACGCTGGTGTAGCTCAGCTGGTAGAGCAGCTGATTTGTAATCAGCAGGTCGGGGGT
>JAEDDG010000039.1 GCA_016293865.1 Oscillospiraceae bacterium | reverse complement strand
CCCACCCCTGCCTCTTAGCCAAATCATCCATCGCTGCGCAGAACCGCTCCCACCGTGCCAATGTTATCTGTGACGGGTCGCCCTCGCGGATTCTCAGCGTGCGCCGGATCTCCTTCGGGATGACCACACGGCCCAGATCGTCGATACGGCGCACAATACCAGTTGCTTTCATATTTAAAACCTCCTGCGTTTTGAAAGTGGCATTCTGACAGGAATTAGTATCCGCAGGTTTGTTTTTCATATTCAGGGAATTCAGGCGCCGGCATTTTGTTATTTTTTTCATAATGCTGTCAAACGGCGGGACCGTGCGCCTGTTTCCTGCCCCAGCCCCTCCCATAGCGGCGGCGCACGGTGTGCAGCTCTGTGCTTAGAACGCCGCAGCGCAAAACAGCCCGGACATCCGATGTCCGGGCTGTTTGTCCTATACGCCAGACCGCGGCGTGTTTCCTCTGAACAAATCACAAAAAGGAGAGGCGCGGGCTTTCGGCCCGCGCCTCCCGTCTGGTTTTGAAGGGTTTGTCAGCAGGTTTTATTTGTCCAGATTCTCGCAGAAGCGGTGCAGGATCGCCGCGACCTGCGCGCGGGTCGCTTCATCTCTGGGCATCAGCTTGCCGCCGCTGCCCTCAATGAGACCGGCGCCGCAGGCCCACTGCATGGCGGGCACTGCCCAGTCGCTGACCGTCTCCGCGTCGCTGAAGTCCAGAATGTTGGTGTCCTCGCCCACGCTGACGTCAACGCCCTTGAAGCGCGCGTAGCGGTACAGGACGGCCGCCAGCTGCTCGCGGGTGATGTTCTCTTCCGGACGGAACTCATCGTCCCTGTAGCCTTCCACAATGCCGTTTTCGGCGGCCCAGATGACGGCGTCGGTGTAATATTTGCCATCCGCCACATCGTCAAACGGATTGCTGCCGGTGACAGCCGGGCAGCCTTCCAGCCGGTAGAGGATCGTGACAATCATGCCGCGGGTGGTGGACAGGTACGGGCTGAACGTGGTGTCGCCGGTGCCGTCCATCAGGCCCTTATCGTAGACGTACTCCACGTCGCCCCGGAACCAGTCGTCCGTCTTCACGTCGGTGAAGGGGAATTCCGCCTCCGTCCACTTTGCGTAGACGGTGGTGTCTTTCAGCAGCTCAACGGAGGTGACCGCCTCGGTCAGCGCCGCATCCGCGTACCAGCCGGCGAACACATAGCCGGCTCTGACCGGCGTGTAGTCCGCCAGGTCGATCCGCGTGCCGCCCAGCGCGGAGACGCTTTCCAGCGCGCTGCCGCCGTTGGTGTCAAAGGTCAGGGTGAAGTTCAGATGATGTACGCCCCAATCGGTTCTGGGGAATGCGTATGTCAGCACCACGGACTCGTCGGACTTGGAAACGACGGTGGCGGCGCTGCCGTTGATTGTGAAGGATTCAATGCTGAAGCCGCAGCCCGCAGCCGCTTCCAGCGTGACCTTGACGGTGTAGACCGTGCCGGGCAGGAACACATCGTCCATGGGATCCCAGTCCACGGCGGCGACGGTGCATCTCTCAGTGGAGACTTCCGCTGCGTATTCGGGCTCTGCGCCGCGCACAGGCGCGGTGACCGTCACATCCACCTTGCCGATGGGAATCAGGCGGTCAAAGTACTCAATCTTTGTGGCGCCGCAGCCCGCACGGGTGCAGGTGTAGGTGATTTCGCCGCGGTCGTATGCGGTGGCTGCGGTAGTGACCGTGCCTTCGTCCCAGTCGTGTCCGAGCACTGGCGTGGTGCGGCCGTTTTTCATCACTTCGCCGCAGACTTCGCAGACGGTGTCGCCGGTGTATCCGGTTTCCGTGCAGGTCGCATCCTTGGCGTTTTTAATTTCGCCTTCGCCCAGGTGTTTCGCCCGGATGACGGTGCCGTGCTTCAGGATCTTGCCGCAGTCAGCGCAGACCGTGTCGCCGGTGTAGCCGTCCTGCGTGCAGGTGGCTTCCTTCGCGTTGACAACCTCCTGGTTTGCATGTACGTATCCGGTGGTTTTGCCCTTGAAGGTCAGGCCGCACTTTTCACATTTGCTGTCGCCCTCGTAGCCCTTCACCGTGCAGCTTCCGTCAACTGCCGTGCCGTCGATCGGCTTGATCGGGCCCTCGTGCGCGCCGGTGCCGGAAATGGGATCACCTGTTTCAATGACCTTGCCGCAGTCGGCGCAGACGGTGTCGCCGCTGTAGCCGCTGCGCAGGCAGACCGGCTCTCTGTAACCCTCAAGCCTCGTGCCGCCGCTGTGGTCGCAGGCAGCGAACTGAGCCGTGAAGATCAGGTGTCCGCCGCCGGGCACGCCCATGGCCGCGAAGGTGGCGGGCAGCGTGCAGCTCCAGGTGCCGTCGCCGTTATCGGTGACGGTGAGGGTGACGGCCTGTGTTTTGGTCATCCCTGTGCCGGTATCCCAGTATGTATATCTGGCTGTCCAGCCGGTGCATTTCTGATAGTTGCCCTCTTCCGCTCTGCGCTCGGGCGTCAGCTTCAGCGTGTCGCCCGGTTCTGCCAGGGAGCGGTTGACGTAGCCGTAATCCGCGGTGACCAGCATGTTGTTCGCAGTCCAGTAGACGTCGTTTCCGTCCTCGTCCTCCCAGGTGCCGTCAATCCAGTATTCGCAGACCGTGCATACAAGATGCAATGCGCCCTTTTCGCTGCCTGCGGCCCCGGGCCAGCCGACGATTTCCTTGCTCCATTTGTGCACCGCGGTGCGGGTCTCGCCGCAGCCCTCCACGGTGCAGACAAGCGGGTGGGTCAGTCCGACGCAGGCGGCCTCGAAGTCAGCCCTGTCAGGCGAACCGACCGCCGGCACAACACACTCAAAGTTGTGCTCGTGCTTTTCCACAAATCTCTTGTAGCCGCAGTCGGCGCAGGTGTACTGATAGTATTCTTTGAACTTGCCGGCCTCGGCATTGCCGGGCAAGTAGGTTCCCTGAACTTTGACCGGCGCGCCGTCAGACCGGTGGCCAACGGGATTTCTGTTCTTGACCTTGTCGCAGCCATCGGAATAGGAGTGGCATCTCCACTCATGTCCCAGCGTGTCCTCCAGATCGATGATCTCATAGCCGCTGCCGTTCTGACGATAGAATCTTGTGATGGTTTCGGTCTCGGGCACGTTCAGGCAGAGGTCGCAGACGTGGGCCGCGTGAAGCTCCGCCTTTTCGGACGTGGACAGATTATAGTTATCGTCTGTGATCATGCAGTAGTATTCATATTTTTCGCAGCACGCGTCGGTCGGTACATAGACGGTCAGCTTGTTCGTTTTGGCGCCGGAGATGAGTCCCTCTTTATCCGCAAGCTTCGTATGCGTGTCGTTTCTGACCTGGTACCACTGATAGTGCAGCTCGCTTCTGCCCTCCATGCTGACGCTGTAGGCACTGACCTGGAAGGAGACCTGGTTGTTTATGCGGTTCAGCGGGTCATTGTCATCGTCAGGGTTGGGGTCGCTCACCTTGGCGTAAGCGTCCCTGGGCTGGCCGGTGATGACCACTTTTTCGCCGCAGCGGTAGCCGCACACGGTGCATGTGTAGTTCTCATCAAAGCTGTGCGCAGCCTTGTCCAGGATGTGCTCGTCGCAGTAACGGCACTCGTGCCAGTGGTTTTCCGCGTCCATGGCCCAGGCGGATTTGGCTTTGGGCGTGTGTTCGCCGCTCTCGCCGTCGCTGTGGGCCTCCTGCAGGTGATCCTCAAACTCCGGGTCGCTGGCGCACATGTCGCCGCAGTCGCAGCCATAGCTCTCGGCCAGCGCCTCGCAGCAGTACATGCAGCGCAGCTCGCCCGCCTCTGCGCAGGTCTCGCACAGCTCCGCGTCGTGGAAGCAGGTGCCGCAGTCATCGCAGAAGTGCTCCTCGTAATCAGAGTCCTCTACGCACATGCCCTCGGAGCACTCGGAGTTGTCCGCGCAGCAATCCACGCACAGATAGCAGGTCTCGCACTGTTCAACCTCGCCGAAGCAGATGCCGCACTGCTCGCAGAAATGCTCCTCAAACTCCACGGACGCCACGCAGTATTCGTAGCAGGTGCAGTCGCTGTCATACCGGTTTGCCTCGCAGCACTCCACGCACAGGCCGCACTCAAAGCAGGTCTCCGTCTCGTTCAGAATGATGCACCCGCCGCACTGCTCGCAGAACTCGCAGCACTCGGCGCAGTGGGTGCCGTGCTCCCAGCCGTTGACCGCGTAGCAGCCGCCGCACTCCTCGCAGTGGAAATCGTCATTGCATTCATCGCACTGGCCGCAGTCCATGCACAGCCAGCCCACACAGTTCTCGCATTTGAAGCAGATCTGGCAAAGATCGTCTGCGGATGGAAAACAAGTCATACATTCCTTACAATGGAAGTCGACGTCCTCAATACACTCATTGCACAGGGTGCACTCAGAACACCAATACTCCACATCGAGATAGCAGGCGCCGCAGCCATAGGCACAATGTGTATTGAAATAACAATCATCATTCGTGCACTCGTTCGAGCAGCGACCGCAGCCATAGCACATATACTCATCCCAGTGATAGTGGCCGCAATCTGGGCAATCCACGCCGTCCGCATAACCTGCCAGTACTGTGGTGGACATGACGCTCATCATCATCACAATGCAAAGCAGGATGCTCAGCAGTCTGTGCAGTCTCGTTTTTGCTTTCATCAGCAAATCCTCCCTGTTTCTTTCCGGTTTTCCGCCGGATATTCTGGCCGTGCGGAATATTCCGCCCGCTCTCCCGCACGGCAAAGAGAGCTTCTGCCGCTCCTCACTGCGGAGGATGGCGCGCCGTTTGGTACACTCATATCATTCCATCACCACTGCCCTCCTTATAATGTGTCGACCACTGCCGACAGATAGGCAGCGGAAACGGAACCGTAAATAAAGTTGTCAATCAGCCCGTCCTTCTTCGCCTGAAGCACGCGCCGCGCAAGCTCTTTCTCCGCGTTTTCATCGACGATCAGGACAATTTTGCAGTAAGGGCTCTGCTGTCTGACCTCGTCCCGGATGCTGAGCCGCTCCTCAAGCTTCCAGGGCGTGTAGCCCGTGACCTCCATCAAAAGCGCATATGGCTGGCAAAGGCGGCAAAGCTCCGCCGTTTGGTCCGGGCTTTCCGACCTGCGCACATCAAAATCCGAATCGGCGCTTTTCAGCGCCCGCGCAATCGCATCGGCAAAAAGGAAATTCTGCATGTCAACGACAACCCGCCGCATAACCTCACCACGCTTTCCTGAAAATGGACACAATTACACCTGTACAATACCATTATAAGAATTCTCCAAAAAAGCGCATTCCCCAAATGGGTACTGTCCGCAATATTTTCTGAAAAAAAGCAAAAAACAGCACCCGATTTTCCGTCGGGTGCTGTGATGGCGGCGCTGTGCCGCCGGTATTTCAAAGGGCCGCCGTCCGGGCCGCCGGCAGAATACGCGGCCGGCCTGCCCGCGGCGGGCAAAGTCCCCGATGCCCGCAGGGCCGTCCCTGAAAGCCGCATGCAGGGCGGCGGGGCATGCCGTGCTCAGTCAAGCAGGCCGGGGCTGGTCTCCACCGTCTGCAGCTTCTCGATGCCGATGGCGTAGTCCGTCACGCCAAAGACCAGGATGGCGTACTCCCCGCTCTGGGCGGACCACTGGTAGACATGGGTCTTGCCCGTCTCCCACCGGGGGTCGTTCGTCAGGGGCTTGCCGTGGACATAGCCCATGGACGAGTACAGAACATCGTAATACGCAGAGCCGATCTGGGTGCTGTAGAATTCCGTCATATCCACAAGCGTATCCAGCGGGACGATGCCGGCGGCGCTGGCCTTGGACAGGCCGTAGTCGCCGTAAACAGGCATCTGGTAGGTGCCGTCCACCGCGGAGGCGTTGGGATCGGAGCCGCTGCCGCCCTGTCCCTCCGTCTGACCGTCGGGCACTTCTCCGGCGGCCGATCCGCCGTAATCTCCGCCGATCACATCGGGCATGTCGCTGCCGGCCTGGATGGCGGGCAGGTACCATGTCTCATAGTAATAAGGCAGCATCTCCGGATCGCTTTCAGCCACATCCTCCCAGTCCATGCCCCAGGGGCGCAGATAGATCTTGTAGTCAAAGCCGCCGTCGTTTTCGGGGTCTTCATAGGATCCGTCGATGCAGATCATGTGGTCGTACTGGCTGACTGCGGAGGCGCCGGGATCCACAATCCAGTCGGCGTGTTCGATGGCGGTGTCCCAGAAGACGCCGTCCTCGCTCATCATCGCGCCGTTTTCCGTGACGCCCGCGCCGAAGGACACAGAGCATTCGGCCATATATTCGTCCGCGCCGCTGCCGTCCTCATCCCAGATCTCAATATAGCCGGAGGCCTCGTCGTACTTCATGATTCTGGCGCATGCGTCAAACCAGCTGTCTTCCAGGTTCTCCCAGTATCCGTCGGCAGAGGTGACATGCCACCAGCCGTACCAGTCGCCGCTCCAGTAGTCCTGATCATCCAGCTGCGTGCCGCTGCCGCTGTTCTTATCCGGCACAGAGCTGCCCGCGGCGCCGGTTTTCTGGAATACCATTGTGTCGCCGGTTGTCTCCTTAAGGGTGATCATGCCGTCCTTGTACTCATATGTATAGACCGCGCCGCTCCCGTCAACGGTAATCTTCCCGTCTTTCCAGGTAATGGTCGACTCTTCATCCTCCAGCGTCAGCATGCCGGTGCCGTCAGCGGCCAGAACCAGGGTGAACATCGTGTCCATCCCCACGGATTCCAGGAAGGCATTGTCAAACGTCTCTCCGTCGGCGGTCATCTCATAGAGTTTGTAGCTGCCGGATTCCTCCGGGCCGGCCTCCGCTCCGCCGGACAGCTTGATCGTCTGGGTGTACTCATGGTCGTCAAAATCAGAGAAGACAATGATCACATCGTCCGTCGTGTTGACCAGCGCAAGAGAGATCTTGACCTCCAGCGTCTGGCCCTTGGGAACCATCTCCTCATAATTCACGGTCATCATATCGCCGTTTTCATCAAACCAGGGGCTGTCCAGCGTCTCGCCGCACTGTGTCGCTTCAAAAAGAAACGCCCAGGCAAAGGACTGCTCTTCCTTGCTCCCGTTGGTGTAGTCATAGGTCAGGATGATGGCATCCCGGCCGTCCTCATCTTTCGTAAGGGTATAGCCCTTGTATACGGCGGTATATTTGCCCAGAACGATGGTCTCCGCCTTGTCGCCGTCGGAGCCGTTGTCCTTTCCGCCGCAGGCGGACAGGGCAAGGATCATCACCAGCGCCAATATCGCCGCAATCAGTCTCTTCGTCTTTGTTTTCACTTCCGGTTCCTCCTTATCATTCCATGCATGCGCGCCCGGCACGCATTGCGTTTCGGTTATTCCTCGGTTTCTTCCGCTTTTCTGCCGTATGCCTCCCCCGCGATGTCCTGCAGGAGCTCGAGCAGCCCGTTTGCGCCGGCGCCGCTGTACGCACAGGTCAGCTTCCCGCCGCCGTCGCGCCATTCGGCGCTGATCCGGCTGTCGGAGGCGTCCGGAAGATCCGGCTCCGGCGGCCGGTAGGCGGGCAGGCCGGCGCTGCGCAGGTAATCCGCCAGCTCCGTCCAGCGCTCCGGGGAAATCGTCGGACATGCTTCGTCCGCGTCATCGCCCAGTGTAATGCGCTCGCCAGTTTCCCAGTCCGTATAATCGCAGCGCAGGGTCGGAGCGGACTGCTGCGCGGCCTGAATCTCAAAAGTAAAACAGTCGCCGTAGCTCATGGCATTCTGATACCAGGAGAACGATGCAAGCTCCGCCGTTTCCGGGACCGCCTGCGTTTCCTCCGGTTCGGCATCCGGCGGGAATGGGTTTTCCATACCGTCCCGATCCAGAGTATGCCTGTCAATATAACGCAGCCATAAGAGGAACCCCGCCGCAGCCGCAAGAACAAGGAATATCATGACAGCCGCTGTCACCCGCTTTTTCATACAGCCTTCCCCTTCTCAAGCCATAAGTCTCAGGCAGCGTCAGAAGCTGCCGCCTCCGCCGCCATGCGTCGTTCCGGATGAAGAGGTGTGGGTACTGCTCCCCGAATCCTGATCATCCGACCGCGCTGTCCTGTCCACCGTCCGGTACAGGAACAGGTCGCGGCTCTGGGTAATCTGCATGCTTCCGTCACGCACATAATTCTTCGCCTCAGGCTGGAAGCGGACCGTCTTTAGCTGCGCTTTCATTCCGCCCACCGTAATGAGGGCAATGGCAATACCGACAACCAGGGAAATCAGAACCCAAATCGCCGACATCGGCTCTCTGGGCAGGGTGGATTTGTCAAAGGGCTGACCTGTCCGCGCCTGGGTAATGAATTCATCGCACTTCTGAATGAAGATCTGGAAAGCCGCCGCATAATTTCCGTCCGACAGGTCGCTCTTGATCTGTCTGCCGATATACCGGATCCCCGCATCCGTAAACGCCGTGATTCCATATCCGCAGGTGCTGATATGCCACAGCCGGTCTTCCTCGCTGATCAACAGCAGGATGCCGTCCCTGTTTTCACCGTAGCCGAACTGGCAATAATCGTACAGGTCATCCGCCAGCGCTTCAATGTCGCTGCCTTCCAGCGAGTCCGTGGTCGCAATGACGATATCCATCTTCTGCCGCACGCTGATTTCGTCAAGGAGATTCAGCAGCCTTGCCTCCTCGGTATCGCTCAGCACATCCGCCATATCCATCAGGCGGTAGTACTCATCCACAAATCCGTCCGTCGCTGCTGCCGGAATACAAAAAAGAACGGCAAGAAGCAGTACGGTCAATGCCGCCGCTATTGTTTTCTGAAGTCTTTTCATGTATCCGACCTCCTCTTACAGGATTCCGAGCAGCCACAGAAGTTTTGCCACTCCGAACATGGCCGCTGAGCAGACGGCCGCCAGACCGACGGTCCACAGTTTTGCAGCTCTCTTGTCAACAGGGAGATCCCCGACGAATTTCCCGGTCTGTCCGTTCATGGCAAATGTGTACTGCTGGCCCTTCCATGTGGTATTCAGCAGCCACACCGGATACAGCGCATATTTTGACGTTCCGCCGTGAAGCTGCACACTGCTGTGCTCCGGCGTTACCGTGTCATACCCGGTCACGGTGGTGGCAAAGGCATCCTCTGTGGAACGCTTCACCCTCTCGTTTGCCCGCTCCACGCTTTCCTCGGCGGTCACATCGTATTTATCCGCCATATAGCCCGCCAGATAAGCCGTCTGGAAAGGGACTGCCTCAGAAAAGTCAAAGGGCTCGATGGATTCCATCAGATCGTCCGCCATCTTGGAAGAGCCGTCCACCGGCACATGGTTGAAGCCGATGCTGCCTGCCCGCTGTGCCATGTAATAACTGGTCTCCGTGTAATTGTAACTGCTGTCACTCCAGGACCTGGTCGTGGTCGCGCGGAAACGGATGCTGGCATCCGCATCTGTATCAAAGAGCCAGAACGGCACATACACGCCCTTGATCTCATCAATATGGTTCTGATTCTTAAAGACCTTCGGAAGCAGGCGCTTTCCCTCCAGATGCTTTTTCAGGCCTTCCTTCGCCGCTTTCTTGTCGAGCTTGAACGGAATCACATAGTCCGGGCGCAGATCGCCGGAAAACTGGCCCATCACCACAATCGGATTCCCGCAGAACGGGCAGGATGAAGCCGCCAGCGTGTCATCGCCCACGATTTCGCCGCCGCAGGATTGACACACATAGGACCGGAGGCCGGACTGCTCCCCCTCCTGCCACTCGCTTCCCGCGGCGGTGTCCCAGTTCATGTTTTCTTCCGGCGCATTATTCAGTTCCTCGTCATACCCCTGCAGCGTCTCCATCTCAAATTCCGTGTCACAGTACGGACACTTCATTTTCTGGAGCTTGCTGTCGAACGCAATGGCTCCTCCGCAGCAGGGGCATTTATATTCCTGCAAAGTTGTCAATACGCTTCCTCCTCTGCTATTGCATTGCTGCTGACAGGGGGAGGTAGGATCACCTGCCTCCCCCATGTCAGAATCTATTCCACTGTCATAGAGATTTGAAATTCCGAAAATTTAATTGTTGAGCGCCTCAACTTTGATGGAATTGATGATGGAATTGATTTCAGGATCCGCTGCCAGCGCCTCCAGATCCGCGTCTTCAGTCAGAGGAATCACAGAGACAATGAACTTCGCGGGCAGCCCATCCACATTCAGGACATAATTGACACCATTGTAAATGTATTTCAGCGCTTCATAGTCCCCGACCTTTGTTTCCTCTATACCCGTGGTAAATACGTCCTGAAGGCTGCTGTCCAACATATACTCAACATAGTTTTCAAAATTGGGTTCCTTTTCCCCGTACTTTTCCTGATAGTACATATTGGTATGGAAGGTATAGCTGATATACGACAGTTCAATGGCAACCGTATCATTGGCAATGCCGCAGTCAGATGACCCGCGCTGAGTCGATTCTTCAACCGCATATTTCGGCTCGAGACTTCCATCACCGGCTTCCGCTGCCGGCAGGTTCAATGTAGCCTTGTAATAGTATGTATCCAAAACCTGCTCCACGGTCGGTTCTGCAGGCTCTGTCTCCTCCTGCTCCCCTGTTTCCTGTTCGGCAGACTCCGTGTCCCCCGTCTGCGCCGGGTCCTCAGCCGTCTGATCCTGTCCGGGATCTCCGCAGGCGGCAAGGCCGCCAACCATCAACAAGGCAAGCAAGATTGCGATCATCCGTTTTATTTTCATGGGAATTAGTCCTCCTTTTGATGCTTGTTATGCCCGCGCCGTCTGCGGCGCAAAGGCTCACTTTACACGTTCCACTCAATTCCCGCACCGGAGAGCGCTGTCTCCGTCTTCTGGATCCACTCGGTGCGGTCGCCCTGAATAAGCAGCTGGGCGCTGGCAGTGATTGTCTCTGCCGCCTGTGCCTGGTCTCCGCCGGAGAGCGCACTCTTGATGCCCTGGGTCATGGCGCCGATTGCCATGATGTCCTGCTTGTTTTTCTGCATTGCCTTCTTGAAGCCGCTGATGCCCTTGCCGCCCAGGCCAAAGCATTCATCAAAGTACTTGGACAGCTTCCTGTACATACCCGCCTTGCTGGGCATATAGACATCCCGGACAGCATAATCGCCGCTGAAGACAAGATGGATATACGGCTCGCCGTCTTTCATTCTCTTGTCAACGGCAGAATTTCCATCGATTTCCTCATATGTAGCCAGATCGGCATAGCGGTAAATGTTGTAGGTTTTATCGGCGCCTATGCCCACAAAGCCGCCGCGTTCCGTCTTGAAATACATCAGGCCGCAGCCCGCATAGCAGTAGAGATACCATGCGCTGGTCGCCCCGAACATTTCAGACTTTTTCTGCCCTTTCAGGATCTTCTCATAGATCTTATCATTGCGCTCCTGCTCCCGCAGCAGCTTCTCATAGGCCGCATAGCCATGAACCATGTTGTGGAACACTTCGCCCGCCTTTTTGTAGCAGTCTTTGCAGATGAATGTCCCGTCAATCAGCTTGACCTGGGATATGAATCCGACTTCCTTACCGCAGTGCTTGCAATTCTCTTTAGCCATATCATTACCCTCCTGATTTAATAAATTTGATTTTAAATACGTTTCCCGTATATCTCAGATGATGTCACCGTCATCAAACGGATCTCCGCATTCCGGACAGAACTTCGGAGGCGCCGCGCCTTTTTCCGGTTCCCAGCCGCACTTGTCGCAGCGGTACTGCGGAACGCCTGACGGCTTCTTTGCCCCGCAATTCTGGCAGAACTTTCCTTTATTCAATGTTCCGCAGGAACAGGTCCATCCGTCAGCCGCCGGCTTCGGGCTGCCGCACTCCGGACAGAACTTTCCGGTCGCCGTGGCTCCGCATTTGCATTTCCATGCGCCTGCCTGCACCGGCTCCGGCTTCTTGGCACCGCATTCCGGGCAGAATTTACCGGTCGCTGTGGCTCCGCAGGAGCATTTCCAGCTATTCTGCGCGGGAGCCGGGGACGGGGCGGTCTGCTGCGCCGCCTGTTGCTGCTGACCCATTGCAAACAGGTTCTGCGCATTCACGCCTCCGCCTGCATTCATCGCCATGCCCATGCCCATAAATCCTGTCATGGCTCCCGCGGAGTTGCCAGCTGCAGTCCTCATAGCATCCGCCTGCGCGCCCACAAGCGTCGCTCCGGCCATATTGGGGTTCTGCAGAACCGCCGTGCGCTGAAGCTGCTTGATCATCTCCGCATCCTCCGGCGGAAGGGTAACGCTTCCAAGGGCGATGCTGACAACTTTCAGCCCCCGAAGCTCTCCCCACTTTACGGAAAGCGCCTCATTCATGGCATTCTCCAGGTCCGTATTATGCGCAACAATCTGATTTGGACGGAGTTCCAGGTCAGACAGCTTTGCAAAGGCAGGCTGCAGAGCACTGATAAATTCTGTTTTTAACTGACTGTCCAGCTCATCCCGCGTATAAGCCTCCGTCACATTTCCGCAGACCTTTGTGTAAAACAGCAGCGGATCTGCGATCCGGTAAGAATACACGCCGGAGCAGCGGATGGATACATCCACATCCAGCCCGATTTTGGAGTCCACCACCCGGAAGGGAACCGGATTCGGCGTTCCGAACTTGTTGTCCATCAGTTCCTTTGTATTGAAGTAGTAGATACGCTGATCCTTCCCCGTATCTCCACCGTATGTAAAACGCTTGCCGATGGTTTTAAAAGTAGCGGCAATGCTCTCACCGAGACTGCCCGCAAAGATACTCGGTTCGGTGGAGGTATCGTAAGTGAATTCACCCGGCTCGGCACATACCTCCACGACTTTTCCCTGCTCCACAATGATCATGCACTGGCCATCTGCAACGGCAATGCCTGATCCGTTGGAAATAATGTTGTCGTTTCCCTTTGTATTGGATGAGCGTCCGCTGACACGTTTCTGTCCCTTCGTGACCAGTGTCTCCTTATCCATTGCCTCGCAATAGAAAAACTCTTTCCATTGATCGGCAAGCGTTCCTCCAAGCGCGCCCAATCCGGCTTTAATCAGTCCCATAAGATTGCCTCCTGTAATCGTTTAATATGCGTGAAACGAATCCTTGAATATGCTGGTTACAGAAAACCGGAACTCATCCTCCGCAGAACAATCTATCCGTATATCCCATAACCCTCTCAATACAGTTTGACCAGCTTCTCTCAAAAATGCTCCGATGATTCCAATGAATGACCAATCTGTGCTCCGGAGGATGGCGCACTGTCTGGCACATTCATATTATCCCATCACCACCGTCCTCTTCATAACGTGTCGATCACTGCCGACAGATAGGCAGCGGAAACAGAACCATAGACAAAATTGTCAATCAGCCCGTCCTTTTTTGTCTGAAGCACACGCTGGGTAAGTTTTTTCTCTGCGTTTTCATCGACGATCAGGACAATCTTGCAGTCAGGGCTTTGCTGCTTGACCTCGTCCCTGATCCTGAGCCGTTCCTCAAGCTTCCACGGCGTGTAGCACGTAACCTCCATCAAAAGCGCGTACGGCTGACAAAGGCGGCAAAGTTCTGCCGTTTGATCCGGACTTTCAGAACTGCGCACATCAAAATCCGAATCGGCGCTTTTCAGCGCCCGCGCAATCGCATCGGCAAAAAGAAAATTCTGCATATCAACGACAACCCGCCGCATTAACCTCACCCCGCTTTTCCGAAAACAGGCACAAATACACCTGTACAAATAACATTTACAAACAACATTATATGATTTTTCAAAAAAAGCGCATTCCCCGAATGGGTACTGTCCGCAATATTTTTTTGAAAAAACAAAAAACAGCACCCGATTTTCCATCGGGTGCTGTCATAAATGCTGTTTGCAATTAAAAACCATTCACAATGAGCCGCTTGCTGACCACCATCGCGGTCAGCTTTGTCTTGGAGGGGTATCCGGTTTTTGACAGCATACTGCTGATGTGCTTTTTCACGCAGTCCGTCGTCACGCCCAACTCTTCCGCCATCCCCTTATAGGTCATCCCTTCGACCAGGAGGTGAAGAACCCTGACTTCCGCTTCCGTAAATTCAGAGCTTTTGATATTCCCGATTCGCACCTCCGGCGTTTTGTCCGGGTAGACGGATTCTCCGTTCATGGTGCGTTCCACAACTTTCATCAGCTGCGTCTGACTGACATCCTTGAAATAGATGCTGTCTGCGCCGACCTCTCTTGCGCGGTTCAGATATCCGGCGTCCAGCATGGATGTAACAATAATCACCTTTATTTCGGGAAACCGGGCCTTGATGGCTTTGGTGGCAACAAATCCGCTTTCGTCGTTTTCTGTGCAGACATCCATCAAAACAAGATCAACCGGGTTTAAGGCACAGAACTTCTCCGCATCGCTTGCGGCAGGAAAAGAGCCTGACAGATGATAGCCTTCTGTCTGCGTAATGTATGTTTCCATGGTTTCACGCATCATGCGCTGGTCTTCGATAATCAGCACGTTGATCATTTTGTTTCCTCCCTCCTGACCGGAACGGATACTGTCAGTTCAAATTTCGGCACCGATTTTACTTCCATCACTCCGCCGCTTTTTTTCACAAGGATACGCAGCGATGTAAGCCCGCCGCCTTCCTCGATATTTTCTTCCGGCACGGCACCATTGTTTGTAACGGAGGCCGAGACCATATCATTGCTGTACACCAAACGGACATACAGCTCCTTTGCTCCCGCATGACGCACCGCGTTTGTCATGCACTCCCTGATAACGGAAAGCAAAACCTCTTTTGCAGCCGTGTTTTCAGGGAATCCGCCGTCAATAAAAACCTTTATGCCGATACCGTAAGCGGCATTCATCAGCTCGGCAACGGCATTCTCTTCCTCCATCAACTCGTTTTCGTGCTTGAGCAGACGAACGGCATTTTTCCACACGGTCAGATCCAGTTCCTCCATCGGTTTGCCCTGCTGCAAAAATTGTCTTGTTGCAATCACGCTTCTGCCGATATCGTCATGCACCCGCATTTTCATATTCAGAATTTCTTCCTCGTGAATCAGTGAAATGATATTGGCAGATAGCCGGCGTATCCGCTCGGCATCCTCGATCAGCTTCTGATTATCTTCTTCCAGTTCCTTTTGTCTGCAATACAGTTCCGTGACGTCAGACGCAGTGACCTGCGTGTAGGCAGTTCCATCCTGCGTGATGATCTGTTCCTGCGCAAATCGCCATGCGCGGCCGTCATCCAGCAAAAAGACGTCCGCGCCGCGCGCCAACAGCTCCTGCAATTCCGGCAGGCTCTGCAAGTCTCTGCCGGTCAACGCAAAGAACACACGGTACATCTGGTAATTGCACAGCGTAACCGTCCCGTTTTTATCAAAGAAACACACGCCGCTTGGCAGATGATCAAAAGCCTCTTTTACGGAATGATTCAGAAACCGGTTCATTGCCTGCCACCTCCCATATCCAGACGGAGTATGAGCTTCCATTCACCGTCCTCATCCTGCAGTGCTGTAACGTTATCGGAAGCAAGGTCGGAAAAATCAGAACCGGAATCGGTATCCACAGAGAACACGATGAATCCCGCCTTTATACCCGCGTGAACCAGCATGCTGCTCATCTGATCCAGAGAGCGCTCCGCGACCTCCTCAAAAAAGTCGTACATAGCGATCACGTTCATGGACAGAACGGGTTTTGTCAGCTCTGAAATGAAACCGCAGGTCACGCCGAAGGTTTCCAGATTGTTTATCGATTCATCAATCGACAACTCCAGTTCCTTTGCCTCCAGCACGGAATCCTTATCTGACAGAAAGACAAGATTACTCCGTCTTTTCAGGTAAGCGCCGATCACGAGCATTTTCTTTAAGATATGCCTGCGTTCTTCATCCGAACCGGCGTTTTCCGCCTGTTCGATCATTTCATCCATCAGGAGAATCTGCTTTGCGGTATCGCGCTGGATGATGTGATAAAGACGCTCCTGCTCTGCAATATGTGCTTCGCGCTCTTTCACCGCGTGTTCTTCTTCAAGAATGTCCTTGTTATCCTGTAAATTTTCCTTTGCTTCTTCAAGATCGCTCAGCACACGGAGCAGAGGAGATACATCCTCCGTCCAGATGACATAGCCGTTTTTGATCGGGGCGCCGGATACCCGTATCCCGCTTTCCAGCATCACGGGAGCCTGCTGCGTCTTCCGGAGCGTTTCGATGCTGACTTTTTGCGCCGCTCCGGAAGACAAAACAACGCGGTATTCCGGGTCTGTAATCTGCGCGCCGACCGTGGATGCGTCAAACAGTTCCAGATAGTGTGTGTTTGCCTGAATCAGCCCGCATTGGATACAGCTTTCAAGCGCAGCGGCAATCAGCAGGCAAAACACAACGGTCATATCTCCTGCAATTATTCTCAGCCACGCCAGCCGGAAAACACCAAGCATACGCAGAATATACAGCACTCCATACAGCAGCGCGATTGCAACAGGGACAAAAGGCAGCAACAAAACCTTCCTGCTGTGCGGGACACGGCATTTGATCAGCATGGCGACAAGCGCCGTCACGGAACAAAGGGCCATCCAGCCGACTGCAATAAAATATCCTGCCGCATAGCGGTAATCGTGCATCCATACGTCCGCATCTTCCGGGAAAACGAACACGAGCTGTTGCAGGTCATTGGTCAGCACCAGCAGGAATAAGGCCGCGGTGGGTATGTAAAGAAGGTTTGTCCATTTCGGCAGGCGGTAGTTCTCCGGCTTTCCCAGCGACATGGCGACGAACACCGCCAGAAGCGGGATAAATAGCATGGGCAGGTAGTATATATACCAGAGATGCCGCATCACCCATATGGCTTCATCCAGGGAATACCGGATCGTTCTGACCGTTATCCAAAACACCATCAGCACAGAAATTGCGGTGAGGTAACGGCGCACCTGGGGCTGGATGATCCGGCGGCGGATGGAAATGCCCCACGCCGTAAAAAGCCAAATGTAAATTGAGGAACGCAGAATGTTTACCGAAAAGTCCAGCGGATCTTCCACATGAAAACCAATCTGCCGCAGCACGGCCGCCGCTGTGATGGCGAGCACCACGCAGAGAAATATACTGTATTTTTTCAGATTCAGCCTTTGCATAGCGGCACACCTCGCTTTTTCAGTCCGGATAAAGAAGGCAGCATTTTGTGCGATATCTGTTATTGATGGGATAAAGAATTTTTGATTCTGCGCGGATCAGTTGGTTTCTCAGCATGCTCCGGCATTGCCCTGGATTGCCGAAACGTCCGGCTTCCGGAATACGCTCCTGTGAGATATGCCGTTTGACGCGGCGTTTTGATACGCCCATGTATCGGACGTTTCCCGCATGGATATATACTCTTGAATACGCCGGACCTTTCCGTTTTGTGTAACAATACAAAATATACTATATATGAATACCTGCAATTTTTCAAGAATCGGGCGTGAATTGTCCGCATCCCCGTCCGGATTCAGGAAAAAGAGTTCCGTATCTGCAGCAGAAGAGGGCAGCAAACAGTGCTTCCCGGCGCAGAAAACATAAACCCGGGATCTCAGGTGAGATCCCGGGTTTATCTGTCCGGAGAAGATCTTTAAGAATTATTTCAGGTTTGTTTTTCATGTTCAGGGAATTCAGTCTGCGGCACAGACATGCCCCCTGTCATCCGTGGGATCTTCTGCGTTCTTATTTATCTGCCCAGGCAGCGATACAGGAAGGTCACGGTCTGTGCGCGGGTGCAATC
>JAEDDG010000062.1 GCA_016293865.1 Oscillospiraceae bacterium | reverse complement strand
CAACCGTACAGCAAAAATGGATGGCAAAAAATATCATATGCTTCAATCGCAGTTATCAAACGATTAACGGCAGAGGTTTTAAACTGCCTCTGATTACAAAGTTCTGCGGGAGTTTTTCATTGCAATAGTAACCCGCAGACTGAACAGCCGCAGTTTTGTGCGCGATGTGAACAGAAAAAAGCCCACCGCAATTCTATAACTGCGGTGGACTCATGGCAGAGGCTTCATTCCGGAGATTTTCGTTTCCGGCCAAAAACCGACCGCGAATCCAGCGGAGCGAATCGCGGTCGGAAAAGAGGAGCAAGGGAGCGGGCGGATGACGTTCTTTCGTTCCGCAGGAATAAAAGAACGTCGGAGCAAAGCGGACTTTGCTCCGACGTGGCGGAGTGGGTGGGATTCGAACCCACGGTACCGTTGCCGGTACACCTGATTTCGAGTCAGGGCCGTTATAACCACTTCGATACCACTCCGTATTCAGTTCTGCCGGAAAAATGTCCGGCTTCCGGGCCGGCGGAGAGATATGTGCCGACGCTCTTATAAGATACTTGTTTGAAAAGAAAAAGTCAAGTCTGCGGGCGAAAAAACCGCATCTGGAGGCGCAGAGCGCGGCGGCGCGGGATGGACGCTCCCCTCCGGCGGCGCGGGGGCAGCGGCGGCTTTCCTTGAAATGTGCCGGAGTATATTATATAATGACAAAAACAGTGAAAGCGCCGGAGCAGCCGGCGCCTGAATGTATTTACAGGAAAGGCGGAATGCACGTTGAGCAGGGCCGACTGGATATTTATTGAAAACTGCAGGGAAATACTTTCGGACGGCGTGTGGGACACGGACCGGCCGGTACGGCCCCGGTGGGAGGACGGAACGCCGGCGCATACGATCAAGAAATTCGGAATTGTGAACAGATATGACCTGTCCAGAGAGTTCCCGATTCTGACGCTGCGGCGTACGTATTGGAAAACGGCAGTGGATGAGCTCTTATGGATCTGGCAGCAGAAATCCAACAACATCCACGATCTGCGCGGCCACATCTGGGACCAGTGGGCGGATGAGACAGGGTCCATCGGCAAGGCGTACGGATACCAGCTGGGCGTCAAGCACAAGTATAAAGAGGGCATGTTTGACCAGGTTGACCGCGTGCTTTACGATCTGAAGCACAATCCCGCCAGCCGCCGAATCATGACCAACATCTATACGTTTGCCGACCTTAACGAGATGGCGCTGTATCCCTGTGCGTATTCCATGACCTTCAATGTCTCGGGCAGCACGCTCAACGCCGTTCTGAATCAGCGCAGCCAGGACATGCTGGCCGCCAATAACTGGAATGTGGTGCAGTATGCGGTGCTGGTTCATATGATGGCGCAGGTGTCCGGCCTGAAGGCGGGCGAGCTTGTCCATGTGATTGCCGATGCGCATATTTATGACCGGCACGTGCCCGTGATTCGGCGGATGATTGAAAATACGCCTCTGCCCGCGCCGCAGTTTTCCGTGGATCCGGAAGTGACCGATTTTTATGCGTTCACGCGGGACAGCTTCCGGATGGAGAATTATGTCTATCATCCCTTTGATGAGAAAATTCCGGTGGCGGAGTGAGGTGCTGTTGAGATGGATTTGATTGTGGCGGTTGATGAAAACTGGGGAATCGGGCTGGGCGGCACGCAGACTGTTGTCATTCCGGAGGACCGGAAGCATTTCCGGGCGCTGACGGAAGGCGGCGCGATTGTTGTGGGCCGCAAAACGCTTGAGGACTTTCCGGGCGGCAGGCCCCTGAAAAACCGGCTGAATATCGTTCTCACGCATGCGGACGGGGAGTTCGGACCCGGCGCGGTAACGGCGCACAGCGCTGAAGAGGTGCTTGAAATTGTCAGAAACCGCGGACTGGAGCGGGTTTTTGTCTGCGGCGGCGAGAGTGTATACAGGCTGCTGCTGCCCTGGTGCCGCTATGCGTATGTGACAAAGCTGTATGCCGCACCGGAGGCTGACCGGTTTTTCCCGAACCTTGACGAGCTGGAAGGCTGGACGCTGGAGACGCCCGGGGAAATCAAAACTTGCGACGGTGTGCGCTATGCGTTTCACCGGTATGAAAATCTACATAAAGGAAGCGGACAGATATGCTGACAGCGCTTATTGTTTTTCTGATCCTTGTGGTGATCTATCTCTACATGATCATGCCCGGAAAAATTGCCGCAGAAAAAAAGAAGCCCTACAGCGGCGGCGCGAAGTTTGCGCACCGGGGCCTGTATACAGCCGATCAGACGGTGCCGGAAAACTCAATTCCTGCCTTTGACGCCGCGGCGCGGGCAGGCTGCGGCATCGAGCTGGACATCCAGCTGACGGCGGACGGGCAGATTGTCGTGTTTCATGACGACAATCTCAAGCGTATGTGCGGCATTGACAAGAACGTGGTTGAGCTGACCCTGGACGAACTGCAGGCGCTGCGTCTGGCCGGGACGGAAGAGAAGATTCCGCTCTTTTCCGATGTGCTGGCGACGGTAAAGGGCCGCGTGCCGCTGATTGTGGAGCTGAAAAATACCCGGCACGGCGCGCAGCTGTGCCAGAAGGCGCTGGAGCTGCTGCGGAAATACCGCGGTGAATTCTGCATTGAGAGCTTCAATCCCTATATTGTCCGGTGGTTCCGTTTCTACGCGCCGGACATTTACAGGGGACAGCTTGTGAGTACCTTTGGGAAGATGAAAAAGGAGCTGGGCGGGATTACAGCCTTTGTGCTGTCGAACGTGCTGCTGAATACGGCGGCGCGGCCCCAGTTCATCGCCTATGACAAAGCGGGAAGAAGCCTGTCCGTGCGCCTGAGCCACCTGATGGGTGCTGACAAAATTGTGTGGACCATGCAGGGAACGGATGATACGGCGGCCATGATCCGGAAAAATGACGCGGTGATTTTTGAGCACTGGACGCCGGACGACCGGGAACAATGAGAAAATCTGCAGGAGGAGAAGCCATGGATACCAGCGCATATACTGCCGCAATTCTCGCCGAGCTGAGCCGAACGCTGGCGGAGGTTCCGCCGGAGCAGGGAGAGGAGCTCGCGGAGATGATTCTCAGGGCAAAAAGGATTTTTGCTGCCGGCGCGGGCCGGTCCGGGCTGGCGGCCCGGGCGTTTGCCATGCGGCTGATGCACATGGGACTCAGCGCATATGTCTGCGGAGAAACAGCAACGCCGAGCCTGCAGGCGGGCGATCTGTTTCTGGCAGTTTCAGGTTCCGGCAATACGGCAACGCTGCTGTGTATGGCGGAAAAGGCGAAAAAGCTGGGCGCGCAGCTGGCCACTGTCACCACCAGGCCGGATGGCGCCATCGGCCGTCTGGCTGATCTGACCGTACGCATTCCGGCGCCTACCAGAGACCGGCCGGAAAAGGACTTTACGTCCATTCAGCCCATGGGCTCGCTGTTTGAACAGAGCTGTCAGCTGTTTCTGGACGCGGTGGTGCTGCGCCTGATGGAAAAGCAGGGCAGCAGCGCGGACGAGATGTCCAGGCGGCATGCAAATCTGGAATAAACGGGGAATGCCTGAAATGAAGAAAAAAGTCCTGCCTGAACCGCAGTTCAGGCAGGACTTTCTGGTTATTGGG
>JAEDDG010000008.1 GCA_016293865.1 Oscillospiraceae bacterium | reverse complement strand
ATTGAACGCGCAAGGGGTCTTAACCCCTTGCACACATTCCCCGCTGCTCAGACCCGCAGCACTCTTTCATAGTTTATCAACAGTCTGATGCGGCCCGTTTTCGGGCCGCATTCTGCATTGACAAACACAGGATGTCTGGTATAATACCGTTGGTTGGATCGTCTGACTTTCTGACCTTATTTATTTTTTAAAAGTTAGTCTCAACTAACTTTATAAAAAGCTTCCTGCGGAGGTACTTCAATGACATTGGATAAGCTCCCCATCGGCATGCCTGCCGTCATCACCGCTGTGGGCGGAGAGGGCAACTTGCGGCTGCATCTCCTGGATATGGGCGTAATCCCGCACACAGTGGTGGAAGTCAAACGCGTTGCGCCCATGGGCGATCCGATAGAAATTTTCCTGCGCGGCTATTTGCTGACTCTGCGGCTGGACGACGCGAAAACCGTCACTGTGGAGGTGTGCAAATGAAATTTGCGCTTGTCGGCAATCAGAATTGCGGAAAAACAACGCTTTTCAACCAGCTCACCGGCTCCAATCAGCATGTGGGCAATTTTCCCGGTGTGACAGTCGATCAGAAATTCGGCGATATCCGCGGGCAGAAAAACTGCACGGTCGTGGACCTGCCGGGCATCTATTCCCTGCGTCCTTACTCCTCCGAGGAAATCGTCACCAGAGATTTCGTGCTTAACGAAAAACCGGACGGCATCATCAACATTGTTGACGCCACAAATATTGAGCGCAATCTGTATCTGACGCTGCAGCTTATCACCATGCACGTTCCCATGGTTCTTGCGCTGAACATGATGGATGAGGTGCGCAGCAACGGCGGCTCCATCAACACCACTGAGCTGAGCCGGCTTCTCGGGATTCCGGTCATCCCCATCAGCGCGGCAAAGAATGAAGGCATTCAGGAGCTTGTAGACAACGCAATCCATGTGGCAAGGACAAAGACTGCGCCGCTGGTTTATGACTTCTGCCGCCCCGGCCCCGTCCACAGGTGCATTCACGCCGTCTCGCACATTGTGGAGGACCACGCAGAGCGCGCCGGTATGTCCGCACGCTACGCAGCAATGAACATCATTGAGGGCAACCAGGACATCATTGACCGGCTGGGTGTCAACGAAAACGAGCTGGAACTGGCGGAGCACAGCATCATTGAGATGGAGCGCGACTGCGGCCTTGACCGAAATGCAGCCATCTCGGATATGCGCTATACCTACATAGAGTCCGTCTGTTCCCGCTCTGTCAAAAAATGCTCAGAAAGCCGCGAACATAAGCGCAGCAGGCGCATCGACAATGTGCTGACCAACAGATACCTGGCCATCCCCATTTTTCTTTTAATTATGTTAACCATTTTCTGGCTGACCTTTGATGTGATCGGCGCATGGCTCAGTGATCTGCTGGCCATGGGCATCGACGCACTGGCAGCCGCTGTGGACCGCGGACTGACGGCTTACGGCATCAATCCTGTGGTGCACAGTCTGGTCATCGACGGCATTTTCAACGGCGTCGGCAACGTCCTGAGCTTTCTGCCGATCATTGTCGTTCTGTTCTTCTTCCTGTCCATGCTGGAGGACACCGGCTATATGGCCCGCGTTGCATTTGTCATGGACAAACTCCTGCGCAAAATCGGCCTGTCCGGCAAAAGCATTGTCCCCATGCTGATTGGCTTCGGCTGCAGTGTTCCCGCCATCATGGCCACGCGCACGCTGTCCAGCAACCGCGACCGGCGCATGACCATCATGCTCACGCCGTTCATGAGCTGCAGTGCCAAAATCCCCATTTATACCGTATTTGTCGCGGCATTTTTCCAGCAGTACCGCGCACTGGCCATGATTTCCATTTATGTGCTTGGCATCGTCGTCGGTATCCTTTTCGCGCTTCTCTCCGGGAAGATTCTTTTCCGCGGCAAGCCCATTCCCTTCGTCATGGAGCTTCCGAATTACCGTCTGCCCACTCTGAAAACCACCTGCCTTCTCATGTGGGATAAGGCAAAGGATTTTCTGCATCGCGCATTTACCGTTATCTTTGCCGCAAGCATTGTCATCTGGTTCCTGCAGACCTTTGATCTGCGGCTGAATGTCGTCACGGACAATTCTGAAAGCCTGCTTGCCTATATCGGCCGGTTTATCGCGCCGGTTTTCGCGCCCCTCGGCATTGCCGACTGGCGGATCTCCACTTCCCTGATCACCGGTCTGATGGCCAAGGAAGCTGTGGTCAGCACCATGGGCGTCCTGCTGGGCGGCGCAGAGCTCTCATCCCTGTTCTCTCCGCTGTCTGCAGCGAGCTTTCTGGCGTTCACTCTTCTGTATACGCCCTGCGTGGCCGCCATTGCCGCCATTCGCCGGGAGATGGATTCCACTGTCAAAACCATCGGCATCGTGGTTGCCCAGTGTGTGATTGCCTGGATTGTCGGATGCATCGTTTACCAGGTCGGGCTGCTTTTCTGAACGGAGGCCTGAACATATGCATGTCCTTGATTACCTCATTCTGGCTGCGGTGGCCGTCTGGCTGGCCGCGGTCCTGATTTCCGCAATCCGGCGGCACAGGCACACGGGCAGCTGCTCCGGCTGTTCATGCTGCTCCGGCTGTTCATGCTGCGGGAAAAAGCAAAAATAAAAAAGCCGCTCCGGATCTGTGATCCGGAGCGGCAATACCGCCGAAATAGCTGAACTGCGGCAGAAGCCGGGGAGAACTCCCCGGCTTCTGTTTTTGTTTATTTGCCTTCGATCATGATGCAGTACTGCATCAGAATCTTTGCCACCTGGCAGCGCTGTGCATACCCGGCCGGAACAAGCGTTGTGTCGGTCATGCCGTCCACCAGTCCGCAGGCATATGCCCAACGGAACGCGTCTCTTGCCCAGCTCTGAACCTGATTCCAGTCGGTAAACCGGCTCATATCCGCGTTCTTTCCATCAGTGGTTCCGCCAGCGCCGCATACCTTATCGTAGCGGTACAGCATGGCAACCATCTGCTCGCGGGTCACACAATCATTGGGCCGGAACTCGCCGTTGTCGAATCCGTCCACAATACCCTTGTCCGCAGCCCAGAGAACTGCGTCATAGTACCAGGCATTCCTGTCGGTCACATCGGTAAAGCTGCTCTCCGCATCGGTCTGCGGGCAGCCTTCCAGCCGCCACAGAACCGTGGCCAGCATGCCGCGGGTCATGTTCACATGCGGTGCAAACTTATTGTCAGTCATGCCGTCAAACAGGCCGTTCTCCACAGCGTATCTGACCGCTTCGTAATACCAATCCTTTTCGGAGACATCCACAAACGGATTCTGCCAGATATCCGGATCGGAAACTTCACGGAAGGTGACGGTCACTTTTACGCCGCCAACCGGCATCTGATACTTATAGATTCCGCCGCCGCAATCTGTCACATTCACAGTATTCCCGGCCACATCTGTGACGGTTGCCTGATCGACTGCATAGCCGCTGTCCGGTTTGACCGTCAGAGTGACTGTCTCCAGAGCTGCTGCCTGTGCAGGCGCGGCAGTTGCCGTTCCGCCCTTGCCGACAGTGATCTCGGATGTGTATGTCACGGTCTCACCGCTGCCGCCGTTGCTGAACCGGAAGGTGTAGACTGCGCTGTTTTCCGCATAGATGCGCATGGAAACAGTCTTTCCGGCCAGTGCAGAGAGGTCCGCACGGCCATGCCAGCTGACTGTGTAATTGACGCTGTCGCTGGTCATCGGGTCGCAATCATCTTTTGTAAAGCCGCGGATCGGATTGCCGTTTTCATCCAGCAGCTCCACAAGGATCTTTCCGCCGGCAGCGTCAGCGTTCAGAATGAGATTTCTGCCGTCAAAGGTCATCGGCTTTGTCTCAATAACGCCGTTGGCTCCGCCGTCCAGGGAAACGAAACCATCCAGCCGCCACTTGGCAATGGCTGTGCTGGCGCTGCGCGCATCGCACAGATGGTCGCCGTCCCAGCCGCCGTAGTAGAGCCAGAGCTCGTCGCCCACGCGGATGGGCTGGGCAGCAGTATAGATCATCTCATCGTCCCAGCTGCCGTCCGGACCGCGGTCGATGATCGGCTCATAGGAAACGCGCTGGAAATCTTCCGTCAGCTCTCTGGAGTAAACCAGTTCAACATCCACATAGCCGTCGGTGGAGTCGTTGTTCGTAATGGAGTAAACCCAGTTGAAGCCGACATATGTACCGCCGACACAGTACAGGCCGCAGCCGTAGCTGTCCGCGCGGAGATAGCCTTCCGCATCCGTCAGGTCGCCCAGGGTGTTCATCCGGATCGGCTCGCTCCAGTGGATCAGGTCATCGCTGACCACCATCCGCTCATAGCGCTTGGTTCTGTAGTTCGTATTGTTGTACTCATAGATCTTGGCAACGCCCACATACTGGTCATTTTCCGCATCATATGCGATATTGATGACGTCGTAGCTGTAGATAACCTGCGTTGCCTCGCTCCAATGGATTCCATCGGGAGACGTATAGTAGCAATAGTAACTGTAGGCCGTATTGTAATCAAAGTTGAACGAAACCATCTTGAACCGCTTGTCGCTGTCCGGCTCGTCTTCATCCTTGAATACGTTTGCAATGTGGTAAATGCCGATGATGTTGTTGTTTGTGCTGCCGTTGTATTCGTATACGCCCAGATCAAGCGGCTTGGTCCACGTTACGCCGTCTTCAGAAGTTGCATAGCAGACATAGTTGCCTGCCTGATACCACATCTTGTAAACGCCGTCATCTTCGTCAAAGAGAACCGTGCCGTAGGTATAAGCTGAAGTGGACTCCCAGGGATATTCGTAGGTCAGAACGGGATCCGTTTTCTCTGCCTTGTGAAGCACACGGGTCACATCTGTCATGGAACCGATCAGATAATCGTCAATGAACAGCTGTGTCTGCGTGCCCACATCGATGACAGAGGCTGCGAAACGCGCGTCATCCAGATAGAGGGTTGCCTGTCCGGAAACCATGAAGGAAACTGTCGCATAGACCGTTCCGGCCGGTGCGGTTCCTTCCACGCTGAAGGTCTTCCAGTCGCAGGCGGTCATGCCGGTTTCAAAGCTCTTCAGCGGCTGATAATCCGCATCATAGAACGTCAGAACCAGCTTTGCGCTGCCGGAAATCACCTTGGCAGAAACAGAAGCCGTGTAAGCTCTTCCCGCAGAAACCGACTGAATCATGGAAGAATACACGCCGCCTTCTGTCGTGTCTGTCAGTCCGCGCAGCAGCAGCGACTGCGTGCCGAGCGTGGCCTGTTCGGAATCAGGCTGTGCCACCACATCGCCTGTCCGGGTCCACTGGTACGGGAAGGTACCTGCAAGCAGGACATTGACATTTTCAAAGGACGCATTGGAGACAGTCTTGGTCACTGCATAAAGCGCAATGTTCTCAAAAACAGCATCTGCGCCGCCCTCGGTGGTAACTGTTGCGTAGTATGTCTGGTACGGTGCAGTTTCCAGCACACGGAGGATTCCGTCTGCCGAAGCAGTCGCGGTCTTTTCACGGATCTTGGCGCCGTTCATATCGTAGAACCGCAGCGTCATCGCTGCATCGGCCGCGTTTGTCACATTCGCCACGGCTTCATACTGCATGCCGCCGAAAATGGGAATTTCATTGGAAACCTGATTTGCACCTTCGCCGGTCATTGCGGTGATCTGTGTGCCGGCAGGCGACAGGAACAGTTCAATCCGGCTGACCTCAGCCGCACCCTTCAGCAGGACAGCAGCTGTTGCAGCCTTGTCCGGTGCCATGGCATCAACTGCAAAGGCGCCGTCTTTCGTTGCCTGGACAGTCCTGGACGTCAGCAGGTTCCGGCCGGAATCGTAGAATTCAAGGGTCAGCTCAGCGCCGGAGGCCTGGGCAAATTCCGCTGCTGCCACATAGGTCTGACCGGGCTTGACAGCAAACGTGCTTGACCGGGCCGCGCCATCAGCCGCCAGGATCAGCTTGCCGTCTGCATACTGCATTTCCCCGCTGCCGCAGGACGTCCATCCCGCGCTGCTGCTCAGATTCTGGTTCTGCACCAGCGGAAGCTCGGTGACAACAACGTCGTCAAAGAAGCAGTCGCCGTCGGAAGCGCTGCCGCTGTAAAGCAGCACGCTCAGCTGGGTTGCACCGACAGGCGCGGTCAGCGTTTTCGTCATCAGCGCCCAGCTGCCGACCTTGCCGCTGTAGGCTGCGTATGCCGACGACAGAAGAACGCCGTCGTTGTTCCAGAACTCAATATAAGCATAGGGTTTTGCTGTGGCCTGATCAGCCATCGCCATCACAGACAGGCGATAGGTGTAGCCTTCGCGGATGCCGCGCACCTTTGTGCTGCGGACCGCAGCAGAGGACGCGAGGTCAGGGTCAGCGACCTTCAGTGCGCCCTCACCGGTATAAACGTACTCTGCATCCGTTGTAAAGGAACCCTGCAGGTAAGCAGGAATCCAGCCGTAGAGGCCGTTTTCAAAGCCGGGGTTTCTGATTTCCAGCCGCCGGCCGGACAGATCGTCCTCGCCGGTTACAAACAGCTGGAAGGATTTTTCATAGCTGGCTTCGCCAATGGAAAGAGTCGCAGTCAGAACAACCGGCGTTCCGGCAATGCCGTATGCAGGCCGCGTAACCGCACCCGTTTCCGGATCAACCACACCGGCCGGCGCAGCGCTCCAGACAATGTCCGCAGTTCCCGCCGCTCCGCTCACTTCCTCAGGCAGAGTCAGTGCTGTGGTCACATTATTCTGGGACTCGTTCTGTCCGCAGATACCCGACCATTCCAGTTCCTCAGCCAGGCGAACAAGCTTGTCCCCATCGCCGGCCCAGGCTTTGATGGTTACCGCATAAGCCGTTGTGAGTTCCTGCGTGCCCTTGCTCATATGCAGCGTGAGCGTTGCAGTTCCGTCACCTTCTGCAGCCAGCGGGCGGCTGAGAAGCACGGCCGTATCGTTGCGCAGGCGGATGCGCTCAGCGTCAGCACCCTCCACTGCGCTCCAGACCGCTTTGACGCCGCTGCCCGTGGCAGCCGCGGGAACATCGATCAGTCCGGTTTCGGTCAGTTCAATTTCCTGGCCGGCAACCTTCAGTGCAGCCAGAATCTCATTCAGAGTGGCGAGATCCGCAGCATTGATCTCCGCCGTCTTGTCATTGACAGCTTTCCGGATGGCCTCCAGCGTCAGCGGGCCTTCCAGCCCCTGAAGTGCGCTCAGGTAATCCGCATCATGTCCGTCAACCGTCGAAAGCTCCATTGCGCCGTTGTTCACAGCCGCCATCAGGCTGGCCGCGTCAGAAGCTTTCACTGCGTCATTGATCTGGTCCACCAGATATTCTGCCGTAACCTCGTACACGCGCGCATCGTCATAGTAAACTGCGCCGGTGGTACCCTGGTTGCAGTACAGCAGAATGTTCATTGTCACTGCACCTTCCGGCGCAGCCTTGCTGACAGACAGCTTCTGCCAGGCGTCTGTCGCTGTTACGATTTTGATCGCAGTTGTAATACGCGATGCGCCGGCATTGTAATATTCAATGTAGAATACTACCGTACCGGTGCCGCGGTACATCACTTCCGCGATGTACTCATATCCTTCTTTTACAGGGATGCCTGCAGAGCGGAGACCGACAGACACTTTGGTCGAATAGTCCTGCAGGAATGCGCTCTGGCTGCCGATATAGGCGCAGTCATCAGAAACCTTTGCCTCTGTAATGATCTCGCCCGTCTCAGGGTTTTTGGAGACAACGTTGGAAATCGTCCAGCTTGTGGGATAACCCTCGTCGTCAGCGAACTCAAACGACGCATTCGGAACCTCGTGCTGCTGGAGCAGCTGGCGCGAAAGCGTCAGTGTGTATTCAAGCGTTTCCTGTGCATCGCCCTTGCGAAGCATCAGGGTAATTTTTGCGGTGATGTTCTCGGACGGCAGGTCTGTGACAACAGCATGACCGCCCTCAACGCGCACATAGCCTGCCGCCTCTGCGCTGACAGCCGTCCACGTTGCAGTGATTCCTTCCGGCACAGCAGGCAGCGGAACGTTGTCGCTCTTCTTCATGAAGATCTCGGTTCCCGCAGCTTCAAGGTCCGCCTTGGCTTTTGCAACCGCTGCGGAGCTGTCCGCGGCCTCGTTGGCCGCTTCAATCGCCGCCTGGATTTCGGCCTTGGTCAGGTCGGAGCCCTTGTCCGTCAGTGCCTTCAGAAGGCCGCTCTGGTAATACGCGGCATTTGCATCCACAACGCCGGAAAAACCGAAGGCGCCTTCCTTCAGGCCGGCCAGTGTATTCGCCGCGTTTCCGGCGCGGATTGTCTGGCACAGTGCCGCCAGCTGTTCAGCCGATACTTCCTTGTATACGGTGACATTATAGGCGACCGTTGTGCTTTCCGTCCCGCAGCTCAGCGTAAGCGTCAGCTGTGCTGTTTCATTTTCTTCGGAATTGGCCGGCAGTGAATTCAGAACGGCCGTTCCGTCGGATACGGTAAAGCGCGCAGCTGCTGTTCCGGTGACAGCCGTCCATGCTGCGGTCACATCGCTGTTGCTCACTGTCGGGAGCTGCACAGCGCCCGTATTATAAAGGGCGATGTCCGTGCCGTCAGATTCAAGTGCGGTTTTGACTGCCAGAAGTGTCTGTTTGCTGTTGGTGGTTGTCACAACAGTCTGCACTTCGGCCAGCGTTAACTCTGCGCCCTTCGCTGTCCGTGCTTCCTGAAGAGCCGCAAGGTATGCATCCTTGTTCCCTGCGGTGACACCGGTCAGCGCACCGGTCTTACTCTGAAGCGCGGTCAGCAGATAAGTGCTGTTGTTCGTCTTCAGCATAATATCAATATGCCGGGCCAGAAGTACCGGCGTCAGCAGGCAGAGACGCAAATTGTCAAACCAGGCAACGCCGGCATTCGCGCCGTTGCTGTTGATATAAACGCGAACGCCTGCGGAGTTAACCGAGCTCGTGCCGATGACGGACAGCGTGTCCCACTGTCCTGCGCTGTAAGTTTTCGTCAGAGGGGCGGTATCACGGGTGTTATTCGCCTTTCTGAACTCCAGCATCAGGTCGAACGAGCCGCTTTCCGCGTAGAAATCTCCAAAAAGGATATACTCCACGCCCGCCTCGTCCACGGGAGCAGTTGCAGAATAGATACCCACCGCTCCGTTCGTTTTCACATCAGTGATTTTGATGCTCTTGGATCCCTCGCTGGCCTTGTCCTCTGCCCATTCCACCAGATTTCCGCCGGTGGCAGAGACGCTTGTCCAGCCCTCAGGTCCGTCCGTTCCGGTCTCAAAACCGGGGTTTGTAATTTCCGGGGCACCTGCTGCATAGGCAACTGCCGGCATCAGGGAAACCAGCATGACAACGGCCAAAAGCACAGATATGACCTTTTTCACAAATACATACCTCCTGTCAAACCATATGTGCGCAATTTGCACACCCCTTCGCGCAAAGTCTATCACAGCCCGCAAAAAAGTGAAGGCGTTGACAGGACGTGTTTTTATCTAAATGGCCGAATCGGTCTCGCAATAGGCTCTGTTCCAGTACTTCCTGAACGCATTCAGGAACGCCTCCACAGAGGTATAGCCGCAGGATTCCGCTGCCTTTTCCGCCGGTGTGCCCTGGTTTTCATACCCCCTGGCAAAGCACATGCGCCGCTCCAGCAAAAGCTCCCTGAAGGATTTTCCGTAGATCTCGCTGAGAATCCGGGTCAGCTGGCGGTCGCTGACGCTCAGCAGCGCGGCCAGCTCGTCCTTCCTGCACTCTGAGAATGACGCATATTCCGACAGGAAGTACTCGATGATATTCCCGCGCAGCTCCTCCGGCGCGCGCACCGGCGGCGGCGACGTGCGTCTTGTCCCGGGAATCGCCCGCGCGGCATCCACCAGAAGCAGCTGCAGCTCTGAATACAGCTTTTCCGCGGTCCACTGCGCAGACTCCGCTGCTGCGCATGCCGCATGAATGGCGTCAAACCGCTCCTGTGCATGAACATCCGCCGTAATGGTTATCGCTTCCTGAAGCCCGGCGATCCCCTCCAGCACTTCGAGCCGGTAAACGCCGGTACCCTTCTGTGCGGCCTCAGGAACGGTGGACGAAATATAAATGCAGAAGGTATAGCAGACAAGCGCCTCGTTGTTTTCCTCCCGGTACGTGGCGTGCTCAACACCCGCAGGGATAATCCGCACCACCGGCGGCGCGCCGCTGCGCAGATTTTTCGCATACAGAAACTCCGTATAAACATGCTTGTGCGGATAGGGAAAAGAGGTGACCTTATTGCGCATGTAATTAAACGGCAGAAGGACCGAAAATGTGTGCGCGCCGGAATAGTAGTCGAAACGGTAGGAATACTTACTGAAATCGTAGGTAAAATTCGGGTGCATTGAAATCTCTCCCCACTTTCCAATCAAGTCCATGCATCATAGCATAACCGCTGATAAAAAACAAGCATGCAGCCGAACAGACTCCCCGATCCGGGCCGCGCTGCCTGCAGCCTTCGGATCTGTGCCCGGATTCCTCTGATTTCTCTTGACTGAGCATACGGTTTGTGTTATCGTTTTTTGTCGGAAGGTCTTTTTTCCGGACTGCAAAGTCCGATAAATCTGCCATTTTTACTTTTTTCCCCAACGCAGATGCAACTGCTGAAAAGCGTGCCGAAGCGCGCCAGTATAAGAAAGGACAAGAGCATCATGAACAGTATGATTACACCTGAAGACCTGCAGAAATTCTCCGAAGCATTTGACCGCAACCCCGCAAACGCCATTGCCATGGACGCAGCCGTTCAGAACGGCGTGAACGCTTCCGCCGTGAATTATACCGCCGCGCGCAAATATCTGCACACATTTTCTGTTGAAATCGACGCCGGCAAGGTCTGCAATCAGAAGCAGTCCGGCCGCTGCTGGATGTTTGCCGCGCTGAACGTAATGCGGCTGGAAGTGATGAAAAAGCTGAATCTGGACAATATGGAGCTGAGCCAGAGCTATCCGCTGTTTTACGACAAACTGGAAAAATCCAACTATTTCCTGGAAAACATTCTGGACACTCTGGACGAGCCCACAGACGGGCGCGTGATCAGCTTTCTGCTGGCCAGCCCTCTGGGCGACGGCGGCCAGTGGGATATGTTCTCCAGCCTGATTGCCAAATACGGCGTCGTCCCCAAGGACGTCATGCCGGAATCCTTCTCCTCCTCCTGCACGCGTGAAATGGCGCGCTACATGACGCGCAAGCTCCGCGAATATGCATGCACCCTGCGCACCATGCATGCCGACGGTGCCTCCATGGACGCACTGCGCGCCGCCAAGGATGAAATGATGGAGACCATTTACCGGATGCTCTGCATCTCCCTGGGCAAGCCGCCTGTCAAATTCGACTGGGAAACCCGCGCCAAGGACGGCAGCTTCATCCGCATGAAAGACTGCACGCCGCAGGAGTTCTTCGCCAAATATGTGGGCTGGAATCTGGACGAGTATGTCACCGTCATCAATGCGCCCACCGCCGACAAGCCTTACGGCAGAACCTACACCGTTCAGTATCTGGGCAATGTCCGCGACGGAAAGTACCCGGTCAAGTATCTGAATCTGCCCATTGAGGACCTGAAGGCGCTGGCCATCGCACAGCTGAAGGACGGCCAGGTCGTCTGGTTCGGCAGCGACGTGGGCCAGTTCTCAACGCGCGATACCGGCTTCCTGACACTGGATGCCCTGCATGTACAGCAGCTTTACGGCACCACGTTCCCCATGGACAAGGCACAGCGGCTGGACTACGGCGAAAGCCTGATGACCCACGCCATGGTGCTCACCGGCGTGAATCTGGACGAAAACGGGAAGCCCAACCGCTGGAAAGTGGAAAACAGCTGGGGCTCCGATGTCGGTAAGGACGGCTTTTTCGTCATGAGCGACGAGTGGTTCAGTGAGTTCGTCTATCAGGTTCTGCTGAACAGAAAGTATTTCACGCCGGAGCAGGCCGCACAGTTTGACACTGCGCCCATCGTTCTGAACCCCTGGGATCCCATGGGCAGTCTGGCCGACTAACCGGAAAATACAACAATACATAAAGTGAGGTGTCCCCATGTCCGCCGCTCTGCACCAGATTGCCATCATCTTTATCGCACTGATTCTGGGCTTCATCTGCCGGAAAGCAAAAATCATCACTGAAGAAGGAACCGCCACGCTCTCCAATCTCGTGGTCAAGGTCATCCTCCCCTTCTACCTGTTCAACGCCATCGTAACCTCCCGCTCCGGTGTGGACGCAGGCGGCGTCCTGTCGGCGCTCGGCCTGTCAGCGGGCATGTTCCTGCTCAGCGGTCTTGTGGCGCTGGCCGTCGTGCCTCTGCTGCGCGCGCCGAAGGGGGATCGCGGCGTCTATTCCTTTGAAATCATGTGCGGCAATGTGACGTACATCGGCATTCCGGTCTGCGCGGCAGTTCTGGGTGAGGACGCAATGTTCTATGCCTCGCTTCTGAATATCCCCTATAACCTGATCTGCTTCTCGCTGGGCATTTTCCTGCTGGCGGGTCAGGCGTCCTTCAAGCGCATTCTGAACCCTGCCTTTCTTGCCAGCGTTCTGGCCGTCGTTCTGTATCTTCTGAAGGTGCCTGTTCCCTCCATCATTCTGGACGGCACCGCGTTCATCGGGCAGGCCACGTCGCCCTGTGCCATGCTGATTATCGGTTCTGTACTGGCCAGCGTCCCGCTGCGGGAAATCTTTACGGAATGGCGCGCCCTTCCCTACGCGGCTATCCGTCTGGTGGGCGTCGCGGCGCTGGTGGCGGTTGCAGTCAGCTTCCTGGAGATCGACCCGATTCTGAAGGGCGTTCTGATTCTCATGGCTGCCATGCCTGCCGCCACAAACTCCACCATGCTCTGCACCATTTACGGCGGCAACCGGGCGCTCTCCGCCAAGCTCATCTTCATTTCCACGGCGCTGTCCATCATCACCATTCCGCTCTGGGCGGCGGTTTATTTCGGCTGAATCCATTCCAAAACAAAAACGGATACGGGCAAACCCGTATCCGTTTTCTTTTATTCTGCCTTTTTTCGGGCAATCTCCGCAGCAAGCGCCGTCCCGCGCAGTTTCCCGCACCCCGGCTCCACATCGATCACACGCAGCGTCTCCGCCTGTTCCCCATAGGGAAGCGTCACGCCGGACACACCGTCGGAAAAAATCGCAATGGAATTCCCGATGCAGGACCAGCCTTTCCAGACGCCGGCCGTCACCGGCCCCACGTTGCTCACGCCGATCACCGGCACGCCGTACAGGCCGGCAATCCGGCCGTACGCGTCATACCAGTTGCGCCCGTAATAGGCCGCGCGGCAATCCGGCTCCACAGCCCAGGAACAGGGCGAGAGAATAATCTCCGCCCCCATCCGGCACAGCGCCTCACCCAGAACGGTGGAATCCGGCGCGTTGTCCGCGCAGATTGCAATGCCGATCCTGCCCAGCGTCGTTTCAAACACCTGCAGCGATGTTCCCACATCATACATGGGTTCCACCTCAGTCAGCGTATTGATCTTCCGGTGCCGGCCGATGATCCGCCCGCTGCTGTCCGCCAGAACAGCGGCGTTGTAGATCCTGTTTTCCTCTTTTTCCGTCAGGCCGGCACAGACGGCGATCCCGATCTCTCCGGCGAGGGCACACAGCATGCCGCTGAACGTGCCGGGAATGGGCTGCGCAAGCTTCCCCGCCTCCGGGTTTGCCCAGCCGAGATCAAAGCATTCCGGCAGGACGGCCAGCTCCGCGCCCTGGGCTTTTGCCTGCCGGAGCATCTGCTCCGCACGCTTGAAATTGCTTCCTGGGCGGCTGTACTCCACCAGAAGCTGCAGCATGGCAATTCTCATCAGGATATTGCTCCTTTCGCCTCAATTCAAAAATCATTCGCTGCGCAGGGCAACCACAGGATCTTTCTTTGCCGCCATTCTGGAGGGAACCAGGCCGGCAATAAAAGTCAGCAGCATGCTGATGGCCACCAGAATCACGCCGCCCATCGCGGGAAGCTGCGCAAGTCCCGCAATACCGGTGTAGTTTTTGACGATGGCGCTGAGAGGAATACAGAGAAGCACAGTCACCGCAATGCCCAGCAATCCGGCTGTAAACCCGATCAGCAGCGTTTCAGCGTTGAACACACGGGAAATATCCCGCCTGGATGCGCCGATGGAGCGCAGAATGCCGATTTCCTTCGTTCTCTCCAGCACGGAAATATACGTGATAATGCCGATCATAATACTGGAAACAACAAGAGAAATCGAAACAAAGGCAATCAGAACATAGGAAATCACATTGATGATCGTCGTGATGGAGGACATCAGAATCCCCACATAATCGGTATATGTAATGGTTTTGTTCTCCTGGCCCCCAGCTTCCATCTGCCGGTTATACTCCTCAATGGCCGCGGTTATGCCGTCCTTATCCTCAAAAGTCTGGGCATAAATATTGATGGCTGACGGGCAGTCCGGGTCAGCGACCTTGAGCAGATCCAGATTTTCCTCATAAGTGGCGTCTGACACCGTCGGCGGCATATACGCATCGTACAGCGCGGCCAGGGCGCCGTCATCCGACGCGGCAATCTGCGTGTCAAACGCCGCGGCGATCTGTGCGTTGGTCATCTGCTCCAGCTGCTGCTGAACAGACTGCGATGCTCCCTGCTTCTGCTGTTCGGTCAGAATCTGACGCATGGAATCCGTCAATTCCTCGTCTGACATGGCCGCAGCATAACCCGCTGCCGCCGCACTGTCCAGCTCCATCTGCCGGGCAATTACAGCTGCAACAGTCGATTCCATATCTGCACGGCTCATGGCAGCAAGCGCAGCCTCTGTCTGTGCCGCCAGTTTCTCTTCCCCCGGCACAGCGGCAATCTCCGCATAAATGGCGCTTTTTTCATTGACAGTCAGCGTCCCGGCGTAATTCTTAAAATCCTGCGCCTTCTGCGCGTCTGTCAGCTCAGTGTTTTCGCCGGTGTCAAAGGGCAGGCCGGTAAACACATCGGTATCCGGGTCCGCCTGCTGCGCTTTGACAATCTCGCTGTCGTTTACGGCGTTGAGTACATGCTGTGTCAGCTGCGCGGTATAGCCGATGACGCCGCTGAGCGCGGTGGCAACGGCCTCCTCGCTCGGTCTGAGAATGCCGACAACCTCCAGCTCCATTCCGCCATCCACCAGCTGCTTCAGGCGCGCCTCGTCCTCGCGTATATCCTGCCAGGTCTCCGTCTGCTCATCATACTCGTAGTAATCCGTCGGCAGCACCAGCTTGAAGCGAAGGCCCAGAATATCGTCATACGACCAGCTGTGCTGCTGAGACTCCACTGTTTCGCCGTTCATCGTCTTTTTAAACATGTCGGTCAGCTCATCCGGATCCTGAAGGCCAAGCGCATAGAGATAGACCTCGCTGACCTCATTGTTTTCGTTGACCAGCAGCACAACCTCGTTATATGCCTCGGGCCAGCGGCCGGCGACAACGTCGTACTGGGAGTTCAGAAGCTCCTCATTGTCCAGCATCTCCGTCCAGATATCGGATGCGCCGACGGCCATGCCGGACAGCGTGTCCGTGTTGTAGAAAGTGCCCATCATTTCCTGCATGACGACGCTCGGATTGACCTGCAGCACACTGTCCGACGTGTCGGATGCATATATATCCAGCTGTGTCTCATAGGAGTACTGGATGTTGCTGGCATACCGGGCAAGCGGGCTGTCCGGCTCTTCAATATAGTCGGAAAAAGCCTGCAGGTCATTTGTGCGCGTTTCCACGTCTGCCAGACTGCTCATAAAATCGCCCATCTTGCTGTCAGAGTAAACCGCATCCAGCCCGTGTTCCGACTCACCGGCAGCCGAATCTGCCAGAGATGAAATCAGCGCCGTCATGTCCATGCTCTCGGCCTCAATGGTCAGGGGATATGCGGAAAGAGTATCCTCCTGCACGCGGCCGATATACTGGTTGATCCCGTTGGACAGGGATAAAATGAGCGCAATTCCGATAATACCGATGCTGCCGGCAAAAGCGGTCAGAATCGTCCGGCCCTTTTTCGTCAGCAGGTTTTTAAATGAAAGGCTCAGCGCCGTGAAAAAGCTCATGGACGGCTTCGCCGCCCGGATTTCCGCAGCCGCCTGCTCTTTTCCCGGTGCATAGGGCATGGAATCGTCGGTAATCTTCCCGTCGCGCAGGCGGATAATCCGTGTGGCATACTGCTCCGCCAGTTCCGGATTGTGCGTGACCATAATGACCAGCCGGTCCGACGCGATTTCCTTCAGGATGTCCATAATCTGCTTGCTTGTGGCTGTATCCAGTGCGCCGGTGGGTTCATCGGCCAGCAGAATATCCGGATCGTTCACAATCGCACGGGCGATGGCTACACGCTGCATCTGCCCGCCGGACATCTGGTTCGGCTTCTTGTGCAGCTGGTCGCCCAGGCCAACGCGCTCCAGTGCCTCCGTGGCTCTGCGGCGCCGCTCAGTCCGCGAAACGCCTGAAAGTGTCAGCGCCAGCTCCACATTTGCAAGCACGCTCTGGTGCGGAATCAGATTATAGCTCTGGAACACAAACCCCACCGAATGATTTCTGTATGTATCCCAGTCTCTGCTTTTGTATTCCCTGGTAGACACGCCGTTGATCACCAGATCGCCGCTTGTGTACTGGTCCAGGCCGCCGATGATGTTCAGCAGCGTGGTTTTTCCGCAGCCGGATGGGCCAAGGACAGACACAAACTCGCTTTCCCGGAAAGAGACGCTGATGCCGCGCAGAGCCTGCACGGCACTGCTGCCATCGCCATAGCTTTTGGTAATATTACATAGATCCAGCATTGACTTTTCCTTACTTTCAAAATATTATGGCAGATCATATCATATAATTATTACGAAACTGTGACGGCTTTTTCAATTTTCCCGATTTTTGAATCCCGGTCTTGCAGTTTCGCGCCAAATTGTGGTAGTATCTTTTTATCCCATCAACAGGAAAGCAGCCGGAGGCCTATGGCAGGGATCAAGCGTCTGATTCAAAAAGCAATAAAGTTTCAGCAGGGTGTCACGCAATGCAACATTTCGTGGTTTGCTGCGGCGTGCGCCTTTTATACCTTCTTTTCCCTGTTTCCCATCGTCATTCTGGTCATCTCCATTCTTCCGTACACGTCTCTGACGCAGGATCTGGTCTTCTCTCTTTTATCGGACTACCTGCCCACATCTATGGAAACGCTGATCCACATGATCGTCAGCGACGTCTACACCACCAGTGTGGCGCGCTTTTCATTCTCCATTCTGGCCACTGTCTGGTCGTCTGCCAAAGCTTTTTCCGCGCTCATGCGCGGAATGGAATCCATTTTTCAGAAGCCGGTCTACACACCGTACTTCAAGCGGCGTTCCATGGCAATGCTTTATACTGTCATGTTTATTTTCTCAACGCTCCTGACGTTGTCCATTTCCTTTTTCACCCAGCAGGTCACGGAAGCAATCGTACTCCGCTGGCCGTCCAGCGCATCTGTCTTCGATTTTCTGACACACTTCAGATTTGTTATCCTGATTGTGGTGCTGACCGCCGTCTTCATGGCGATCTACAAAGCCGTACCCGGTGTACCGGTAAAGTTCCGGCGCCAGCTGCCCGGGGCACTGTTTGCCGCCGTCACCTGGGTTCTGTTTGCAAAATTCTTCCCGCTGTTTATTTCATGGACCAGCAGCTACGGCACATATGGCATACTGGGCACCATTCTTGTGGCGCTTTTGTGGATGTATTACAGCATGCATATCGTTCTGCTCGGCGCATATGTCAACCGCTATATCGACCTCCACCGGGAATCCGCCGCCGTCAGCAAATAAGCGCGCGGCCGCGCGGGACCGGACAATTCAGAAAACCGCAGGCTCAGATCTTTTCCGAGCCTGCGGTTTTTTCACTCTTTTTTGCCGCCAGTCTGACAACAGCTTCCAGCCTTTCGGTGATCCGGCCGTAATTCTCCCGTCTGTGCGGGATCAGGCAGCCGCTGCAGTCCTTGACGCCCTGTTCTGTATACACAAAGCGGCCGCCGCAGCCATCGCCCAGCGCATAAAGCGGGCAATAGCAGAACAGGCAGCTGAAAGTCTCCGCATCCGCGCCGGCATGGCACGGGAAGCATTCACAGTCCCGGTTCTGGAAAAAAGCATAGTGCTTATCCCTCCAGCAGGGACATTGCTCTTTCTGACCGCTCACAGTTCGTAATCCACTGCCGCCCGGGCTGTGCGGATTTCCTTGCAGATTGCCGCGACCGCCTTGTGGCGCGGATCCTCCTTGTAGGTTTTCAGCGCCTCCAGAGAATCAAAATCCGCCACGAGCACGGCGTCAAAATTCGCGCCGCCCGCGATGTCCTCCCGGATTTCCATATGCCTGATTTCCGGAATGACACCGTACAGCCCGGCAAGCCCGTCCAGGAACTGACGTCTGCGCTGCTGCTCCTCTTCCCGGAATTTCCACATCACAATATGTCTGATCATTGTTTTCTCCTTCCAGTTTCTATTTTCTGATCAGCGTTTTGTATCCCTCTTCGATGATCTCGTCCATCTCCCGCAGCTGATCGTCGCTCAGAATTTTCGGATGGTGCGTCCTCAGGATATCTTCCACCATTTCATGGGCGTTTTCAATGGTCGTCTTTCCATTCTGGATAATCCATTCGCTGTAGCGCTTCCGGTTGAACAGCGCAGGCTTCCAGTATACCTCGCGGCAGTGTTCCGCCACAGATTCATGCTCCAGAAAATTTCCGCCGATTCCCATTTCTTCCATCACGTCCAGCGCAATCGTCTCATCCGTGATGTCAATCCCCTTCAGGTAATGCTGTACAAGACCGGCAATCTCGTTATCGATCACCAGCTGCTCATAGCTCATTGCCTCATACAGCGCACCGCAGGTGCATACGCCGGATGCGCCGGACAGCCCGGCCATCAGTGCGCCGAGGGCCTTTTCCGCCGCCGCCTGCTGACAGGGATAGTGCGCGCCGGTGGTCAGTACAGGATGGCTTGCATAAAGCTGGAAGCCGTTATAGCGCAGAAGTCCCGTCGCGCAGGCTGCCGCCAGCTGATGCTCTGCCGAGCCGTTGGAGACATTCATGCTCACCATATCCAGGAAATTGGGATGATTGCAGAAATAGAAGGAAGCGTTCCGGTCCACAGCCAGCATCAGCGACATGGACGCAAGCCGCTCGGCATTTTCCATAACCACAAGTCCCGCCAGCGTCACCGGAGACTGTATGCCGCCGATGACATTGGAGCCGAGTCCCAGCGTCTGTTTTTCCCGCAGAAGCAGCAGCGCCGCTTCCATCATATCCCGCTCAAAACGCAGCGGAGACGCCGCGCCGATGAAACAGGCCGCCGCCGGCAGTCCGTTCGGCTTCGTATCGCCGCCGTAACGGACCCGGGCCATTCTGATGAACAGCTTCACCGCATCAGGCCGTGTGTTCATCCAGATCCCGTCGTTGCGGCTCAGACCGCCGCCGCCGGTTTTCCCGGTGTTTGCCCAGACCTGCCGGAAGATCTCAAGATCCTGCATTTCATACGGGACAGACGGATCAAAGCACGGGAAAGAAATCTGCTGAATGTTGTCCAGGGCGTCGGTCAGGCGGGAAAAATCCGCAATATCCTGCCGTGTCGCCGGGCGCAGCTTTCTTTCGTCATAGTCATATACAGAACCGGAGCCGCCGTCGCAGCTGAAAGTCAGCATATCCGGCATGGGACGTTTGTCCAGGCAGCCGGGGCAGTTCTGCATATTATACTCCACCAGATCTGCCGGGAAGCGGACAATCCGCTTGTCGAAGTCCACCTTACAGCCCGCCTGTGCCGCATGCTCCAGCATCTCCGGGCAGTTGACAAGAACGCCGGTTGTCTCCAGCAGATGCAGTGTGGCATCCTGGAGCTTTTTGTATTCTTCTCTGGTATAGGGGTCGAATTTTCCATAAAGACGCGGCATAATCTAACCTCCCGATCATCTGTGTCTGCCGCCCGTCTCCGCCGGAAATGCGCCGCAGACAATCTGTAAAAGGATTATAGCACCGGCCCGTGTATTCCGAAAGCACAGGACATGGCATGTTTTGCATCTAAATGTTCAATTCAGTACATACAGGGCAGATTTATGCTTCGTTGTCCTGTGCGCGGGCTCTGATTTCGCGGATTTCAGCCGGCGTAAAGCTGTACACCCGATCACAGAACTGACAGGTCACCTCAACGTCCTTGTTTTCCCGCTCCATATCCGCCAGTTCCTCCGCACCGATCCCGGCAATGGCAGCCGTTACCTTTTCCCGGCTGCAGTAGCATCTGTACTCCACAGGACTGCGCTCCAGAATCCGGGGCTCAAGCCCATCCAGCACCTTCAGAAGCATCTGCGCGGCGTCGCCCGTACGCAGCATGGCTGTTACAGCGCCGCAGGCGGCAATCTGCTTTTCCAGAATCTCCGGGATATCGGCGGGAGCGCCCGGCATCAGCTGGAGGATATACCCGCCGGCCGCCAGGACAGACTGATCCTGATCCACAAGCACACCCAGCGCGCACGCCGAGGGCTGCTGGTCGCTCTCCACAAAATATGCGGCGAAATCCTCTGCAATTTCTCCGCTGATCAGCTGCGTGCTGCCCACATACGGCTCCTTCAGTCCAAGGTCACGGATCACGGTCAGCATGCCGTTTGTGCCGACGGCGCCGCCCACGTCCAGCTTCCCGTCCCTGCGCAGGGGCAGGTCAACATGCGGATTCTGCACATAGCCGCGCACATTTCCGGCGGAGTCAGACACCACGATGATGCTGCCGATGGGGCCGCCGCCGTTGATCCGCACAGTCAGGGAATCCTGCTCGCCCTTCAGCGCATTGCCCAGCATGCTGGCCGCCGCCATGGTACGGCCCAGCGCGGCCGTGGCCACAGGCAGCGTCCGGTGAATCTGTCTGGCCCGCTCGGTCATCTCCCGCGTGCTGACAGCGGCGATTTTCACATTGCCGCCGCATGCAATTCCGCGTACAATTTCATCCATATTCATAATCTCCATTCATTTTCTGACCGCGGAAATCACGACGCGCATGTCGCCGTTTTTCCGCCGGCCGAAATCTGTGCCGCTGTAAGTCCTGATGTCCCCGAAGCCCGCCGCATGCAGCGCTGCGCGCAGCGCCTGCATTGTATGCACATACTCCACATGCTCCTCGCTCTCCCGCCGCCAGTTCTTCCCGCTGCGGCAGAACAGATCCAGGCCGTATACACAGGCGTCCTCCTGCGCGTCGTATTCCGTGCGCATGACGCAGTAAACGTCCTCCGCTTCGTCGATGAACAGGCCGCCGTCCAGTCCGCGGAGCTTCAGGGGCGTATTCACATCAAAAACAAAAATTCCGCCCGGCGCAATGAAAAGATGCAGGCGGCGGAAAACCTCCGCCAGTTCCCCGGGCGGCACATAATTCAGTCCGTCCAGCGCACAGACGGCCGCGTCCACAGTTCCGTACAGGTCCAGCTGCTGCATATACTGCTGCAGAAACAGCGGCCGCTGCGCCTGCGGCAGTGCGGCACATTTTTCCACCGCCGCAGCCAGCATTTCCGCCGAGGCATCCACCCCGATCATCTCATACCCGCGCTCCGCCAGAAGCCGCGTGATTGTACCGGTGCCGCATCCAAGATCAAGCACCAGGCGCACCGGGACAGACGAAGCGGCAAAAAGCCGGGTATAAAAATCGGCAAAAGCCGCATGATCCACATCCCTGGTCAGCCGGTCATAGTACGGCGCCAGCGAAAAATACCGGCTCATTTTTCTTCCTGCTCCTTCAGTCTTGCAAAAACAATCTCATATCCGTCCGCACCATACTGCAGACTGCGGTTGACGCGGCTGATGGTTGCGCTGCTGGCGCCTGTCTGCTCCAGAATATCGTTGTAGACCATGCCCCGGTTCAGAAACTCCGCCACCTGAAACCGCTGCTCCATCGCCTTCAGCTCTGTCACAGAACACAGGTCATCAAAAAACCGGATGCACTCGTCAACATTCCGCAGAGTCAGAATCGCCTTATACATATCCAGATTTCTCGGCTTTTTAATATTCTTATTCATATACATCCCTCCATGCCGCCGGATGCCCGTATCTCCGCCCCCGCGCAGGCCTCAAAGCCGCCCGCGCCGCTGCATCCATCTGTTTGTTATATTACAGTACTAAATCAATAAAGTAAACCCCGAACTTTTGATCTCTTCTGCGCTGCGGCGCGCATACACTGTACGGAGGTGATGCAGATGAATCCCGAAACACCGGCCATCGCCATACTGGAGGAGCGCGGTCTTCTCCCGGAAGGCGGAGCCGAACTGATCAGATACAGCATAGCGCTGCCGGCTCTGGCAGGAGATGCGCCCGGCATCCGGCGCATCAACCGGTTTTACGCCGCGGTCAGCCGGCGCTTTCTGCGGGAACTGCGCAAAAAACAGCTGCCCCGGCAGACTGCCGCCCACGCAGCAGCCCTGCGCCGGAACTGTACATATGTGCCGCCGGAATACAGGCTGAGCTGCACAGTTACGCACAACGACGGCATATGCCTGAGCATCCTGCGCGAGACATGGGTCTGTGACAGCGGCGGAATCCGGCGCGTCCGAGCCGCCGACCTGTGGGACATGCGCACCGGCTGGCCGCTTTCCCCAGCCGATTTTCTTCCGCAGGGCACGCATGTGAAAAATAGCATTGCCCGGCTTGTCGCCGTGCAGGCCGGACGCCGCTGTGCTGCCGAACCGTACCTGAAGGGTCTGCGGCCGCGGAAAATCCGGCGAAAAATCGCGCCTGACGGATGCTTCATCAGGCATGGCACCCTGACTGTTTTTTTCAATCCCGGCACACTGGCGCCGCCTGCCGCCGGGGTTCTGGAGTTTCCCCTGCTCAGTACGGAACGCCCGCCGGAAAGCTGACCGGGCACGCACAAAAGCTCCGCCGCAGAATCATCTGCGCCGGAGCTTTTCCGCTAAAATCGGGATTTCTGCTGAAAGCCGCCGGACTGTCCGGCACAGGCCGATCCGCAGGCGGCCGGAATTACAGGCCGAACTGCCCGCCGCCGATAAACTCCCGGATCAGGCTCGTTTCCGGAACACAGGCCGCGTCCACCGGATCCAGATGCTCCAGCGTCTCCACCAGATCAGCAATGCGCGGGTCGTGCTTTTCCTTCTCCAGCTCATCCATCAGGAATTGTTTATAAACACCGGCCTCATACGCAATAAAGGTATCAACATCAAAGGTCCGGCGGTGCTTATAGGGCATGATATACTTGTTTTCCCCGAGCTGAACATTGTCATACATGCTCAGCGTATCTGCAATGCTGCGGCCGCGGTTTTTTCTGTCCCGCAGCATCCGGCGCAGCAGCCGGATCTTCTCCGGATGCAGAACCAGTCCGTCCGTCTGAATCCGCGTGCGCACACTGACATAAATACGGCAGGTCTGCGTATCCGGCACAGTGATGACCGCCGGATTCAGCGCGTGGATCCCTTCCAGGATCACCAGTTCCCCCGGCCTGCGCGTCAGTGTTCTGTCGGTCAGCCGCCGGGAGTTCGTAAAGTCATACATCGGCAGCTCCACCGGCTCCATATTGATCATCTTCACGATGTGGCTGTTCAGCAGCGGGATGTCCAGCCGCGCGGGCGACTCGAGATCGATCTTTCCCTGATTGACAAGTTCCATCTCCTGCGGTGAAAACGGCAGAAAATAGTTATCCATGGACACCGTGTGCGTCTCGCAGCCCCAGCCGTCCAGGAACTGCTCGATCATCTTTGCCGTCGTCGTCTTTCCGGAGCCGGACGGCCCGGAAATGAGAATAATCGGACAGCAGTCCCGCCGGTCAAAAATGTATTTTGCAATTCCGCACAGCTGCGCGCTGTACGCGTCATCCACCGCGTGCACATACCCCGCCGGATTGCGGCGGATTTCTTCGTTAATGCCTGTGCTTGTCAGAATCATCCTGAAATTTCCTTCCTATTTTTCCCATTTGCTGCACAGCTGGTTGACCTGATCCGCAAATCTGGCCAGCTCCTTATTGGGCCGTCCCTTGCTGCGCTCAATCAGCGCCGTCAGCCGTCTGCCGGCCATCAGCAGCCGCTCAAACACGCCCGCCGCCTTTCCGGCACCCTCCGTCTTCTTTACAATACGCGCGCTGTTGCCCTGCACCAGGCACCGGCATGTATCCAGGTCGTACTGCGCGCCGTTATACGGCGCTTCGGCGCGTATCCCCAGCTTTTCACCGGCCAGCGCGGCAAACGTATCGCAGACGGTGTCATTTCCGTGGTTGACAAAAACCAGCTCCGGCTTCGTCTCCAGCGCGGCAAGCCAGCCAAGGAGCATATCCTGATCCGCGTGGCCGCTGATGCCCTCCATGGATTCTATGCATGCATTGACCATAATGTCCTCGCCGAACAGTCTGACTTTTTTTGCTCCGTCCGTCAGAAGACGCCCCAGGGTCCCCTGCGCCTGATAGCCCACGAAAAGGATCGTGCTCTCTCTGCGCCACAGATTGTGCTTCAGGTGGTGACGGATCCTCCCGGCTTCGCACATGCCGCTGGAGGACAGGATAATCTTCGGCGTCGTGTCCGCATTCAGATTTTTTGAATCCTGACTGGTCACCGACATCCGCAGATCCGGGAATTTGATGGGATCAATGCCCCTGCGCAGCAGTTCCAGCGTTTCCGCGTCGTAATAATCCGTCATGCCGGACGCATAAATGTTCGTCGCTTCATTGGCCAGCGGACTGTCCACCCAGACCGGGAAATGGTCATGTCCGTGCACCAGGCCGCTGTCCTTGATCTGCCGGATCAGATACAGAAGCTCCTGCGTCCGCCCGACGGCAAACGACGGAATCACAACATTTCCGCCGCGGTCCATCGTCTGCTGGATGATGCGGGTCAGCTGGCCGATATAATCCGGCCGCGGACCGTGCAGGCGGTCGCCGTATGTGGACTCGATCACCACAAAATCCGCCTTCTCCGGCTTCTGCGGGTCACGGATCAGCGGCCTGCTGACATTGCCGATATCGCCGGAAAACAGCAGCGTCTTCGTCCTGCCGTTTTCCGTAATTGTCAGCTCGATGCTGGCGGAGCCAAGCAGATGGCCCGCATCGAGAAACCGGGCCGTCACGCCTTCAAACAGGCGGATCTCCTGCCCGTAGCCGCACGGCCTGAACTGCGCGCATGTCTTCTGCGCATCCGCCACGGTATAAAGCGGCGTGTAGGGCTGTCCGCCTGCGCGGGCCGCCTTCCTGTTGCGCCACTCCGCCTCCGACTCCTGAATGTGCGCGGCGTCGGTCAGCATGATGCTGCAGAGTTTTGCCGTGGCCTCTGTCGTATAAATCGGGCCGGCGTATCCGTTCGACGTCAGAACCGGAAGTTTTCCGGAATGGTCAATGTGCGCGTGCGTCAGCAGCACACAGTCGATCTCTCCGGGCGCCAGCGGGAGCGTACAGTTTTCATAGATATCAGCGCCCTGCTCCATCCCGCAGTCAATCAGAATCGCACGTCCGCAGGCATTGAGCAGCGTACAGGAACCTGTCACCTCATGCGCGGCGCCGAGAAAGGTAATTTTCATATCCGGAACCTCCCTTATTGTATGCTTTAGATTTTAACACACAACTCTGAACATTCTTTGAACAAACAGTGTCAAATATGATCAATTCCGCTGCCGGGGCGGCATTTCTCCCTCCGGCAGAATAAATCCGCCGGCCGCGAACATGTGCCCGCCGGCCTGATAGTGCTCAATAACCCTGCGCTGCAGCGTCGTCTCCGGCTGCCAGGTCAGAAGATCAAACGGCGCCTCGGTAAACGCGCCTGTGCGCACGCCGCCGTCGTCCGTCGCCTCAGGGAAAAGATAGAACAGCCGCTGGAAACGCACAATATTGGAACTGTCGCCCAGAATCTCCGCCATCTGCGGGTCAAACAGCCAGGTGTGGCACTCGAACGTTCGGAAATCCCGCTCTGGGAAATACTCCGGATAAAAGGCGCATGCCCGGCGGATGCTCTCCATCGCTTCCTGAATGTCCAGCCGGCCGTCCCGCGGGATGTGGATATTCACGCTGTTCTGGCCGCGGCGGGCCACCGGTTCCCATTCGGATTTCAGGCAGACGGACACATAGGGGCTGACGCTGCCCTCCGGCAGAATGACATGCCCCTTGTAATACGCCTGTGTCTCATCAAACACCGTGTACCAGCACTTCCCGTCCCAGATGTCATTGGTTCCGCTGATACGGCCGTCCTGCCGGACGGGGATGCCGCCCTCGCTCAGCGCAAGAACCGTCCCGTCTTTCCGGCTGCGGAGAATGACAATTTTTCCGGAGAACCAGTTCGTCTCAAACTCCAGGCGGCCGATGCGGATAATGCGCAGGTGCTCAATGTACACCATACGCGGCCGCTCCCTGTCGTGGCCCCAGCGGCCATAAAACGCTTTGAAGGAATTAACCCAGATCCGCACGCTGTTGTAGCTTGCCTGCATATACTCCAGCGGGATTCCCCGCCGGGCATAGCGCTGCTCCACCACGGGGATTCCGGAAAGATGCACCAGAAGACCGAAAAAATCATCCAGAAGCTGTATTCCCGTATGCGGCCGCGGGAAGCCGAGAAGCGCCAGATAGTCCTCGTTCAGCCCGCTTTCGAACAAAAGTCCCCGGCTGTATGCAGCCAGCGCACACAGTTCCGGATTTTCCGCAAGCGCACCGGCAGCCGTGCACAGCGCCCCGAACGCCTCATCGCCCAGGCGCGTATAGCGCGCATTGACATCCTCCAGATATGCCCGGCTGAGCCAGCCGGAAAAATCCGCGTCAAACTGCCCGGTCCACGCAGAATAAAACTCCGGCCGTGCGCCGGTCAGACCGTACTTTTCAATCAGCTCCTCAAACATTGTGCCGCCGCCTTTCACACTTTACTTTCAGGAAAAAATCTGTAAAATAGAGATGTTCCCATATGATTATAGCGCTTTTTACGGAGGTATGCAAATGAGCAGGATTACAATGGTTGGGGCCGGCATGATGGCAAGCGCCCTGTCCGTACCGCTGCGGTACAACGGCCATCAGGTGCGCATCGTGGGCACGCCGCTGGATGAGGAAATCATCGCCCGGCTGAAAGCAGATTCCTTCCATCCCACCCTGAAGCGCAGGCTGCCGGATGGTGTGGAATACTACTCCTGTTCACAGTTGGAGACCGCCATGGCCGGCGCAGACCTGCTCATCGGCGGTGTCAGCAGCTTCGGTGTGGACTGGTTCATGGAGAATATAATTCCCGTTATTCCGGACAGTCTCCCGGTGCTGAGCGTGACCAAGGGCATGCAGGATCAGCCGGACGGCACCATGCTGTCCTATCCGGAGCTCTACCGGGCCAGCACAACCCGGCCCATCAGCTTCAACGCCATCGGCGGCCCCTGCACCAGCTATGAGCTGGCGGATATGGATCCTACGGAGGTCACCTTCTGCGGCTGGGATTCCACCCTGCTGCGCAGTCTGAAATCTCTTTTTGAAACGCCCTTCTATCACATCAGCCTCTCGACCGATGTGCGCGGCGTCGAATGTGCCGTCGCGCTGAAAAACGCCTATGCGCTGGCCGTCAGTCTGGCCGTAGGCCTGTCTTACGTCCGGGAGGGCCGGGAATTTGAGCATTACAATTCACAGGCCGCGCTTTTCGGCCAGAGCGTGCGGGAAATGCAGGGGCTTCTGACGCTGTGCGGCGAAAAAGCATCCAACCTGCATCTGGGCGTGGGCGACCTGTATGTGACGGTTTTCGGCGGCCGGACACGTAAAATTGGCATTCTCCTTGGGGAAGGCGTCCCCTACGCGGAGGCTATGGAACGGCTCTCCGGCGTCACGCTGGAGTCTGTCGTCATCACAGAGCGCATGGCCCGGGCTGTGCGCAGACTGGACGCGCGCGGCATTGCCCGCGCAGCGGATTATCCGCTGCTGATGCACATTGATTCACTGATCACCGGCGGACAGCGGGTCAGTATTCCCTGGGCAGAATTCGAACAGGAAACATTTGTCTGAACCGCCCGCAGGCACCTGCGCCGCTCCGCAGATACAAAAAGCCTCTGTATGGCTGTCTCACCATACAGAGGCTGATTTTTTTCCGGCCGTCCCGCGGCAGGACGCCGGCCGTCAGTCGCCCTCAATCATCCGGTATCCCACGCCCATCTCCGTAAAAATATACTGCGGATCGGCCGGGTTTTTTTCGATTTTCCGGCGGATATTGGCCATATTGACCCGCAGAATCTGATTGTCCCCGCTGGATACGGGACCCCAGACGTTTTTCAGAATGTGGTCATAGGTCAGCACGCGGCCGGCATATCGGGAAAGCAGCGCGACAATTTTGTATTCGTTGCGCGTGAGATGCACATCCTCTCCCGCCAGATAGACATGCATTTTGTTGTAGTCAACGGTCAGATCGCCCGCCCGGAACACACCGGAAAGCGGCATTCCTGACGCCGTATCTCCCGAAGCATGGCGCAGCGCCGTCCGGATGCGGGCCAGCAGCTCCGCACTGCCGAAGGGCTTCGTGATGTAATCATCAGCGCCCAGATCCAGCGCCTCCACTTTATCCTTCTCATGGGCACGCGCGGAAACAACCAGAATCGGCATTTTTGACCAGCTGCGCACAGACCGGATAATCCGCGTCCCGTCCAGATCCGGGAGCCCCAGATCCAGAATCATCAGCTCCGGGCAATGGGAAGTCAGCATCATCAGAGCCTGTCGGCCGCCGGACGCCCGCAGCACGCTGTATCCGTTGGACACCAGTATTGTCTCAATAAAGCTGCCGATGCCGGCGTCATCCTCCACCACCAGCACACTCGGTTTATTGTCCATCTTCACCCTCCTGTATCGCCAGCCTGAAACCAATCACCGCGCCGCCCTCCGGCGCGTTTTCTGCAAACATGGAACCGCCATGGGCGCGGACGATGGCGTTGCACACAGAAAGTCCGATGCCCATGTTTCTTTTGCTGTCTCCCTGCTTTTCTTCAGCGCTGATCATGCTGCCTTCCAGGATCTTCGGCAGCTTGTCCGGCGGGATCCCGACGCCGTTATCACGCACTTCAAATACGGCGCACTTTCCGCTGCGGCTGACCGTCAATTCCACACGGTCCGCCGTCTCTCCATGGAGCACAACATTCTCCATGAGATTGATCAGCACCTGTTCAATCAGCATGGCATCCATCGGGATCATCAGAAGCGCATCCGGCACACGCACAGACACGGAAAAGCCGGGAAAACGCTTTTTGAATTTTGCCACCGTCTCCGAAACGATCTCCTCCGCCGCCTCCGGCGTTTTGATCACCTGCGCCGGGCTGTCCGCGTCGATCCGCGTAACGGCGAGAAGATTTTCCACCATGCGGATCAGCCACTCAATGTCATCCTGTGCGCCGCGCAGAAGGCGCACCCGTTCCTCATGGGTCAGCGTCAGATCATTTTCCGCCACGGCCGACGTGGCGCCCAGAATGGACGTCAGCGGCGTGCGCAGATCATGGGATACCGCCCGCAGCAGATTCCCGCGCATCTTTTCTTTCTCTGCGGCCAGCTTCAGCTGATCGCTCTGCTTGATGCGCGTGATCAGCGCACTGGTGGTCAGTGAGACCGCCAGCATGCACAGCATTGTCATTGGATAGCCGGCCAGCGTGAAATTGAAGCTGTAATACGGATATATGAAAACATAATTCACCGCCAGAACGCCTACAAGCGAGGCAGCAATGCCGTAAAAATACCCCTCCGTATAACGGGCCACAAGGAAAACCGCCAGCAAAAACAGAAGCGACGCGTAAGAAGATGATTCCCCCAGATTGCGCAGCAGGCTGCATACGCCGTACGCGGCCAGCAGGATCCCCAGTGTCACCGCCGAATCCCGCCACGAAAACAGAAGCCGGCCGCGGATCTGATGCAGTTTTTGACGTTGTTTCATCCGCCGCCGTCCCCTTTCAGATACAAGAAATTCACGGAATTCTTCCCTGTATTCAGTATATCGTCCCTGAAATGTCCGCGCAAGAGTACAGAATGTAAAATTCTCTTAACGGCCTGCAGACAAAAACCGGACGGCATCCGCCGTCCGGTTTTGAAGCATATATGCACTTGAAGCCGATGCCGGTTATTCTCTGCGCAGCGCGTCGATCGGATTGAGTTTGGAGGCCTTCACCGCAGGGATCAGGCCGAAAACCACGCCGATCAGCATGGAGAACGCCACAGCGATCACAATTGCAGGCACACTGATTGCAGAGGGCGTGCCCATCACGTTGGACACGAGCTTTGCAATACCGATGCCGGCGCCGACGCCCAGAAGTCCGCCAAGGCTCGTCATCACCGACGCCTCCGTCAAAAACTGCCACAGGATCCGGCGGCGCTTTGCGCCGATGGCCTTTTTCAGGCCGATCTCACGCGTGCGCTCCGTGACCGAAACAAGCATGATGTTCATCACGCCGATGCCGCCCACCAGAAGCGAGATGCTGGCAATCCAGATCAGCTGGTTATTGGTGGAAGAACTGAGTTCCTGCAGCTGTTTGGCCTGCTCCAGCAGATCCTCGCTGCGGTAGGACAGGTTCCCCTCACTTGTCAGGATCACCTGTTCGGTCAGGTAATCCGCCGTATTCTGACCGGCAATCGTCATATCGTCCGTGCTGGTCGCCTTGACCGCAGCGGAAAGCGGCTCGTCAAAGCGGAAAAGCTCAGGCCAGGTGCTGTCCGGCACAAAAATGTTGCCGCTGGACGTGTCCATGTACTGATAGTACTCCGAAAGCGTTTCAATCACCGGCTTAAACTGCGACGTTTTATCCACAACGCCGATGATGGTATACGGCTCACCGCACACCTCCATAACCTGCCCGACCGGATTTCCGGCGATGGAAAGCGTTGAAACCGCAGTGGTATCCAGCAGCAGAACCTTATGCCGCTGATCCAGATCCTCCTGCGTCAGTCCGCGGCCGTAAATGACCCGATAACCGTTTACAGCCAGATAGCCGGCGTCAACGCCAAAAAGATTCCCGGAAAAGGATGTGTTTTTATAAAACACATTGCTGACATAGGATCTGGAATGGTACAGCGAAACTGCAGCAACACCGTCCATTTTTTCCATTTCCGTGCGCATTTCCTCCGTAATGGGCGCAACGCCCTCCGGCAGGGGATTGTACTGCAGATCGTACGGATACTCTTCCTGATAGAGCTGCACGTTCACCACGTTGGTCCCGGAGCCGACCAGATTGGATTTGATCAGCTCGTTTGTTCCCTTGATGGTGGAGACAATGATGATGATGGATGCAATACCGATGATGATGCCCAGCATAGTGAGGAAAGAACGCAGCTTGTGTCCCCAGATTCCCTGGAACGCCAGTGAAATATTTTCAAACATCGTCAATCCCCTCCTCAGTAGCCGTACAGGACGTCAAGCCCGGCCTCTGTTGTCTTTGCCCCGTCCTGCGCTTCCTTTGAATACGGGAAGGCAATATAGTCCTCCTGTGTCAGGCCGCCGAGAACCTGGCAATAATAGCCGTCCACTCTCTTTCCGGCCAGGATCTCGCGTTTCTCCAGAAGGCCGTCCTCGCCGCGGACAAATACATAGCTCTTGCCGCCCTCAGACAGGACAAAGGCATTTTCCAGATAGAATCCGCCGGTCTCTTCCTGCTGGGCCGCAAGCTCAATGCTCACGCCCTCGCCCTCGCGCAGTGCAGCGTCGCCGCTGATCTGCACAGTAAAGGGATAATAGGACACGTTCGAATTCCCCATGCCGTAATAATAGCCGGAGGAAGTGGGATATTCGGAAACCTCCGTAATCACACCTTCGTAGAACCCGCCGCTCTCCCATGAATTAATAAAGACCGTCTGTCCGACCTGCACTTTTTCAAGCTCCAGCTCGGACACGCTGCCGGTTACAAAGTAACCGCCGCCGCCGGCGACACGGATAATCGGGGAAGACTCACTGCGCGCCGTCTCCTCATCGGAAACAGCCGTAACAACGCCGTCATACTCCGCATAAACCGTTCCGTCGTTGAACTCCGCCAGCTGCTTTTTGTACTCCACCTGCGCCATGCGATAGGACAGATCGAGATCGCGGATCTGCGTCTGCTTTTCCGCCTTCATCTGCGCAATCTCCGTCGCCGTATACTGGGGGCCGGGATCCACATATGCGGGCGGCTCCGGCTCAGCCGGCTCCTCCGGCTCTTCCGGTTCCGTATACTCAAACATGGCAAAGGAAATTCTGTTTTCCGCGTCAATGGAGAACACGATCGCCCAGCTGGACAGAATCTCACCCTCAGGCGTATTGTCCTGCCGCTGCTGGAAAACCGCATATGCCGTCTGCTCCGTTCCCAGCACCTTCAGGATGAAATCCTGCGTAAATACGCAGGTGCTGTCCCAAAGCCAGATATACGGATCCTGCGCGGTACCGGCTCCGCCCTTGAGATACGGCACCTCCACCGGCTCGCCGGGATCCGGCTCCGGTTCGGGTTCCGGCTCCGGCGCAGGGGCCGGCGGCGTATAGGGCTTGTAAGTGTTGATTTCAGCAAGCTCCTCCCTGGCCTGCTTCAGCTGCAGCTCCAGGCGCTGCACCTCAATCTGCTTGCGCGCCAGTGCAATCTCCGTCAGCGTCGAGTCATAGCTCAACAGGCGGTCGCCCGCCTTGACCTGCTGTCCCTCCTGAACAAAGATCTCCGTCACCTTCTGCGTGTCAGAAACGTACACATCCTGCATCCGGTCCGCGCGCACATTGCCGTAGCTTTCCGAAGAATCGCCCCAGTAGGATGTCATGGACAGATCACTGACGGCAAACACATTCACAGGGTCACGGTTCATTTTCATGATCAGCAGCACCGTGAGCAAAACACCGAACGCCAGCACAACAGCCAGCACAATGGCAATAATCCGCTTTGTTTTACTCATTGCCGTCCTCCTTCTGCAGGTGCTCCGTAATCCGGCCGTCACGGATATGGATGGTGCTGGCCGCATGGTCCGCCACCGCCTGCTCATGGGTAATGACGATAATCGTCACGCCCTGGCTGTGAAGGCTGGAGAAAATTTCCATCACCTGATCGCCGGCCGCTGTATCCAGCGCGCCGGTCGGCTCGTCAGCCAGGAGAAGCCTTGGGCCGCCCACAACGGCGCGGGCCAGCGCCACGCGCTGGCATTGGCCGCCCGACAGCTGATTCGGCCGGAAGTCTTTCCGCTCACCGAGTCCCACCGCCTCCAGGGCGGCTGCGGCCCGCTCCCGCCGCTCCTGCTTGCCGATGCCCGCATAAAGAAGCGGCAGCGCCACGTTGTCCAGCGCGGTCATTTTCGGCAGCAGGTAAAAATTCTGAAATACAAAACCGATCTTTTTATTGCGCACCTCTGCCAGCCGGTTGTCCGAACACTCAGCGATATTCTCGCCGTCCAGCAGATATGTGCCGGATGTCGGCACATCCAGGCAGCCGATCATGTTCATCAGCGTCGTTTTCCCGGAACCGGACGGTCCCATGATGGCCAGATAGTCGCCCTCCGCCACCTGTAAGGAGATATGCTTCAGTACCGGCACAACCAGCTTTCCCTGCATATAATCCTTGCAGATATCAGTCATTTCAAGAAGCATCAGCCGACCTCCCCGCGCGCGCCGGCCGCCGGCATCTGGCCTTCGTCATCCTCGGCGTCCGAGCCGTCCCAGGCTTCGGCATCATCCGCGTAACTGTCGTCCATATTGCCGTCGTCCACATAACCGTCGTCCACATAACCGTCGTCTGCGTAGCCGTCGTCCCCGTAGACGCCCGCCATGAACTGATTGTCATCATAGCGGACAACGCCCATGCCCTCCCGCAGGGTCTCGTCGGGATAGGCAATGTAGTCGTCCACAGTCAGACCGCTGAGGATCTCATACTGATCCAGTTCTGCATCGTAAACGCCCAGCTCCACCTTGCGCTTTTCCAGTTTATCCCGGCCGTTTGCAGCCCAGACCCAGGGGTTTGAATCTGCGTCGCTGATGTACCAGGACGACAGCATCAGCGCATCGCCCGCTGCATTCTCCTGGCCGAAGTCCGGCTCAATATACACATGCTGTCCCAGCATCAAACCGTCTGTGGAATCCATCGTCACATAGAACGGATATTTGCTGGACTGCGTCATTTCGTCGTTTCCGCTGTCATAATAGTAATTATTGCCGGAAGATACAGGATTCTCCCAGTCAACGATTTCTACCGTGCCGGTCCAGGTCTGCGTGCTGTCAATTCTGGAGCGGATGATGACCCCCGTGCCGACAGACAGGGCGCCGGCCGCCATCTCATTGATGGTCCCCTTCACACGATAGGTTCCCGTCTCGACGATTGTCATAAACGGAAGCTGTTCGCCGGTATTCGGATCCATACCGCCGTCCGGATTCAGGCTCTGGACAACGCCGGACACTTCCGCCGTGACGGAAGGATCGCCGACTGCCGCCTGCATTCTTTCAACCTCCGCCTGCTTCAGCTGCAGGTTATACTCCGCCTCCCGCAGGTTTGCCTGCGCATCCTGTATTTCAACAGTGTAGCTCAGCTGCTGGGATGCAGAAGCGTTCTTCTTTTCCTTTTCCAGCTGAGCAATCTGCGTCTTGTAGTTCTCAATCGAGTTTTTCAGCTGTTCAAGCTCCAGTGTCGCCTTGTCCAGCGAATACTGCAGATCCTCCGTATCATACGCAAACAGCTTATCGCCGACATTGACGTTCTGCCCTTCCTCAACGTAAATCTCGGCCACAACCTTGCTCTCATCCCGTTTGATCTCCACCGTCTGCTGAGATACGACAAGGCCTGCGTATCTGTCATACACGCCGACGGAGCCCGCGCCGGTAATCATCGCCACCGATTGTACTGCGGCAGTTTCCCCGCTGTCTCCGGAACCGCATCCGGACAAAGCGCAGCCAAAAACAAATACCGCGGCAAGAACAATGCAAATCATTTTCTTCTTCATGGCAATCTCCTGATCTTTCCGTTTTTTGAACCGGCCAGCGGCCGGAACTCGACAATAGGTATGACGCTCCAGCTGAAAAAATGTTCCTGTGTGCGCCCATTTTCCCTTGTCCGATCATAACATGAAACAACGTGATATACCACTGCCAAAATGCTCAAGAAATGCTTAATTCTGCATCTTTCTCTTATTCTGTCCGCCGCATCCGGCCATTCGTGCCGGAAAGGACTGTCATCCATTACAAAACCGCGCTTTCCTGTCTCCCGGCTGCGCGAAAAAGGCGGCAGAAGGGAACCTTCTGCCGCCTTTCAGCACATGCGGATCATCAGATGCTCGTTGCAAAGGTCAGGATTCCGGACAGGCCCAGAACCACATAGACAATTTTCTTCAGCTGCCGGGCGTTGATTTTGTCCACAATCTTCAGCCCGATGGCCTGCCCGATAAACATGGCGGCAATCCCGGGGATGGCCAGAAGCAGCACACGCAGCGTATAAATCCCGTTTACGATGCGCACGACCGTATTGCTCATGCCGGTCACCGCAAAAACAAGCTGCAGCGAAACAATATAGGTCAGCTTCTCATTGCCGTACGCCGCCAGAAAATACGGCAGGATCGGCGGGCCGCCGATTCCGAAAAAGCCGCTGGACAGGCCGCCCAGAGCACAGCACACAAAAGCGGATTTTTTATTTGGCCGGACGGCAAAGCGGCCGGACAGGAAAATCAGATACAGCGCCATCAGAACGAGGAAGATACCCAGAACTGCCTTCAGCATGCTCAGGTCAATGTAGGCGGCCGCAGCGGCGCTGGCCAGTCCGAACGCCAGATCGACGCCCAGCGGAAACAGCAGCTCCTTCAGACGCAGATGCCTGCGCAGGCGGATGGTCAGCGTCAGCGCAAGCAGCAGTGACATGGTGGAAGAAAGCGCCGATGCCTCCGTAACCGGCAGAAAAAGCGGATAAAACATCATGACAAAAAGTCCGAATCCAAAACCGGTCGTGGTCTGAATAATGCCGCCGCCCAGAGCCGGCAGAAATACAAGCAGAAGATCAAGCGCGGTGATTTCCAAAGCATTTTCCTCTTTTCCGTGGATTATTGACATTATACCGCAAAAACAGGGCCGGTGCAAGGCCGGCGGAAGCCATGCGCCGCCGCCCGGCACGGCTTTTCCGCCCGGCCCCCGCCGTTTCCGCGAAGCAGTCCGGCGCAGTCTTTTTTTCCTTCCGCATGCGCGCCGCACTTGCAATGAAGCAAAAACGCAGTATAATAGAATACAGAAAAACAAACGAGGTGTTCCAGGGTGATAACCGACCTGATTGTCCGAGCATTTATTAAGGACGGGGAAAACGTGTCCGATCCCCGCGTGCGCACCAGCTACGGCGTTTTATCCAGTATTGTCGGCATCATACTGAATCTGCTGATCAGCATCATCAAGCTGTGCGCCGGCGCCCTCAGCGGCTCGATCGCCATCATCTCCGACGGTTTCAACAATCTGTCTGACGCGGGCTCGTCGGTTCTGAACTTCATCGGCTTCAAGCTTTCCGCAAAAAAGCCGCATCCAGAGCACCCCTTCGGCCATGGCCGGATTGAATACGTCACGGGACTTCTGATCTCTGCTGTGATTATGGTGCTGGGCGTTGAGGTTCTGCGCAGTTCGATTGAAAAAATCATTGCGCCGCAGGCATCCACAGCCAACTGGCTGACGCTGTCTATTCTGGTCGTCTCCATCCTGATCAAGCTTTATATCGTGTCATTCAACATGAAGGTCGGCAAAAAAATCGGTTCCCAGGTGATCATCACGGTTGCCAAGGACAGCCTGATGGACGTCGCCTCCACCGCCGCGGTCCTGATCAGCGTCCTGGTTTCCGCCTTCACGCCGCTGAATATTGACGGCTGGTGCGGCGCGCTTGTCAGCCTGCTGATCATTTATGTGGGCTTCACATCTGCAAAAGACACGCTCAGCACGCTGCTGGGCCGTACGCCCGATCCGGAATTTGTCAGGCAGATTCAGGAGATTGTCCTTGCCCACTCGGAGGTCACCGGCATTCACGATCTGGTCGTGCACGACTACGGCCCCGGCCGTCAGATGGTCACGCTGCATACTGAGGTTCCCGCCACAGGCGATATTCTCGCCCTGCATGACGCCATCGACAACATCGAGCGTGAACTCACGCAAAAGCTGGGCTGTCATGCCACGATCCATTTGGATCCCATCAGCACGGACAGCGCCGTGACCACCCAGCGGCGCCGGGTGGCTGAGATCTGCAGGCAGCTGAACGCGCAGATCACCATCCACGATTTCCGCGTGGTCTCCGGGCCGACGCACACCAATTTTATTTTTGACGCCGTGGTTCCCTACACCTTCGGCAAAGACGCGGATGACGCGGCGGAAAAAATCCGCGCGGCAGTCACCGCACAGTTCCCGGATACATATGTCGTACTGGAAGTTGACCGGGCGTATGCCCAGTAACCTCTCCACCCTGTAAATGCGCAGGCGCGCAGGTTTTCCCAGGGCTTCCTGCCGCAGGCATTACCAAGATATGAAAAGGAGAATGATCACATGGCATTTTGCAGAAACTGCGGCGCACAGCTGGGCGCAGAGGACAAGTTCTGTTCCTCCTGCGGCACCCCGGTCGCCGCACCCAAACCCCCGCAGGCCGAAGCGCCGGTATGCGAAAACCCGCAGGCAGCCGGCGAAACGGCCCAGCCCCAGCAGCCCTCTTTCCAGCAGCCAGAGCAGCAGACCGCATATCAGGCAAATATCGCTGTTGCGCCGCAGCCCCGGAAGAGCGCAGACGACCACACTGCAGATTATGACCCGCAGGACATCTCGAGGAATAACATCTTTGCCGTCCTGTCCTATCTGTCCTGGCTGGTCCTGATTCCGCTTCTGGCCGCGAAGGATTCAAAATTTGCCCGTTTCCACGCAAACCAGGGTCTGGTCCTGGCCATCGGCGGAACTGCACTGGGCATTATCCGCGCAATCGTCGTTGCCATTCTCAGGACAATTATTTACGCCATTTCTTACCGTCTGTCCTTTATTATCACTCTGGTCAGCGTTGTGTTCACGCTGCTCGGAATCGGACTCGGTGTTCTCAGCATCATAGGCATTGTCTATGCGGCCAGCGGAAAAGCGAAGGAACTGCCGCTTGTGGGCAAAATCCGCATTCTGAAATAATTGTTTTCAGAGCAAAGAATACAAAAAGAGGAAAAGCAGAAGGCTTTTCCTCTTTTTCTTCGTTTTACGCACACTTGAACGGGTACCGCCGTCACCCGGCCTTCCCGCTCCGGAGTCTGTGCTTACTTGCAGAGCTCCACGGCAGCATCTGCGGCAGACGCAGCGTCGGCAGTGAAGCAGTCAGCGCCGATGGTCTCGCAGAAATACTGGGTGACCGGCGCGCCGCCGATCATGACCTTGATCTTGTCATGCAGGCCCTTTTCCTCCAGAAGCTCCACGACATTTTTCATTTCCGTCATGGTCGTGGTCAAAAGCGCGGAGCAGCAGATAATGTCTGCGTTCTCACGGACAGCCGTGTCAATATAGTTCTCCGGCGATACGTCCACGCCAAGGTCAATGACCCGCAGGCCTTTGCCTTCCATCATCAGCTTTACAAGATTCTTGCCGATATCATGCAGGTCGCCCTTCACGGTGCCGATAACTGCCGTTCCCTTGGACTCCACGCCGGAATCAGCAAGCAGCGGCTTAAGTACATCGATGCCGGCGTTCATTGCGCGGGCCGCCACCAGCACTTCAGGCACAAAAACCTCGTTGTTCTTGAATTTCTCGCCAACTTCGCCCATGCCGGCCAACAGGCCGTCTTCAAGGATTTCCTTTGCAGTCAGGCCGGAATCAAGCGCTTCCGCAACCTTCTGCTTTACAAGTTTTGCTCTGCCCTGCTGGAGCAGTTCGCTGATTTCGCTTGTCATGCTCATGATATATCCTCCTAAAATGTCCTTTGCGTGAAAATCTGCTGATCACACATTGACTTACTGTCATTATAGCCCGCATCCCGTGCTTGTTTTATATATTTTTTTATTTTTTTGGTAAAATTTTTAGATACCGGCCGATCTGAAGCGGGGATATATTTCTTTCCGGAAATATGCCGAGATCCGTTCCCGGGCGTCTGCGGGCACAGGCGAGACAAAGCGGTCCGCAATTTCCTGCACCTGCGCGCCGGCACGTTCCAGCATTGTGGGCGCTTCCCTGAACTCTCCCATATAGTTCAGCAGCGGATCTGTAAAGAACTCGTCGCTGCGCATCAGTTCCAGCGTCAGGTCATCCATCAGATAATGGCCCGTATCCTGCTGTTCCCGCATGCTGCTGATACCGCTGTCCAGCGTATCCAGACGCATGCCGCGCATCAGGAAGCCGCATGCGCGCCGGAGCGCCATTCCGATCACAATGTTTTCCGGCGACAGGCCGTTGGCGTTATAGCATGACCCCACGCCGCACAGGACGTCCGCGCCGCTTCCGACACCCGAGAGCATCTGAATCATGGCCTCCGCCCCGCACTGCATGTCAAATCCGGCCGGCATGGTTCCGCCGCACTCCGCGCCGAACGGCAGCCCGTACGCTGCGCTGACCTCTGCCGCGGCCAGCTTCCAGACCGGCTTGTCCATTGTGTAATACATGTCATGTCCGTCCGACAGGCTGGACACAGAGGGGCCGTAAGCCATCAGGTACGGATTTCCGGGATTGACCGCCTGCAGAACGGCGCACAGGCCCAGCGCTTCCGCCATTCCCTGGACAAAAGTTGAAACAAGGCTGTATGGAGAGGTGGTGCCGGCCATGGGACAGGTCGTCGGAATCACGGGGAAGTTGTACTTGCAGGCCTCCAGAAGCAGCTCGCAGTTCAGCTCTGTCACCGCCAACGGCGAGAGCGTCGCCACCGCTACGGTAAAAATGCCGGAGTCCTTCAGCGGCTTTTCACCCAGCATGGCTTTTCCGATGGCGAAATATTCACGGAGGCTGTCCGGCGTGGTGCAGTATGCCGAGATGTGCTTTCCGTAATTCAGGAAAAACTGCTCCAGCGCCCTGTAGCTGGAATCCTCTCCGGGGTAATCGGCAACCGGGAAATCCATCCGGCTGACCATGGCGATTTCATCAAAATAATCCATCAGAGCCAGATCGGTCAACAGATCCTGCATCACCGGACGGCGCGTTCCCTCCTCCGCGCTGTTGGTCCACGGATCGATCACGATGCCGGCAATGTATTGCTTCCCGCCGCCGATGGTCCAGCTGCTGCCGTACGCATTTCTGATCTCATAGGAGCGCGGTGCCAGCGCCAGCAGCCGTCTGAACACCTCCGGCGCGAAGAAAACACGGTCGCCGCGGACTTCCGCTCCTGCGGCAGCACATTTTTCCCGTACGAACGCGTTTTCAACCCGCAGGCCGATCTCCCACAGAACCTGCTCGATTTTCTGCCGGACAAGGCCGCATTCATCCCGGGTCAGTTCGGTCAGTTTCATAATTTCCCTCCACATGAAAAAATATCCGGACGGTCCACCCCGTCCTTCTGTGGACATGGTAGCACAGCCCGGATATTGGAACAATCGTCCGACACGCCGATTTTCACCCGATCGCGTCAGAATCGGATAGCAAAACGGCCAAATTCACCAGTTGTCTCTCTGCACACATCGACACTCTGCACAAATCCGGCGGCTTTTTCCCTGCCGCGCCGGAATCACTGGATCTTCCGGCCGTACTGCTCCATTTTCAGCGCGCCGTAAAAACCGCCGGCACAGCAAAGCACGCTGAGCAGGATCTGCTGCCATCCGGCATACTCAAGCGGAATAATCAGAAGTGTGGATGCAATGACAATGCCGATAATTGCATGATAAGCCGTGGTGTAATACCTTTTGAACAGGAAATTGATCAGTCTGGCCGTCAGCAGAACAACGACCGCGATCCCGGCGACCATCGGCAGCAGCACCGCGGGGTCCACGCTGCCGATTCCCTCCACCAGCGGTTCATACAGTCCCATGGACATCAGAATGGATGATGAAGTCATCCCCGGCACCACAAGGCTCAGGCCCCAGAGCACCCCGCAGAAAAAGAACCAGCCGATGCCGGGCTGCAGCGAGGCGGAGAAGCCCACCTGCACCCAAACCAGAAACGCCGCCATCAGCACGAAGCCGGCGGCAAGCGCCGCCCAGTCCGCGGCGCGCGCCCTGCGCTCTTTGGCCGCCTCCTTGAACAGGGACGGGATCGTGCCGGCAATCAGGCCGATGAAAAGCCAGGTTGCCACCACATCCGAAGCGCCGAAAAGCAGATCCACAACGAGCGCGAAGCCCCAGAATCCCAGTACCCAGCCGATGACAACCGGGATAAACAGCCGTCCGTATATACGGAGAGACGATTTCGGATGGGCCAGCAGCGCCATCAGCGGCTGATACAGCCCAAAGCTCACACACAGAACGCCGCCGCTGATTCCCGGCAGAATGGCGCCTCCGCCGATCAGCGCGCCCTCCAGCACACGCAGAAACCACTGCATCGGCTTCATGCGCGCGGGTGCGGTTACGTTTTCCGGTTCTGATTTTTCACTCATACTGTTTTTGCTCCTGACATGAATAAACTTTTTGTTAAATACATTGTGCTGCGCGGTTTTTTGTATTAAGATAAGCGTACCACTTATCAAAGTCTGAACAGGGGAGAAATTCTGATGATCGGCTTCTACAATGTATCCGTAATTCTGACATACATCAGCCTTCTGGCTGCCATGTTCGGCATTTTTCAATCTGCCAGCGGCAACATCACCGTCGCAGTTTTCTGCCTGCTGTTCTGCGGTCTGTGCGATATGTTTGACGGGAAAATTGCCCGCGCAATCAAGCGCACAGATGACGAAAAATCCTTCGGCATCCAGATCGACTCGCTGTGCGATCTGATCTGCTTCGGCGTGCAGCCGGCGGTCATCTGCTACTGCATGGGCGCGAACCGGCCCTGGCAGATCGCCGCGCTGTCCTTCTTCGCGCTGGCGGCCGTGGTGCGGCTCGCCTACTTCAACGTAACGGAATCTGCGCGCCAGCAGACGACGGATGCAAACCGCAGCGTTTATCAGGGGCTGCCGGTCACCAGCATCGCAATCCTGCTGCCGCTGCTCTACATTTTCCGGAACGTGCTGGGTGCCGCCATGCCGGCGGCAGCCGCAGTTTATCTGTTCGTCATCGGCGCGCTGTTCGTTCTGAATTTCAAGGTCAGAAAACCGCACGGCGCGGCCACCTATGCGGTGATTGCAGGCGGCGCCGTGATTCTCATCTGCCTTCTGCTGTCTGTATTCGTCTGGGCATAGGCCCAGTATAGCACCTGCGGCACAGCCTGCAGGAAAAGACACAAAAAATTTACGCAAAACGGCGCTGCGGGATTTTCCGCAGCGCCGCATTTTCTGCACGGGCTTCCGGTATTCCCGGCCGTCCTTCCGCTTCTCCCGCTCCGGATTCCATCTCAGCAGAAGGCCGGTATACGCCCTTCCTTCAGGCAGCCGTTATCTGCTCAGTTCTGTCTGAAAAGCCGCATGGCATTGTTGTAAAACAGATCCTCCACTGCGTCTTCCTTCAGGTCCAGCATCAGGCAGGCCTGCCGCGTGGCCATCAGATTCTCCGTGCCCACCTGCCAGAAATGGAATTCCGTGGGGCCGGCAAAGCGGCTCAGGTCCTGGTCATTGATCCAGTAAAAGCTGTCCGCAATTGAGATTGCCTTTCCGGCTGACCGGGAGATGGGATAATCGCTCCCCCACATACAGCGCTTCACGCCGACCTTGCGCATAATCTGGAACATCGCAGGAGACTCGCACACAGCGGCAAAATCATACCAGACGTTGTCCAGATGTGCAATTTTTTCAACGGTTTCCAGCGCAGTCCAGGCGGCAAAGCTTCTGGCTGCATGGGCCAGGATCAGCACCGCATTGGGATATTTCTTCGCCATCTCCGTAATGTAATTCAGATTCACCGGGTCTGCCAGCGCTTTGTCACGCACCATGTGCAGCGTAATGGCAAGGCCGCGCCGGTCGGCCACCTGCCAGGCGGCCTCCGGCAGATACTCGCCGATGGACGCGTTCCAGGTCGGCTTATTGGGGGCAAGAACGTGATAGCATTTGAAGCCCCGGATTGCCGGGTGAATCAGCTGCGCCTCAATCTCTTCCGGCGTGTCATCCGGACTGACCATGATTTCGCCCACATTCCCCGGGTATTTTCCCAGCTGGCCGGCCAGAAATTCTATGGCCGCCTGCCGGTTCCCGGTTGACGGGTCAGCCATGGACGCATCCGGCGTCGTGACAATATTCAGCCGGATTTCCCTTTTTCCTCCGAGAAGCGGCTCCATATCCTCCAGATACTCGCTGACTTCGCAGCGGGGGCGCATGGAAAAGCAGCCGCCGGCAGCATACATTCCGGGTATGAAAGACGCATCATACAGATGCGCATGGGCGTCAAAAATCCTGTCCGGCAGAAAATCATTCAGAATTTTCGCAGCTTCGTGGTCATACTTGCAGTAAACTCCGTTTTCAACGATCATCGTATGTTCCTCCGTCTGACGGCAAAACCGTTTATTTTGAATATTATAGCATATATACCGTCCGGCCGCAATCTGCCGACGCGCCATGATCAGCCGGACAGCAGCAGAAAAGCAGACTTCCGGAGGCTCTATTTCCCTGCCCTGTCCTCCGCACGGAAAGAGGCTCTGTATTTCTGCGGCGTCACTTTATAATACTCCTTGAACATCTTAAAAAATGACCCCTCTGACGAATAGCCCACGGCAGCGCTGATCTCTCCGACCTTCAGGCCGGTCGTCCGCAAAAGCCAGCCGGCGTGATCCATCCGCGTGCTCAGCAGCTTTTCCCGGAAGCTCATGCCGTATTTTTCATTCAGCACCCGGGCAAGCTGCCGCTTGGACAAATGCAGGTTCCGGGCAAGGGCCTCCTCCGTTCCGTATTCATTGAAGTGCTTTTCAAAGAAGTCGTCAATGGTCGAAGTCCTCTGGTCAACATTCTGAATCTCGCTGTTTGCTTTCTTCTCGTCCAGAAGGCCCACCGTGCGGAAAACATCGGCCAGAAGCAGCGTATACAGCGCAAGCAGCACATCGTCCCGGAACGGTTTTCTGCATGTGCTCTCATCAAAAATCCGGCGGGATACATACGCCGTCTCCGCGCTGACCGCAAAAAGCAGGTAGTCCTCCACCTTTCCCTCCAGGAGCCGGGCAAGGCGCCCCTCCTGAATGCTGAAGGGCAGCGACAGACGCTCAAATTCCCCCGGTTCCACTGCCGGCAGATGATACTGGCCCGGCGCAATGATAATGGCGTTTCCCGCTTCCAGCACACAGTTTTTTTCATCAATGCTGACGCGGCAGCGGCCTTTCAGGACAATATGAAGCTCATATTCCGCATTGCTGTGGCGTTTTGTGTCCCAACTGCCCCTGTCCGCGCCTGCACCGGTCATCACCTTCACCGATATACGCTCGTCGCCCAACAGAACCCGGGTAATTTTCTCTACTGCCATACTGCGATGCCCTCCAGATGAAAAATCCGCGTTTCTATCCCGATTAAAACACAGCCGCCCGGCGTTTGCAAGCGTTCCACACACTTTTGACGCCGGGCGGCAATGATTTTCTGCAGTTTTATACGTCAAACACACCCATGATCACAATGCCGGCCACCACCAGCGCAATGGCCAGATAATGCTTATAGGAAAGCTTTTCCTTCAGGAAAATCCGGCTCCAGAGAACGGACGCCGCACAATAGGCCGAGATAATCGGCGCGGACATGGCCAGATGCGCGCTGTCTGCAATGGCATAGATGTATGCAAACTGACCGGCCGTTTCAAACACGGCGCCGGTGTATTTCGGCAGTTCCATTTTGGGCACAAGCCGGTCCCGCTTGATCAGCACCACATAGATGAAGCAGATCACGCCTGCCAGAAGGAACGTCAGCTCATAGGCGACGTTTGCGCTGGCCTCATAATCCGCCACAGTCTGACTCAGTTTTTCCAGCACCAGGTTATCCGCAAACGTGCCGGCAGCATCCAGCAGGCAGTAAGCCGCCGGCAGCGCCAGCGCCAGCCAGCTTTTGGCATATTTGTAATTGCCGGCCTCCTGCCGGGCCGCACGCAGCTGCTCATCCTCCCGGGTTTCAACAACACCGAGCGCAATCACGCCGATGCACACAAGCGCAATCGCCACCAGAACAAGCGGCGGATATGTTTCCCCTCCGGTCAGGATGGCCAGCACAGCCACCAGCGCGCCGGACGCGTTGCAGATCGGCGAGGAAATTGACAGCTCAATGTACCGCAGGCCGAGATAACCCATTGCCATCGACAGGATGTAAAGCAGGGATACCGGCAGATATGTCACCAGGATCTCCACCGTGATCACCGTTCCGCCGATCAGAACTTCGTAGGCGGCATGCAATCCCATCACAACGCCGACAGCCATCACCATTTTCAGATGCGAATACTTATCCCGGCTGTCCCTGCAGCCCATCTTTGAAAAAAGATCGGAGCCGCTCCAGCACAAAAGCGCAATGATTGAAAGCCAAAACCACATTCTCTTTTTCCCCCAATTTAAAAATCTTCGCGTTCTGTTATACCATATCGGCGGCCGCTGCGCAAGAAGGTTATCCGTTCAAACCTGAAAAGAACCGAAAACGGCGGCATGACTGCCGCCATGCCGCCGGGTCAGTGCTGTGTCTGAAACCGTCCGTTTTCCGGCCGGAACACTTATTTGCCCTTGGTCTGCGCCGCTTCCGCCAGCTGTTTTTCACGCCGCATCAGCTGTTCCTGGCTCTTCGGCTGGATGTCTCCGGACCTGGTCAGCGCGATTTTGGTCAGCATCGGTCCCACAAGCTCATAAATCAGAACGCCGAACAGCGTAATGTTGCGCACCACAGAGCCGTCTGCCGATCCAAGGCCCCCGGCCAGCGCGCTCATGCCAAGCGCCACACCCGCCTGCGGCAGAAGCGTGATGCCCAGATACTTCTTCACATTGTCTTCGCAGCCGGAAATGGCGCAGCTGACGTAGGCGCCGAAGTATTTGCCGGCAGAACGCGCAACCATATAAACAATGCCGATCCCCACAATGGCCAGATTGGCAAGCACGCTCAGTTCAAGCTCCGCGCCGCTGAGCACAAAGAACAGGGCCAGAAGCGGAGCCGTCCAGCGGTCGCTGCGCTGCATCAGGTCTTCACTCAGCGGGCAGCAGTTGCAGAAAACGACGCCCAGCATCATGCAGACCAGCAGAGAGGAGAAGCCCAGATGAAGTGAACCGATCTGGAATTCCATCAGGGAAATGGCCACAGTCAGAATGACAAAGGAAATGATCAGGGACGTCCTGTTCCGGTTGGAGTTGAACAGCTTTTCCAGCCAGGTCAACACCTGACCGCAGACGGCGCCCAAAGCCAAGGACAGCACAATCTCCAGAAGCGGCTCAACCAGAATGGCCATAATGTCCGCCGTCCCGCTCTGCATGGCCCGTGCGATACCGAAGGAGATGGAAAACAGCATCAGGCCCACCGCGTCGTCCAGTGCAACCACGGGCAGCAGGATATCCGTCAGCTTGCCTTTCGCCTTATACTGGCGCACGACCATCAGCGTGGCCGCCGGTGCCGTAGCCGCTGCAATGGCGCCCAGTGTGATCGCCGCCGGCAGAGACAGTACGTCCGGCATGAGAAAATGCATGCCGATCAGAGCGGCATCCACAAAAACCGTGGCAACCACTGCCTGGAACACACCGACAATGGTGGCCTGCTTCCCGATTTTCTTGAGCTGGGAAAGGCGGAACTCATTGCCGATTGCAAATGCAATAAAGCCCAGCGCCACATCACAGATAATGTCCAGCTTTTCCACCTCTGCGTGGGTTGTGAAGCCGATCCCCTCAATGCCCAGAAGGCCGAGACAATACGGGCCGACAAGTACGCCGGCAATCAGGTATGCCGTAACGTCCGGGAACTTCAGCCTGCCCATAATCCGGGTCATCAAAAGGCCCGCGGCCAGGGCGATGGCAATGGATAATAATTCAGTCATTGCAAACACTCTCGCATTCAAATTAATAACAAATTTAAATATACGCCGCATTTTCAGAATAATCAACAGTAATACTATACAAATTTTGTTCAATTTTTATAAAGCTTTTCCGTTTTCCAGATACATCTGCGCACTCCGTCCGCTTCAGGTACGCTCCGCAATCAGCTTATTGCCAGATTTGAAAATTGTGCTATACTTTCCCTGTGAACCACTGAACGGAGGACTGCCATGAAAGCTGTTTTACACGGAAAAACCATTCTCTTTGATACAATCATTGACGACGGCGCAGTTTTTTATGAAAACGGCCGCATTTTGGCCGTCGGCGAGGCCGGACGGCTTCCCCTGCCCGCCGGCGTTGAAATCATCGATGCCAGCGGCATGATCGTCGGCCCCGGTTTTGTTGACATTCACTGTCATGCCGGCGGCACCTGCAACATGGACAAGGATCCTGCGGGCGCAGCCGCGCACCACCTGCGCCACGGGACCACCTCTCTGTGCGCCACGCTGGGCTACAATCTCTCTTTCCCCGAGGTATTCGGCGGAATCGACCGCGTCCGCGCCGCCATGGAGCATGGGACACCCGGCAATCTGATCGGCATTCACTTTGAGGGCCCTTATGTCAGCCCCAACCAGGGAACCAACCATGCCAAAGCCCTGCCCATCGTTGAATCGGACTTTGAAGAATTCGGCCGCAGGGCCCAGGGCCTGATCCGCCAGTGGATGTATCCGCCGGAGCAGCCGAATTCCGAAGCGCTGGAGGCCTATTTCCGGAAGCACGGCATCGTCTCCGCCATCGGCCACACCGACGCACCGCCGGAGCGCATCAAAAAAGCCGCCCAGGCCGGGGCGACCATTGTCACGCACATGTATGACGCCATGGGCTGCTGGCGCGGCGACGAATCCGTGCAGGAAACGGGCATCATTCAGGAAACGGTCGCAGACGGCGCACTGCTTGTCGATTCGTTTATTTATGAGATCATCTGCGATTCACAGGCCATTCACGTCAAGCCCGCAAATCTGCAGTTCATCTATAAATTTGCCGGTCCGGACCGGATTGCACTGATCACCGACTGCTTTTACCGGGACTATAATCCCGCGGATTATCCGAAAGACCACAAGCGTTCCGTCCCCGACCTGAACTTCACGGAAGAGGGCGTACTTTTCGGCTCCACACTGAGCATGAATCACGCGTTCCGCAACTTCCGCCGCTTCACCGGCGCGGACCTTGTGGACATGTTCCGCATGGCAGCAGCCACACCGGCCAGAGCCGTACACGTTTTTGACCGCGTCGGCTCCATTGAGCCCGGCAAGGACGCCGATCTTGTCCTGATGGATCCCGTCAGCTTCGACGTCCGTCAGGTTATTCTGAAAGGACAACCCGTTCTCTGATTGCTCCCGGCTTTGAGAAGGAGGCTGTGGCTATGGATATCTACTGCATCAGCACAACGCTTCTGCAGCCGGAGCTGCCCCGGATCCTGGCGCTTTTGCCGCCGGAGCGGCGTGCGAAAGCCGAGGCCTGCAAAAAGCCGGACGACCGGCTCCGCTGCGCAGCGGCCGGCCTGCTGCTTCTTCAGATTCTGCACGTCGGCGCGGACCGTCCGCTGGCATACAGTGCCTGCGGCAAGCCCTTTCTGCCCGGCGGGCCGCAGTTCAGTCTGTCGCACAGCGGGTCATACGCCGTCCTGGCCGTGGACAGTCTGCCGCTGGGTGTTGACATTGAAGCGCCCAGAACCGTCTCTCCCCTTCTGCGGCAGCGCTGCTTCACACCGGAAGAGCGGCACTGGGCCGGAGATGACGACGGCCGCTATCTGCAGCTCTGGACACGCAAGGAAAGCGTGATGAAAGCTTCCGGCCGCGGCATCTCCCTGCCCGCACGCGAAATCGGCGTGCTCGGAGACACGGTCTGCGCAGACGGCCGCGTCTGGCATCTGCAAAGCTGCGTGCTGGACGGCTGTCCGCTCTCTGCCGCCGCATGCGGGCCTTTTGCCATGGCCGTGCACCGGGTCGGCGCGGATATTCTTCCCGCTGCCGCTGAATAAACGCCCATACGTTTCTTTTCTGAACAGCTCATGCAATATTTTTTAAAAACCGGCAAACACTATCCGTATCTCAAGCTGTTCATTGAAAGGATCCGTATGAAACTTGCTTTTTTTGACACCAAGCCGTATGACCGGCTGTTTTTTGAAAACCTCTGCGCCGAAAACGGCATTGCCGTCAAGTTTTATGAGGCCAAGCTCAATGCCGATACCGCCGGACTGGCCGCCGGCTGCGGCGCCGTCTGTTCGTTTGTCAACGATACGCTTGACGCGCAGGTGATCGACCGGCTGGCACAGGCCGGCGTACAGCTGATCGCCCTGCGCTGTGCCGGCTACAATCACGTGGACATCCGCCACGCTTTCGGAAAAATCCACGTGGTGCATGTGCCGGGCTATTCCCCGTACTCTGTGGCAGAACACGCCATGGCGCTGCTGCTGACCTCCATCCGCCGGACCCACAAGGCATATAACCGCACCAGAGATTTCAATTTCAGTCTCAGCGGCCTGATGGGCTTTGATCTGCACGGCAAAACTATGGGCATTGTGGGCACCGGCAGAATCGGCCGCGCGTTTATGGAGATCTGCCGGGGCTTCGGTATGCGGCTGGCCGCCTACGATAAATTTCCTGACAAGGACAGCGGTATCAGCTATGTTCCGCTGGACACGCTCCTTGCGGAAAGCGACGTGATCTCCCTGCACTGTCCCCTGACTGCGGAGACATATCACATGATCGACGCCGGAGCCATCGAAAAAATGAAAACCGGCGCTGTGCTCATCAACACCTCCCGCGGCGCGCTGATTGACGCCGACGCGCTTCTTGCCGGCATCAAGGCCAGAAAAATCGGCGCCGCCTGCCTGGACGTCTATGAGGAGGAATCCAACATCTTTTTTGAGGATTTTTCCGGCCACATCATGTCTGACGACGTTTTGGCGCGGCTGATCTCCATGCCCAACGTCATTGTCACTTCCCACCAGGCGTTCCTGACCGAAGAGGCGCTGCGTGACATCGCAGAAACAACCGTTTCCAACATCACGGCGTTTTTCCGGCACGGCTCCTGTGCAAACGAGCTGTGCTATCACTGCGGCAAAGTTTCCAGCTGCCGGACGCACCGGCTGGAAAAATGCTTCTGATCCGCACTCTGCCGCAAACAAAAAGCAGCACGGAAAAACCGTGCTGCTTTTTTGATTTGAAGCGGAAGTTATCTCTCGCTGATCTCGGAGAGCATCACCTTGCGGCCGCCTTCATTGCGGCTGCGCAGGCCGGCGATGATGATCTTCATCATCTCGATGCTGTCTTCGAAGGGAACGGGCTCCTCGCCGGTGCGCAGATAATGGACAAAATTATCCATCTGCTTTTTGAATGCATAGTAAGAGTCGCCGTCGCTGATGCAGGTGGAGCCTTTTTCACCAAGAACCATCAGGCCGTAGCCGCACATGCCGATGCCCATGGGGATATCCACATAGCAGCCGCTCTTGTGATAGCAGTGAACCATCGTGCTCTCATACGTGCCGGTGTTCATGACCCACTCAAAGCCGCGGCCCAGCATGGGGAACATGTACTCGACAGCATGGATGCCGTAAGTCTCCCATTTCTTGGCCATGGGGCTGCACATATATCTCAGCTTGCCCAGCTCATAATGATTCTTGTAGTAGGGCTCGATGGACTTGCAGTAACGCATGGAAGAAGAGGTGATGAAATGTGCGCCTTCGTCACGCCATTTCACGAATGTCTTCAGGTCCTCTTCAGTGTTGACCAGGGGCTTGTCGATGAACATGGGCAGGCCTGCCTCAATAAAGGGACGGCAGCGTTCCACATGCTCGTCGCCCACGTCAGTGGCGCAGATCACTGCGTCGACTTCGCCGATCATGTCTTCGGGCTTGTCCACCACGTTGGGGATGTTGGAAGCGCGGGCGCAGTTTTCCGCCATGGCGCGATCCTCATAGCCGGTGAAGCAGACATGGGTCACATGAGCGCCGGGGATGCCGATGGTGTCCTTGGGCTGCTTGCTCAGATAGTTGGGGATGGTGGGATACAGCTCGTCGCACCATTTGTGCATCTCTTCGAGATTGAAGTCATTGTACATTGCGCTCCAGGAGAAGGGATGCGCATTGCCCTCGGTCATGCCGAGAATACCAATCTTCAGTTCCTTGTCGCCAAGAGGAAAAACAGGTTTCATTATACTACACCTCATAATAAAACGGCTGTCTGGGCAGCCGCACGGCATAAACCCGCCGCGTAGGCCGTCATACCCGGAGCAGGTACGATCTTTCACTAAAGTATAGCAAAGACGCAGTCTGTGCGCCATAAGCAAACAGGACATCTTGCAAGAAAAAATGTCCAGAATCAAGAAGCAGATATAAAAATCTGCCGCTGAGTTTCGGGCCGCAGTCCGGCAGAATAACCGCAAAGTCCCTGTTCCTGCGGCATATTCTCGTGCAAAATGTCCCGGCCGAGCTCCATGCGGGCCGCCGCACGCCTGACCCGGCCGCAAAACGCGCGGCGGAAAACGCCGCTGCGCAGGGATGTTCCCTGCCGTTCCGGCGGCGGACGTCTGTCCCGTCACATTTGTCATATTTTAATGTATATGGTTATTTTTTGGAGCAATATGTGATATACTATAAGATAAAGGATGATACTCCGGCCGGATGATCGGCCGGCTGCAAGAAAGGGGAGGGCGTCCATGCCGAAAAACCGCTTGAAAACCGGCGGACATATTGTTCTGCTTGTTCTGGCTGTTATCCTGCTTGCCCTTGTCTGCTTCCAGAACAATCAGTCGCATATGGCTTTGCCCCTCCCGCTCACTTTTCAGGGTGAATACAGCCTGAACGGCAGCGACTGGGCGCCGCTGGAAGGAAACTCCGTGCCGTCCGCACTGGACGGGGATCTGGTTCTCCGGGGCCGTTTCAGCATGGAGCTGCCGGAAGACATCCCCATCAATTTTTATCTCGACCACATTCTTTACAGCATTTATACCAACGGTGATCTGCTGTCGTGCTCCGCCGCTCTGGAGACAGAGGCCACCCCCTCCATGTGCGCCAGAACCTGGGAATGCATCGCCTTTCCCGCTGTCGGCCCGGAAGATACCGTTGAGTTCCGCCTGTACAACCCGCACCGTCTCGGCAATGCAGATGCATATGCTGAGCTTCTGCGCTCCCTTTGCGTCGGATCTGAAAAGATTGTGGAGCATGCGCAGACTTCAGTGAATCAGCCGTACAGGATTGCCGGGCTGCTGATTATGACGCTGTCTGTCGGAATTATCGGCGTTGCGCTGGCCTTTTCCATCCTGCGGATTCAGGACAGCAGACAGCTGTGGTCCCTGGGGCTGCTGTGCTTTTTTGCCGGCGGCTGTATTGCGCTTGATGCGCCTGACGTCTCTTTCTGGAGCAAGCTGAACGTTTTCAATACATATGCCCTTTTGCTCTGCACCATGCTGTCCATGCTGGAACTCGGACTGTTTCTGGTCAGCCGCTTGACCACGCGCGTCAGGAAGCCCGCACAAATCGCAGTCTGTGCGGAAATGGTCTTTCTGCTTGCCCTGGTGATTCTGTGCCTGACCGGGCGGGTCCTGATCTATGACACGCTGCCTTATTGGGTCTGGGCGCAGCTTGTTGTCTGCCCTGTGCTGCTGGTCTGCTGCATTTATGATTTCGTCCACAAGCCGCATTCTGTCATGCTTCTTTCCGGCGCGCTGCTCCTGACGGCCGCAATACTGGATTGCATCAGCATTCTCTTCGCCTGGTGGCCGAACGGCATCGTTTTCAAATGTACATTTGCGCTTCTTTTCGCCTGGCATCTGATCCGCGGTATCAAGCAGATTGCTGTAAACTACCGCAAAACCGCGCTGGCAGACACCCTGGCAGACGACCTGAAAAGCAGCCGGATCTCATTGGCACAGCACCAGATTAAAACACATTTTATTTTCAATATACTGAACGCCATCAGCGGCATGTGCAAATATGACCCTGAAAAAGCAGACCAGACAATCGTCCGCTTCGCCCGGTACCTGCGGACCAATATTGACGTCCTGCAGGATGATCAGCCTGCCGCCTTCGACGTTGTACTGAGGATTGTTGAAGATTACATTGCATTGGAACAGGTCCGCTTCGGCGATAAAATCCAGTTCGCAACGGACATTGCCGTCGATGATTTTATGCTCCCTCCGATGATTCTTCAGCCGATTGTTGAAAACTCCATCAAGCACGGATTAACGCCCAAGCCATCCGGCGGCACCATCACGCTGCGCACACGTTTGGACGGCGGCAATATTCTGATCATCATTGAGGATGACGGCGTGGGCTTCGATCCCGCCGCCCTGGACAGCACCCGGTCTGTCGGTCTGAACAATGTCCGCTTCCGCCTGCAGCAGATCATGCACGGCCATCTGGACATCAAAAGCGCGCCGGGCTGCGGCACAACAGTCACCATCGCCATTCCCTGTGAGGAGGCAGAAAAATGCATGTAATTTATGTCGATGACGAACGGCCGGCGCTTGACAACTTCCGGCTGACGGCCGCCGCATTTCTGGAAATTGACAGCCTGAATCTGTTCCTGGACGGAAACGCCGCTCTTGACTGGGCAAAAACACACGTTGTGGACATCGCGTTTCTGGATGTGGAAATGCCCGGTCTGCACGGACTGGAACTGGCCCGGGAACTCAGGAAGATCAACTCTGACATCCGCATTGTGTTTGTAACGGCTTACAGCCAGTATGCCATGGATGCGTGGGATATCGATGCCACCGGCTACATTCTCAAGCCCTATTCCGATGCAGATGTGTACAAGGAACTCAGAAAATGCTTTTACAGGCCCATTCCCTCCCAGCATGTGACAATCCAGACCATGCCGTCGCTGTCTGTTTACGTCGACGGCACGCCGCTGCATCTCGCCAGGGCAAAATCCATGGAGTTATTTGCGCTTTTGATTGATGCCGGCGCCCGTGGTATCACCACCGGAGAGGGTATTTCCTACCTCTGGCCAGACAGGCCCAACGACACCAATACGCAGTCGCTTTTCCGCATGACCTACAAGCGCCTGGCAGACGCGCTGGAGGATGCCGGCGTCGGTTATATTATCGCGTCGAAGGAAAACCGCAGATTTATCCGTGTCGATCAGGTGGACTGTGATCTGTACCGCATCCTTTCCGGCGACAAAAGGGCCGGTCAAAAATACTGCGGCCAGTATCTGAGCGAATATGCCTGGGCTGAGGAACGCAACGGTCAGCTCACGCAGATGCTCCTTTCCGGGCGTTCCTGATCACAGCGCTGCCCTGAAACGCCGCGCGGCTTTTCTCCGCTCTGACATGTTCTTCGGCAGAGGCGGTTGAGGAGCCGATGTCCCCGGATTGAGCATACACTTCGCGGACGCATATGGTTTAAATGTGCCGGCTATCTGAAGACGTGTCAGCAGGTAGCCGGCAACTGTATTTTTTCCTTGTCAGCAACATGTCTGCCGGAATCCGATTTTCCGGAAAAAGTTCGCTGTACTGCGGCTTATGGTTACGTTTCGGTTACGCAGAACCACCCATAATAGAAATAACAGTCTCAAAATCGCAAACTTACTGACAAGGATGGTCAGCACATGACTGAAAAGGAACTGAGAAAGCTGTCCCGCGCAGATTTACTGGAAATGCTTCTTGAGCAAAGCCAGGAACTTCAGTCGCTTCGGGACCGTCTGAATACAGTGGAAGCCGCCCTGCAGCAGAAAGAAATCAAAATCAATACAGCCGGTTCCATTGCGCAGGCTGCCCTGCAGCTGAACGGCGTATTCGAATCCGCTCAGGCAGCCTGTCAGCAATACACGGACAACATCCGGCTGCTCAGCGCACGGCAGGAGGAAATCTGCAGACAGATTGAGCTGGAAAGCCAGCAGAAAGCGGCGCAGAAACTGGCACAGACTGAAAAAGCCAGCGCCGCTCTGGAAGCCGAAACAAAGATCCGCTGCGCGGAAATGGTCCGCAAGGCAAAGGCCGAATCCCAGGCCTGCTGGGACGCACTCTCCGGCAGGCTGGAGGCGTTTTACCGGGAGCATTCCGGTCTGAAGGAGCTTCTGTCTGTCTCTCTTCAGGGAAACAAGCAAACAAAATGAAGCAAAATGCAAAAAAAGAGATTCCGGATATCAGCCTGCTGAAAGCCGAGCTGAAGCGGGAACGATACAAATCGCGATACAGAAACATTCTGTGGAACACCGTCTGTACGCTGGTGGTCGTGGCAGCCCTTGCGGTTCTGATTGCAACGCTGTGGATGCCGGTCCTTCAGATTTACGGCTCCTCCATGACCCCCACGCTGGAGGAAGGACAGATCGTCGTTGCCGTCAAAACATCCGAGTTCGGGCAGGGTGATCTGGCCGCGTTTTACATTGGCAACAAGCTGCTTGTCAAGCGTGTGGTCGCCGGTCCCGGCGACTGGGTCGACATCCGTGCGGACGGCACCGTTCTGGTCAACGGCGAAGAACAGGACGAGCCTTACCTGACGGAAAAGACCGCCGGTGAAAGCGATCTTGAATACCCGTATCAGGTACCGGAATCCCGTTATTTCCTGTTGGGAGACAACAGGGCAACTTCTGTTGACAGCCGGAACTCGGCAGTCGGCTGCATTGCAGGAGAACAGATCGCAGGAAAAATCTGGTTATGTGTATGGCCGTTTTCTGATTTCGGCAGAATTGATTAGGCCATTTGCTGGAGGCACATCATGGCGCGCAAACTGATCCGCAAACCGAAAAAGCGAATAAAAAAGCAGCGAACATGGTCCGGGATCATCAATCTTTTCCTGGGCTGTGCTGCTGCATTGTGTACGGTTTATGCGCTGATTCTTCCGGCAGTCACACTGGAGCGCGCGCCTGTATGCGGGCTGGAAGAGCATACCCACGACGAAACATGCTACGCCCAGGGCGCTCCGGCCGCTCAGGACGTGCTGGTCTGCTCCACTGAACGGCTCGGCATCCACCAGCACACCGACGCCTGCTATGACGGCAACCACGAACTGATCTGCGGATATGCGGATTTTGTCGTACACACGCACGATTCCTCCTGTTATGACGCGGACGGCGGCCTGATCTGTCCGCTGCCGGAAACTGATGCATCGGCAGAAGGCGTCTCCCTTCACACACATACACAGGCGTGCTTCGACAGCAGCGGCAATCTGATCTGCGGCAGTCTCCAGGTCCTGGAGCATGTGCACGACAGCAGCTGCTTTGAACAGGTCGAAGCCGAAACCGACCCCGTGCTGATCTGCGGAAAAGAAGAACATCAGCACACGGATGCATGCTACACAGAAGACGCCGGCGTATCTTCCGACATACGCTCTGCGGACATCTCCAACGGCCCCGTGTTTACAGTCACCGCCCGGCAGAAACAGACACTGGCGCCGGGCACCGCTTCCCCCCGCGCAGCTCAGCTGGCGGTCAGCAGAGCCGCCGCACAGCAGCTGAAGGACTATGTTGAAAGCAACGGCGGAACGCTTTTCATCACGCTGACTGATGCAGACAACCAGGAACTGCCGAAAGACAGCGACGGCAACTATATCGCAGCTGAGGGAGAAACCTACAAGCTTTCGCTGGGCATCAGCCTGCCGAACGGTATCCGGCAGGGTACATACGAATACAGTCTGCCGGCAGGCCTTACAGTACAGGGCGGCAGCGGACAGTTTTCTCTCAACGGCACGGACATCGGCACCTGGTCAGTTGACAGCAGCGGCCTGATCACCATGGTTTTCAATAAAAATGCCGCCAACTATACCGATCTTGTCATCAGCGCCGTCATGGGCGTCACTTTTTCCGAAACAGAATATCCCATTGATTTTGACGGCCAGATTTCCGTCATTGTGGTCAAGCCTCCGGAGGAAGAGAAGGTCACGGAACTCAGCAAGTGGGCGCGGAATCCAAGCAAAATTGAAAATGCCGATCCGGAAAAAATCTATTGGGAACTTGAATTGATCGGCAATTCCGGCTCGCACATTATTGGGAGCACCCTCACCGACACGGTTTACACGCAAAACGGCGTCACGCACAAATACACGGAAAGCGATATGGCTGCCGGCATCCGCATTGAAGCGTACGAGTATGATGAGCAGGGTGAATGCATTTCATGGCACAAGTGGATTGTTTATCCTGGCGATCCGAATCTGATCTGGACTGAAACAGGCTGGAGCTACACTTTCCCGGAGAGTTTTCTCTGTGATTGGTGCGGCGGACAGGCCAGCGCAGGCAACGAAAACTGGATCTACTATATTATGTATACCAGTACAGCCTGCGACACACAGGCCCAGGGCTATGTGGTCTACCGCAACACCGTGCAGATTGACGGCGCCAGCGCCGAGGGATGGGCGCAGCGGCAGAAAGGCGATTCGACCGCCGGAGTTGTGAAGGACGGCGTCTTCCAGGGCGATGAAAACGGCGGCAAATACCTCTGGACCATCTCCGCAACCATCCCCGGGAGGCAGGAGGGACAGCTTGCCGAATACTTCTGGCACCTCTGGGACTGGATGGAAATCGACGACATCAACGGAAGCGACCTGGGCTATATAACCAATCAGCTGAACAACGCGACGGTTACTGCCGTTTACAACGGTCAGACCTATTCCGTCCCCAAATACGAAAATGCGACAGCAGATGATCCCTTCTGCTGGCGTTGTTCCTGGAGCGAGGATGTGGACGGCAACGGCATTTATTGCGGACGGGAAATTGATTTCTACTGCCGGTGCCAGTGTACGGAAGACAACTGTCCAAACTGGTCCGACGGCTACTGTGCGGACAGACGTTCAAACGGTTTCTGCAAATGCTGGACTCCAACGGAGGATATAACCTTTACATTCCAGTATGAAACGGAGGCTATGGAGCTTCTGGAGGACTACGGCGGAACAGGCGCCATTTTGAGCAACTATGTGGAGCTGGATCAGCAGCAGCGCGATGAAAACAACCAGTGGAAAAATGTGCGCCTGGATGACAAAACCGTAACGCTTCCGATTCCGAGCCTGTTCAAAAAGGAACTGACGCAGGATTACAACGGCTACACAGCCAAATATACAATCACCGTCAATGAGGCCAAGCTGGATCTGACCGGCGGCGGACCGCTGACCATTCACGATGTCATGTCGGATACGCTGGTTTACATCAGCGGCTCGCTTGTGATCACCGAGGAAGACGCGGACGGGGAGATCCGGCAGCTTGCCGCCGGTGAGGATTATACGATCACGTACGACGGCAGCGGCAGCGTTGTGGATGACACCACCGGAAAGCCCGTACATGTGCTGGACATCGTGATTCAATCCCCGGGAGCGGTTGAATACACCCTGTATTACGATGCAACGCTCGTGATCCCAACCGGCGCAGCGGAAAGCATCCGGTATTCCAACTCCGCATCCATTACGCTGCTGGGCAAAACCATTTCCAGCGGCAGCGGAGAGAAAATCTATACGGATATCAGTGCCACCGGCAAAAGGTACACAGTGGAAATTGTCAAAACAGCAGCGGATACCGGCAGTACCCTGGCCGGCGCCGAGTTCGGTCTCTATACGGAAACCGGCGGCCTGATCTGCTCCGGGGTTACCGATGAAAACGGGAAACTGCCGTTTTCAACAAACGTGACTTTGGGCATCATCCTGCGGGACCATGTTCCCTATTACGTCCAGGAAATCACCGCCCCCGAGCACTACCGGCTCGACACGGAAAAGCACTGGATTTTCTTCTGCGATGAGGCGGAAAGCTGCGCAAAATGCAGCGCGCTGACTGAAAGCGGGTTATATCCCGGCATCATGCGTCTTCCGGGAGACTCCGTCGGCGCCATTCCCATCGTCAACCAACCCGGTTCCTACGAGCTGCCTGCAACCGGCGGGACCGGAACTGACCTGTATACAACAGGAGGACTGCTTCTGACAGCGGGATCAGGTATTCTCCTGTTTTATTGCCGCATCAGGCGCAAACGGACTGCAAGCCGTCCCCTGCGCCGTCATTGACTCAATCAACAATTTGAAAGGAAGATAAACGATGAAACACGCAAAAAGATTTGCCAGCATCCTTCTGGCGGTGGTTATGCTCTTCGCTTTGTCAGTCACCGCGTTTGCTGACGGAGAAACCGCATTCACCATTACCGCACCGGACAACGGCCACACGTATGAGATCTACCAGATCTTCACCGGCGACTTGTACCAGGGCGTTTTGTCCAATATCAAATGGGGACAGAACGGCACCGGCACTGTGAACACCCCCGTCCCGAACACGGTTCTGGCAGAGCTGGAAGCGGCAACCGGGACGGATTCCGCCAAGCTGGACGTGATCTCCCGGTATGTGGATCTTGAAAGCGCGCCTTACAATACCGTTGCCAGCGGCGCAAGCCTGACCGACGTTCCCGCGGGCTACTATCTGATCAAGGATGTGGACCGCGCGCTGGCCGGCGAAAACGACAGCTACACCACCTATCTTGTCAAAGTTGTCGGTAACGTCGACATCACACCCAAGGCGGCCGTGCCTTCACGTGAAAAGAAGGTCAAGGACATCAACGATTCAACCGGCGCTGCCAGCAGCTGGCAGGATTCCGCGGACTATGACATCGGCGATGCCGTTCCCTTCCAGCTCAAGGGCACTGTTGCCTCCAACTATGACGCTTATAAAGTTTATCAGTTCATCTTCCATGATCAGGAGGCCGCCGGCCTGACCTTTAACGCCGGCTCAGTCAAGGTTTATGTGGACGGGACCCCGATCACCGAGGGCTACACCGTCCAGAGCCCTGCTGCTGACGGCGACACATTCGACGTGATCTTTACGGATCTGAAGCAGATTGCGTCCGTACACGCCGGTTCTGTGATCACCGTGGAGTACACGTCCACGCTGAACACCGGCGCCATCCATGGCGCTCAGGGAAACCGGAACGAAATGTATCTGGAATACTCCAACAACCCGAATGACGCCCAGGGCAGCGAAACCGGCAAAACGCCCAAGGATATTGTCATTGTCTTTACTTACAAAACCATCATCGATAAAATCACAAAGAATCCGGATTATGACGCCGCTGTTGAAGGCTCCGAAGAGTATATTGCGCTGAACGGCGCCGCCTTCAAGCTGGAGAAACTGATCAAGGGCGACGGCGCGGAAGACACCTGGGTCCAGGTCAAGGCGTTTACGGTTGACGCGCAGAATCCCGTCTCCTCCTTTACGTTTACCGGTCTGGATGACGGCACCTATAAGCTGACAGAAACGACGACTCCCAACGGCTACAACACGATTGATCCCATTGAATTCACTGTCGCTGCAACGCATGATGAACTGGCCGATGTTCCCACCCTGACCGCCCTCACAGGCGAGGCGGCTACCGGTGATCTGACCTTCACGTCCAACCTTTCCGAAGGCTCTCTGACGGCCAAAGTGATCAACAACGCCGGCTCCACCCTGCCGGAAACCGGCGGAACCGGTACAACCATTTTCTACATTCTCGGCAGCGTGCTGCTCCTCGGCGCGGCTGTCCTGCTGATCACAAGACGGCGTATGCATACAAAGGACTGATCTTTAAGTATCCCGGTCCCTGATATCCATACTTTTGCGGCCGGGGAGGACTCCCCTCCCCGGCCGGCAGCTGTAAGGAGAACCCTCGCATGAAGAAACGCAAACTGACATCTCTGCTTCTGTTGCTGGTCCTGCTTGCAGGGCTGTCCTTACTGCTGTATCCGACTGTCAGCAACTACTGGAACTCCATCCACCAGTCCCGCGCAATCGCCGGCTACACGGAAGAGGTGGCGGCTCTGGACGAAGAACAGTGTGCCCGGTTGCGGGCGGCTGCTGAAGCCTATAACGAATCTCTGGCCGAACAGGCGGCTCCCTCGTATTTCCTGACTGACACACAGCAGGAAGAATATGAACAGCTGCTGGACGTCGCCGGTCTCGGCATCATGGGTTATATTGAGATCCCCGCCATTCACTGCACGCTGCCCATTTATCACGGCACGGATGAAGCCGTCCTCCAGATTGCCATCGGCCATCTGGAGTGGACCAGCCTGCCTGTGGGCGGAGAAAACTCTCACTGCGTCCTTTCCGGACACAGGGGGCTGCCCAGCGCCCAGCTGTTTACAGACCTGGACAAGCTCTCGGAAGGTGATCTTTTTATGCTCCGCGTTCTGGACGATGTGCTGACCTACGAAGTGGATCAGATCCTGATTGTGGAACCCGGAGACACTGACGCTTTACAGATTGAAAAGGGGCAGGATTACTGCACACTGGTGACCTGCACGCCTTACGGCATCAATTCCCACAGGCTGCTTGTCCGCGGGCACCGGGTTGAAACCCCGGAGGAAACACAAAGCATCCGGGTCACAGCGGAAGCCGTGCAGATTAACCCCCTTCTGATTGCCCCGATCGTCGCCATTCCGATTCTGCTGCTTTTGATCATTCTTCTGCCGTTCAGACGGCCGGCGAAGAAACATGGAGGTGTCAACGATGAATAAACGCCTGCGCGCATTCCTGCCGGTTCTGCTGGCCGTGATTCTGCTTCTGCCCGCGCACGCGCTGGCTGCTGACCGCATAGATCCGGCGCGCGAAATCAAACTGACAGTTTCTGCCCGGGACGGTGAAACGCCCCTGTGCGGCGAGCAGTTCGACATCTATCTGGTGGCAGATTCCGATGCAGACGGCACACTGACGCTTACAGACAATTTTGCGCGTTACGGCATATCCCTGGCAGATATGGACGACGGCGCATGGAGAGCTCTGGCCTTCACGCTGGAGGGCTGCGTTCTCCGGGATCTGCTTTCCCCTGCGGACAGCGGACAAACAGACGAACAGGGTCTTGTATCCTTTCCGAATCAGCCGGCCAGTCTGACGCCCGGCCTGTATCTCGTTCTGGGCCATGTGCGTGTGCAGGACGGCTATCGCTACACCGCCGCGCCCTTTCTGATCATGCTCCCGGGATCCGACGGTGAAGGCGGCCAATGGAATTATACCGTGACTGCCGATGCAAAGCACGGCAGGGATCCGGACGAAGAAACAGAAGACGTGACGCGCAAGGTCCTGAAAGTCTGGGATGACGGCGGAAATGAACAGCTGCGCCCGCGGGAAATCACCGTTCAGCTTCTCCGGGACGGCGTTGTCTATGATACGGTTGTCCTCAGTGATGAAAACGGCTGGCGGTACACCTGGACAGATCTGGACGGCAGCAGCCAGTGGACTGTGGTTGAGCAGGTGCCGGAGGGATATACCGTCAGGATCACGCAGGAGGGCATCACCTTTGTCATTACCAACACGCATACGCAGCATGATCTGCCGCCGGTTCCCGATCAGCCGTCAGAGCCGGGACTTCCGCAGACCGGTCAGCTCTGGTGGCCTGTTCCCGTTTTTACCGCGCTCGGAATGCTCCTGATTGCAGTCAGCCTGATCCGGCGCAGAGGCAGAGACCATGAGAAATAAACGGGGCGCGCTGCTGCTGAAGATCGGGCTCCTGCTGCTTGCAGCAGCTCTTTTCCTCACGGTTTACAATCTGTATGACGGATGGCGCGCGCAGCGCAGTGCCGGGCAGGCGCTGCAGCAGCTGGAAACGCTGCTCCCTGCAGTCGAAACCGTCCCGTCCGGAGCCAGTGAGCCCCCGCCGGCCGGCGAAACCGAAATTCCGGACTATGTTCTCAATCCGGACATGGAGATGCCTGTTCAAACCATCGACGGGGAGGAATATGTCGCCATTTTGCAGATTCCCGCCCTCGGCCTGGAGCTGCCGGTCATCAGCCAGTGGAGCTATCCCCGCCTGAAAACCGCGCCGTGCCGCTACTGCGGCAGTGCATATTCCAACAATCTGGTCATTGCCGCCCATAACTACCCGTCGCACTTCGGCGCTCTGAAAGACCTTCAGACCGGCGACGAAGTCGTTCTGACCGACATGGACGGAAATGTATTTCTCTATCAGGTCTCCCTGACCGAGGTTCTGAATCCGGACGACGTGGACGGGATGACCGACGGCTGGGATCTGACCTTGTTCACCTGCACAATCGGCGGTCAGTTCCGGGTAGCTGTCCGGTGTACGTTGAAATCCGCATGATTTTTACAGTGAAAACTGCCGCATGATATCGACGATCGCCTTCTCTTATGGTATAGTAAGTCATACTTACAGTCATAAGAGGAGGCGTTTTATATGGGTGGACAGCAGAATTCCGGGGCGCAGAAGCATCTCTGCATCGGTCTGTTGGCCCATGTGGACGCCGGGAAAACCACTCTTTCAGAAATGATGCTGCTGCATGGCGGCGTCCTGCGCACAGCCGGCCGCGTCGACTACGGAACCGCCTGTCTGGACTACGGCAGTGCTGAGCGGGCCAGAGGCATCACAATCCACGCCGCGCAGGCTGACTTCCGGTGGCTTGACGTCTGCTTCCATCTGATCGACACGCCGGGCCACACGGACTTTGCCCCGGAGATGGAGCGCACATTGTGCGTTCTGGACCGCGCGGTGCTTGTGGTCTCCGCCGTGGAGGGTGTTCAGGGCCACACGCGGGAAATCTGGGAATGCCTGGACCGGCTCGCCGTTCCGACCGCTGTGTTCATCAACAAAACAGACCGCGCCGGAGCCGACGTCACACGCGTTCTGGCGCAGCTTCAGCAGCTGTCGGAAGACTGTGTCCCGCCCGATCCCGAAGCCGTTGCTGAACGGGATGAGGCTTTTCTGGATGCATATCTGAACGGAGACTGCGGCAGCGGCGCCTATACCGCCGCCTGCATACGGCTGATTTCAGCGCGCAGGCTCTTTCCCGTTTTCACCGGCAGCGCCCTGAACGATCACGGCGTCACGGACCTGCTGGATTTTCTGGCTGCCACAGCGTCAGCGCAGTACGACCCCTCCGCCCCTTTCGGCGCAACAGCCTATCAGGTCCGGCGGGAGAAAAACGGAACCCGCTGGGTCATGCTGAAAATCACCTCAGGCACTCTGCGACCGCGGATGGAGCTGGGCGGCGAAAAAGCGGCGGAACTGCGCCGGTTTTCCGGCG
>JAEDDG010000038.1 GCA_016293865.1 Oscillospiraceae bacterium | reverse complement strand
GAGGCGGCCTTCCGTCCCAACACCAGGGCGGTCTTCGGCGAGACCATCGCCAATCCGGCGCTGACCGTATTTGACATTGAGCGCTTCGCCGCAGCAGCCCACGCCCACGGCGTTCCCCTGATCGTGGACAACACCTTTGCCACGCCCATCAACTGCCGTCCCTTCGAGTGGGGCGCAGATATTGTCATTCACTCCACCACCAAATATATGGACGGCCACGCCAGCGGCATCGGCGGCGCCATCGTGGACTCCGGCCGGTTCGACTGGACGAAATATCCGGACAAATACCCCGGTCTCTGCACGCCCGACGAGAGCTATCACGGCGTAACCTATACGGAGCGGTTCGGGCTGGAGGGCGCCTACATCACCAAGGCCACGGTGCAGCTCATGCGCGATTTTGGTTCCATCCAGTCTCCGCAGAACGCCTATCTGCTGAATCTCGGCCTTGAAAGTCTGGAAGTCCGGATGCGCCGGCACTGCAGCAACGCGCTGGCCGTCGCCCGCCACCTGGAAACGCACGACCGGATCTCCTGGGTCAATTACTGCGGCCTTGAGAGCAGCAAATACTATACGCTTGGACAAAAATATCTGCCGAACGGCTCGTGCGGCGTGGTTTCCTTCGGCGTCAGGGGCGGCCGGACTGCCGCAGAAAAATTCATGGGCGCGCTGAAGCTGGCCTCCATCGAAACCCATGTGGCCGACTCCCGTACCTGCTGTCTGCACCCTGCCAGTTCCACGCACCGTCAGATGACGGACGATGAACTGCGCGCGGCCGGCGTAACGCCGGATCTGGTGCGTTTTTCCTGCGGCATTGAATCGGAAGAAGACATCATCGCCGACATTGACCAGGCGCTGGCCACACTTTAAAACAACGGAGGGATTGCGCCATGCCCATTAAAATTCCGGACAAGCTCCCGGCTGCCGAGGTTCTGAAAAGCGAAAACATTTTCGTCATGAACGAGCTGCGGGCTTCCACACAGGATATCCGCCCGCTGCGCATCGGCATTCTGAATCTGATGCCCACCAAAGTCACCACTGAAACCCAGCTGGCCCGCCTTCTCGGCAATACGCCGCTGCAGGTGGAAATCGAGCTGATTCAGGTCAGCTCGCACAAAGCGAAAAACACATCTGAAGAGCACATGCTGGCCTTTTACAAAACCTTTGACGATATCCGCAGCCAGCGGTTTGACGGCTTTGTCATCACAGGCGCGCCGGTGGAGCATCTTCCTTTTGAAGAGGTCAACTACTGGGATGAGCTCTGCGCCATCATGGAATGGACAAAGACGCACGTTTACAGCACCTTCCACATCTGCTGGGGCGCTCAGGCCGCGCTCTATTATCACTACGGCGTCAAAAAATACCCGCTCCCGCAGAAGCTGTTCGGTGTATTCCCACATAAAGTCACCCATAAAAACGCCATACTGTTCCGCGGATTTGACGATGTGTTCATGGTCCCCCACTCCCGCCACACCACAGTCCGTGCCGAGGAAATCATTGAAAAAGTCCCCGGCGTGGAGATTCTGTCCACAAGCGAGAAGGCCGGCGTGTACGCCGCCAAAACAAAAGGCGGCCGGCAGATTTTCATCACAGGCCACTCCGAATACGACGCGGACACGCTGAAAAACGAGTACCTCCGGGACAAAAATGCGGGACTTCCCATCGCGGTTCCGGAAAACTATTTCCCGGACGACGACCCGTCAAAGCAGCCGCTGGTCACCTGGCGCAGCTCGGCAAACCTGCTGTACTCCAACTGGCTGAACTACTTTGTCTATCAGGGAACACCTTACGACCTGTCCCAGATCAACTGAATTGAAAAGCGGAAAGAGCATTTGCTCTTTCCGCTTTTTTGCATCACGGCTTCAGGCCTGGACGCAGCTCTTCCGTTTCCCGCATGCGCCGGACGGTCTCTGCCGGTCAGTAGATCCGCACCTGAACGCGCAGCCGGCCTTTCCGCGTTTCGGCCAGCGGCCCGTCATACAGAAAGCGCCCCAGGCCGCGTACGGAAATCAGGTCCCCAGGTTCCAGACCGGCCGCAGCGGCGAAAACCTGCCGGCTGTTGATGTAAATACGTCCCTCTGCCAGAAGTCGCTGGCTCTCCGCACGGGAAAGCCGGTACACTGCGGCGACCACGGCATCCACCCGCTCAGAGGAAACCACCGCGGCCGCAGGCTCCGGCTGCGTCTGTAGAACCGGCGGAAGTTCCTCAGCCACGGACACGGAAACCTGCGTATGCCTGACCTGCGTCAGTTCCTGAATGATGTAATCCCCCATACTTTCAAGGCAGAAAAGATAGCCGCAGTTCTCATGAAGAATGATATCCCCCAGCGTTTCCCGCCTGACGCCGAGATGCATCAGCGCGCCCAGAAAATCCCGGTGGGTCAGCGCATCGGCAAATTTCTGCGCCGTGGGCGCAATGCGCAGACAGCTCACCGGCGGCTGCGCCGGATAACCGCAGTCCTCCAGCGATCCGAAAACCGCAATTCTGCGCTCCGCGCCGTCATAGCCGCCGTACAGTTCATACGGTGCCGCCGGCTGCGTTCCGCGCAGAATATCCTGCTCTGCCAGATTCAGAAAGTCGGAATAAACCCAGCAGCCGCGGCCGGCGGCGCGGGCACCAAGCTCCAGAAACCGTTTTTCCAGCAGCCGCTGCTGATCGGTCATGCTTCTCACCCTTCACATCATACATTTCAGGGAGATTATAAACAAAATTCTTCTGCGCTGCAAGCCTGAACGCCGCCTCACCCAAACAAACAGCGGGGAGACTCCCTTTCCTGAATCTCCCCGCTCCGGTATATCATTCAAATTTTCTTCTTCCGTCTGTCGCGTATCGCTGGGTTTCGCATCATCGTAATCAGTACGTCTGCCTCATGTACGTTTGCTTTTTTTAAAGAAACATAACACTCCGGAAATTGCTTACCTCATGCTCTGTCCGCTGACAGCGGTATTCAATTTGCATGGTCTGATGCCGCTTTTTCAATTGTACATCGGAACCGTCCCCTTTACAGGATGAATTGGAAGACCCGCCGGGCCTTTGTCAATTATACCCTTCTGGTGTGATTTCATTGTACACGACGCGTGAATTTTTGTCAATATGATAAAGAATTACAAATTAATTTTAAAATGATTGTATAATTTCTACAATTTACTTCAGCAGGATATGCAGCAGATTGCTGTAAAAGAGGGAATCCAGCAGTTTTTCTTCGTACCCGCGTTTCCGGAGCATGGCATAGAGATCCGGGATATCCTGCACGCCGGCCATACCGGCCACAATGCGGTCGCATCCGTCCAGGTCGGCGCCGATTCCCAGACAGTCCGCGCCTCCCAGCTCCAGCGCACGGTCAATGTGCCGGCAGAACTCATCCAGGCTTCCCTGTTCGCCCACAAACGGCACATAGAGATTCAGACCCACGCCGCCGCCGGAAGCAGCCACCGCCTTAAACTGATCATCAGTCAGATTCCGCGTGTGGCCGCAGATGCCGCGCAGATTGGAATGCGAGGCAATCACCGGCCCGAGCCCCATCTCCACAATATCCCAGAAGCCGCGGTCAGACAGGTGGGATACATCCGGCAGAATCCCCAGACGGTACATCTCCCGGACAAACGCCCTGCCCTGCGCAGTCAGTCCCTGTTCCGTCTGCTCCACATTGGTTCCCGAGAGCGCGTTGGCATGGTTCCATGTGATGTTTATGCAGCGCACGCCCCAGTCGGCCGCCATCTGCAGGTTCTCCGGCGCACAGTCCAGAAGCTCCGCGCCCTCAATGGACAGAATCGCCGCAATTTTCCCCTGGCTGTTGGCTGACTCCGTTTCCTCCGCAGTCCGGCAATGCACAGCCAGATCGGCATTTTCAGCCATTGCCGTCTCAAAAAACGCATGCTCGCGCTTCAGCAGCGCAAACATCCCGTCCTCCGGCGCGCGGCTGCTGTTCTCATACAGCGCAAAAACCTGCGCCCAGCGCGCAAACATCCGGCCGCGCTCAAAATCCGCCTGACCGTTATTCTGCCGCATGGAGGCGCCATGGATATAGCAGGCGTGAACGGTATCGCAATGTGCATCAAAATAACAAATTTTCTCCATTGTTTTTCTCCTTATTGAAGATTTTTTCCGGCGTGTTATAATGAATTCAGAATGGCGCGGCCTCCGGATCGCTCCGGTACCCGGGTATCACAGGCTGCACGCATGCCCGTCCGAACAGAAAGGATTTGGTGTATGATGAAAAAAATGATCATTGCAATCGGAAGAGAGAACGGCAGCGGCGGCAGAGAAATCGGCCGTCAGCTCGCACAGCAGCTGGACATTCCGTTTTACGACAAGGAACTTCTGGCCCTGGCCGCCCAGGGCAGCAGGATTGACGCAGAAACCGTACGCCGGTACGATGAGAAACTGGAACACCCGTTTGTGGATTTTATGCAGACTCAGGTGACCTCTTTCTGGCATCAGTATCAGACAGAGCCTGCGCACGCGCGCGTGGCGCAGGCGGAGTTTGCCGCAATCCGCCGCCTGGCCGACGCAGGCCCCTGCGTATTGATCGGCCGGTGCGCCGACTATGTTCTGAGAGACCGGACAGACGTGCTGCGGGTATTTATCCGGGCGCAGGACGAAGCAAAGGTACAGCGCATCATTCAGCGCCACGGCTTTACGCCGGACCGGGCACAGACGTATATCCGTTCCACAGACAAGCACCGCAGCGCCTATTATGCAGCTTATACAAACTGGAAATGGGGCGACCCGTCGCATTTCCATCTTGTTCTGGACAGCACGCCCATCGGCGTTGACGGGGCGGCGGCCGTCATCATCAGATACCTGGAATCAATGGCCTAAGTCCCATCGATCCGCTTTCATCTTTCAGACCGGTCCTCTGTATGTGCAGAGGGCCGGTTTTCAGCTTTTCCGGCGGATCAAAAGCCGGGCAACTGCACTGCGTTTCGGGATCATCGCGCCGACCGGGCAGAATTCCTGACAGCAGAAACAGCGGATACAGGCCTTCCGGTCAATATGCGCCCGTCCGCCGGAAATGCGGATCGCGCCGGCCGGACACATGGACGCACATTTTCCGCAGGCCACACAGGGCACCGGTCCCAGAGCCGGCCGCGCGGCCAGCGCGCACCCGGCAATGCGGTTGAGCGCACGCCCGGCTGCCGTCCGGCCTGAAACAAAGCCTGTCAGGTCGTTTTTTGCAGCGCTTATGTCAAAGTCCGGCACCCTGAATGCATCCGGACTGCCGCCGGTCACAGGCACATCCGCCGCGCACGCCGGCGCCAGTCCGCGTTGTGCCGCCCGTGTCAGGACCGGCACAGCACCGGGCGCGAGACCGATCAGCTCCGCGCAGATCAGATCCAGGGTATACGGACTCTCCGATCCCAGCAGCAGGCCCATATGCCGCGGGCGGCCGTTCGTCGGTCCGAAGCCCTCCATCGCCACGACCGCATCCACAAGATTCACCTGCGGCCTGAAGTACTCATTCAGATCAATCAGCATATCCGCAAACTGCTCCGCCTGCGGATAACGGTAGTGGTACTCCGGCTTCTGCAAACCGGGAATCACACCGAACATATTCTTGACGGCGCATGACATGCTCATCATGCCGTGGGTTTTGAGCTTACTGAAATTCACAATCACATCCGCCTGATCCAGCCAGGCCGTATAATCAAACTGCGCAGCCGCTGCCGCTGCCGGAAACGACGCAGTCCGGACAGAAAAATCTTCATTCAGCTCGGCGCCTGCCTGCTGAACGGCACGAAGTCCTGCGGCAGCATATATCCCGTCCACATAGACTCTGGTAAACGGTCCGCCGGGGCTGTCGCCGATCACAACCGACGCGCCTTTCTGCGTCAGATATCCGGTCAGCGCAGACAGAAGCGCCGGATGTGTCGTACCCGCGCGCTCCGGCCGCAGCGGCGCCACAAGATTCGCCTTGACCGCGACGCGCGTACCGGGCCGGATCTCCCGCAGCGCCGGTATGGCCTCCGCAATCCGTGCAACAGCCGCCGCAGCGCTGTCCGGCAAATAATCGGCGCACGGCGCCAGCGCGACGCCTGCCCACCGACCGGCGCCGCCATCAGAAACTTCAGTCATTCACTCATTCCCCCACTCGCCCGCCGTCCGCCCTGCGGGCAATACGGCATTTTTCACGTATTGCTCAGTATAGCACACACACCGGTGCTTGACAAACAGATCCTCATCTGTATAATAGTTCATATCCGAACTATTATACAGGCAAACGGAGGGATTTCATGAACGTATGTTCTGAACTTCTGCACAGCATCCGCCGTATCATAAAACTGTTTGAAGCCAGCGAGCAGGCAGTCTGCCGGACGTACAGCCTCTCCCTGACCGAGGTTGACGTGCTGGCCTTTCTGGCCAACAACCCCGGTCTGGACACAGCTACAGATATTGTTGAGCTGCGGATGATCCCCAAAGCCAATGTATCCCAGGCCGTGGACGCGCTGATCCGCAAGGAGCTTCTGGTCCGGCAGCAGGATATGAAAGACAGGCGGCGGATGCATCTGACGGTGACGCCGAAGGCCGCACCGATTATTGCCGAGCTGCATCAGGTCCGGCACACATTTGCCGCGCAGCTTCTCAGCGGGTTCTCCCCGCAGGAAATCACCGTATTCAGCAGCATGAATGAACGCATCGCAGCAAATGCCGCGGCCGCCTTAAGGGAGATGAAGCCAATTGGCACAGATAAACAATGACTTTCTGGGTACAGAGCCTGTCGGCAAGCTTCTGCGGAAGCTCGCCATCCCCACCGTGGCCGCGCAGCTGATCAACATGCTCTACAATATCGTCGACCGCATATATATTGGCCACATGCCGGAAAACGGCGATCTGGCACTGACCGGCGTGGGCGTGTGCCTGCCGATCATCCTGATTGTCTCCGCCTTTGCTTCCCTTGTCGCCTCCGGCGGCGCGCCCAGAGCGTCAATCTGCATGGGTAAGGGGGAGAATGACCAGGCCACCCGGATTATGAACAGCTGTCTCGCGCTGCAGCTGATTCTGTCCGCCCTGCTGACAGTGATCCTTCTGCTCTGGAACCGGCCGCTTCTGCTGGCCTTCGGTGCCAGTGAAAACACCATTGCCTTCGCAGCTGGTTATATGAACATCTACGCGCTCGGCACTGTTTTCGTCCAGCTGACGCTGGGAATGAACGCGTTCATCACCGGCCAGGGATATGCCAAAACCGGAATGTATACTGTGCTGATCGGCGCTGTCAGCAACATCATTCTCGATCCCGTTTTTATTTTCATCTGCGGCATGGGCGTGCAGGGCGCAGCGCTGGCAACCGTTCTGTCCCAGGCAATTTCCTGCACATGGGTTCTCCTGTTCCTCCACAGCAAAAAAAGCATACTGCGTTTCCGGCTCAAATACATCCGGCCGGATATGCACCTTCTTCTGCCCTGCATGGCGCTGGGGCTGGCGCCCTTCATCATGACCGCCAGCGAAAGCGTCATCAGCGTGTGCTTCAACGCCTCTCTGCTGCAGTACGGCGGAGATCCGGCCGTCGGCGCAATGACCATTCTCACAAGCGTCATGCAGATTGCCATGCTTCCCCTGCAGGGGCTGGCCCAGGGCGCGCAGCCCATTACCAGCTACAATTTCGGCGCGCGCAAGCCGGAACGGGTCAAAGCCACCTTTTTCCTGCTGCTGAAAATCAGCCTGGCTTTCTCTACCATCCTATGGGCTTTGATTATGGCGGCTCCAAATGTGTTTGCGCGCATTTTCACTCCGGATCCGGAGCTGATTGCATTCACAGCAACGGCCTGCCGGCGCTATTTCGCCGTTTTATTTGTCTTCGGTGCGCAGATTGCTTGCCAGATGACCTTCATTTCCATCGGGCGCGCCAAGGAATCCATTACAGTGGCCATTATGCGCAAGTTTATTCTGCTTTTGCCGCTGATTTATCTCATGCCGGCCCTTTTCCCCGGCGACCCGGCCATGGCCGTTTACACGGCCGAGCCGGTGGCGGATTTTCTTTCCGTGGCATTTGCCGTCACGCTTTTCTCCATTCAGTTCAGAAAAGCGCTGAAAAAAATCAGCGGCCCGGCGGATCAGGACGCACTTCAAACCAGCTGAGCCGGCCGGCAGCACAGCTCCGGCTCCACAGAGCTGCAGAATCAAGGCGGCGGGATATTCCCGCCGCCTTGCTGTATGTTTAAGTATCCTCCTGCTTCTGCGCCTGACGCAGCGCGCGGCGCACACGGTTCAGATGCCGCTCAAAATATCCTTCCGCAATAAACCGGGCCAGCACAATCTGATCAAATACCGGAACCGTGCATGCGTAAAAGCCCAGCTTTTGCTCATAGAGGGCCATCAGCTCCTCCGGCAGGATCATATAGCCCAGACGCATGGACGGCGCCAGACTTTTCGAAAACGTATTCAGATAGATCACGCTGCCGCTACGGTCCATGGAATAAATGGTCTCCACCGGCCGGACGCCTACCGCAAATTCGCTGTCAAAATCATCCTCAACAATCAGCCCCCCGCGCCTGCCGGCCCAGGTCAGGTACTCAAAGCGTTTGGCGGCGCTGGCAGTAATTCCCGTGGGATAACTGTGAAACGGCGTCACATGCAGCACCTGCGCATCCGTGGCGTTCAGCGCACCGGTCGCAATGCCGCCGGCATCCATGGCCAGCATCCGGCAAACAGCGCCGTTTGCCTCATAAACAGCGCGTATTTTTTCGTACGACGGATCTTCCAGACCGTAAATCCGGTCACGTCCCAGAAGCTGAACAATGATGCCGTAGAGATATTCCGAACCGGACCCCACGATAATCCGCTCTGCCGGCGCATGCATTCCGCGGTAGCGCAAAAGATAATCCGACAGTGCCTGCCGCAATTCCAGGCAGCCGCAGCGGGGCGGCTTGGTCATCAGCCGGCGGTCATACTGCGTAATGACCCGGCGCATAATCTTGGCCAACGCAGAAAACTGAAAGTCAATGTCCGCAGCGGCGCTGTCGCTCTGCGCGGGCGCCGGCAGCGGCGCAGACGGAGGACATACCGGCACGACCGGCGCGGCGGCAGCCAGCCCGTGGACAAAAAAGCCGCTGCGCTGCCGGGCGGTCACATATCCCTCCTCTTCAAGGAGGCGATAGGCATATTCCACCGTCAGCACGCTGATTCCCAGGTGCTCCGCCAACGCCCGTTTGGACGGCAGCCGCTCCCCGGCAGTCAGCGCGCCGCTCAGAATATCGTTTTTGATGCACGTGTACAAATACTGATAACGTGACATCCCGTTTCGCTCATTCAGATTATATGTCAGCATCTGGTTATATAAAAAATTCCTTTTCTGATAATTTTATAGCACCAGAATTTATTGTATCCTATGTGCAACAGTAAGTCAAGGAGTGAATAATCATGTCTGACCTCGCACCCAGCAAAAACCGCAGCATCACCCGGTGGATCACTTTTACAGCAGTTTTCATGGCGCTGAACATCATTATGAGTTCTTTCGGCGTTCCCGTCCCGGGCGGCCATTTCTATCTGAACGACGTCATCATCTGCACGGCCGCCATTCTTCTGGATCCGCTGGCTGCCTTTATGGTGGGCGGCGTCGGCGCGTTTATCGGCGACGCAATTTTCTATCCCACGCCCATGTTTGTCTCCCTGGTTACCCACGGCCTGCAGGCAGTGGTGATCTCCCTGTGCACCCGCCGCATGCTGAAAAAGCACCCGATGGCCGCCTCCATTGTCGGTGTAGCCATCGGCGCCGTGATCATGGTTGTGGGCTACTCTTTGGGCCGCGCATTTATTTACAGCACGCCGGAGTACGCCATTCTGAAGCTGCCCTACCAGATTCTGCAGGCAGTCGTGGGTGCTGTCCTGGGCGTCATTCTCTGCTACCAGTGCAAGCTGAAAAATGTTTTTGAAAAAATGCTTGCCAAATAATCCGCGCATCGGCATAAAATCTTCATACATGGATAAAAGCGGCTTCCGGTCCACTCCGGAAGCCGCTTTTGTCTGCGCCGGCCGCAGTTTCTTCTTGACATGATATCTCCAGGCTGATATATTATATTTAGCCTTGCTAAATATTTTAATATTCGGAGTATTTGTATATGGATGACCGGTTTTTACAGCAGCTGAAAAAGGGCGTTCTGGAAATGCTCGTTCTGGCGCTGATCTGCGCCGCCCCCGCTTACGGATATGAGCTTCTCCAGAAATTAAAGGACAGTTCCGGCGGCCTGTTTGTGCTGAAGGAAGGGACTCTGTACCCCATTCTCTACCGGCTGGAGGACGACGGGATGATTGAGTCCAGCTGGTTCCAGGGCAAAAGCCGCGCGGCGCCGAAAAAAATATACACCGCAACCGAACAGGGCCGCCGGGAATACGCCCGCCGCAAAGACGTCTGGACTGCATTTGTTGGCGCTGTGGAATCATTTACAAAGGAAGTGGAAAGAGATGAAACACAACCGCACTGAAAACGTACAGTTTCTGCCGCCAGTCAAGCGGTATATGAACGCTGTTGAGCGCCGCCTGCAGCTGCCGCTCAAGCTGAAGGTCCGTGTTATGAACGATTTTGCCACCTCTTTCATTGCCCGCCGGGAACAGGGTGAAACGGACGCAGAGATTATGGCTGCGCTGGGTACGCCGGCGCAGGCCGCAAAATGTCTGAATGAGCAGATGAAAGAATACACCTTCCGCAAAAGCCCCTGGCGCTTTGCTTTTCTCGCGCTCGCACTTCTCAGCCTGCTGTGGCTTGCCGGCTTTGCCCTCTTTACACATTCCTTCCCGCCCGTCAATGCAGGCGTCGGCATCATCGGCGGCGCAGACGGCCCCACGTCCATTATTCTGACCTCCTCGCCTGCCGGTATCTGGCCGGCAATCACTGCCGCTTTTCTTGCAGCCGTTGGCCTTGTCGGGTTTTTCCGGCTCAGGCGCTGCAGGCGCAGATAGCTGCCGTTTTTCTGCTCCGCGCCGGCCGGTTCAGGACAGCGCATCTGCACATACGGAGGACACACCATGAAAAACAAATCCATCAGCATCACAGAAATTGCCCGGATCGCCCACGTGCATCCTTCGACCGTTTCCCGTGCGCTGAACGGAAGCCCGCTCGTGAAGGAAGAGACGCGCCGGTGGATTTCCGGGATTGCACAGGCGCACGGCTATGTGCCCGATGCAGTGGCCAAAAGCCTGCTGCAGGGAAAAACCTCCACGCTCGGCGTCATTGTGCCGGAGATCTCCAACGCTTTTTACGCACATATTGTGGATGCCATGGAGCAGGTCATGGTTCAGCACGGCTACAGTCTGATCCTGTCCGGCACACGCTTTGACCCGGAATCCGAACTGCGCGCCATACGCACGATGATCGGAAAGCGCGTGGACGCGCTGGTGGTCTGTGCGCCGTCCCCTCAGGCTGAAGCGCAGCTGCTGACGCTGCGCCGGCAGCTGCCGGTGATTCTGTGCGACCCGCTCCAGGCCTGCCCCGCGCTGGACTGCGTAAGCGTTGACGAACACGCAGGCATCGGGGCCGCCGTGGCCTATCTGCGTGAAAAAGGACACACGCGCATCGGCTGCATTGCCGACCGCGTCACCCGGCACCGTATGGATATTTTTATCGCAGCCATGAAGAGCGCCGGGCTTGACCCGCAGCAGCAGGCGCTGTGCGTCAGCAGCGATCTTTCCGTAAACGGCGGCTACGCAGGTCTCTGTGCGCTTGCCGAACGCGGCCCGCTGCCTACCGCGATTTTTGCCGCCAGAGACAACATCGCCGTAGGCGCCATGCGCGCGGCCATCGAAATGGGACTGGATATCCCCCGCCAGCTGAGCCTTGTGGGCTATGACGGCATCCGCATTTCCGATTTCCTGTACAAAAAGCTCACCACCATCCGGCAGCCGGCCTCCGACATTGGACAGAACGCAGCACAGCTGCTTCTGCGCCGGCTTGAATCCGGCGAACCCGGTACCGCGCAGGACACCGCACATATCCGCCTCGTTCCGGAACTGATCGTCCGCGAATCTGCATAACATGCGCCGGCATGCTTGACTTCACCCGGCGGATATGTTATTTTAGCAAAAAATGCAAACGATTGCATTTGAGATTTTAAGAAATGGCGGCGATATTTCTATGAAAAAAGTCGGTTTTTTATGGATCGGCCATGCGGACTATCTTGGTGAAACCACCGCGGCGATCCAGCGCGAAGTGATCAGCTGCGCAGACGGCCTGCCTTTTATTCATGCCGAAGTGCATCCCATCGCCACAACGGATCAGGAGGCGGCAGCCGCGGCACGGGCGCTTGTGGAAACGCAGGACTGCTGCGGCGCAATCCTTGTACTGACCAGCTGGGTGGAGTGCAACGTAGTCATGACCGCGCTCAAGGAACTGCGCGGCCGCCCCTGTATGCTCTGGGGCTTTCCCGTGGAAGAAATCAACGGCAGGATGGACAGCACGGGCTCCTATGTGTCCGCCGCCATGTTTGCCGGTGTTGTGCAGCGGCTGGGTCTCCCCTGCCCCATGCTGATCGCCAGCTGGAAGGATCCTTCCGCGCGGGCACAGCTCAGGAGCTTCTCCAGCGCGGCAGCCGCTGTCGACGCGCTGTTTTACGCAAAAATCGGTCTTTTCGGCTACACATCCATGAGCATCTATACCGGCACCTTTGATCACGTTCTGATGCGCTATAAAATCGGCCCGGAAATTGAGCAGATGGATACATATTCCCTCCTGCGTGCATCTGAGGGCGTACCGGCAGCCGAGGTGGACGCGGCTCTGGCCCGTCTGCACGCCGTCGCCCGGGTCAAAGCGGATGCAGCGCCTGAAATGCTCCGCCGGACCATGGCTATGTATGCGGCGCTGCGCCGTTTCTGCGCGGAAAAAGGCTGGGCAGCGGTCAATCTCAAGTGCCAGTATGAGCTCTCCAAGGAATACAGGGCTGTCCCCTGTGTTGCGCTCTCTCTTCTGGCAGAGGACGGCATCACCGCATCCTGCGAAGGCGACATTCTGAATACAGTATCCATGCTTCTGCTGCACTGCCTTTCCGGCCAGGTATCCTGGTATGGCGACGCGCTGACCCACTGGGACAACACCGTGCAGTTCTCTCCCTGCGGCTTCATGCCCTTCAGCATGGCGCAGGGTACGCCGTACGTTCAGAAGTTCATGGAACACCCCGGCTTTTCCGGCGTACAGGTCTGCGGTGTCCTGCGGCCTGAGAAAGTCACTTATCTGCGGCTTGTCGAAGATATCGGCACCTATCATCTGCTTTACGGCACAGGCACCGGTATTGAAACCCAGCCGCGCGGCGGCTGCATGCCGGCCCTGAACGTGACGCTCGACGGCAGTGTAAAAAAGCTGTGTCAGGAATACGCCGGACAGCATTTTGCGCTGGCCTACGGAGATCTGACGCAGGAGCTGGAACAGTTTGCCGCGCTGACCGGCATTGAGGCGCGCAGAGTCTGACGGCTGCTGCCCCACCATCCGGAAAGGAGAACGCCATGTCTATCCGCAGTGATTTCTGGAAGCGCATACACGGTGAACGGACCGATTTGATCCCATGGTTCGGCGACCTCTCATATTACTATTTTTCCCTGGCACAGCGCGGCTGCCTGCCGGAAAAATACAAAGGGCCCGCGGGCGAGGTCCGCTTTTACCGGGACCGGAAGGTCGGCATCTGCTTTTATGCGCCGCAGACCTACCGCGTTGAATATTCCGGCGGCGTCAGTTTTGATGAGCAGGTGACGCCGGATGGCATTGTCTCCAGATACCGCACAAAATACGGCGAACTGACCAGCGTCCAGAGATATCTGCCGTCCAATTATTCCTATGCATACACGGAGCACTTTGTAAAAAACCTGGAAGATCTGAAAGTCATGGCGCACATTTTCGAGCAAATCCGCTACCTGCCGGACTATGAACCCTTCCGGCAGCGGGACGCCCTGTACGGGGAAGACGGCGTTGCTGTGGAACTGGCGCCGGTTTCCGTCGCGCCCATTCAGAAATTGCTGGCCCGGTGGGCCGGCGTGGCGTGTACGGTGGAGCTTTTCGCAGACGACCCCGATGAATTTGAGGATTGCCTGACCCGGATTGAGGAGGCCCAGATGCCCGTTTTTGACATTCTGGCCGGTTCCGGCGCGCCGCTGACAGAGTTTGCGGAAAATCTCTCCAGCGAGATTACCGGCTCATTTTTTGACCGGTATAATCTGGCTTATTACCGGCGTGTGACTGATATCCTGCATAAAGCCGGAAAAACCGTATCCATTCACATTGACGGCACGCTGAAGCCCTGCCTCGGCAAGCTGCACAGTGCCGGCTTTGACATTGCAGAGGCAGTGACGCCGGCTCCGGTGGGCGACATCCCGCCGGAGGCGCTGCGGACAGAGGCCGGCGCGGATATTTTCATCTGGGGCGGCCTGCCCGGCGCTATGTTTACACCCGCCTTTACCGACCGGCAGTTTGAATCCCATATTCAGAAGCTCCTTGCGCTGGACGACCAGCGGATGATTCTCGGCGTCGCCGATCAGGTCCCGCCGGATGCGATTGACGCGCGGGTTCGTGAGGTTTCCCGCATCATCGGACGCGGATAACGAAAAAGCGCGCCGCAGCATTGCGGCGCGCTTTTTAACGCTCTGTATTTCCTGATTACTTTGTCTCCAGATAATCATTGATGGCTTTCAGCACATCGTCGCTGTTCAGGCCGTGAACTGCGCAGGCCTCCTCAAGGCTCTCGCCGATGGAAGAGGGGCAGCCGACGCAATGCATGCCGCACTGCATCAGGATATACGCAATTCCGCGGTCCATATCCAGCATCTGGCCCATGGTCATATCTTTTGTTACCTTCATTTTTATATCCTCCAATTCTGCAAAGCGTATAAAATACAAGAAAAACGCCGGAGCAAAACTGCTCCGGCGTGGTGGAGACGGACGGGATCGAACCGTTGACCTCCTGAATGCCATTCAGGCGCTCTCCCAGCTGAGCTACGCCCCCATCTCATTTTAATCGGCCAGAGCCGACGGTTGATATAATAGCACAGCTCCTCTGTAAAATCAATACCAAATTTCAGGATTTTTTATTTTTTTCATCTTCCGGCCGGAATTCTCTGATTTCTTGCTCAATCTGAACATCTCCGGATATTTTAAGCTGTGTTCAGACCTTTTCCCGGCTCCCCGAGTCTGATATAATTCAACATATTTCAAGATAAGGAGATATCCCATATGCCTACAAAATGGAACAGCGTTCTGGAATATGATTCCCAGCGCAATATTACCGCCGGCAGTGCCGAGGCTCTGCGCGACGCCATCCGCCGCGGTGCCGATCTGCGTATCTATACCGGTTTCCAGCACAATGAGCATATCGATGCAAGCTCCGACAACGATGACCTGATTCAGGAGGTTTCCGACTTCCCCTGCACCTATCTGCTTGATGATCGCTGGGTTGCCGCTATGATGACCTTCCGCCAGCCGGTGCAGCTGCCGGACCGCTTCGGTCCCCGGGCGTCCATGTCCTTTTTCATGTACAATGAAAACGGTTTTCAGTCCATTGCGCGTCCTTTCCTGGACGGCGGCGTCTATGACCCGAACGTCAAGGACACGCCCATTCTGGAAAGCAAATACCATCTGATGAGCAGCTTTGACCAAAACACCAACGCCCCCTGCTCCAACTTCATCTATGATTTCTTCTCCTACCGCTTCATGGTCAACGACTGCTGGGAAGAAATCTGTTCCTGCGATGAAAACGGCAACGTACTGTCCGGCAACGTGCGCGACATTGAAGCCGCGTCCCTGGATGGCTGCGAGCTGAAGGTCGGCATTTCCGGCATCTGCGGCGACGCGCTGGATCACACGGTGTTCGTTCAGACCGGACCGCATTACTTTTATCACAGGGAAGGCTGCATGGTGGCGGAAACACGCCCGTTTGTGCGCGTAGCGCCGGCCATCCCCATGCAGTACAGCAGCGGAAACTGGGATTTCGGCTGGAATGTCGTGCGTTCTGACGGCCGGATCGCCACGCTGTATTACGATCCGTATACGCTCAAACCGTCCCGCGGTTTTGAGCGCCATCCGATCCGCTGGTTCGCACGCTGACACAGAATTGAAGCGGCGCGTCTCCGTCCCCCGGAGGCGCGCCGCTTTTCATGTCCTGTGCGCTCATTTTCCCCGCCGGGCTCCCTATACAAACCCGCCGGGCTTCAAAAAGGAAACCGGATGCGCCACATTGTCCTCCTTTGGATTCAGCCGGCCGAACCGGGGATCCATGGCAACCGACGCCCGGCCGATACAGGCGTGTCCGAACCGGCGGCGCAGATCGTCCACAGTGCGCTCCAGCGTCTCCCGGCGAATCCGCCGGGCCTCGCTTTCAAAAAGCATTGTCTGTACAGCCGCCGAATCCGGCATAAGTCCGCAGGCCCGGACGCCCACCATCCGTACCGGACGGCGCCAGCTGTAATTGGCTGCAAACAGCGCTGCGGCCGCCTGATGCAAATCCTTTGCCAGCACCGTGGGCCTTTCCAGTTTTACCTGCCGCTCAAAGGTCTCCAGGTCGCTGGCCCGGACGCTGATCTGAACCGTCTGTGCCATCAGGCCATGGCTGCGCATCCGCTCCGCCACGCTCTCGCACAGTATCCAGAAAACCACGCCGACATCTTCATCATTCTGCAGGTCGCAGGGCGTGGTTGTGCTGTTTCCGATGCTTTTGATCTCGCTTTCAGCGCCGCTCACCATCACCGGCGTTCTGTCTCCGCCGTTGGCAAATACATGCAGCATCTCTCCCGTTTTCCCCAGCCAGCATTTCAGTGCCCGCGGATCCGTGCCGGCCAGTTCCCCGATGGTCCGCACGCCGTACCCGGCCAGTTTCCGCCCGGTGCTGCGTCCCACATACAGCAGCTCCTGTACGGGCAGAGGCCATACCTTCTGCCGGAAATTTTCCGGCGTAATGACTGTAACGGCATCCGGCTTTTTCATATCCGACCCCAGCTTGGCAAAAATTTTATTATCCGCCGCTCCAACTGAAATCGTAACGCCGCACTCAAACTTCACCCGCCGCCGCAGCTCCTCTGCCGTCCGCATCCCGGTCTCATCGTCTGCTCCGCACCCGGTTACATCCAGCCACGCCTCATCCAGTCCGAAAGGTTCCACTTTATCCGTATATTCCTCATAAATCTGGCGCGTCATCCGTGAAAAGCGCAGATACCGGTCAAAATGCGGGAGAACCGTCACAAGCTCCGGGCATTTCTGCCTTGCCTGCCAGATGGGTTCCCCCGTCCGTACGCCCATCGCTTTCGCCTGCTCCGTCTTTGCCAGAATGATCCCGTGCCGTGCCTGCACATCTCCGGCAACAGCCACAGGCTTTCCGCGCAAAGACGCATTGTACAGGCACTCAATGCTGGCAAAGCAGTTGTTGATGTCCGCATGCAGTATCACTCTGTGCATCCGCATTTCCTCCCTGATATCCGGCGGAAATTCCATGACCGGTTCCCATGTATGAATGCCGAATTGCAAACATATTGGTATATAATTCAGCCGGCGGAGTAAAAATACAGCCGGTGCTAAAATAATTCTTGACAAATCCGAACAAAACATATATTATAAAATCAATAAATCGATAATGATTCTTATTTTTTAATGAAGGGAGTTTTTACAATGGAATTGAAAGGTTCAAAAACTGAAGCAAATCTCATGACTGCATTTTCAGGCGAGTCTCAGGCGACAAACAAATACACCTATTATGCCTCCAAGGCCCGCAAGGACGGTTATGTTCAGATCGCCGAGCTGTTTGAAGAAACCGCCCGGAACGAGAAAGAACATGCAAAGATCTGGTTCAAGCTTCTGCATGACGGCGCCATCCCGGACACCGCTGCCAATCTGGCAGATGCCGCCGCCGGCGAAAACTATGAGTGGACCGACATGTACGCCGGCTTTGCCAAGGAAGCCAGAGAAGAAGGCTTCAATGATATTGCCGCCCTCTTCCAGATGGTCGGTGAAATTGAAAAAGGCCATGAAGCCCGTTATCTCAAGCTTCTGGACAATGTGAAGGAAGGCAAAGTCTTCTCCAAGGACGGCGACGTCATCTGGCAGTGCTCCAACTGCGGCCACCTGGTCATCGGCAAAAAGGCCCCGCAGCTGTGCCCGGTGTGCAAGCATCCGCAGGCTTACTTCATGGTCAAGGCCGAAAATTATTAATCTTCCGCATTTGCCCCGATATTCTGCTCCGGCGCACATATGTGCGCCGGAGCACAGTGTGTCGAAAAAGTATTTTCGACACACTGCGTGCGGTTTTTCGAACTTCAGGAAGTGCGAAAAACCTGTTTGATTGAACGCGCAAGGGGTCTTAACCCCTTGCACACATTCCCCGCTGCTCAGACCC
>JAEDDG010000037.1 GCA_016293865.1 Oscillospiraceae bacterium | reverse complement strand
GCCTGAGCGGCGGCCAGACGGGCGATCGGTACACGGAAGGGAGAGCAGGAGACGTAGTTCAGACCCACGCTGTGGCAGAATTCCACGCTGGAGGGATCGCCGCCGTGCTCGCCGCAGATGCCCAGCTTCAGATCCGGGCGCACGCTGCGGCCCAGCTCTGCGGCCATCTTGACCAGCTTGCCGACACCCTTCTGGTCCAGACGTGCGAAGGGATCGGACTCGTAGATCTTCTTGGCGTAGTACTCTTCCAGGAACTTGCCGGCATCGTCACGGCTGAAGCCGAAGGTCATCTGGGTCAGGTCATTGGTGCCGAAGGAGAAGAACTCAGCTTCCTTGGCAATTTCATCGGCCGTCAGAGCGGCACGCGGGATCTCGATCATGGTGCCGACCTTGTACTTCATGCTGCTGTTTGCCTCTGCGATGAGCTTGTCAGCGGTGGACACAACCAGACCCTTGACGTACGCAAGCTCTTTCACCTCGCCGACCAGGGGGATCATGATCTCGGGAACGATCGTCCAGTCGGGATGTCTGGCCTGAACATTCAGCGCGGCCTTGATGACGGCGTTGGTCTGCATGATGGCAATTTCAGGATAGGTGACGGACAGGCGGCAGCCGCGGTGACCCATCATGGGGTTGAACTCGTGCAGGGACTCAATGATTGCCTTGATCTCCGGCACGGACTTGTGCTGCGCCTTGGCGAGAAGCTCAATATCGTCCTCTTCTGTGGGAACGAACTCGTGCAGCGGGGGATCCAGGAAGCGCACGGTGATGGGATAGCCTTCCATCGCCTCGTACATGCCTTCAAAGTCGGACTGCTGCATGGGCTCAATCTTGGCCAGGGCAGCCTGTCTCTGCTGAACGGTCTCAGCGCAGATCATCTCACGGAAGGCGGCAATGCGGTCAGCCTCAAAGAACATATGCTCGGTGCGGCAAAGGCCGATGCCCTCGGCGCCGAACTTGCGGGCCTGACGTGCGTCACGGGGCGTGTCAGCGTTGGTGCGCACGCGCATCTTGCGGTACTTGTCGGCCCAATCCATGATGCGGCCGAATTCGCCGCCGATGGTGGCGTCCACGGTGGGGATGGCTTCGCCGTAGATGTTGCCGGTGGAGCCGTCCAGACTGATCCAGTCGCCCTCATGATAGGTGCGGCCGGCCAGTTCAAACTTCTTGTTGGCCTCGTCCATCTTGATGGCGCCGCAGCCGGCGACGCAGCAGGTGCCCATGCCGCGGGCAACAACGGCCGCGTGGCTGGTTCTGCCGCCGCGGACAGTGAGGATACCCTGAGCGGCAGCCATGCCCTCGATGTCCTCGGGGCTGGTCTCCAGACGGACAAGCACAACCTTTTCACCGTTCTGTGCCCAGGCCTTGGCGTCGTCAGCGGTGAATACGATACGGCCGCAGGCTGCGCCGGGAGAGGCGGCCAGGGCGTTGGAAACAGGAACGGCCTTTTTCAGGGCCTTGGCATCAAACTGGGGGTGCAGAAGTGCGTCCAGCTGCTTGGGGTCGATCATGCAGATGGCTTCCTTCTCGCTGATCATGCCTTCGTCCACCAGGTCGCAGGCAATTTTCATTGCGGCAGCGGCGGTGCGCTTGCCGTTTCTGGTCTGCAGCATGTAGAGCTTCTCGTTTTCAATCGTGAACTCCATATCCTGCATGTCGCGGTAGTGGTTTTCAAGCTTGTGGCAGATGTCCACAAACTGATTGTATACAGCGGGCATGACCTCTGCCAGCTGGTCAATGGACTGCGGGGTGCGCACGCCGGCCACGACGTCCTCGCCCTGCGCATTCATCAGGAATTCGCCGTAAAGGGCCTTTTCGCCGGTGGCGGGGTTGCGGGTGAACGCAACGCCGGTGCCGGAGGTGTTGCCCAGGTTGCCGAAGGCCATCATCTGCACGTTGACGGCAGTGCCCCAGGAGCCGGGGATGTCGTTCATGCGGCGGTAAACAATGGCGCGGGGATTGTTCCAGCTGCGGAACACGGCGCGCACGGCGCCCATCAGCTGGACCTTGGGATCGGACGGGAAGTCTTCGCCGATCTTGGCTTTGTATTCGGCCTTGAACTGCTCGGCCAGCTCTTTCAGGTCTTCAGCGGTCAGCTCGGTGTCCATATGAACGCCGCGGGCTTCCTTCATCTCGTCAATCAGCTGCTCAAAGTATTTCTTGCCGACTTCCATAACCACGTCGGAATACATCTGGATAAAGCGGCGGTAGCAGTCATATGCCCAGCGGGGATTGCCGGACTTCTTGGCCATGACCTCCACAACCTGCTCGTTCAAGCCGAGGTTCAGGATGGTGTCCATCATGCCGGGCATGGAAGCGCGGGCACCGGAACGCACGGAGACCAGAAGCGGATTTTCCAGGTCACCGAACTTCTTGCCGCAGATCTCTTCCATTTTTCCCAGATACTCAAAGATTTCCTGCTCAATTTCAGGCGCAATCTTTTCCCCGTCCTCATAGTAACGGGTGCAGGCCTCGGTGGTGATGGTAAAGCCCTGGGGTACCGGCATGCCGAGATTGGTCATCTCAGCCAGGTTGGCGCCCTTGCCGCCGAGGAGGTTTCTCATGCTGCCGTTTCCTTCGGAAAACAGGTAGACATATTTCATAGTGTATGATCCTCCTTAGAATTTCTTCTGTCAAAAACACCCTGTAATTTTAACAGTGTAGTTGCTTAAATGCAAGAATGCATGCAAAATTATACAATAATTTTACATTTGCCATGCCTGTATGCACAGAAATTGTGATTAATCGGGGATGAATCTGCCGTCTATCCGGGGCGGAGCGGGAAAAAAGAGCTCCGGAGGGAATTTTTGCTGTGCCGGGCGGAAAACGGGCGCGGATGCGGCGGATGGTTGAAATTATGCGCCGCGCCTGATAGAATAGCATGTAAACGAAAGGGAAGGGATTGTATGGAAGAAACGCTGAACCGGATATTTGATTTCAGCATCGGCGGAATCACCGTGGGCCGGCTTCTCTCGGCTGTTCTGCTGCTTCTGATCTGTCTTGCGGTGATCCGGCTGGCCTCAAAGGTGATGGATCGTGTTCTGGAAAAGCACAGGGTGGACGCGGCCATCGGGTCCTTTGTGCGGCCGCTGATTCACATTGCCCTGTATTTTGTGGCGCTGCTGATGGTGGCGGACCAAGTGGGAATTCCGGTCAGCTCCCTGCTGGCGGTGTTCAGCATTGCAGGACTGGCTGCATCCCTGGCCATGCAGGACACGCTTTCGAACTTTGCCAGCGGCGTGCTTTTGCTGGTGACAAAGCCGTTCCGTCCGGGCGACTATATAGAGTGCGGCGGCGAGGCGGGGACTGTGATCAGCGTAAGCCTTGTCTATACGCAGCTGAACACGCCGGATAACCGGATGATCAGCATTCCCAACAAGGATGTGGCCGCGGCCAGGCTGGTGAACTACTCGGCCAATGACAAACGCCGGATCGACCTGATGTTCACGGCCTCATATGATTGTCCGGTGGAGCAGGTGAAGCAGGCGCTGCGGGCGGCGGCCGGACAGACGGCGGGTGTGCTGGAGGAACCGGCGCTTTTTGTGGGCGTCAATGACTACAAAGCCAGCAGCATTGAGTATGTCGTCCGGGCCTGGTGCGCCACAGGCGAATTTCTGGATGTGCGCGGCCGGCTGATTGAAAACGTCAAGCGGGCGTTTGACGAAGCCGGTGTGGTGATGACCTATGACCACCTGAACGTGCATATCGTGGATGACGGAAAATAAGCGCAGCTTCAGCGCAGAAAAAACCGGCGGGCATTTTCTCATGCCCGCCGGTTTTTGCGCGTATCAGTATTTTCCGATCTCGTCCAGAATGCGCATCACATCGCAGTACTTATCGTAGGTGACCTCCGGCGGGATGCTGTGGTCGCTGTGGTAGATGTATCCGCCGCCCTGCATGGCCGGAATGATTTTCTCTTCCATTTCCCGGCGGATGGCGCCGCCGCCTTCAGCCATCTTCTGCACGCTGATGTTGCCCATAAAGCTCAGGCGGCTGCCATACTGCGCCTTGAGCCTGGCGACATGCAGCGTGGTGTTGGCCTGCAGCGCCTCGAGGACGTCCAGCCCCACGTCGATCAGATCCGGGATAAAGGCGGAAACCTCGCCGCAGCTGTGCATGACGACCTTCAGTCCGTGGGCGTGGGCGAAGTCCATAATCCGGGCGTGCCGCGGCTTCAGAAGCCGGCGGTACAGATCCGGGGAAAACAGCGGCGCGCGGGTGGAGCCCAGGTCTTCAACCAGCCAGACGGCGTCTGCCTGCATGCCCAGCTCAAGCGCGTAGTCCAGGGCGCCCAGTGCCGTGTCAGTGTACAGATCAAACATGTCTTCCACCATGTCCGGCTCACAGATCATGTCCATCAGTGTGTTTTCAAAACCGTGATGCCGCCAGGTGCCCTCCCATGGGCCGTAGAAGTTGATGAAGCGGAATTTGTCGCCGCCGGAGGCGTTGATCCGGTCCACGGCTTCCTGCCAGGAGGGAGCCGGCGACGTGCGCAGGAAAAAAGCGTCGGTGTCCACACGGCTCTCGCCGGTTTTGTCCACGGTAAAGCGGTGCCGGTGTTTTTCCCAGTCCTCCGGCGCCGCGGTGGCAAAGTCCAGGTAGTGCAGCGTGGAGCGGCCTTTGTTGCGCTTCATGTGGAAACCGTAGCGGTCCCACCCTTCCTCCTGTGTGCCCAGGTCGATGCGCCGCGTGGGAAAACGCATGGAGGAGTCAAGGGCGAACATGACGGCGTCATATTCAAACTCCTGTGCCAATTCCTGCGGTGTTTTGCCGTACTCGTTCAGTGTTTCCTCCCAGAATCCGTCGTACCGGGGAATGCGGTCAATGGGCGTGCGCTCAATCGCGCCGAGAAAGCGTTCTCTGCCTGTCATTTCATGACCCTCCGAATTATGGAATGATGTATTCTGATTCTATACCGGGAGCAGTGGAAATGCAATGCACAGCCGCAGCTTTCATGCGCCGGCGCCGCTTTCAGCGGGATGACCCGGCAGCGGCGGACGCGGGACTTTTTTTCATCTGGAACAGAACGCCGAAAATGATGATCACAAGGCCCAGCACGGAGAACAGTCCGATTTTTTCGTGCAGCAGGAAAAAGATGTATACCAGAGACAGAAACGGCGTGACAAACGCCAGGTTGGAGATCCGGGCCGTGTTGCCGATTTTCAGGGCGTTGGCCCAGCAGGAGTAGCCCAGCGCATGGACGAAAATGCCGATCCAGAGAAGGCCGGGCAGCTGGCCGGCTTCCGGAAGCGTCAGCTCGCCGGCGGCGGCCAGATAGACGCCGGAAACGACAGTGCTGGCGGCATAATACAGCATCATATTGACAAAGGGATCGCCGGACTCACGCTTGTTGAGCGCGGAAAACAGTCCGTAGCAGACGGCGGCGGCCAGGGAACAGGCAACGCCGAGCGCGTCCGACATGCCCAGCGAGGCGATGTCGCCCTTGGTCAGGACCACAGCCACGCCGACGAAGGAGATGATCAGCGCAATGACTGTGCGGCCGGTCATTTTTTCCTTCAGAACGATGCAGGAGAACACGACCGTCATAATCGGCCAGAGGTAATTCAGGATAAACGCGTCCTGTGCGAGCATCCGGTCAATGCCCGTGTAAAGGAGCAGGTTGTAGACAAAAAGCCCAAGCAGCCCCAGCGGGATCAGACGCGCGTAATCCCGGCCCCGGTAAGCGCGCAGGGCGTGCAGACGTTTGCCGGCGGCGTTGAAGATGAAAAGCGCGGCGGTCGCCAGAAACGAGCTGTAAAACAGAATCTGCATGCTGCTGCTGGCGCCCAGAAGCAGCTTGGTGACGGCAGCGGTGGAGCCCCAGCAGATGATGGACACCGCGGCGAAAAAGTACTCTTTTTTCATGATGTGTTCTCCTTCGGAACGAATCTTGACACACAGTACCACCGGCGGCGGGGGATGTCAATGAAAAAAATGCGCCTGCCGGGCGAAAACCGGCGCAGAAAAAACGGCGGCAGATTTTCTGCCGCCGTTTCTGCAGGTGATCGGAAAGCTTATGCGCTCTTTTTGTTCTGAGCTGCACGCAGAATGAAGAGGACGCACAGCAGCAGGGCAATCGTGATGGGCAGGACGATCCAGATCGTCTGGACGAAAGCGCAGATGATGTAGCCCACGAAGCTGACGGCCGCCACAGTCAGCGCGTACGGGATCTGCGTGGACACGTGGTTCACGTGGTCGCACTGTGCGCCTGCGGAGGACATGATGGTGGTGTCGGAGATGGGGCTGATGTGGTCGCCGCAGACAGCGCCGGCCAGGCAGGCGGAGATGCCGATGATCATCAGTTCGGGGGTTGCGGCCATGACGTAGGTTACGATGGGGATCAGGATGCCGAAGGTACCCCAGCTGGTGCCGGTGGAGAAGGCGATGAACACGGCCACGATGAAGAAGATGGCGGGCAGGAAGTTTGCAAGGCCGGGTGCCGCGTTGAACATCACGTCGTAGACGTAGTCGGACGCGCCCAGAAGGCCGGTCATGTTCTTCAGACTCAGGGCCAGCGTGAGGATCAGCAGCGCGGGCACCATGGCGACGAAGCCCTTGGTGATGCAGCTCATGGCTTCCTTAAAGGTCAGCGTGCGGCGGCAGATCAGGTAGATCACCGTCAGCACCAGCGCGATGATGGCGCCCCAGGGCAGGCCCACGGAGGCGTCCGTGCCGCCGAAAGCGTCGATGAAGGGCACGCCGTCAAAGAAGCCGCCGACATAGATCATGCCGATGATGCAGAAGGCAACAAGCATCAGAATCGGCAGGATCAGATCGATCACGCGGCCTTTCGGGGAATAAGAGGCAGCGTCCTCATCCTCTTTCTGTTCGCCGGAGGTGAACAGATCGCCGTTGAGCTGAGCATTCATCTCATGCAGGCGCATGGGGCCGTAATCAAACTTCATCAGCGCGAGCGCGATGATGAAGACAAAGGTCAGAAGGGAATAGAAGTTGTAGGGAATCGCCTTGACAAAAAGGGCAATGCCGTCCTCACCTTCCACCATGCCGGACACAGCGGCGGCCCAGGAGGAGATGGGAGCAATCATACATACGGGAGCGGCGGTCGCGTCGATCAGATAAGCCAGCTTTGCGCGGGAAATCTTGTGGCCGTCCGTTACGGGCCGCATAACGCTGCCGACCGTCAGGCAGTTGAAGTAGTCGTCAATGAAAATCAGAACGCCCAGCAGGAACGTGGCCAGCATGGCGCCCACGCGGGTCTTGATATGGGTTTCAGCCCAGCGGCCGAATGCGGCAGAACCGCCGGCCTTGTTGATCAGGGCGACCATGATGCCCAGCAGGACCAGGAACACGAAGATACCGGCGTTCCAGCCGTCGGAAACAGAGGCGATCAGGCCCTCGTTCATCAGGGTGTTGATGGCCATAACCGGCTGGAAATTGGCGTAAAACAGCGCGCCGGCCAGAATGCCGATGAACAGGGACGAGTAAACCTCTTTGGTGATCAGCGCCAGAACGATGGCGATGATCGGCGGGACCAGAGACCAGAAGCTGCCGTACATATTGCTTTCATACGGCGCGTCGGCCTCGCCTGCTGCCAGCGCAGTTGCGCCCAGCATGAAGCAGACCAGCAGGACGAACAGGACCAGCACGACGGCCTTCCTGTTTCTCAGATTGAACATTTTTCTTCCTCCCAAAAAAATAGTCATGGCTGCGGGCGGGCAGCCATGACGTATCAGACCCGTAAAACGGATATGTATCAGTCAATGACAGCTCTCCACATCATGTGACAGTCCGCGGAATGTTTTCCCGCGTCCCGGCTTCCGGAGCTTCAGGCGGCGCTCCGGCGCCTCGGCGTTATCCCCTTTCTCTCCCGCGGCGCCTGCCGCATGTCCGGGAGATACTCTTGTCAAACGCGCCTCTATCATTAGAATAATTCCATTATATGTTTGAGGGGACATTTGTCAACAGTTAATTTCGCTTTTTTCAGTTTTTATGCAAAAAACATTCCGGATTGCCGACGCTTTTTCTTGTATTTCAGGCATGGATGGATTAAAATAAACTGCTGTGAAATCTGAAACCGGAGGGGAACGGCACGTGGAGTATTTCGCTGGCACATGCGATGTTGCGGTGATCGGCGCCGGCCATGCGGGAATTGAGGCGGCGCTGGCCGCCGCGCGTATGGGAATGGACACCGTCTGCTTTACAATCAATCTGGACGCCGTGGGCAATATGCCCTGCAATCCGGCCATCGGCGGCACGGGCAAGGGACATCTGGTCCGGGAACTGGATGCGCTGGGCGGCGAAATGGGAAAGGCGGCGGACAGGGCCTGCATTCAGTACAGAATGCTGAACCGCGGAAAGGGACCGGCCGTTCACTCCCTGCGCGCCCAGGCGGACCGGCGGGAATATCAGAAAATCATGAAGCATACGCTGGAGACGTGTGAAAATCTGCGCGTCAAGCAGGCGGAGATTGTGCGCATCGGCGTGGAGGACGGCCATGTGGCCTTTGTGCAGACCCATACGGGCGCGGTTTACCGCTGCCGGGCAGCGATTCTCTGTACAGGCACCTATCTGGCCGGCCGGACCATTGTGGGCGATGTGACCCGGCAGGGCGGGCCGGACGGCATGTTTGCCGCGGTGCCGCTGGGCGACCAGCTCCGGGGCCTTGGCCTGGATATGCGCCGGTTCAAAACCGGAACGCCGCCCCGGGTCAACCGCAGGACTGTGGATTTTTCCAAAATGGAGCTGCAGCCCGGAGATGCGGACGCGGAGCCGTTTTCCTTTTCCACCGCACATCCGCCGGAGAACCGGGCCGTTTGCTATCTGACCTATACAAACGAAAGAACCCACGCGGTGATCCGGGCAAACCTGCACCGCTCGCCGTTGTTTTCCGGCGTGATTGAAGGCGTCGGGCCGCGCTACTGTCCGTCCATTGAGGACAAGGTGGTCCGCTTTGCCGACAAGCCCCGGCACCAGCTGTTTGTGGAACCCATGGGACTGGAGACGGAGGAACTGTATATCCAGGGCTTCTCATCCTCGCTCCCGGAAGAAGTGCAGGTGGAAATGCTGCACACGATTGCCGGGCTGGAGCATGCGGAGATGACCCGCTGCGCCTATGCCATCGAGTATGACTGCGTGGATCCCACGCAGCTGCTGCCGACGCTGGAGACAAAGCCCATCCGGGGCCTTTACGGCGCCGGACAGTTCAACGGCTCGTCCGGCTATGAGGAGGCGGCGGCCCAGGGGTTTGTGGCCGGCGTCAACGCCGCGCTGAAAATCAGGGGAGAGGAACCCATGATTCTGGACCGCGCAAGTTCGTATATCGGCACGCTGGTGGACGATCTGGTGACCAAGGGCACCAACGAGCCCTACCGGATGATGACCTCGCGCACGGAATACAGGCTGCTGCTTCGTCAGGACAACGCCGACCGGCGCCTGAGCGCTGTGGGCCGTCGGATTGGCCTGGTGAGCGAGGCACAGTATGCCCGGGTGCAGGAAAAATATGCGCAGGTGGATGCGGAAATGCAGCGCCTGGAGAATACATTTGTTCCGCCGACTGCGGAGCTGTGCGCGCTGCTGGAGGCCCGGAGGACCGCGGCACCGCAGTCCGGCATCTCGCTGGCTGCGCTGGTACGCCGGCCGCAGCTGGATTATGACAGTCTGGCACCTTTTGATCCCGGCCGTCCGGCGCTGCCCGTGGCCGTCTGCCGGGAGGTGGAGATCTGCCTGAAATACGCCGGCTACATTGAAAAGCAGCTGAAGCAGGTGGAGCAGTTCCGCAGGCTGGAGGCGCGGGCGCTGCCGCCGGACACGGATTATGCCGGCATCCAGGGGCTTCGGCTGGAGGCGCGGCAGAAGCTGGACAGAATCCGTCCCGGAAACATCGGTCAGGCGGCGCGCATATCCGGCGTTTCCCCGGCGGACATTGCGGCGCTGATGATCTGGCTGGAGCGGCCAAAAGCCAAAGACGGGCAGTAAGAAACATGCATGGAAGTGCAGGATCTAAAGAGAAATGATGGAGAAATAACGTATCAGAAAGGAGGAAAATTCAGTTCTGTCTGCAAAACAGCACTGAAGAAGGCAACTGTATGGAATGGATGGAAAGCAGCATTCAGAAAACGCAGAGGACATTTTATGGGGAATATAAAAAAAGCCTGCTGGCCAAAAAGAATAATCTCGTATTGCATGTATCAGGAGAGAGAATACAAGGCGTCGGTCTGGAATATTATGACAAGAAGCTTGCAGAAACGCATTTTAATATTCTGTACGGTGATGTTGAGAAAATATACACAACAGACATTGAGGGACAGAAATGTCTGGTTATTGAATATTACAGTGCGAACGCTATTGACCGTAACGCGCCGCTTCAGGTTGTGCTGATGAATTTGGATGGAATGGATGAAGCTGAGATATTAATTGTAAAACTGTTTGAGGCAAAAAAAGAAAAGCTGAGACAGGAAGAAGCGGAGAAAGCCAAAAAAAGAGAATTCTTCTTTTCCTGTATTAATTTTCATATCAAAAATGACGGTAATCCATATTATGAACTGCAGAACGAAGGCCTCCGATTTTCCGGTATTTATATTGATAAATCCAGAAATCTCAATTTTTTGAATATCGATGGCAATACGCTGAATGAAAGCAATGCCTGCGTCCCGTATGAAAAGATACACTATTATGAGCGGGCAGGGCATATTCACTATACTACGGATTTGAATGCCCAGTATTTGAATTTCGGTGGAAGCTATGTTGGACCGACAGTTTCTAAAATGCAGAGCACCATCGGAGGATTATTATTTGGTTCGATGGGAATGGCGACAGGCGCACTGTGGTCGTATCAGCCTGCTGAAGTGAAATTTCCGGACAATTATATAAATTTTTCATCTGAAATACATAAAATTGACGACAGATCCGTGATTTTAAACTACTATTCAGATGCAAAGGCACAATTTATGGATATTGAATTGCCGGCAGATATGTTTAATTTTCTTCAGACGTATTTGCCGGAAAAAAGGCATGACATCGCATTGGAACTGGAAAAAGATAGAGTTCTGAGTCAATACAGCAGCGATGAAAACCTGAAAACTATAAAGGAGTCTGGCGGAGACAGTACAGAGACCGTAGGTGAAGAAAGACCATGTATGGAGCAGTTCGCGCAGAGAATGAAAAAACTAAAGATTATGCATGATACAGGCGTTTTGTCCGATGAGGAATTCTGTGCCGAAAAGAACAGAATCCTTAATGAGCTGTAAACTGCTGAGTTTTGACATAACACGATAATTAGCAGAATTATCCGGAATGCTGTACGGTCATATGCTGTTTAAGCGCAGTTAAGGTAAATGGATTTAATGAAAAACTGAATACGTTTTTGCCCGAATTTGTCAGAGAACGTGCGCAGTTGACGCTTAATCGTTATTAATGAAGAATAAGTCTTTACAAAGAAGCATGCTTGTGTTAATATATAAAAGCCTGTGCCCCTCTCTTGGCTTTGGGATACAGCCGGCCGCCCCGCCGGTACCTTTTCCGCCCAGCGCTCAGACACGCGGCAATGGCAGATTTAAACAGGAAAGGAAGTTTTACCCATGATTACCAAGGAACAGAAAACCGCGGTTATTGACGCAAACCGCACCCATGAGAACGATACCGGTTCTCCGGAGGTTCAGATTGCCATTCTGACCGAACGCATTTCCCAGCTGACCGAGCATCTGAAGGTCCATAAGAAGGACAATCATTCCCGTCTCGGCCTGCACAAGATGGTCGGTAAGCGCCGCCGTCTGCTGGACTACCTGATGGCCAAGGATATCGAGCGCTACAGAGCCTGCATCGCAAAGCTGGGAATCAGAAAGTAAGTGTGTATGAAAACGGACGGGGCGCTTGTCCCGTCCGTTTTTCGGGTAAACAACAGCCGTTCCGGCTATACTATAACCGGAATTCAGGGAGCAGCCGGCGCTCATTCAGCAGTTGATGAAGGGTCCGAAAACAGCTTCTTCGGGCGTTTCCTCAAGTGCTTAATGAACAAAGGCCCGCTCCTTGAACAAAAATTTGAACAGAAAAGGAGCATAATCATGATCATCAAGCACAGAGAATTTCCAAATTACAAAAAGTATTCCATGACTCTGGCCGGCCGTCCGCTGACGCTGGAAGTCGGCAAGATGGCCGAACTGGCCAACGCCGCCGTGCTGGTTACCTACGGAGAAACCACCGTGCTTGTCACGGCCACTGCTTCCGCCCGGCCCAAGGACGGCATCGATTATTTCCCGCTGTCAGTGGAATTTGAAGAAAAGCTGTATTCTGTCGGCCGCATTCCCGGCGGCTACCTGCGCCGGGAGGGCAAGCCCTCCGAGCGCGGCATTCTGGCCAGCCGCATGATCGACCGGCCCATGCGTCCCCTGTTCCCGTCCGACCTGCGCAACGATGTGGTGATTGACTGCACCGTTATGAGCATGGATTATGACTGCTCTCCGGAGATCGCTGCCATGATCGGCGCCTCCGCCGCTGTGAGCATTTCCGACATCCCCTTCAACGGCCCCATTGCCGGCGTCGGACTGGGCTACAAGGACGGCGAATATTTCATCAACCCCACCCAGGAGCAGCGCCAGATCAGCGATATGTACTGCACCATCGCCGCGTCCATGGACAAGATCGTGATGATCGAGGCCGGCGGCAACCAGATTGCCGAGGACGTGATGCTCAAAGGCATTATTGAGGCTCACAATGCGATCAAGCCCATCATCACGCTGATCAACCAGATGGTGGAGGAGATCGGCAAGCCCAAGTTCACCTATGAGCATGCCAAATTCAATGAAGAGCTGTTTGCCAAAATCGTGGATAAGTATCTGGACGATGTGCGCTACTGCATGGATACGGACGACAAAAACGTCCGTGAGGAGCGGTACAACGCCGTTGTTGAAAAGATGATCGCCGAGTTCGGCGAGGAGTATCCGGAGATCACCGAGCAGCTGGAGGAGATCACCTACAAGATTCAGAAGAAGGTGGTCAAGGCCTGGCTGCTGCAGGGCAAGCGCGTGGACGGCCGCGCCATGAACGAGATCCGGCCCCTGAGCGCGGAAGTCGGCGTTCTGCCCAGAGTCCACGGCTCCGGCCTGTTCACCAGAGGCCAGACCCAGGTGCTCTCCATTGCCACACTGAGCACGCTTTCCTCCAACCAGAAGCTGGATACCATCTTCGAAGAGGAAGGCAAGCGCTACATGCACCACTACAATTTCCCGTCCTATTCCGTAGGCGAGGCACGGCCCAGCCGCAGCGTTTCCCGCCGCGAGACCGGCCACGGCGCGCTGGCGGAAAAGGCGCTTGAGCCTGTGATTCCCTCTGTGGAGGATTTCCCCTACGCCATCCGTGTGGTCAGCGAGGTTCTGTCCTCCAACGGTTCCACGTCCCAGGGCTCCATCTGCGGCTCCACACTTGCCCTGATGGACGCCGGCGTGCCCATCAGCGCGCCTGTGGCCGGCATTTCCTGCGGCCTGATCCATGACGACGACGGCAGCTGGACAACCTTCATCGATATTCAGGGCGTGGAGGATTTCCACGGTGAGATGGACTTCAAGGTCGCCGGCACGAAAAAGGGCATCACCGCCATTCAGATGGACCTGAAAAACGACGGTCTGACTTACGACATTATTGAAAACGCGTTTGAAATCACCCGGGAAGCCCGCATCCAGATTCTGGATGAGATCATGCTGCCGGTGATTTCCGAGCCGCGCAAGGAGCTGGCGCCCACCGCTCCGAAGATGATCTCCATGAAGATCAATCCGGACAAGATCCGCGAAGTCATCGGCACCGGCGGCAAGGTCATCCAGAAGATCTGCGCAGATACCGGCGCGAAGATCGATATCGAGGACGACGGCAGCGTGTTCATCTCCTCTTCCGATATTGAGGCCTGCCGTGCCGCCAAGAAGATCATTGACGACATCGTGTTTGTACCGGAGGTCGGCAAGCTGTATTACGGCAAAGTCGTGCGCATCATTCCCATCGGTGCGTTTGTTGAACTGGCGCCCGGAAAAGACGGTATGATCCACATTTCCAAGCTGGAAAACCGCCGCGTGGAGAAGGTGGAGGACGTGCTGAAGGAGGGCGACTGGACCTGGGTGAAGGTGACCGAGATCGACGAGAAGGGCCGCGTGAACCTCTCCAGAAAAGACGCCATCAAAGAGCGCGAGAAGCTGGGTCTGATCGACTGACAGACCGCCGGCTTGAGCGTTTACCGCATGCGCTGCAGGGGCGGCTGTACGCCAGCCGTCCCTGCATTTTTTAACGCCGCGCAGCTGTGCGGCAATGCCAGAGAATTCCGGAGGAAATATGAAAGATTCCTTTGAAAAATTGACCCTTCCGAACGGTGTGCGGATCGTCTATGAAAAAATGCCCCAGGTGCGTTCTGTGTCCATGGGCATTCTGACCGGCGTCGGTTCCCGGATGGAGAAGGCGCAGGAAAACGGTGCGTCCCATTTTATTGAGCATATGGTTTTTAAAGGGACACAGAGCCGCACGGCGCAGGATCTGGCTTTTCAGATGGACGCCATCGGCGGCCAGACCAACGCCTTTACGACCAAGGAATGCACCTGCTTCCACGGCCGGGTCCTGAATACGCATCTGGACCGGCTGTCCGACATTCTGTGCGATATGTATTTCAACGCGCGTTTCAGCGAAAGCGACGTACGCAATGAGCGCGGCGTGATTTCGGAAGAAATTGACATGTACAACGACACGCCGGACGACCTTGTGGCCGAGCGGCTGTTTACCGCTGTGTTTGCCGGTTCGCCGCTGGCCCGGCCCATTCTGGGCAAAAAAGCGACGCTGGACAAAATGACCGGCGAAAGCCTGCGCCGGTTCATGCAGAGCCATTATGTGCCGTCTGCGGTGGTGGTGGCGCTGGCGGGCGACATTACAGCCGGCGGCGTGGAGGACATTGCTGCACGCTTTGGGCAGATGCCTGCCCGGCCCGCGCAGCAGATGAAGCCGGCGGCCTATACGCCGGCGTTTACCGTGAAAAAGAAGAGCATTGAGCAGAACCATCTGTGCATCGGTTTCCCGGGTCTGTCGGTGTCTGACGACAGGCGTTATGCGTTCCAGCTGATGAGCAGCATTCTGGGCGGCGGCATGTCCTCGCGCCTGTTTCAGAAGGTGCGGGAGGAAAACGGCCTGTGCTACTCAATCTACACCTTCGGCTCCTCGTATATTGACACGGGAATATTCTGTATCTATACGGCGCTGAGCAAGGACACGGAGAAGGACGCGCTGGAGCTGATCTGCGGAGAGCTGCGCCGGTTTCTGGACGACGGCGTGACGCAGGAAGAGCTGTCCATGGCCCGCGAGCAGGTCAAGGCCAATGTGCTGATGAGCCTGGAGTCCACCGGCAGCCGGATGCACCGGCTGGCGAAAAATGAACTTTATCTGGACAGCGTGCCGGATATTGACAGCGTGATCGAAGCATACGACCGGGTGACGGCAGAAGAGGTTCTGGAGCTTGCCCGGACGTTTCTGGACAAGGGCAGGCTGTCCTTTTCCGCTGTTGGGCGTACAGCTGATGCGGAGACGTACCGGCAGCTTCTGGACAGAAACCTGTAAACAAAAACGGAGCATTGTTGGCGCATGAGCAGAGCAGGAAAAATGATCAGAGAGAAAAGGCGGCTGCCGCTTCTGGCGCTGAAATGGGCGGCGATTGTGCTGTCCGTGGGGGCGCTGGGCGGACTGACCGGCACAGCCTTCCGGGCGGCGGTGGAGTATGTGACCGGCGTGCGGGAGGCGCATCCGTGGGTTTTGTGGCTGCTGCCGGCGGTGGGCGTGCTGATCGCCCTGTGCTACCGTATGACAGGCATGGAAAACCACGGAACGGATGATGTGCTTGTGGCTGCCCGCAGCGGCACAGGCGTGCCGGCGCTGCTTGCGCCGATGATCTTTCTGGCCACGGTGCTGACGCACTTTGCCGGCGGCAGTGCCGGCCGTGAGGGTGCGGCGCTGCAGCTGGGCGGCGGAATCGGCAACCGGATCGGCAGGCTGCTGCGTCTGGACGAAGGCGGTATGCGGGTGATTACCCTGTGCGGGATGTCGGCGGTGTTCGCCGCACTGTTCGGGACGCCGGTGACGGCCGCCGTGTTTGTCGTTGAATCCGCCACAGTGGGTGCGCTGTGCTATTCCGGCCTTCTGCCGGCTTTGGGCGCGGCGCTGGCAGCCTGCGGCGTGTCCGGCCTGTTCGGCTATTCGCTGCAGCACTATACGGTGACGGCCTTTCCGGAACTGACAGCCGGGACATTGGGCGCATCCGCAGCGGTGGCTGCGGCCTGCGGCCTTTTGAGCATTGTCTTCTGCATTGCACTGCGCAAAGGCGGCGCATGGCTGAAAAAAGCTGTGAAAAACTCGGCTTTGCGTGCCGCGGCCGGCGGTGTGCTGCTGATCGGTTTGACTTATCTTGTGGGAAGCCAGGATTACAACGGCGCCGGTGAAGCTGTGATCCGCCGGGCAATCGGAGGGGATGCTGCGCCTGCGGCCTTTGCGCTGAAGCTTTTGTTCACGGTGCTGACCATCACGGCCGGCTTCAAGGGCGGCGAAATTGTCCCGTGCTTTTTCATCGGATCCACGCTGGGCTGCGTGCTGGCACCGCTTCTGGGACTGCCTGCCTCATTCGGCGCGTCTCTGGGCCTGATCGCCTTTTTCTGCGGCGCGGTGAATTGCCCGATTGCTTCCATCGTGCTGAGCGCAGAGCTTTTCGGGGCGCAGGGCATTGTCCTTTACGCGCTGGCCAGTGCAGTCAGCTATGTGATCTCCGGGAATTACAGCCTGTATGCGGCGCAGATTCTGGTCAGTTCAAAGTTTGACCTGAAGACGGAAAACCTCGCCGCAAAGTAGGCGCGGCGAACGAAACAGCCAAAACCGGCGGAGCTGTTCAGCTCCGCCGGTTTTCTGTGCGCCGGATGCGGTTTGAAATCTATACATCGTACAGCCAGCGGCCGCCGCCCTGGGACAGGACCTCATGCATGGTACGCAGAAGCAGCCGGCCTTCCTGGGTAACGGGCTCGTTCGCCGGGGACAGGAGATAGAGCTGACGGGGCTCCGGCGGATCCAGCAGGCGGCAGGTGCGCACGGTGCCTGTCCGGACCAGCTTGTCAGCCACGGACACGGGAACAATCGCCCAGTGCTCTCCGACGCCGACAAAACCGCACATGACGCTGGCGTCGTCCGTGGTCAGCGCCGGGTGCGTGTTGGCGCCGAACCAGTAGTCGTGCCAGGCGTCAAATTCGCGGTTCCAGGACAGGCACAGCTCGTGATCCGGATCCAGATGACTGGGATGAACCTGGCCCTTGTAAGCGCTTCCGGAGCAGCAGATGAAGCACATTTCCTCGCTGTAAATGGGCCTGGTCTCCACCCGGGTTGAGAATTCGGTCCGGGAGATGATGCCGATTTCCGCCTCGCCGGATTCAATCATATGGTAAACCTCATAGGAATGCGAGGTCAGAAGACTCAGCTTGATGTCCGGGTTTTCCCGGTAGAACCGGCTGTACACCGACGGCATGATGTATGCGTTGATGCTGTAAATGGAGGCTGCCCGCAGCATGCGCACACCGCGCCGGGTCGTGACGGCGCGCGTATCGTTCCAGAGCCGGCGCCATTTTTCTGCAATGGGAATGAAGTCCCGGCCCTCTTGCGTCAGCTCCGCATTGCGCATGCCGCGCCGCCGGACAAGAAGCGTCATGCCCAGTTCAGATTCCAGTGACATGATCCGTCCGGAGAGCGTGGACTGGCTGACAAACAGGGACTGCGCCGCCCGGGACAGGGAGCCGCAGCGCACCACTTCCAGAAAAGCCTCGATTTCGTTGTAGGTCATATTCCGCCTCCTGTGGCCGGCGACTGCAGAGGCCGGCATGAAATATCTGCTTTTCCGATATTTTAACACGAAATAATCTGCTTTACAAATATTATTGATCGTGTTATTTTTTTCAGGAACCGCAGCCGGAGAACGGCTGTGCAAGTCAGTTTAAATGGAAAACAACCGGTATACGGCGAGTTTCCGGGAGGATTGTTGTGAAAAAGCTTCATTACAGCTGGGTGATCTGCCTGAGCGGCGCGCTTTTGATGTTCGCTGCGGTGGGACTGACGATTACGGCATTTTCCGTCTACCAGCCGTATATTATTTCGGTCAACGGATTTTCAAACACACAGGCGTCTGTGCTGATGACGATCCGGAGCATCTTCACGCTGGTGGCGCTTCTGTTTGTGGAGGTGTTTTACCGCCGGCTGAATCTGCGGCTGGGTATGGCCATTACCGTGCTTCTGGCTGCCGGAAGCTTTTTTATGTATTCGATATCCAGGGGATATCTGATGTACTGCGTTTCATCGGCGCTGTCAGGCGTCGCCTATGCGATGGGCGGCATGATCCC
>JAEDDG010000036.1 GCA_016293865.1 Oscillospiraceae bacterium | reverse complement strand
ACGGCCCGGTTTTCCGCTTCGACGAGCTTGACGAGCTTCCGGACGAGTATTGATTTACAAAAATGGAGTGAGATTATGGAAAATATGGTTCATGTGTTTTTGATGGGCAAGCAGTATGAGGTTCCTTCCAATCTGACCATTATGGGCGCTATGGAATATGCCGGCTATCAGCTTGTCCGCGGCTGCGGCTGCCGCAATGGATTCTGCGGCGCATGCGCCACAATTTACAGGATTAAGGGCGACCGGGAGCTGAAGGTTTGTCTTGCGTGCCAGACCAAGGTGGAAGACAATATGTACATTGCCACACTGCCGTTCTTCCCGCTGGTCAAGCAGGTTTATGACATCAATAAAGTCAAGCCCACCGAGGCGGTTATGATGCAGCTGTATCCGGAGATCTATTCCTGCATCGGCTGCAATGCCTGCACAAAGTCCTGCACACAGGGACTGAACGTGATGCAGTACATTGCGTATGCGCAGAGAGGCGATTTCGAAAAGTGCGCAGAGGAATCGTTCGACTGCGTGATGTGCGGCGTTTGCTCTTCCCGCTGCCCGGCCGGCATTTCCCATCCGCAGGTGGCCATGCTTGCCAGACGGCTCAACGGGAAATATGTTGCGCCCGGCTGCGGCCATCTGGACGAGCGGGTCCGCGAGATCAAAGACGGCACCTTTGAAGATCTTTTGCAGAATCTGATGCAGAAGCCCATTGAAGAGATGAAAGAGCTCTACAACAACAGAGAGATCGAGAAATAAGGAAGGGGTGCTCGGTTATGTATACAGGAAGTATGTATGAATCCATGAAGAAGGTGGAGGCTGCGCGCGCGGCCAATACCGCGTTTGAGCCGCGCAGAATGACAGCGGAGGAAAAGGACAGGCTGCTCGAGACATACCACCCCGACTATAAGAAAAGCGAGTTTTCCACCCTCAAAATCGGCGCAAACGCAGGGGAAAAGGTGCCGCATGAACTTGCGGCCCTGCTGCAGGCCAATCCGAGAATCAGAGCGGATCAGATTGATCTGAGCAAAATTGATTATGATGTCGACGTACTGATTATCGGCGGCGGCGGCGCCGGCGCATCCGCTGCGATTGAGGCGGACAACAACGGCGCAAAAACGATGATTGTCACCAAGCTGCGCATCGGCGATGCCAACACCATGATGGCAGAGGGCGGCATTCAGGCGGCGGACAAGCCGAACGACAGCCCGGCAATTCACTATATCGACGCTTTCGGCGGCGGCCACTTTGCCGCAAAGCCGGAACTGCTCTATAAGCTGGTCAACGAAGCGCCAGAGGCCATTCAGTGGCTCAGCAGTCTCGGCGTCGAGTTCGACAAGGCGCCGGACGGCACGATGATCACAACGCACGGCGGCGGCACTTCCAGAAAAAGAATGCACGCGGCGCGCGATTATTCCGGCGCTGAGATCATGCGGACGCTCCGTGACGAGGTCCTGAACCGCGGAATTCCTGTTGTGGATTTCACCTCTGCCATTGAGCTGATTCTCGATGAAAACGGCCGCTGCGCAGGTGCGGTCTTGATGAACATGGAAACGCGTGAAATCCTGATTGCCCGTGCGAAGACTGTGATCCTGGCAACCGGCGGTGCAGGCCGGCTGCATTATCAGGGGTTCCCGACTTCAAACCACTACGGCGCGACGGCCGACGGTCTGATTCTCGGCTACCGGGCTGGTGCAAAGCTGCTGTATGCGGACACGCTTCAGTACCATCCGACGGGCGCGGCCTATCCCGAGCAAATTTTCGGCGCGCTGGTTACGGAAAAGGTGCGCTCCCTGGGCGCGAAGCTTGTGAACGTCAACGGTGAGGTGTTCATGCATCCGCTGGAGACCCGCGACGTTTCTGCGGCGTCCATTATCCGCGAGTGCTCCGACCGGGGCAACGGCGTCAAGACTGTGGACGGCGTCGGTGTGTGGCTGGATACGCCCATGATTGAAATCAAGGGCGGCGAGGGGACTATTGAAAAGAGAATCCCGGCCATGATGCGGATGTTTGCGAAATACGGCATTGACATCCGGAAAGAGCCGATCCTTGTCTATCCCACGCTGCACTATCAGAACGGCGGTCTTGACATTACGCCGGACGGCATGACCGGGGTGGAGAACCTGTTTGCAGCCGGCGAGGTTGTGGGCGGCATTCACGGCAGAAACCGCCTGATGGGCAATTCGCTGCTTGATGTGATCGTCTTCGGCAGAAATGCCGGCAAGTCTGCGTCAGAAAAATCGAAATCCGTCGAGTGCGGCAAACTGACGCTGGCACATCTTGAGAAGTTTGCCGAAGAGATGCGCAGCGCAGGAATCGAGACCGATGTACAGTCGCCCAAGCTGCTTCCCGTCTATACACACGGAAATCCTGATTTTACGAAGGCGGCATTTTAAAAACGCACAAGCTGTTTCTGCCCGCCCGGAGGATTCTGATCTGTGTGCGGGCGGAAGCGGTACATATGCGGTACAGCGGCTTTGCTGCCGCGGCGGCCAAAGAAAATCCAGCATATTACGGTATTCACGGCGGCGTTTTAAGTGCTTTCCCGGCTGAATACCGTACAGCTTACAATCAAGACGGAAGGAGCAAAAGACCATGCCCGATTATCTGACGCTGAAAAAATCAAACTGTAAAAACTGCTATAAATGTATCCGGCACTGCCCGGTCAAGTCCATCCGTTTTTCTGCAAATCAGGCGCATGTGATCAGCAACGAGTGCATTCTCTGCGGCCAGTGTTTTGTGGTCTGCCCGCAGAACGCCCGTGAAATTCTGGATGAGACGGAGACGGTGCGCGTGATGCTTGCCGGCGATCACCCGGTGATTGCCAGCATTGCGCCGTCGTTTGCTGCGTATTTTGAGGGCTGCGGCATTGAGGCAGTCCGTACTGCGCTGAAAAAGCTGGGCTTTTTTGACGTTGAAGAGACCGCGCTCGGTGCAACGCTGGTCAAGCGTGAATATGACAGAATGCTGCAGGAAGAGAAGCAGGAGATTATCATTTCCTCCTGCTGCCACTCTGTCAACCTGCTCATCGGAAAGCATTACCCGCAGCTTCTGAAATATCTGGCGCCTGTGCTTTCGCCCATGGCTGCCCATTGCCAGGACATCAAGCGGCGCTATCCGCAGGCAAAGACGGTTTTTATCGGGCCGTGCCTGTCCAAGAAAGACGCAGCGGATGACGGCCATGTGGATGTGGCCATCACCTTTAAGGAGCTGTCCAATATGCTGAACGCCGCCGGAATCACCATTGAGCAGACAGGCGATTGTGCGGAAGAGAGCCGCGCGCGCCTGTTCCCCACGGTGGGCGGCATTCTGAAAACCATGGACTGTGCAAATACCAAGTATACATATCTGACGGTGGACGGCACTGAAAACTGCATCAATGCGCTGGAAGACATCGATGCCGGTAAGATCGGCAGCTGCTTTATTGAAATGTCTGCCTGTGCAGGCAGCTGTATCGGCGGCCCGGTGATGGAGAAATACAGGAATTCGCCTGTGCGCCACTTCAAGGCGATTGCGGACTATGCCGGCAAGAAGGATTTTGACATCAGTCAGCCAGAGTCTTCCGTTCTGCGCAAGCAGCGCAGCTACATCGGTGTGGAGAAGCAGATGCCGGGTGAAGCGGAGATCACTGAGATTCTGCGGCAGATGGGCAAGAACACGCCTGAGGATGAGCTTAACTGCGGAACCTGTGGCTACAATTCCTGCCGGGAGAAAGCGATTGCCGTCTACCAGGGCAAGGCCAACATCAGCATGTGCCTGCCGTATCTGATGGATAAGTCTGAGCGGTTCTCCAATACGATCCTGAACAATTCACCCAACGGTATCCTTGTGATCAATGAGGATATGGAGGTTCAGCAGGTCAACAAGGCGGCCATGGAGATGCTGCACATTACCAACCAGAGCGACGTTCTGGGCGAGCTTGTAGTCACAATCCTGGATCCGCTGCCGTTTCTGGATGTTCTGGAAAACAACAAGCGTGTTGTCAACAAGCGCGATTATTACGCGGAGTATAAGAAATACCTGGAACAGACGATTGTCTGGGACCGTACGTCGCATATTCTGGTTTCGCTTCTGCGCGACGTGACCGAGGAAGAAAGCGAGCGCAAGGCGAAAGAGGAGATCGGACGCCAGACGGCGGAGATCGCCGACAGAGTTGTGGACAAGCAGATGCGCATTGTCCAGGAAATCGCCTCGCTTCTGGGCGAGACGGCCGCGGAGACCAAGATTGCCCTGACAAAACTGAAGGAGTCGATGCCGCATGAAGCTGAATAATCTCTGTGCTGACGTAGGCTACATGAGCATCAACCATGAGGGCGAGCAGCTTTGCGGCGACAAAGTGGAAATGGTGGAGCAGGATGAGAACTCAACGGTGATTGTCCTGGCCGACGGGCTGGGCAGCGGCGTCAAGGCGAATATCCTGTCCACGCTGACATCGAAGATCATTTCCACCATGATGGCTGCCGGGATGAAGCTGGAGGAATGTGTGGAGACGATCGTTGCCACGCTTCCGGTCTGCTCTGTGCGCGGTGTGGCCTATTCCACGTTTACCATCATCCGTATTGTCAACAACAGACGGGCAGAAATCATCCAGTACGATAACCCGCGGGTGATTCTGCTGCGTGACGGCCACAACTGTGAAATGCCGGTCACGACCATGAATATCTCCGGGAAAAAGATTATCCGGACCGAGGTGGCGCTGAAGAAGGGCGATGTGTTCATTGCCTGCAGTGACGGCGTTGAGCATGCCGGCGTGGGACTCGGCTACAATTTCGGCTGGCAGCGCGATGACATTATTGCCTATATGGAGGGCTTCTGGGATGCCGGCTTTACGGCAAAGACCCTGACCAAGATCCTTCTGGACGAATGCAACCGCCTGTATGATGGAAAACCCGGGGATGATGCCACGGTCTGCGTGGTGCGCATCCGTGAGCGGGAACCCATGAACCTGATCATCGGCCCGCCGTCGAACCGGGACGACAGCAACAGAATGATGGCGCTGTTCTTTGCAAAAGAGGGCAAGCACATTGTCTGCGGCGGCACAACGTCCACCATTGCGGCGGCCTATCTGAAAAAGCCGCTGAAACCGAATCTGGATTTTATCGATCCGGAAATCCCGCCCACGGCAGAGCTGGAAGGCGCGGATCTGGTGACGGAGGGCGTCATTACCATTAACCGCGTGCTGGAGTATGCCAAGAACTATCTGGCAGACAATAATTCCTATGAGCAGTGGAGCTTCAAGAAAGACGGCGCTTCACAGATTGCGCGGCTGCTGTTTGAAGAGGCCACGGACATCAATTTCTTTGTGGGCCGCGCGGTGAACCCGGCACACCAGAATCCGTCGCTGCCTATCAACTTCAATATTAAAATGCGGCTGGTGGACGAACTTGCGTCCTGCCTGAAGGAAATGGGCAAGAAAATCAAGGTCAGCTATTTTTAAGGAGGTGCGCTGTGAGAAAATTTGACACCAAAATTCAGCATTTGAAATACAAAGTGCTGCGGGAAGTGGCGCGCCATGCCTGGAACGGCGATCTGCAGGAGAGTTTTATTGACATCCCCAAGAAAATCATCCCTGGGAAGACGCCGACCATGCGCTGCTGCGTGTACAAGGAACGGGCGATTCTGACAGAACGCGTCAAGCTGGCCATGAGCGGGGAGAAGAGCCGGCTTCCCGTGATCAATGTGATCGACATCGCCTGCGATGAATGTCCGGCTGGCGGCTATACGGTTACCGATTCCTGCCGCGGCTGTCTGGCCCACCGCTGCGAGGACGTTTGCCCGCGCAATGCCATTGTTTTTGACGAGCACCAGAAGGCACACATTGACAAGACAAAGTGCGTCAACTGCGGCCGCTGTGCCCAAGTGTGTCCGTATTCCGCAATTCTGAACAGAAAACGGCCGTGTGAAAACGCCTGCAAGGTCAAGGCAATTTCCATGGACACGACAGACTGCAGCGCCAGCGTTGACCAGTCCAAGTGCATTTCCTGCGGCGCGTGTGTGTACCAGTGCCCATTCGGCGCCATTACCGACAGGTCTTTCATTCTGGATGTGATCGATCTTCTTCAGAAGAGCAACGGAAATGAAAACTATAAAGTTTTTGCGGTTGTTGCGCCCAGTATTTCAAGCCAGTTTACATATGCCCGGCTGGGGCAGGTGATCACCGCCATCAAGAAGCTGGGATTCTATACGGTCGTTGAAGCGGCGCTCGGCGCAGACATGGTGGCGTATAAGGAAGCCGGAGAGCTTGCGGAAAAAGGCATGCTGACCAGCTCCTGCTGCCCGGCATTCGTGGAGTATGTTGAAAAGCAGTTCCCGGCGCTGAAGGAGCATGTTTCCCACAATCTCTCGCCGATGGCGGAAATTGCAAAATACATCAAATCTTCGGATCCCGAGGCAAAGGTTGTGTTTATCGGCCCATGCACCGCGAAAAAGGCGGAATTCCGCAAAGAGCGTGTGCGTCCGTATATCGACAGCGTGATTACCTTTGAAGAGCTTCAGGCGCTCTTCGACAGCCGTGATTTCATACTGGACGACCTGGACGACGACGTTCTGGATAATGCATCCTATTACGGCCGGATTTTTGCCCGCAGCGGCGGCCTGAGCGACGCTGTGGCGCAGGGACTGAAAGAGCGCGGGGAAGAATTCGATCTCCGCTGTGTCGCGTGTGACGGGATTGAGGCCTGCCGTACAGCGCTGCTGAAGCTGTCGAAGGGCAGGCTGGACGGGAATTTCATCGAAGGAATGGCCTGTACCGGCGGCTGCATCGGCGGCGCCGGCTGCCTGACGCACGGGGAGAAAAACAAGGCTGAAGTGGACGAGTACGGCAGGGAAGCGCTGGAGAAAACCATCAGCGACGCCATCAGCGTCCTGCATCACTGCGATTGATCAGCCTGCACGCCGCCGGCACAGGCCGGCGGCGTATCTTTACCGCATATCGATATATTAATATCGATATGCGGTATTGCTTTATAAGCATTTCACAATCTGTGCAAAATGGGCTATTATACAGACGTTGAATAAATAACCCCTTGATACATACAATACAGAAAAATGGAGGATAAAGATTATGGCAAGATTTACACTTCCCAGAGACATTTACTTCGGCGAAAACGCCATGGAGAACCTGAAGAACCTCAGCGGCAAGCGTGCAATTGTCGTTGTCGGCGGCGGTTCCATGAAGAGATTTGGATTTCTGGACAAGGCCATTGGCTACCTGAAAGAAGCCGGCATGGAAGTTGAGCTTTTTGAAGGTGTTGAGCCCGATCCGTCCGTTGAAACTGTTATGCGCGGCGCAGAAGCCATGCGCAAGTTCCAGCCTGACTGGATTGTCGCTATCGGCGGCGGCTCTCCCATTGATGCCGCCAAGGCCATGTGGGCGTTCTATGAATATCCGGAAGTCACCTTTGAGTCCCTGTGCATCCCCTTCAATTTCCCCACGCTGCGCACCAAGGCTAAGTTCTGCGCCATTTCTTCCACTTCCGGCACGGCCACTGAAGTGACTGCGTTCTCTGTCATCACCGACTACGCAAAGGGCATCAAGTATCCTCTGGCCGACTTCAACATCACGCCTGATGTGGCCATTGTTGATCCTGAGCTCGCCATGACCATGCCGCAGAAGCTGACTGCGCACACCGGTATGGACGCTCTGACCCATGCGATTGAGGCGTATGTTTCCACCGTCGCAAACTCCTACACGGACGCTCTGGCCATGAAGGCCATCGAGATGGTCTGCGCTTATCTGCCTTCTTCCTACAGAGGCAACAAGGAATCCAGAGCGCAGATGCATGACGCACAGTGCCTGGCCGGTATGGCTTTCTCCAACGCTCTGCTGGGTATCGTTCACTCCATGGCACACAAGACCGGCGCCGCGTTCCATGAAGGCGCAATGGCCAACCAGCATCTGCCGCATGGCTGCGCCAACGCTATTTATCTGCCGTACGTCATCAAGTACAATGCGCATGACCAGAGAGCCGCTGAGAGATATGCGGATATCGCGCGTATGCTGGGTCTGCCCGGAAACAGCGACAAGTCCCTGATTGAGAACCTGTGCGCTCTGATCGACAGCATGAACACTGCAATGAACATTCCGCACACGCTGAAGGAGTTCGGCGTTGAGGAAAGCGAGTTCCTTGCAAAGGTGAACGAGATTGCCGCCAATGCTGTGGGCGATGCCTGCACCCTCTCCAACCCCAGAACCATCACCCCCGAGGTCATGGCAAAGCTTCTCACCTGCACGTATTACGGCACTGAAGTCGATTTCTAATGGAATAAAAGACTCGGCCGCCGCGTTTTCGTGGCGGCCGAATTTTTAGGAGCGGAAAAATGTATAGAATTGTTCAAAAGAAATCCCTGAATCCGACGGTTACCATGATGGAAATCAGCGCGCCGCTGGTGGCGCGCAAGGCAGAACCGGGCCAGTTTATCATTCTGCGTGTGGATGAAAACGGCGAGCGGATCCCGCTGACGATTGCCGGTTACGACAGACAGGCGGGTACAGTCCGGATTATTTTCCAGATCGTCGGCGCGACGACCGCAGAGCTGAATCAGAAAAATGTTGGCGACAGCATTGCCGATTTTGTCGGACCGCTGGGCAAAGCCACTGAGGTTGAAGGCCGCAAAAGCGTCTGCATTGTGGGCGGCGGTGTGGGCTGCGCCATTGCGCTCCCGGTTGCCCAGAAGTTCCATGAGCTTGGCTGCCGCGTCCATGCGATTATCGGTTTCCGCACAAAGGACCTGGTGATTCTGGAAGACGAGTTCAGAGCGGCGTCTGATGCTTTGGATATCATGACGGATGACGGCTCCTACGGCCGCAAGGGCGTTGTGACGCAGCCTCTGCAGGAGGCAATTGACGCCGGTCAGAAATTTGACGAAGTCATTGCCATCGGTCCGCTGATCATGATGAAATTTGTGGTCAAAACGACGCGGCCCTATGAGATCCCCACAACAGTTTCCATGAACCCGATCATGATTGACGGCACCGGCATGTGCGGCGGCTGCCGCCTGTCAGTGGGCGGGGAGACAAAATTCGCCTGCGTGGACGGCCCGGACTTCGACGGCTTTGCGGTTGATTTTGACCAGGCGATGCAGCGCGGAAAGATGTACACAGACTTTGAGCGTCACGCCTACGAAGAGACCTGCAATCTCTTCAAAAAGGAGGTGCAGTGATATGGCTGCCAATATGAATCCCAAAAAGAACCCCATGCCGACACAGGCGCCTGAGGTTCGCTGCCATAATTTCCAGGAGGTGGCCACCGGGTATTCCGAGGAGACAGCCATGGACGAGGCCATGCGCTGCCTGGGCTGCAAGAACATGCCCTGCGTCAGCGGCTGCCCGGTCAATATCCACATCCCTGCGTTTATCGACAAGATCAAGCAGGGAGACTTTGAAGCAGCATATCAGATTATTTCCAAATCCTCCAGCTTCCCGGCAGTCTGCGGCCGTGTATGTCCGCAGGAGACACAGTGCGAGGCAAAGTGCGTGCGCGGCATCAAGGGAGAGCCTGTGGGAATCGGCCGCCTGGAGCGGTTTGTTGCAGACTGGCACCGTGAGCATGTTGCGGCAAAGCCGGTGAAGCCCGCGTCCAACGGACACAAGGTTGCGGTTATCGGTTCCGGTCCTTCCGGCCTGACCTGCGCCGGTGACCTGGCAAAAATGGGCTACCAGGTTACCGTGTTTGAGGCGCTGCATCTGGCCGGCGGCGTTTTGGTTTACGGTATTCCCGAATTCCGTCTGCCCAAGAAGATCGTGCAGCAGGAAGTGGACAATCTCAAGGCGCTGGGCGTTGATCTTGAGACAAACGTGGTCGTCGGAAAAACCATTACAATTGATGAGCTCTTCGAAGAAATGGGATTTGAGGCCGTGTTTATCGGCTCCGGCGCCGGGCTGCCGCGGTTTATGAATATCCCCGGTGAGTCCCTCAACGGCGTATATTCCGCAAACGAGTTTCTGACCCGCAATAACCTCATGAAGGCCTATAATGACGGCAGCGCCACGCCTGTCTTCCGCGGCAGGAAAACGGTCGTTGTCGGCGGCGGCAACGTGGCCATGGATGCCGCGCGTACGGCAAAGCGCCTGGGCGCGGATGTGACAGTTGTTTACCGGCGCACGGAGCATGAGCTTCCGGCCCGCCGCGAAGAGGTTGAGCACGCCATGGAGGAAGGAATTGCCTTCAAATTCCTGACAAATCCCCTGCGGATCGACGGCGAGAACGGCTGGGTCAAGAGCATTCACTGCCAGCAGATGAAGCTCTCTGAGCCGGATGCATCCGGAAGGGCACGGCCGGTGCCTGTTGAGGGCAGCGAGTTTGATGTGGAAGCGGACTGCGTGATCATGTCCATCGGCACATCTCCGAACCCGCTGATCAAGTCCACAACCAAGGGACTTGAGGTAAACAGACATGGCGGCATTATTGTTCAGGAAGAAACCGGCGAGACAACCAGAAAGGGCGTTTATGCCGGCGGTGACGCGGTTACAGGTGCTGCAACGGTGATTCTGGCCATGGGCGCAGGAAAAACCGCAGCAAAAGCGATTGACGCGCAGCTGCGCGGCACATGTGCTGAATAATACATGCAAAAAACGGCGGGCATTGCCCGCCGTTTTTTGATTTATGTCAGAAAAACCATCAGCAGCGTCCCGGCAACCATCAAAGCCAGTCCGCACAGCGCTCTGCGTGAGAGCTTTTCACTGAAAACAACTGCAGAGAAGAACAGCGATACGAGGATGCTCAGCTTGTCGATGGCAACCACTGCGCTGACGGCGCCATTCTGGATGGCATAATAGTAGCACAGCCAGGAAGCGCCTGTTGTAATGCCGGACAAGAGAATGAAGCCGAGCTCGCGGCGGTCAATCTGCCGGACCTGCGCCTGTTTTCTCTTGATCAGGACAACCAGCCAGGCCATCAGGAAAACAACGCATGTGCGTATGGCAGTGCCGAGGTTGGACTCAACGCCGCTGATGCCGATCTTGGCAAGAATGGATGTCAGCGCCGCAAAAACCGCGGAAAGCGCCGCATAAATGAACCATTTTCTGCCTTTTTTCTCTGCCGCGGCGCTTTTCTTCTCGATCATCAGATAGATTCCGAACCCCAGAAGCGCTGCGCCGGCCAGTCTGGCCGGCAGGTTGCTGCGTTCCTGCAGGAAAATAATGGCCAGCAGAATGGTCAGTACTGTGCTGGATTTGTCAACCGGCACGACCTGATTCACGTTCCCGATGGACAGCGCGCGAAAATAACACAGCCAGGATGCGCCTGTCGCCAGGCCGGAGAGGCACAGGAACAGAAGAGAACGGCTGCTGATCTGCACTGCAGAAGGTATGGAGCCGGAAATCGCGGCCATCAGCCAGGAAAAGGCAAGGACAACACCTGTGCGCACAGCTGTGGCCACATCTGAATCTGTGCGGCGGATGCCGCATTTGGCCAGAATTGCTGTGATTCCCGCAAAAAATGAGGAGAATACAGCCATCAGAATCCACATTGCAGTCACCTGCCGCAGATCAGAAATCGGTCTGGTTTCCGCGCAGCTTCAGCTGTGCGATGGCCGATGCCTTTTCGCCTTCGCGCCTGACGGCAAGCATCCAGCCGTTTTCAACACGGCGGCGGCAGACGGAAAGCTGCTGTCCCTCGTAGCAGGGGTGTGCATAGCGGATTTCAAGCGAAGCGATGTCCATTCCGGCGAGCTCTTTTGATGAAAAGCTGTCAAGCAGCACGTGGATATAAGCCACATTGTTCATGTGCCCGCCGAAATCCGTGTCTGAAGCGCGCACAGTATGCGTGCAGACAACGTCATCCTGCGTGAAATGATCCGTGAACCGCTGAAGCGGATCGGGGCAGACCACCTGGGGACTGAAGGGGAAGCCAGCCGGGAAACCGGCGTCGGCGATGCGGCAGACACCGCCGTTTTTGACGTCGCTGACGGCCCACATGCTTTTGCCGAGCGCCAGACAGTCTTCGCCGGAGGTCAGACGGTAGTATCTGTAGCAGCGGAAGTCATTGGGACCGTAATCAGCAGGCCAGGTTTCTGCCGTCATTTCCTGCATCATGTGCGCTTTTTTAAAGAACTCCACACGGACGTGCGCTGTCAGCCAGAACAGGCCGCGTTCCGTCATGGCGTCGCCCCCTACGCCGATTTTTTCCGCGTGCTCGGAAGCCAGATCCTGAAACAGCGCAAAGGTGCTCGTCCGGCTGAGCGATGCTGTTGCGTCGCACATACTGGGGGTGACAAGCACTTTTTTTGTAAAAACAGACGGGAAGTTTTCGTTTTCCATAGTATATCTCCTGAGTGAACAATGAAGAAAAATGGGGCAGAATGATGTGCGTTCCCAGAGGGCAGAGCGGCAGAATCCGAAGAGCGATCCGGGCAGAATCTTCCGGCCTTTTCTGTAAAAATGGTAGCACAACAGACTTTTTTCGTCAACAGTACCGAACCGGTTTTTTCCGGATTGTTCCCATCGGCAGATGATTGTAAATAAAATTGAAATATTCATTTGCGGCACTTGTAAAAAGGAAAAAACATGTATATAATTCAAAAATACTGTGCAATTACAAGCAGATTCAGGTGCCCGAAAGACTTCACAGGGATGTTATCAGCCGGTATTGCCTTGCCTGAGTTTTTCATTTTCAGACGGACATACCGGCAGAAGTTCAATGAAGGGAAGAGTGCTGATGAACAGCAACGAAAATGTGCTGGCATTGTTTTTACAGATCCAAAAAGCTTATCTGAAATGTTGTTATGATGCTGTCAAGGATGAACCGATTAAGATGACAGAGATGATGTGCATTCTCTATCTGTACGATCATGCACCCAACGATACGTCAAACGAAATTGCCAAGCAGTATATGCTCTCGCGCAGTCTTGTCAGCAAAACGGTGGACAGTCTGAAGACCGCCGGTTATCTGGAGACTGAGCGCGACAGCATGGACTGCAGGAAAATCCATCTGCATTTGACAGAAAAATGCCGTCCGATTTTGGAAAAGATCAAAATCGCCAAAGATGTGTTTTCCCGCGAAATGAAAAAAGATGTGACGGCGCACGAGTCAGCACTGGTTATTGAGTTTGCAGCGAAGCTCCGGCGGAATCTGAACGGGATCCAGAACCAGCGGGCCAAAAGATACAAGTCCATTCATATTGAACCGGATGCTGATGCATATTTTGATTGGACAATGAAGGGGTGAATGCTATGCAGGAAGTAAAGAAGCCGTCAAAAACACCGCTGATCTTTTATTGCATTCTCACTGCTGTAATCCTTCTGCTGCTGAATGCAACGCTTTTCCCGGCGCTTATGGGCAGCCGTGTTACAGATGTGACGTACGATGTGTTCATGAGCATGACGCAGGATAAGCAGATTGATCAGGTCCAGATCGAGGATGAAAGGATCCTGTTTTCTGACAAAGAGGGCAATCTGTACGAGACAACAGTAACGCAGGATCCGGAGCGTACACAGCGCCTGTATGAAGCCGGCGCAACTTTTGAAGAGATCGACTCGCAGCCTTCTCTGCTGACCAGCATTCTGCTGACCTGGGTGCTGCCTCTTCTGCCGTTTATCCTGATCGGTGTTTTTATCAACCGGAAGATGTCCAAGGCCGTCAAGAGCGGGGACGGTATGATGTTCGGCATGAACGGCGGGTCCGGCGCGAAAATGTATGTGCCGTCTTCCACCGGAATCCGGTTTGCTGATGTCGCAGGCGAGGACGAGGCAAAGGAACTGCTCAGTGAGATCGTTGATTTTCTGCATGACCCGGGAAAATACCGGGAAATCGGTGCGGTTCTGCCGAAGGGCGCGCTTCTTGTCGGCCCGCCGGGCACCGGCAAGACGCTGCTTGCGAAGGCTGTGGCAGGCGAGGCCAACGTCCCGTTTTTCTCCATTGCCGGTTCAGAATTTGTAGAGATGTTTGTGGGCCGCGGCGCTGCCAAGGTCCGTGATTTGTTCAGGCAGGCCAATGAAAAGGCACCCTGCATTGTGTTTATCGATGAGATTGATACAATCGGCAAAAAGCGTGACGGACAGATCGGCGGCAACGATGAGCGTGAACAGACATTGAACCAGCTGCTGACGGAGATGGACGGTTTTGACGGCTCCAAGGGTGTGGTGGTGCTTGCCGCCACAAACCGGCCGGATTCACTGGATCCTGCTCTTCTGCGCCCGGGCCGTTTTGACAGGCGGATCCCGGTTGAGCTGCCGGATCTGCAGGGAAGAATTGCGATCCTGAAGGTCCATGCAAAGAAAATCCGCCTGGCGGACAATGTGGATTTCGAACCGATTGCAAAGACTGCCGCCGGCGCTTCCGGCGCGGAGCTGGCTAACATCGTAAACGAGGCCGCGCTGCGTGCTGTGCGTGACGGAAGAAAATTTGCCACACAGGAAGATCTGCAGGAAAGCGTTGAGGTTGTCATTGCCGGTTATCAGAAAAAAAGCCGTGTTTTGTCAGATCAGGAAAAGAAAATCGTGGCCTATCACGAAATCGGCCATGCGCTCGTTGCGGCGCTGCAGAGCCACTCGGCCCCTGTGCAGAAGATCACAATCATTCCCCGCACCTCCGGCGCGCTGGGTTACACGCTTCAGGTGGATGATGGCGATCATTTCCTGATGTCGAAAGAGGAGCTGCTCAATAAAATCTGTACATTTACCGGCGGCCGCGCGGCAGAGGAACTTGTGTTCCACTCCGTGACGACCGGCGCGTCAAATGATATTGAACAGGCCACAAAGCTGGCGCGTTCAATGGTCTCCCGCTTCGGCATGAGCGACGAGTTTGGTATGGTTGCGTTTGAAACGATGAACAACCAGTATCTGGGCGGCGATGCTTCCCTGAGCTGCTCGCCGGAGACGCAGACCAAACTGGATCAGAAAGTCGTTGCACTTGTCGAAGAGCAGCGGCAGAAGGCGATGGAACTGCTGAAAACCAATGAAAGTAAGCTTCACCGGCTTGCCGACTACCTGTACACCCAGGAGACGATCACGGGCGAACAGTTTATGAACATGCTCAACCAGCAGTAAAAAACAGACATAAGCGCCGCATTCCGGAAGGAATGCGGCGCTTGTTTTTTGGGGGGGAGCCGATGCGGTTTTTACCGGAATCTGCCCGCGGCGTTTCTGATGAATCCATGTTCAGGCATCTGTTTCTGCGGGAAAGCTGCGATTCCAGGGCCGGATGCTGAGCCCGCACAGAAGAGCGCCGAGCGCACCGACCAGCAGCCAGATCAGAACCGTAAAGTGCCAGCCGGCGTGTTCTGCCATTAAGGCGATGCCGTAAGTGGACACCGCGCTTCCGATATACGTGCAGCAGTTCAGAATGCCGGAGACTGTGGACACGCTGCCATAGCTTTTGAAATACGGAGGAATCATGGAAATCAGCATCAGATTTGCGCCGTGCATGCACCCGGTCAGCACAGCGGAGCACAGAACGGAGACAGCGGGCGCTTTTCCATTCAACAGGAAAAGAACTGCGGCTGCGGCCGAGCCGGAGGCGAAAAACAAAGCTGCGCAGGCAACCGGATTGGTCACAGCCTTCCGGTAGAGCTTCAGCGCCGCCTGAATGCACAGAATGCTGAACAGCGGCAGGAAAACGCCGGACAGGATTGAAACAGCGCTGCTGATCTGATATGTTTCACCGATGAACGAGGGCATCCAGGTCGTCACGCCGTCGCGGAGTATACCCTGGAGCATAATGGCTGCCATCAGGGCGATGATCAGCGGTGTGAATATGCGGCATTTTTCAAGTTCTTTCTGCGCAGTGGAACTGCTCTGCGGCTGGTCTCCGGGTTCGCTTGCATATTTCTGCCATATGAAAATCATGACAGTGCCGCACAGGGCGGAGAATACAAATACAGCTTTCCAGCTGAACAGGGTAATCAGGGAGGGGGAGAGCAGATAAATGATGATCGTTCCGATTGAACTGCCCCAGGACACCTTTGCGCTGACCTTTTTGTAGTCATCGGATGACAGGAGCACAGTCATCATCCGGACAAGGGGCGGCCACATGAAGGCCTGTGCAAGCCCGTTGACACACCATACGGCCAGCATCTGGATGTGGTTTCTGCAGACAGGCACAAGCAGATTCATGAGAACGCTGACAGCCAGCGCCAGGGAAATCAGCTTTTTCGGTGAATATCTGTCCGCGCAGAGTCCGCTGATGATCTGGCCTGCGCCATAGGTCAGGAAGCTCCCGGTCAGGGACAGCGAGAGCAGGCTTTTTGGAATCCCGGTTTCCAGCTCCATTTCCGACACGACGGCGCCGTAATTGATCCTTGTGATGTAACTGACCATGTATACGGCGGCAAAAAGCAGCGCGATTCTGTCCGCCTGTTTTTTATGATCAGAAAGGGTCATAACAGGCTTTTTCCTTCCCATTCCGGATCTGCGGGAACGCCCAGCAGGGCGGTGATTGTCGGCGCGATGTCTTTGATGGTTGCGTTTTCCAGCGTTTGGCCGGGGACGGCTGTTTTTCCGGTTATGATGATGGGAATGGTCATGTCCTCAGGGATGTCCATGCCGTGCGTCCGTGCATGTCCGCCGTGGTCGGCTGTGACAATCACGGTGTAATCTTCCGGCAGCGAGTCCAGGATGCGGCCGATGCATATCCAGCTGTCCTCAACTGCCTGCATATAGGCATCGCTCATCCAGCCGTACTGATGCCCTGCCATGTCGGTGTGACCAAGGTAAATAAATGTGAAGTCCGTGTCACTTGTCTTCAGGTAGTCAATGGCGGCGTCGGTAACGATCTGATTTGCCCGGTCATAGCCGATCACGTCGCCTTTGCAGAAAAAGGAGAAGACGAGCGAACCCGGCCTTGTCAGGTCTCTGAGTTCCTCCCAGTTGTAAAAGAAGGCGCATTTTTTGCCGCTTCCCGCCAGTATTTCGCATAATCCGCGGATCGGCCGGACCTGCGGCGCGTAAGTGTTTGTCGTGGTTCCGTGCCGCGCAGGATCAACGCTGTGGAAGAGGGACATGTGACAGGGAAGTGTAACCGAAGGCATAACCGACTGTGCGTTCAGCGTATATGCTGAACGGCTGAGCAGTTCCTGTGCCGGAAGTATGTTCTCAAGTGCATCCGGCCGCATGCCGTCAACCAAAATAACCAGAGTTCGCATTTTCATTTCCTCCTGTAATGATTGTTAACTGGTTTTCCTTGTATAGCCTTGTGAGTTCACGGGATAAACCGCTGTCCGTCACATAAGTATAGTCGCTTTTCATGTCGTCGATTTTCAGCAGGGCTTTTTTCTCAAATTTGCTGCTGTCTGCCAGAACATAGATTTCATCCGAGCACTTCAGCAGCTGCTTCTGGATCATATACAGGTCGCCTTGATAATCACAGATCCCGTGCTTGATGGAAACCGCCGACGGGAAAATAAAGGTTTTCTGCAGGTGCAGTTTGCTGAGCGTGTCAAGCGTGAGCGCGCCGTAAAAGGCATTTTCTCCTTTCAAATAGCAGCCGCCGCAGAGAATGACCGAAAAATCCTTGAAATCACGCAGTATGTCCAGAACGTCAAGTGAATGCGTGACTACGGTCAGCCGTTCCAGTTTGTTTTTCAGGGCGTTTGCAAAGGCAGCTGCTGTGCTTCCGGCATCAATTCCGATAATGTCGCCATTTTCAATGAATTCAGCAGCCTTCAGGGAGAGTTCGTACTTCTGTTGGAAATGCTTCTGACTGCGGATCTGCAGCTCCATAAAGGGTTTCATGTCCCCGACAGCAACAGCGCCGCCGTGGACGCGCGAAAGCCGGCCGTTCTGCTCCATAGACAATAAATCCCTGCGGATGGTTTCAATGGAGACTTGGAAAAGCTCTACCAGGCCGGATGTTGTGACAGCGCCGTCATTCTGCAGAATGGAATAGATCTTGTCCTGCCGCTCTTTTGCAAACAAATGCAATCACCTCCATGAATATCCACATATTAAACCGCAAAAATCAAATTGTCAATCAGAAAAGTTCAGAAGAGGGAAGCAGTCGGTTTTTCCGCAGCGGATACACTTGCAGACGATGTTCTGCAGGCGGCGGCAGATGGCCGTCTCCTACATCTGGACAAAAAAAGAAGCCAAGCACTGAACGCTGGGACGCGCGCCGCCAATTGGCGCGAGGCCATACGCAGTGTTGACTTCAATAAAAATATATGCCACTTCTTGCAGGACGTCAAGCGGGGAAAAGAAAAGACGGGCGTATTTCCGGGACTTTGACGGATTGTATTACAGAGTTCCAGTTTCCGCTGCATTAAACCAGGACATGGAGACAGCATACAGCATTGGAACAATCAGAAAAAGAGAGTATAACCGCCGTAGGGGCTCTTCCTCCAGAAACGGAGGCGCTCAAAGTGGCGCGTTAAACTCTCCTACACGCCTTATATACACATCGGAGGAAAATAGTCAAGGAAATTCTGAAAAAATTCCGGAGTGGAAAAAGAAGCTGAGCGAGTATCCGTTCAGCGCCGGAGAAGAGACTGTGGAGGAGACAAGTCAGTACGACTACTCCAAGCCTTTTGCGGAACAGGTGGATGACTGGATTGACGGAAAAATACCTGAAGGTG
>JAEDDG010000035.1 GCA_016293865.1 Oscillospiraceae bacterium | reverse complement strand
TCCTGGGCACTTTCAAAAACCAGGACGCGGACACAATGGAAAAGGCCTGTGCCGCTGCAGTCGACGCCATTGAATGCGTCATTGCCGACGGGGCCGACCGTGCCATGAACCGATTCAACTGAATTCTGAACCATTCAAAAAGGAGGAACCTTTCGGGTTCCTCCTTTTGCTATGCGTTTTTTCTGTAAACCGCCACACGCACGGCCAGCTCCGTCTCCAGCCGGCTCAGTGCGTTCAGCTTGGCCTGATCCTTCGCGCCGGTTTTATAGTAATACGGCGTCATCAGAAACAGCGCCCGGATGTCCGCGCTGCTGTCCAGACTCAGGCTGCCATAAACATCCTGGACAGACGTCAGCTCAAATCCCGGCACCTGCATTTCCGGCGGATCGTTGGGCCGCGGCGTATCGTACACCGCCTTTTTCAGTCCCATCAGGTGCTCCTCCAGTGGGACAGCCCGGATCAGCGTCCCTGCCGGCGTCAGGACTCTGCTGAACTCATCCGGCTCCAGCGGCGCAAAAAGATTCAGAACCAGATCGCAGCTGCCCGCAGCCAGCGGCAGACGGGCGTTGCTGGCCACCGCCAGCGTCAGCTCCGGATCACGCCGGCCGGCGGCCATCAGCGCATCCTTTGAAATATCCACACCGACAACCCAGGCGCCGCTGACCCGCTCCCGCAGCATCTGTGCAATCTGCGCCGTGTACCAGCCCTCGCCGCAGCCGGCGTCCAGCACCGCGCAGCCGTCCGACGCCCGGCTCAGGACGGCAGCCGCCACAGCGTCCAGTACCGGCCGGTAATAACCCCTGTCCAGAAACGCCGTGCGGGCCCGGACCATGGCCCTGTCGTCCCCATGGCGCCGCAGAGCCGACTGGCTGGACAGGCGCAGGTTGACATAACCCTGCCGGGCAATGTCAAAGCAGTGACCGGCAGGGCAAATATAGCTTTTTTTCGTTTTCAAAAGATCTGCGCCGCAGACAGGACAGATCAGGCCGTGCATGATGCTTCACTCCGTTCAGCCCACGGTAATGGTGAGCGTTATCAGGTTTATGGCCATATGCAGGAAAACCGGCGCCCAGATGTTTTTGCTCTTCTCATAGCACCAGGCCAGCGCAATTCCGCCGGGCACATACTGCAGCATATACAGCAGGATCGTCCAGCCGTATCCGTCCAGAAGGAACGACCACATATGATAGACGGCGAACAGCACCGTGCTGACCAGATAGGCCAGAAACACGCTTTTGCCGCGCAGCGTACCGTAGGCCACGCCGCGGAACAGCGTCTCCTCCGCCACCGGCGCCAGCAGAACGGAGACCACCGTCATCACGTTGGGATTGAGCTTTGTCTGCTGGATCACCAGCTCGTTGTTGGGGTTGGTCAGCCTCAGGTCCGCAAGGCCCAGAAGCGCGGACACCAGATAGCCCAGCACATAATACAGCACATACCCGATAATCACCGCCTGCAGCGAATCCAGCTTATGGTCGCACATGTCGCCGAAGGACCGCCGCAGATAGCGGAACATGACGATCAGCACGAAGGCAAAGCTGATGCCGTAATAGATCAGCGTCACATACGATTCCGACAGGACGGTGCCGCCGCTGGCCAGTCCCTTTGCAATCAGCGAGACAAGAAAAGACAGCGCAAACATATGCACCGGCAGCCAGACCCAGCCGGCAATCCGTTCGGCCCGCTCCATAGGGAACGGGAATCCATGATTTTTCACAAACTCACTCCCTTAAAGCTTCTTTTTCAGCTGATACAGAAGATTCATGGCCTCTATGGGCGTCATGGTGTTCAGGTCCGCGGCCCGCAGCGCGTCGGCCACCTCGCCTGCGCCCATATCCGCCATGGAAACCTGCAGATCCTCCGTATCCTTTTTCCGCGCCCCGGCGGGCCTGAGCTCCGTGCCCTTTTCAACGCTGGTCAGCACAGCTTTTGCCCGTTTGACCACGCTGTCCGGCACGCCGGCCAGCGCCGCCACCTCGATGCCGTAGCTCTCGTCCGTCCCGCCAGGGATGATCTTGCGCAGGAAAATAATCTCCCCGCCCCGCTTTTTCGCGGAAATATTGTAGTTTTTCACGCCCTCAAGCTCATGCTCCAGCGCGGTCAGCTCGTGATAATGGGTGGCAAACATGGTTTTCGCACCCAGCCGGCGCTTGTCCGCACAGTACTCCAGCACGGCCCGGGCAATGGCCATGCCGTCATATGTAGAGGTTCCGCGGCCGATTTCATCAAAAATCAGAAGGCTTTTGGACGTGGCGTTTTTCAGGATATCCGCCACCTCCGTCATCTCCACCATGAAGGTGGATTTGCCGGAAGCCAGATCATCGGACGCGCCGATGCGGGTGAACACCCGGTCCACAAGGCCGATGTGTGCGCTGGACGCCGGGACGAAGCCGCCCATCTGCGCCATCAGAACAATCAGCGCGGTCTGACGCATATAGGTGGATTTGCCGGCCATATTGGGGCCGGTGATGATGGCCGACCGGCTGTCCTCGCCGTCCAGATAGACGTCGTTCGGCACAAAGAGCGTGTCGCTCTTCATCAGCTCCACCACCGGATGCCGGCCGCCGCGGATGTCAATCACGGAGGACATGTCCATCTCCGGCATGCAGTAGCCGTTTTTCACCGCTGTCTCCGCCAGCGCGGCGAGCACGTCCGCCTGGGCCACCGCCTGCGCCGTGGCCTGGATCCGGGCCACCTGCGCGGCAATCTGCTCCCGCAGCCGGGTAAACAGCTGGTATTCAAGCTCTGTCAGCCTGTCTTTGGCCGTCAGCAGCGTGGTCTCCAGCTCCTTGAGTTCCTGTGTGATGAACCGCTCGCAGTTGACCAGCGTCTGCTTGCGGATATAGTCGTCCGGCACGTCCGAGGACATGGACCGGGGAATTTCAATATAATAGCCGAAAACCTTGTTGTAGCTGACTTTCAGCTTCTTTCCTGTCCGTTCGCGCTCCCGCGCTTCGATGGCCGCCATGGCGCCTGTGCTGTTTTCCAGCAGGCCCCGGAGGTAGTCCACTTCTTCATTGTAGCCGGTGCGGATAAAGCCGCCCTCCCGCACGGAAAACGGCGGGTTGTCATCCACGGCGGCGTCAATGGCCGCGCGGACGTCCGTCAGCAGATCCATGGAGGCAAGCTCCGTCAGAATGCCGCTGCGCATGCCTGTCAGCTGGGTCTGCACCGCAGGCAGCGCCGCGATGGAGGCGCTCAGCGCGGCCAGATCCCGGCAATTGGCGCTGCCGTAGACAACCTTACCGATCAGGCGCTCCATGTCGCCCACCTGCCGCAGAGCATAAATCAGCTCCTGCCGGGCAACGGACGCACCGAAAAGCTCATTGACCGCCGCATTCCGCCGCTTGATCATACCGATATTCAGCAGCGGACGGGCCAGCCAGGACCGCATCATCCGGCTGCCCATGGAGGTCTTCGTTCTGTCCAGGACCCACAGAAGGCTGCCTTTTTTCTCGCCTGTGCGCAGGTTGGCCGTCAGCTCCAGACTGCGGGCCGTGTGCGCGTCAAGCTCCATATACTTGCCTTCCGTATAAAAATCGAGCCTGTTCATATGGCTCAGGTCGGTCTTCTGGGTCTCAATGATATAGGAAAACAGCGCGCCCACAGCGCAGACAGCCGCGCGCTCGCCCTCAAGCCCCAGCTGCGCCAGATCGCCCGCGTCAAACTGGCGCAGCACGCAGCGCACAGCCGCGTCATAGTCGAACCTCTGGGGCATGCACTGCACCATGCAGCCGACACGCTCCTTCAGCAGGGTGCAGAAGCCGTCGTCCGCCCCGGCCTGGGCATCCAGCACGGCCTCGGCCGGCGAAAAGCGCGCGATCTCGTTGTAAATATGCTCCATGCTCCCCACGGGGAAACTGGTGGCGCATACCTCGCCGGTGGATATATCCGCAAAGCACACGGCGCAGCCGGCGGTATCCGCACAGACGGCCGCCAGATAGTTGGCCCTGCTCTCGTCCAGCATGGACGACTCAATCACTGTGCCCGGCGTGATGATCCGCACAATGTCCCGCTCCACAAGGCCCTTTGCCGTGGCGGGATCCTCCATCTGCTCGCAGATGGCCACCTTGTAGCCCTTGGCAATCAGCCGGGAAATATACGCCTCCGCCGCGTGGTAAGGCACGCCGCACATGGGCACCCGGTCGTCCGGGTTTTCCTTGCTCCGGTCCCGGGTCGTCAGCGTCAGATCCAGCTCTTTCGAGGCCAGACGGGCGTCCTCGTTGAACATCTCATAAAAATCGCCCAGCCGGAAAAACAGGATGCAGTCGCTGTGCTGCTCCTTAATCTGCAGATACTGCCGCATCATCGGTGTGATTTCAGCCATAAACCCACTGCCTTTCCTTCTCTGTAAACATGCGCGCCCGATTCAAAGCGCCTCGCCGAACAGCGCCCATTTGCTGCTGCCGGTGATCTTCGCCTGGACAAACTGCCCCACCAGCTCCGCCGGGCCGGCCAGATGCACCAGGCGCCCGCCGTTCGTCCGGCTGGTCAGATTGTACGCGCCGCCGTTCCCGGCCCCGTCCACCAGGACCCGCTGCACGCTGCCCACATAGGCCGCGTGCTTTTTTTCGGAAATGGCGTTCTGCACATCCAGCAGCCGGTCAAACCAGCGCTGCTTCTCCTCCCGGCTCACCGGGTCCGGCATCTGCGCCGCCGGCGTGCCGGGGCGGGGCGAATAAATGAACGTAAACAGCGCGTCAAACTCCACCTGCTCAATCAGCGAGAGCGTCTGTTCAAATTCCGCCTCTGTCTCGCCGGGGAAACCGACGATCACATCGCTGGTCAGGACCACATCCGGCATGAAGCTTCTGGCCATGGCGACTTTTTCCAGATAGCCCCTGCGGTCATAGACGCGGTTCATGGCCTTCAGCACCCGGTCACTGCCCGCCTGAAACGGCAGATGGATATGATGCGCCGCTTTTTCACACGCCGCCATGGTGCGGAAAAGCTTCTCGCCCGCATCCTTCGGATGGCTGGTCATAAACCGGATCAGGAAATCGCCGTCCAGATCGTTGATCCGGCGGATCATATCGGAGAAATCCACGCCGCAGTCCAGATCCCTGCCGTAGGAATTCACATTCTGCCCCAGCAGCGTGATGTCCCTGCAGCCGGCGGCGATCAGCGACCGCGCCTCGTCCAGAATCGCTTCCGGCGTCCGGCTGCGCTCCCGTCCGCGGACATAGGGCACAATGCAGTAGGAGCAGAAATTGTTGCAGCCGTACATGATGGACAGCCACGCCTTCAGCGTGCCGTCCCGCCGGGCAGGCAGTCCCTCGGCAATGACGCCGTCAGACGCCGCCGTGGAAAACACACGGCCGCCGTGCTCCAGCACCTCCAGCAGAAATTCCGGGAAGCGCCAAACCACATGCGGGCCGAACACCAGGTCCACATGGCGGTAGGAATTCCGGATCCGTTGGGCCATGCCCGGCTCCTGGGCCATACAGCCGCACAGCGCGATGATCTGCCCGGGTTTGGCCTTTTTTGTGTGGGTCAGCGCGCCGACGTTGCCCAGAACGCGCATTTCCGCATGCTCGCGCACGGCACAGGTGTTGATCACAATCACATCCGCCCGGGCTTCGTCCGTCGTAAAGCCGTATCCCATTTCCGCCAGCATGCCCCGCAGCTTTTCACTGTCGGCCTCGTTCTGCTGGCAGCCGTAGGTATCCACCAGGGCCAGCGGCGGCGCAGGCAGCGCCTGGTTCATCATCCTGACCCGGTTCATGTTTTCCTTTTGTATGTCAAGCTCCTGTTGGGAGACAATCTGTTTCTGTCTGCTCACGTCGTCCTCCGCACTCCGTTGTCATTTGCATCTCATTTTATCATTTTATTGTAGAATTTACAACGCTTGTCATGTATAATATACAGTGTTGAATACTGTATGGAGGTACCTGCTGTGAAAAAGCTGGTCATCGACAAAAGGACTGTCAAAAGCAACCTTCAGGCTGTGAAAAACCGTGCCGGCAGCGCTGAGCTTTATGCGGATCTCAGTGCGGACGCGTACGGTATGGGCCTTCTGGAAACAGCAAAGCTTCTGCGGGAGGAGGGCGTGCACACCTTTGCCGTATCCGACCCACGGGACGCCGCGCTTCTGCGGGCCAATTCATTTACTGACGAGCGGATCATGATGCTGCGCAGCACGGCGGATTCCGAGGAGCTGAGCCAGCTGATTGACCTGAACGTCATCTGTACCGTCGGTTCCTATGACGCCGCGGTGGCCATCAACGGTCTCGCGGAGGCCCGCGGCACCGTGTGCGAAATCCAGATCAAGGTGGACACCGGCATGGGCCGCTACGGCTTCACACCGGAGGAGACGGACAAAATTGCCGCGATTTACAAGTACATGTCCAACCTGGCCGTTGTCGGTACCTTCACCACACTGTACGACCATGGCTACAAGAAGAGCCTGCAGGACCAGCTGGAGCTGTTCAACAGCGTTCTGGACAATCTGCACGGCATGGGCTATGAGACGGGCGTTACCCACGCCTGCGACGACGCCGCGCTTCTGAGCTACAACCTCAGCGCCGCAGACGCGGTACGGGTCGGCCTTTCCCTGTCCGGACGGCTGCCTGGGCGCGCCGGCTCCCAGCTGCAGCAGGTGGGCTACATCGCCGCCGGACTTGAAGAAGTCGGCTGGTTCCCGAAGGGCCACCGGGTCTCCGGCGAATATGTGCTCAGCGCGCCGGCCAAGCTGGCCGTCCTGTCTGTGGGCTACTATCACGGCTACGGGCTGACGAAGCAGGCGGACATGCGCAGCATCTTCTCCTTCATCCGCTCCCGCCGCAGCCGCCGCACCGTCAAGGTCAACGGGCAGCGCGCCCGGGTGCTCGGCGAGGTCGGGATGATGCACACCATCATCGACGTGACAAAAATCAACTGCACTGTGGGCGATACGGCCATTCTTGACATTGACCCCGTTAATGTCAAGGGCCTGCCCAGAGTCTACAAAGTCGAGAAGACTGAGGAAAAATAAACCATGCAGAAAATTTTCCGGCTCGACCCCCACGTGGCGGACCTGATTGCCGCCGGCGAAGTGGTCGAGCGTCCGAGCTCCGTTGTCAAGGAGCTGATTGAAAACGCGATTGACGCCGGTGCCACCGTGCTGACGGTGGAAATCCGCGGCGGCGGGCTGTCACTGATCCGCGTGACCGACAACGGCTGCGGCATGTCGGCCCAGGATGCGCAGACGGCATTCCTCCGCCATGCCACCAGCAAGCTCCGGGACGCCCGCGGCCTCGAGGCCATCGGAACCCTGGGCTTCCGCGGCGAGGCTCTGGCGGCCATCTCCGCGGTGTCCAGGGTGGATCTGGCCACCCGTGAGCGCGGCGCGGATGAGGGTACGCTTCTGCACCTGGAGGGCGGCGCGCTTCTCAGGCAGGCCGCTGCCGGCTGTCCTGACGGCACGACCATTTCCGTACAGGATCTGTTTTACAACACGCCGGCCCGTCTGAAGTTCATGAAAAATGACCGGGCGGAGGGCGCGGCGGTCACCGCCATGGTGCTGCGCTGCGCGCTGAGCCGGCCGGACGTGTCCATCCGCTATGTGCACGAGGGAAACGAGGAATTTCACACGCCCGGCGACGGAAAAGCCGACTCCTGCATTTACAGCCTGCTGGGGCGCGACTTCTTTGCCGGTCTTCTGCCGGTGGAAACGGAAAACAGCGGCGCGTCCGTCACGGGCTATGTCTCCTCGCCCGCGAACGTCCGCGGGAACAGGAGCAACCAGTTTTTCTTTGTCAACGGGCGCTGCATCAAATCAAAAACACTGCAGGCCGCGCTGGAACAGGCATACCGCAACCGCCTGCCTGTGGCCCGGTATCCGGCCTGCGTTCTCTACATCACCATCAGCAGGGCCGCCGTGGACGTTAACGTCCATCCGGCCAAAACCGAGGTGCGCTTTTTAAACGAGCGGCAGGTGTTCGACGCTGTGTATTACGCGGCGCTGGGCGCACTGGACGGCGAATCCCGCGGTGCTGAAATCCGCCTGTCCTCCGGCACGGAAAAAGCCCTGGCCGGACGGACACCCGGCGCGCCGTCCCGTTCCCCTGCACCGGCCGGGCAGCCGGCGCCGCCGCAGAAAGCGGCGGCAAAGCCCCGGAACGACTTTTTCCGGAAAGTCTCCGCGGCAGACTTTGGCAGCTTTCAGGCGCGTGCGCCGGAAAAATCCGGCTCCGTACTGACGCTGCGCAGCACCGCCAGCCAGCCCTATCAGACCCACATTTCCCTGCCGGATCCCCCTGCTTCCGCACCGGCGGCGCCTGCAGCCGTGCCGCCCTCCCGGCCGCTTCCGCGGCCGTCCGCGCCGAAGCCGGACAGGCAGGACGCGCAGGTGCCGGATACGCAGGACGCACAGGATACGGTGCCCTACCGCATCATCGGCGAAGCGCTCAGCACGTATATCATTGTGGAACAGGGCGACAGGCTGCTTCTGATTGACAAGCACGCCGCACATGAGCGGCTTCTGTTCGACCGGCTGAAGGCTGGGCGCACAGACGTGATGCAGCAGCTGCTGCTGACGCCGGTGGTCTGCAAGATCGGCGAGGAGAACGCCGCCCTTCTTGCGGAAAACATGGACGTGCTGACCCACGCCGGCCTGGAAATTGAGGATTTCGGCGGCGGCAGCGTCATTGTCCGGCAGGTGCCGGCCGATGTGGACGCCGGCGATATTCCCGCCATGCTGGAAGAGCTGTGCGCAGCTCTGGCCGTCCCCGGCGGGCAGCCGGAGGAGCGCAGCGACCGCATTCTGCACACAGTCGCCTGCAAGGCCGCCATCAAGGCCGGCCGGCGCAGCGAGCCGGAGGAACTGGCGGCCGTGGCCGGGGCCGTCATGGCCGGAAAGGCCCACTACTGTCCGCACGGACGGCCGGTATTTATGGAGCTGACCAGGGACATGCTGGACAAAAACTTCAAAAGGATCTGATGATGATGACACCGAAAGTCGCCGTAATCACCGGTCCAACCGCCACCGGGAAAACCGGTCTGGGCATCGCTCTGGCCAGGGCGCTGAACGGTGAAATCGTCGGCGCAGACTCCATGCAGATTTACCGCTATATGGACATCGGCACCGCCAAGCCCACGAAGGCGGAAATGGACGGCATTGCACACCATATGGTGGACTGCGTTTCGCCCTTTGAAAGCTATTCCGTTTCCCGTTATGTCGCGGATGCCTCCGCATGTATTGACGATATTCTCGCCCGCGGCAGGCTGCCCGTCATTGTCGGCGGCACCGGGCTTTACATTGACTCTCTGCTCTCCGGCAGGGATTTCGCGCCGGAGGGCGTTTCCCTGGGACTGCGCGCGGAACTGAGCGCGGAATTTGACGCCTGCGGCGGCGAAAACATGCTGCTGAAGCTGGCCGCCTGCGATCCGGAATCGGCCGCCAGACTGCATCCCAACGACCGCAAGCGCATCATCCGGGCGCTGGAAATTTACCGCGCCACCGGCATGACCAAATCCGAATACGACCGGGCAACCCGGGCCGTCCCGCCCCGGTATCACGCGGGCATCATCGCCCTGACCTTCACGGACCGGCAGGATCTTTACGACCGGATTGACCGGCGGGTGGATGTGATGCTCTGGCAGGGACTGGAGCAGGAAGTCCGCTCGCTGCTGGACATGGGGCTCGGCCCGCAGCACACCGCCATGCAGGCCATCGGCTACAAGGAGATGGCCGCGGCGCTGACCGGCGGCTGCTCCGTCTCCCAGGCCGCGGAGGATATCAAGCGCGCTTCCCGCCGCTATGCCAAGCGCCAGCTCTCCTATCTGGCCAGAAACAGGGACATCCATTGGATTCAATGGGAAAAATCTCCGGATTTCGCTTCCGGCCTTCTTATTTCGACAAATTTCCTGACTGCTTCCGGTGTAATATAGTCGTCGGACAGGGGCGTAAAACTTCGCCGCCTGTAAATTTGAAAACGGCGGCTGAAAGGTATATAATGTATTGAATCAGCCGCCCAAAGAAAGGACGGCTCTCCATGACCAGATTACAGAATCTTCAGGACACATTCCTCAACCAGGCGCGTAAAACTGCGATGCCGCTGATCGTCTTTCTCGTCAACGGCTTTCAGCTGCGGGGCATCGCAACCGGCTTTGACAGCTTCACCCTGGTGCTGGACACCGACGGAAAGCAGCAGCTGATTTACAAACACGCAATCTCCACCATCGTACCTGCCAAGCCAATCCCATTTGGCGAACACGGCGCCGACACTTTGTGAGCCTTCACTCTGCGCCGGCTGAGATCAGACTAACCGAGGTAGCATTATGCGGCGCAGCAACTTACCGATCACCATCATCACACTGGCGGCTTTTTTCGCCATTGCCGTATACTTAGGCACGTATATCTACAACGCACTGACAAACACGCTGCAGACGACGACGCTGGAATATGTCACCATCGGGGACTCGTATGAATCCAGCGGCGTGATCATCCGCCAGGAACAGCTGATCGCCGGCGGCGGCGGATATGTTCTGACCACCGCCGGTGAAGGCGAGAAAGTCGCCAAAAACCAGCAGCTTGCCGTGCGTTACAGCGGATCCGATGCGCTGGAAGTGGCCGCACAGCTGAAAGACCTGCGGCTGCGCCAGCAGCAGATCAAGGCCATTCTTGACGGCGGAAGCGCCGGAAAATACGCATTGGACAGCGTGCTCTCCCTGTCTGCCGCTCTGCGCAGCGGCGATCTGTCCGGACTGAACGCCGAGCTTGCCGGCGTCGACACCTATATTTTCAGCGGCGGTTATGCGTATGACCAGCTGCAGAGCGAGTACGGCAGCCTGCAGAGTCAGATTGACACGCTGGAAAGCCGGATCTCCTCCGGCGCCGAGCCTGTCCGTGCCGGCCGGCCCGGTCTTTTCTCCGCCTTTACAGACGGATATGAGTCGATTTCCTTCGCCGATGTGGCGGATATCACGCCCTCCGGCTGCGATACGCTGCTGGATGCCCCGCAGAACCTGCCGTCCGACGTGCTCGGCAAGCTGATTACCGGGACCACCTGGTACTACGTCACGGCCATTCCGGCCGAGCATGCCGAAAAGCTGACGCCCGGCCGCCAGGTCCGGCTGGGCTTTACGCGCACCTACGGCGAAACGCTGTCCATGACCGTTGTGTCCGTCAGCGCCGAAGAGGACGGCCGCTGCGCCGTGATCTTCTCCTCCAACAAATACCTGTCTGATCTGACGCAGGTGCGGGAGATGTACGGCGAGATTATGTTTGACGTTGTGGAGGGCTATTCCATTCCTCTTGAAGCCCTGCATATGGACGACAAGGGGACATACATCTACATCATCACAAACCTGCAGGCAGATCAGGTCTACGTGGATGTGCAGAGCGTTATGCGCAGCGGTTATATCATCGCTGAAAAGGACGGCAGCAAGCTTTACAGCGGTGTGGAAATCATTACCGCCGCCAATGATTTATACGACGGAAAAGTTGTGCGATAAAGCAGGTGAACAGAAAGATGAATACAATTCTTGACAATGTGAAGGCTGTCCAGGATGCCGTGGCTCAGGCCGCGCTCCGTTCCGGACGGCAGCCGGAGGACGTCACGCTGGTGGCAGCCTCCAAAATGAACGATACCCCGCGGCTGCGCGAGGCTTATAACGCGGGTATCCGCGTATTCGGTGAAAACCGTGTACAGGAGCTGGTGGAGAAAAACGCGCAGGGCGCTTACGAAGGCGCCGGGCTGCACTTTATCGGCCACCTGCAGACCAACAAGGTCAAATTTGTGGCCGGCGTATGCGATCTGATCCAGTCGGTGGATTCGGAGGCGCTCGTCCGCCAGATCGGCCGCCGGGCCGCCGCTCTGGGCAAGGTGCAGGATATTCTGATTGAGGTCAACATCGGCCGGGAGCCGGGCAAAAGCGGCGTTCTGACCGAGGAGCTGGAGGCGCTTCTGGGCATCGCTTCCGGAGAACCCGGCGTGCATGTCAGAGGTCTGATGGCCATTCCGCCCGTAACCGAAAATCCAGCACTTTCCAGGAAGTTTTTTGATGCAATGCATCAGCTTTATGTTGACACAGCGGCAAAAAAATACGATAATATTGACATGTGTGTCCTGTCTATGGGCATGAGTGCAGATTATGCCGAGGCAATTTGCGCCGGGGCGACCATGGTTCGCGTCGGCACTGCCATTTTCGGCAGCCGGCATTATGTTTAACATATATTCTTTGCAAAGGAGGAGCAAACATGGGATTTTTCAGTGAAATGAAAAAACTGACCAGGCCTTATGATGATGACGACGACGAATTTGAAGATTTTACACCTAAGGCCACGGAAAAAATACCGGTGCAGCCGCGTCCCGCCGCTGCACAGACGCATACGCCGCAAAGCCGCACATCTTACGAGCCTGCACGCCGCGGCGACAACAACGTCGTCAATATCCATGCCACCACGCAGCTGCAGGTGGTTCTTGTCAAGCCGGAGCGATTTGAAAACGCCGCCGAAATTGCCGACCATCTGCGCGACAAGCATACGGTGGTTCTGAACCTGGAACAGACGAACAAGGACATCGCCCGCCGGCTGGTGGATTTCCTCAGCGGCGTGGCCTACGCACAGGACGGCAAGATCAAAAAAGTCGCGGTCAATACATACATCATCACTCCGTATAACGTTGATCTTCTGGGCGACCTGATCGACGAGCTGGAAAACAACGGACTTTATTTCTAAGCCGGACGGCCGGATACAGATATTGTGAAAGGATTGAAGATTGATGCTTACACCGCAGGATATTCAGGATAAGGTATTTGCAAAAGCGGTTTTCGGCGGCTATGACATGACCGCCGTGGACGATTTCCTTGAAGAAGTCATGGCAGATTACGCCGCCCTTTACAAGGAGAGCGCCGTCCTCAAGAGCAAGATCAAAGTACTTGTCGAAAAGGTTGAGGAGTACCGCTCAACGGAAGACGCCATGCGCATGGCGCTTCTCACTGCGCAGAAAATGGGCGACGATCTTCAGGCCGAGGCCAAGGCGAAAAGCGACGCCATGCTGTCCGACGCACAGGCGGAAATGCAGCGCAAGCTGCGCGATTACGACACCCGCTTTGCCGCTGAGGAGCAGAAGCTCCAGGCTGCCAAGGCCCGTACGGAGTCCTACATCGCTTCCTCCCGCAGTCTGATGAACAGCCATGCCCAGTTCCTGGCCGATCTGGAAAAGCTGAACGCTTCCGTCGCTTCCGCCTCCGTGCATGACGAGCCGGAACAGCCTGCGCCCGCGGAAAGTGCGCCGAAGGCCGCACAGGCCGTTGACGACACCGCGCGTCAGATTGATGCAGCCGTCTCCAGAATTGTGGACGACACGGCCGCCGCGCAGCCTGCCGCACCCAAAAAGGACGCGCTGGATTGGGACGACGAACCCGTTTCCCGGCCAAAGTTCGATTTTGACAACCTGGAATTCGGGATGAAAAACAAAAAAGACTGACTGCCTGCCCGCAGTTGATCACATAATAAAAATCATGGGCTGTCCCGACTGCTTCTGACGCTGCGGGGCAGCCCAATCAGAGAAGGGAACCAAAATGGGAAAGGATTACAACGCCACGCTGAATCTGCCGAAGACAGATTTTCCGATGCGTGCCGGCCTGCCGAAGCGCGAGCCGGATATGCTGCAAAGCTGGTACGACATGGACCTCTACAACAAGATGGTCCAGCGCAACGCAGGAAAGCCGACGTTCATTCTGCACGACGGTCCTCCGTTTTCCAACGGAAACATTCACATGGGGCACGCCTTGAACAAGTGCCTGAAGGACTTTATTGTCCGCTACAAAAATATGGCCGGCTTCCAGGCGCCGTATACCCCCGGCTGGGACAACCACGGCATGCCCATTGAGTCTGCCATCATCAAGCAGAACAAGCTGGACCGGAAAAAAATGTCCATTCCGGAGTTCCGCAATGCCTGCAACGCGTTTGCCGCAAACTTTGTGGACAAGCAGCGCGAGCAGTTCAAGCGGCTGGGCATTCTGGGCGACTGGGATCACCCCTATCTGACCATGGATCCGCAGTTTGAAGCGGAGGAAGTGCGTATTTTCGGCAAAATGTATGAGCAGGGCTACATCTACAAGGGCAAAAAGCCCGTGTACTGGTGCGCCAACGACGAAACCGCTCTGGCCGAAGCCGAAATCGAATATGCAGAAGATCCTGTCACCACAATTTTTGTCAAGTTCCGTGTAAAGGATGACCTCGGAAAGCTGGCCGCCTACGGCCCGCTGGACAACATCTACTTCGTCATCTGGACCACCACCACCTGGACGCTGCCAGGCAACCTGGCCATCTGCCTGAACGCCGCATACGACTATTCTCTGGTCACGGCCTCCAACGGTGAAAACTACATCATGGCCACCGACCTGTGCGCCTCCGTGCTGGCCAAAGCCGGTCTGACGGTCGAAAAAACGCTGGCTGTGTTCAAGGGCGCGGAGCTGGAACTGATGGTTGCCCAGCATCCGCTTCTGGATCAGACCTCTCTTGTGATCCTCGGCGATCATGTCACGCTGGACGCCGGTACCGGCTGCGTGCACACAGCGCCTGCCTACGGCGCGGACGACTTCTTTGTCTGCCAGAAATACCCCCAGATCAACGCCGGCAAGGACATGGTTGTCAATGTGGACGACCGCGGCATCTTTACGGAGGCCGCCGGCAAATATGCCGGAATCCATGTGCAGAAGGCACATGAGCCCATTTTCAGCGACCTGGTCGCCTGCGGCGCCCTGCTGGCCTCTGAAGACATCACGCACTCCTATCCCCACTGCTGGCGCTGCAAAAAGCCCATCATCTTCCGCGCCACCGACCAGTGGTTCTGCTCTGTGGACGCCTTCAAGGACAAGGCTGTCCGGGCCTGCGGCGATGTGAAATGGATGCCTGAGTGGGGCTATGACCGCATTGTCTCCATGGTGCGCGAACGCGCCGACTGGTGCATCTCCCGTCAGCGTCACTGGGGTCTGCCGATCCCCGTGTTCTACTGCACGGAATGCAAAAAGCCCGTCTGCACGCCCGAAACCATCGACTCTGTTGCAAATATTTTTGCCGAAAAAGGCTCCAATGCCTGGTTTGAGATGGAAGCGGAAGAGCTGCTGCCCAAGGCATATGTCTGCCCGCACTGCGGCGGCATCCACTTCACCAAGGAAACCGACACGCTGGACGGCTGGTTTGACTCCGGCTCCACACACATCTGCTCCATGGAGAAGGACGCGCCCGGCTGCTGGCCCGCCGACCTGTATCTGGAAGGCGCCGACCAGTACCGCGGCTGGTTCCAGTCCTCCCTGCTGACTGCCGTTGCTGTGAAGGGCAGCGCGCCCTACCGTCAGGTGCTGACCCATGGCTGGACGGTCGACGGCGAGGGCCGCGCTATGCACAAGTCTCTGGGCAACGGCATCGCACCGGATGAGATCATCCCCAAGTACGGCGCCGATCTGCTCCGTCTGTGGGCCGCATCCAGCGACTACCGCGCGGACATGCGCTGCTCGGATGCCATCTTCAAGCAGCTCAGCGACCGCTATCTGAAAATCCGCAACACCGCCCGCTATATTCTGGGCAACCTGAACGGCTTTGATCCGCAGCAGATGCTGGACTTCGCGGACATGCTGCCGGTGGATCAATGGGCGCTGTCCCAGCTCAACAAGCTGACCGAGCGCTGCCTTGCCGCCTACGACAACTATGAGTTCCATATTGTTGTGCACTCCATCCACAATTTCTGCGTGGTGGATATGTCCAACTTCTATCTGGACATCATCAAGGACCGTCTGTACTGCGACGGCCGCTGCAGCAGGGAACGTCTCAGCGGACAGAGCGCGATTTTCACCATTCTTGACACGCTGGTCCGCCTGCTGGCCCCGATTCTGTCCTTCACGGCCAATGAAATCTGGCTGGCCATGCCCCACCGCGCCGGCGACTGCGCTGACAACGTCATGCTGAACGATATCCATCAGGCCAACCCCGCGTGGACGCTGGATGCGGACACCCAGGCTTACTGGGATGCTGCGCTGCGCCTGCGCGACGACGTCAACAAGGCGCTGGAGCTTGCCCGCGCGGACAAGGTCATCGGCAAGCCTCTGGACGCCGAGGTCACGCTCTACGTCTCCGACGCTGCGAAAGCGGAGTTTGAGAAAATCAGCACGCTGTCCTTCAAAACGCTGTTCATCACCTCTGCGGTCAACATCGTCTACGGAGACGGCGAAGGTTACGCGGCCACACAGTTCCCGGGCGTCACCGTCAGAATCTCTCCCTGCGACGCGCCCAAGTGCGTGCGCTGCTGGACCCGGGATCCCGACGTGGGCTCTGATCCTGAGCATCCGGAGCTGTGCCCCCGCTGTGCCGCAGCCATCCGGGAATAAATTAACAGGCAACACAAATCGGGCGGCTGGGCATTTCTGATCAGCCGCCCTTTTACAAAGTGCAGAAGGCAGGAGAATACTTATGATCTATCTCATTATCGTCTGTATCATTGCCGCCGGCGACCAGTTTTTCAAGCACTGGATCGCCTCCAATATCGAGATCGGCGGCGAAATGGAGCTGATCCCCGGCCTGATCCGCCTGACTCACATTGAAAATACCGGCGCAGCCTTCAGTTCCTTTTCCGACATGCGGTGGCCGCTGGTCGCCGTAACGGGCGTCTGCGTCATTCTGATCGTCGTGTACATGTGCAAAACAAAGCTGGGCAAGGCCGTCCGCATTCCCCTGGCACTTGTCCTGGGCGGCGCTGTCGGCAATCTGATCGACCGCGTGTTCAACGGCTATGTGGTGGATATGTTTGAATTTGAATTCGTGCGCTATGCCGTGTTCAACATTGCAGACGCGTTCATCAACATCGGCGCCATACTGTTCGTCATCCTCTACCTGGTGAAAAGCCATCAGCGCGACAAGGCCAAAGCCCTTGCCAGACTGGAGCGGGAAAAGCGGCTGGACGCCATGATCAACGACTCCATGACCGCCGCTTCCAACACCGGCACGCCCACCGCGGATGAAATTCTGCGTGAGATGCGCATGAACCGCTATATGCAGGACGACGACCCGCAGTCCGGCGGCGCTGACAGCCGGAAGGACGACGCCGCAAAATGACTGTTACGCTGACGGCCGCCGACAGCGGCCAGCGGCTGGACGTCTGGCTCAGCGGGCAGCTCTCCCTGACCAGAAGCGCCGTACAGAAGCTGCTGGACGCCGGCGCGGTCACTGTCCGCGGCAAGGCCGCGCGCAAAAGCGAAAAAACGGCCGCCGGTGTTTCCTACACCGTCGATCTGCCGGAGACGCCGGCACAGACGGACACGCTGCCGCAGAACATCGCGCTGGACGTGGTGTTTGAGGACAGAGACGTGATTGTAATCAACAAACCCCGGGGCATGGTGGTTCATCCCGCCCCGGGTCATCCGGACGGAACGCTGGTCAACGCGCTGCTGGCCCATTGCGGCGATTCCCTTTCAGGAATCGGCGGTGTGCAGCGGCCGGGCATCGTCCACCGCATTGACAAGGACACATCCGGACTTCTGATCGCCGCAAAAAACGACGCCGCGCATCAGTTCCTGGCCGCGCAGCTGAAGGATCACACCCTCTCGCGCATTTATGAGGCCGTGGTAACCGGAACGCTCAAAAACGACAGCGGCACCATCGACGCGCCCATCGGCCGCCACCCCACAGACAGGAAACGGCAGTCCGTGCATGCGCACGCTGCCCGGCCGGCGGTCACGCATTACCAGGTTCTGGCCCGCTACCAGGGCTATACCCACGTGCGCTGCCGCCTGGAGACCGGGCGCACCCATCAGATCCGCGTGCATATGGAATCCATCGGCCACCCGCTTCTGGGCGATTTGCTTTACGGCCGGAAAAAGCCGGAGAAGGGTCTCAGCGGTCAGTGCCTGCACGCCAAAGAATTGACATTTGTCCATCCTGCGACACGTAAGCCCGTCCATCTGACAACCGGGCTTCCGGATTATTTTCTGGACGTTCTCGCGCGCCTCGGTCCGCAGATCGGCTGAGCGCCGCAAAATCAAGCGACAAATAAGCGACAGGGGAAAAACCGTCCAAACGGTTTTTCCCCTTTTTTTGCAGCGCCGTCTGTCCGCCCCCGGCGCACAGCTGCCTGCTCACGCGCTGCTTTTGGCAAACAGCGCAACCTCTATGGCCTGCATGGCCTTTACGGCGCTGGCCTCAAACACATGGCTGTATATATTCAGCGTGGTGCCTGTGCTGGCATGGCCCAGCCGGTCAGCCACCACCCGCGCCGCCACATCCGCGTTGATCAGCAGCGACGCATATGTGTGCCGGAGCGAATGCAGATGAACCGGTGGCAGGTCCGTGTCCTTCAAAAGCCGCCTGAGCTTTGCATTCAGACCGGCGTTGTTTGCATAATCTCCGGATCTGTTCGTGAAAACTGATCCGTGCAGATTGGGCTTTCCCTGCCGCTCTGCCCGGAACTCCGTCAGCAGCTCTGCAATCCGGCGCGGCAGGACAATGCTGCGCCCGCTGCGTTCTGTTTTCGGCGCCTGCCGGACAAACTGGCCGTTCAGCCGCACAAGCGTGCAGCGCACGTTCAGGATCCCTGTGTGCAGGTCCAGATCCTCCCAGTGCAGGGCGGCGCACTCCCCCGGCCGCAGTCCGGTGGTCAGCATCAGGCTGCAGAAAACCTCCAGCTGGAAATCCGGCTGATTCCGGAGAAGCCGCAGGAACCGGCCGCACTGCTCTTCATTCAGATAGACGGCAGGCTGCGTGTCGTTTTTCGGCGGCGTTGCCAGCGCACAGGGATTGCGGCGCATGATTTCCTTTTTGACTGCCGCCGTGAAGATTGCCGACAGGTTCCGCTTGATTCTGTTGACGGATGCGCCGGAGAGCCCCTTTTTCTCCGTGACCTCTTCAAACACCGCCTCCAGCGGCCTGCCCAGCGCCGCTGCAAGCTTTTCTGCGTTTTCCCGGTGCAGCGCGTTGCCCCGCAGCGCAAAATACACCACAGACACGCGGACGCCCGCCTGTGCGGCCAGCTGCTCCCTGTGCCGGCCGTCAAGCAGCGCCCTGTCACGCAGCCTGAACCGCCGCTGCAGATTCCCGTCTTCCTGCAGGCTGCGCAGCAAGCCGTCAATCATGCCGGGCGTGATGTTTTTCAGCTTCTCACGGCCCAGACACGGGACCACATGGTTTTCAATCACCTTCCGGCACCCGGCCAGAACATTCGGCTTCAGCACAGCCGGCGCGACCGCAGCGTAGTACCACTCAGCCAGATCAGCGAACGTGCGGTTTTCATCCAGACCCACATAGCCGCGGACGCTGTCCTCCCACACGGCGGCATACGCGCGCGCCAGCTTTTCCGCCCTGCCCGGCGGCGTGCCCTCCGGCGGCCGGAAGGTGGTCGTCTTCTTTCGCTGCCTGCCGTTGGCGTCGTATCCCATATAAGCTGTGATTGTGAATGATTTGCCGCGTCTGCGTATACCGGCCATAGAACTCCCTCCGCTCTCTTCATGCCCGCCAGTCCGGCCTGCGGACATTGTATTACGCTTTCTGTGAACCGCCGATCCGGCGCATAAGCGACAGATCAGCGACAATTCCCCGCCCGCGCCGCGCGCCTTCCGCTGAATCCCCGCTTTTTTTCATGCCGTGTTTTTATAAGGAGGAAAAACACTACATGAAGACTCTGAAAAGAACACTGTGCCTCG
>JAEDDG010000061.1 GCA_016293865.1 Oscillospiraceae bacterium | reverse complement strand
GAGACGGCCGTGCTGTGGGCTGTGGAAAAGGGGATTACCGACGGCACAAGCGACAGCAAGTTCGCGCCTGATGAGATCTGTACCCGTGCGCAGATGGCGGTGTTCCTCTGCCGGTTGGCCAGCGGCAAGGCGGTCAGCAGCACCATCGCCTTTACCGATGTCAGCGCCGATGCGTATTATGCGGAAGCTGTCCAGTGGGCGGTGGAAAACGGGATCGCGGACGGTGTTGGCGATAACAAGTTTGCACCGGATGGCATCTGCACCCGCGGCCAGATGGTGACCTTCCTGTATCGCTTCTTAGTGAAATAAGAAGTATCTGAAACCGAATAGTGCACTTCTATATGGGGCAGGCCCCGTATGTGCGTCCTGCGGAGCAGACAGCCCGGACACTCAAGTGTCCGGGCTGTTTTGCAGAACAAACGTTCCGACCAGGCGCCCCTTGCGCTGCTTTGCCGAATACCCCACTTCCTGCAGGAGGGAAAGGGCCTGCCGCCGGGACTTTAACGAACCCGACAAAAATGAGTTGGGATCATTGACCATCGCAATCCATCCTTTTCCTGTGACCCAAATTAAGCGGGGAAGCCGTGTTTGAGAAGCTGCAGCAGGTTCACCGGCAAAGAAAACGGCGTGACCGAAGTCACGCCGCTCCCCTTGAAAACACATGGTTTTCAGACAAATTCGAATTTTACTGTTTCCCGACCACCGCGCAATTCTTCCGCCGGTTCTTTTTATAATTTTCACCAGGCCGGAACCTATCTTACTGCGCCGACAGCTGATCAACGGCAAGCCGCCGCTTTTTCCATGCGCCTGAAAAGAAATACAGCGCCGCCGGCACCGCCGTGCCGTATGTTGCCATGCTGAAGCCGAGGAAAAAGCCGTAAAGCCCATAGCCCAGCTCAATGCCCACGAACCAGCTGAGGAAAATCCGCATGACAAAGCCGTCAATCAGCGCAAGGATCAGGCTCAGCTTCGCATTTCCGATGCCCTGAATGAAGCTGTGCGTCCCGCGCATCAGCACCATGGCCGGGAAGCTCCAGACCACCGCGCTGACAAAGACCGGCGCCAGCTCAATCACGCCGCTGTCGTCCGTGAATATGCCGAAAAGGCCGCGGCTGCACGTCAGAAGCAGAATCGTAAATACCGCATAGGCGGCCGCGCTGAACAGCCAGCAGAAATAAACCACACGCTTTGTGCGCCCGATCTTACCGGCAGCAAAATTCTGCCCGATCATGGCCGAGCCTGCGAAAGTCAGCCCCTGCGTAATCTTGTTGACAATGTCGTCAATTTTAACGCCGACGCCGAACACTGCCGACGCATTGACGCCGACGCTGTTCACAAGGCCGTTGACAAACATCATGGAAATGTTGATGGCGCAGCTCTGCAGCGCAAACGGAATTCCCAGGGAGAACAGCGAACGCAGCATGTGTCTGTCCGGCCGGAAGCTGGCCAGTCTGAAATCAAAATGGAAGGCCTCCCGCCGCCGCGCCAGGAAAAAGATCGCATAGAGGAAAGAAAAAGCCTGACCGACGATCGTCGCCAGGGCCGCGCCGGCCGTCCCCCACCCCAGCACTGCCACAAACAGAAGATCCAGCACCACATTGATGACCGAGGCGATGGCAATGAAGATGAACGGATGACGGGAATCTCCCATTCCGCGCAGGATTGCAGACACCACGTTATACCCGTAGGTAAACAGGATGCCGCAGCTGCACACGGTCATGTACTGAACAGCCATGACATAGGCATCTGCCGGCGTGTTGAGCAGTGTAAGCACCTGTCTCTGCAGCGCAAGCCCCAGTACGGTCATCGCGGCGCCGAAAGCCGCAGTCACTGTGAACAGCGTGCCGATGGCTTTGCGCAGTGAATCCTGCCGCCCTGCGCCGATCAGCTGCGCGATCAGCACCTGACCGCCGGTGGAAAAGCCCAGGCACAGCATTGTCATAAACGCAAACACCTGGCTGGCCGTGGAGACCGCAGCCAGTCCGGCACTGCCGATCACCTTGCCCACCACGACCATGTCGACAATGGCATACAGCACCTGCAGCGCATTGGAAGCCATAAACGGCAATGCAAAATGCAGCAGCTTTCCGGGGATGCTGCCGGTTGTAAAATCGTTGATCAGCCGGCCGCTGCTCATAAAGCGGCCCTCTTTCCTGCAGACAAAGCGAATGCCTCCTTACTCGGCCAGACGCAGAATATCAAGGATCTCGTCCCGTCCCATCGGCACAAAGGACGGAATCTGGCGGGTATAACCGTAGGTGATCGCCTCTGCCAGCGCATCGAAGGACTCCGGTCCGATGCCGACCTCGCGCAGGGAAACCGGCATGCCGAGGCTTCTGAAAAAGTCCTTCATCACCTCAATGCCTCTGCGCGCCGTCCGCTCAGGGTGCTCATAATCCATCGGCACATTCCAGATGCGCACTGCCGCCTGGCAAAAACGCATCACATCCTGCCCGCACATATAGCTTGCCCAGGCGGGGAATAAAATGGCCAGGCCTGCGCCGTGGGAAACATTGTCAAAAAGGCCGCTGACGCCGTGCTCCAGCTGGTGCACAGGCATGCCCTTATGTGCGCCGCCGCACCCGGTCAGATCGTTATGGGAAAGCGAGGATGCCCACATCAAAGCGCCGCGCGCTTCAAAATCATCCGGATGTGCCAACGCTGCAGGTCCGTTTTCAATCACCGTCTGCAGAAGCCCCTCCGCAATCCGGTCTGTCAGCGGGTTTTCTTTTCTGGACCCGAAATACCGCTCCAGCGTGTGCATCATAATATCCACAATACCGCAGGCCGTCTGGTAGCGCGAAACCGTATAAGTCAGTTCCGGATTCATAAACGCAATTTTCGGACGGATCAGATCGGAACTGAGGCCGCGCTTCATGCCGATTGACAGATCGGACAGCACATGGGACGAGCTCATCTCACTGCCTGCCGCCGCGATTGTCAGCACAACGCCGATTGGCAGCGCAGCTGTGGGCTCCACTTTTTTGGTCAGAATATCCCAGGGGTCGGCGCCTGTTCCGATGCTCAGCGCAGCGCTCTTGGCCGAGTCAATGACGCTGCCGCCGCCCACAGCCAGGATGAAATCGACGTTCTCTTTTTTGCACAGTTCAATCGTCTCACGGACAAACTGAACCTTGGGATTCGGCTCCACACCGCCCAGCTCCACCCAGGCGATGCCGGCCGCATCCAGGCTGTCTGTGATTTTGCCCAGCAGCCCGGAGCGCTTCGCGCTGCCGCCGCCGTAATGGATCAGCACTTTTTTCGGGCTGAATTCCTTCAGCGCCGATCCCACGTCGTTTTCGACGCCCCGGCCGAAAAGCACCTTGGTCGGCGCATAATATGTAAAGTTCTGCATCTCGTTTTCCTCCTGTTTTTTCAAAAATTATACGCGGTTTTTTTACAGATTGCAAGCCAAAGGAGAGGGCAAGCCCTCTCCTTTGACGCCGGAACCGAATTTCTTACTTCAGGCCGTCTTCGTAAGCCTGAATCATCTTCTTGACCATCTGGCCGCCGACAGAGCCGGCCTGCTTGGAGGTCAGGTCGCCGTTGTAACCCTGTTTCAGGTTCACGCCGACTTCAGAAGCGGACTCCATCTTGAACTTGTCCATTGCCTCGCGGGCATTGGGAACCATGATGTTGTTGCTCTTGTTCGCCATGACTTGCATCTCCTTGTCTCTTGTTTTGAACCACTTCTTCGCGATTCGCTACTATCATTGCCGCAACGGACGCAGTTATTCAAAATACGTTATATGCAAATCTTTCTATTCCATTTGCCCGCACTGATGCGCGGATGCAAAAACGCAGATCTGCCGCAGCCGCATTTTCTTCGGCTGTGTGCGCTGAAATCCTTTTGAAATCTCAAATTATGAACTGTGAATACGAAAAAAAAGCAATTGAGTTTGGTTGTTCACATTGAAAAAGAAACGACTGTATGGTACTATTATTTCAAATAGAAACACATAAAAGGAACTGGAAAAGGTGAAGCAAACGCGCATAGCCTTTTCTTTTTGTGAGTCAGACCTTTTGTGCCAATTTCATAAGTGGTTTTCAGGCGTTCTCAGCCCGCGTTGTTGCGGCTGAGGTGCATTTTTTTGTGCTTTTGAAGGGTTAGTGCGGGAGAATCAATCTGCAAAATAAAATCAAATCAACGCAAACTGCTTTTTGGGGAGGAAACTGCAATGAAAAAACGAATTCTGAGTCTGCTGCTCATAAGCATCATGCTCCTGACCATGCTGCCTGTGACTGC
>JAEDDG010000034.1 GCA_016293865.1 Oscillospiraceae bacterium | reverse complement strand
TTTCCGCGGCGGGCAGAAACCGGTCCCGGCTGGCAACGATCAGGTGTACGTTGCCCGGCATACGATTTGCAAGGGTGCAGAGAAAATCGGAAACGCGGCCGTCCGTCAGCAGGTGAAAATCGTCAATAAAGATATAGCAGGCAGTTTCTCCTGCCAATTCATGGCAGAGATCATCTGCCAGCAGGCCCCCACCGGCGGTATCCGTGGGACAGGTATAGTCCCGCAGGAAGTCAAAGCCTGCCCGGACAAAGGCGTTCTGTATGCTTTTCCAGAAGATCTCAAGGTTATCGGAATATACGCTGATGCGGATGACATTTAACGCTTCCGCTTTGGCGCGCTGCTCCAGATACCAGTTCACTGCCGTTGTTTTGCCATAACCCATAGGCGCCACCACCGTGGTCAGGGCGCAGCGGGAGATGGGCCGCAGACTCTCCTGCAATCGCTCGGATATGTAGATGGTATTCAGATTCCATTTTGATTTTGGCATAATACGCACCTCTGACTATTCTTTCTTTCCTGAACAGAGAACCAAACAAATATTGTGTCGTTGTGCTCTGATTGTCGAATACCGGTATCGTATTTTCTGTGAGAAATTTATTATCCAAGTGCCTCCGATTCAAACGGCACAACTCAAACGGCACAACGCCGGAATTCAGCAATCCCGCCGCCGGCAAGCACTCAATGTATCGAATTGCCGTCCTTCAAAAATGTTGGACTTTACCGTGTCCCACTCCGCTTTCCTTTCGCCTCTGCCAGCAGAGCATCCTGTTCCATCTCTGCGGCATTGCGGCCCTGTGCAGAGCACACATCGCTGGGCGCGCTGCATTTTATCCGTTGTTTTCAGTCGCTGTGCGCGTTGTCATAGGCTTTTTGGATATCCTCCGGCAGATGGTCAGGAAGCAGCTTTCTTACCCGCACATCGCTGCCGTCCAGAATAGCCTGCTCATAAAACCAGCATTTGAATCTGAGCATATCCAGCACCTTGTTCATGCGGGCAATTTCGGCTTCTACCGTTTCTTTCTGCTTTGCGAACAGCGCCCTGCGCTGTGCATAAGTGGACGGTCCCTGAACACACCAGTCCATAAACTGCTTAATATCCTTGATTTCCAACCCGGATTTTTTCAGGCATTCAATCAGACGCAGGGCTTCCAACTCTCTTTCGCCGAATTTCCGGATGCCTGATATGCGCTCCATTCCCGGGAAAAGGCCCTGTTTATCGTAATAACGCAGGGTGGATACGGGAAGCCCGAACATCTCCGATACCTGTCCGATCGTATACATATGAATCCCCCAAAAATTCATAAAATTATTCTCAAAAGCTATTGACCTGAAGTCAGGTTCAGGTGCTACCATTATTGTAGCAGACATGCGGAATTGATGCAAGAATAAAATCCGGATGCACGAAGGAGGATGATCGGATGGCGATCAGGCAGACAGCCGGAAGAGATGCGCTGGGAGAATTTGCGCCCTGGTTTGCAAAGCTGAACGATGATGTGTGATTTGGCGAGGTGTGGAGCAGGGAAAATCAATTGTCTCTGCGTGACCGTTCGCTGGTAACGGTTACAGCGCTGATGTCGCAGGGACAGACCGATTCTTCTTTCCGCTGCCATCTGGAAAGCGCAAAGAAGAATGGGATCACAAAAGAAGAAATCGCTGAGATTCTGACGCACGCTGCCTTTTATGCCGGATGGTCAAAGGCATGGGCAGCCTTCCGTTTGGCGAAGGAAGTGTGGACTGAAAACACGGATCAGCCGGATGCAAAAGCGCGGCACGCCGCATCCATGATTTTCCCCGTCGGTCAGCTCAATGCCGGTTTTGCACAGTATTTCACAGGCAGCAGTTATCTTTATCCGGTTTCAAGTGAGCAGGCCGGAATTTTCAATGTGACCTTTGAGCCGGGGTGCCGCAACAACTGGCACATCCATCATGCCGGAAGCGGCGGCGGACAAATCCTGATCTGCATCGCCGGACGGGGGCTCTGTCAGGAGTGGGGAAAAGATGCTGTTGAGATGCTGCCCGGTTCTGTGGTGAATATCCGGGCCGGCGTCAAGCATTGGCATGGCGCGGCACCGGACAGCTGGTTCTCTCATTTGGCGGTGGAAGTTCCGGGTGAAGAAATATCAAACGAGTGGCTGGAAAAGGTTCCGGATGACGATTACTTGCAGGCGGCCAATTTATATAACAACAGGAGGGCCATGTTATGAACTATATTACACTGTCAAACGGGGTTAAAATGCCGCAGCTTGGCTACGGCGTCTATCAGGTCACCAAAGATGTGTGCGAACGCTGCGTCAGCGATGCGCTCAAGGTCGGCTATCGGCTCATTGACACCGCCCAGAGTTACTTCAACGAGGAAGAAGTGGGCAGCGCCGTTGCAAAAAGCGGCGTTCCCAGAGAGGAAATATTCCTGACGACAAAGGTTTGGATCGAGCATTATGGCTATGAGGCGGCAAAGGCCTCTGTGTTGGAATCCATGCAGAAACTGCAAGTGGACTATCTTGACCTCTGCCTGCTCCATCAGCCTTTCAGCGATGTCTATGGCGCATACCGGGCGTTGGAGGACCTGTATGACAGGGGAATCATCCGTGCCATTGGCGTTTCCAATTTCTATGCTGACCGCATGGTCGACATTGCCTCCTTCAGCCGGATTCAGCCCATGGTCAACCAGGTGGAGATTCACCCCCGCAGCCAGCAGATTGAAAGCAAACGCTGGCACGAGAAATACGGTGTTCAGATGGAGGCGTGGGCGCCCTTCGGGGAGGGGCGCGGCGATATGTTTAACCTGCCGGAACTGAAAACAATTGCCGGAAAATACGGGAAAACTGTGGCTCAGGTGATCCTGCGCTGGCATTTGCAGCGGGGAATTGTTGTCATTCCCAAGTCTGTGCATATTGAGCGCATGGAGGAAAACTTCAACGTGTTCGACTTTGCCCTGAGCGGTGAGGACATGGCGGTCATCGCCGCCCTTGATCAAAAGAAAAGCGCCTTTTTCTCCCATACTGACCCGGCTATGGTAGAATGGTTTGTACACATGGTTGAGGAACGCAGACAGCATCATGACTGCGCAGCAGAAAAAAAGAACTGGTAAGGAGGAAACGTGCAACGAGAAAAAATTTTGGAGCGAAGCCGATTCTGTGCGTGTGTTAAAATACAGGCATAACGCATCTGACAGCGGGCATTGATCGCAACGGATAAAGGTGATAATATTTGAAATGGATTTTGATCGCTGCCCGGTGATCCTGCGTGTCATTTTGAAAGTTTATCAGAAGGCGCGCCGGGGAAGAGTGGGAATATGAGTATTTCTGTGCTGATTTGCAGCTGGAAACCGGGCAGCAGCATTCTGCAGAAGGCTGCCGGACTGCCTGCCCGGCAGCTGCGCGCGTCCCGGCAGGGAAAAGGCAGGCGCAATCTGAATCCTAAAGGTGACCACAGATATGGACAAGACATACCAGAAGTTTTTACAGCTTGGCATCAGCCTTGCACCGGCCGGCATGGCGGCAGGAAGCGAGGAGACAACATATTATTGTACGCCAAAGGGCGCATCTGTCATCGGCTGGGCCGGCGTGGACGGTATTCACTATTGCACGATCCCGGAGTTCGGGGAGATGATCTTTGCCGTCAGTCCCATGAATTTCGGGGACTGCGTCCACCCCATTGCCCGGAATTTTGAAGATCTGCTCCGCCTGCTGCTGTGCTGCGTGGATATGGCTGCGTTGGAGCAGTGCCATGCGTGGGACGAAGAACAGTTTAAGGCGTTTTTGGCTGCCTGCCCGGCCACGGAGGAGCAGCGGAATGTACTGGAGACAATTCAGCGGGAATTCGGCCTGGAGCCGATGGAGGATGCATTTGCTTATGTCAAAAAGCTGCAGGCTGAATTTGACCTGTCCGGAATTCCCTATACTGAAGATTACTTCGATCCGGATATGAACGCCGCCGCGCCTGTTCGGCCTGCGGCGTGGAAGGTCATATATAACGGAGGCTTCGGGGACACTGAGGGAAGCGCGGGCGAAGCGGTCACCGTCGGAAAAACATTCTTCTGGGGCAGCGAAAAATGGTATATTCCGGCTGTATATCTGTGTGACGAGGGTTTGGTGGTTGATTTTCTTACGGAGGCGGATCCTGTCCAGGTCAAGGCTTTGATCGATAAATGGGACCTGTTCGGTGAAAACCGCCGCTTTACTGAGGAGCAGCAGGAGCAGATCAGCCGGGAAAATCCGCTGGATATCCGCTTTTGCGGACACGTGACTTATAACGGGCAGGCCCTGCAGGCCGATGGCGGCTGCAGTTTGACCTGGCTGCCTGAATGCTGCCTGCCGCAGGGCGGTCAGTGTGAGGCGGAAGCAAAACGCATACTGGATCATTACGGCCTGGATACCGGCAGGGCATGGTCAATCCACCGGTGTTCTTATCGCTGGGGAAACCGGCGCGGACAGAAAGTGCACGCCCTGTCTGTGCGGATGGAACGTGAGCGGGAGAATTTTACCGGCCGGCGCTTTGTCGCACCGGCCGTTGGCAAAAGCATTGCGCTGCGCCACCCCCTGCGCGGACAGACCTGCACGCTGACCGTTCATGAGCTGGAGCGGCAGGAGCTGCCCGCAGATGCCTTCCGGTATCCGGAGATGGAATACCCCGCGCATTTTCTCATGATGAGTTATTCACTGCAGCCGGATATCCATGGACAGGGATTTATGCTCCGTGACTGTTCGGACGGAGACAGTCCGCGGCAGAAAACGCCGGACCCCAACGCGTTTGCACCTGCTGCGCTGAGCAGTGCGGCAGTCATCGGAATCATCGGAGGCGCAGACGGCCCGACCGCAGTCATTGCGGGCCGGAACACACCCGCCAGACTCCATGCCGCCTGTTCATCGCTCCACTTTGAACCTGTGAACGAAGTGGAATGGCGCGCTGTCTTCTCAGAGAAAACCATGGACGATATGACGGTGCGGTTAATCTGATGCGGCACGGGTAATTCTCTGTGCCATTATGGAGAATTCCGGAAACATATTGACAAATATCTATATATGGCGTATGATCAGCACAGACAGGGGGCGGCAGCATGGAACTTGACGAAAAGAAAATGGCGGTGATTTTCAAGGCGTTCGGCGATGAGAATCGTATCCGTATCCTGCAGCTGCTGGGCAGCGGCGAAAAATGCGCCTGTAAATTGCTGGAGGAAATGAATATCAGTCAGCCCACGCTGTCCCACCATATGAAAATTCTCTGCGATTCGGGCGTTGTGGAAGGCCGCCGCGAAGGGAAGTGGATGCATTATTCCATATGCCCTGCAGGTTCAGATGCTGCAGTCAAATACCTGAAGATACTGACAAACGTTACCTGCCGGGATACTGATGAGCCGTGCTGTGAAGAGTGAGGCAACGCGCTTTTCCGTACGGCTTGTTTCAGGCATTTAATATTGATACATTTAAATTTAACGATATTTCAAGGAGCTTTATATGGAAGCGGTGAAAACTGCCTGGGATTTTATCCAGAACGAGATTCTCGGCATGCAATGGCTGTACCGGCTGATCGGAGACGCCGTGGAGGCCTGCGGCCTTGATCCGGCAAGCCGGATCGGGGGCAGCGTCCTGTTTTTCTTTTATGATGTCATCAAAATCATGGTTCTGCTAGGCGTTCTGATCCTGCTGATCTCCTATATCCAGAGCTACTTTCCGCCGGAGCGGACGAAACGCATCCTGAGCCGTTTCCGCGGTATCGGCGCAAACTGTGCAGCCGCTTTGCTGGGTACTGTGACGCCTTTCTGTTCCTGTTCGTCCATCCCGCTTTTCATCGGTTTTACCAGCGCCGGTCTGCCGCTGGGCGTGACCTTTTCTTTTCTGATTTCCTCGCCTATGGTGGATCTGGGGAGCCTGGTGCTGCTCATGAGTATCTTCGGCTGGAAGGTGGCCGTCGTCTATGTGGCGCTCGGACTGGTGATTGCCGTGGCTGGCGGCACGCTGATCGAAAAGCTGCATCTGGAAAACCAGGTGGAAGACTTTATCCGCAGAGGCAAGGCAATTGACGCGCCGCGGGAGCAGCTGCATTTCAGGGATCGCATGAAGTACGCCTGGGCACAGATGGTTTCCACCGCCAGGAAAGTTTTCCCCTATGTGCTGATCGGCGTGGCGGTGGGTGCGGTCATCCACAACTGGATTCCTGAAGAGTTCATTGTGAAGATTCTCGGTACCGGCAATCCCTTTGGCGTGATTGTTGCAGCGGCTGCAGGCATTCCCATGTACGCCGACATCTTCGGCACGATCCCGATCGCGGAGGCGCTGCTGGCAAAGGGCGCGCAGCTCGGCGTTGTTTTGTCCTTTATGATGGGGGTCACCACCCTGTCCCTGCCTTCCATGATCATGCTCCGCAAGGCAGTGAAGCCCAGACTGCTGGGCATCTTCGTCGCAATCTGTACCGTGGGCATCATCATTGTCGGTTATTTCTTTAATATGATTCAACCTTTGATAATCTGAAATCAGGAGGAATTGACTATGGCATTGTTTAATTTCGGTCAGAAGAAAGAAGAAAAGAAGACTGCTGCATGCTGCTGCGGTTCTGAGGCAAGGGCAGAAGAAGCTGCTGCCTGCTGCTGCGGTTCTGAAACAAGGGCAGAAGAAGCTGCCGCCTGCTGCTGCGGCACGCCTGTTGACGGCATCTGCTGCATCAAGGTCCTGGGCGCAGGCTGCAAGTCCTGCCACGAGCAGTATGAGAATGTGAGGGCTGCAGTCAAATCCGTGGGGCTGTCCGCTCCTGTGGAATACATCACCGACATGGAGAAAGTTATGGCATACGGCGTCATGCGTATGCCCGCCATTGTGGTCAATGAGCAGGTGGTTTCCATGGGCCGGGTGCTGAAAGCCGCGGAAGTGGAGAAGCTGCTGCGCAAGACGGGACACTGACATGAAGAGAGTTGCCTTTGTCTGTGTGCACAATTCCTGCCGCAGTCAGATTGCGGAGGCCCTTGGAAAGATGCTGGCTTCTGATGTCTTTGAAAGCTGCTCTGCGGGCACAGAACCCGAACTGCAGATCAACCGGGATGCCGTCCGCCTGATGAAGCAGGTTTACGGCATCGACATGGAGAAAACGCAGTACAGCAAGCCGCTGTCTGCGCTTCCGCCGGTGGATGTGGTGGTTACCATGGGCTGTAATGTGCAGTGCCCGTTTCTGCCCTGCGCCTGCCGTGAGGACTGGGGACTGACCGATCCCAGCGGCCGGCCGGACGAGGTGTTCCTGGAGACAATACGGCAGACGGAAGAAAAAGTGCTCTGGCTGAAAGAGAAGCTGCGCGGCTGAGGACCGGCGTATGGGGATCGTCCGCACGGGATGAGCCGGGCAGAGCTGTATTATTGCGCATTGCGCCGGTTCTGCCGGCGTCTGTGGCCGCGGCAGGAAGGGAACATCTGCTCTCTGCCGGACTGACAGATCGCCGGGCGGCGGGGAAACAGCGGCCCGAAGCGGCAAAAGCCTGATTGAATCAGAGAAACGGCGGCCTGGAAGAAACCACAGGCCGCCGTTTTCTGTTTTTGACCGCAGGATATGCATTTTCAGAGACGGGCCGGCGGCATCACGCCGCGCCTGTCAGCAGACCGAAAAGCACGAAAACACCGCCGCAGGCCAGCATCACCAGAACCGGGCTGAGCCTGGACCGGCGCAGAACGAAAAATGCGCAGGCAAACACGGCGGCGCCCGCCCAGCGGGGATTGCCGGCGGAAAAACCGTCCGGGAGGACGGCTGTTCCGAGAATGGACAGGCCGGCAGAGGCAATCAGCGCTGCAGCGGCCGGCCGCAGACAGCCCAGAACGCTTTGCAGCAGCGCTGTTTTCCGGTATCTGTCGTACAGCCGCGCAAGCAGAAGCACAAGGATACCGGACGGGACAACGCAGCCGAGGGTTGCCGCGACGGCGCCCGGAACGCCGGCCAGACGGATGCCGATAAAGGTCGCGGCGTTGACGGCAATCGGGCCGGGCGTCATTTCTGCAATCGTTACCAGGTCGGAAAACTCCCGCAGCGTCAGCCAGCCGTGCCGGACAACCGCCTGCTCCTGAATCAGCGGAATCGCGGCATAGCCGCCGCCCACACTGAGAAGTCCGACCTGGACAAAGCTCCACAGCAGCTCCAGAACAGTCATGTGCGCGCCGCCTTCAGCCTGAGCGCGGCAGCCCGCAGCCCGCCGATCACCGCCGCCGCAGCCAGAACATAAACGGCGCTGATCCGGAAAAAGAACACAGCCGCAAAAGCGGAGACCATCACAAGATCCGAAAGGAGGACGCGCTCCCTGACAATTCCCGCGCCGAGAGAATATGCGGTTTCCGCAATGACTGCGGCGGCGCCGGCCTGCATGCCCTGCAGCGCCAGTGCGGCAATCCGGTTCTCTGCAAAGGCACTGTAAAACAGCGATACGACGGACAAAATGAGCATGGGCGGCAGAATCATTCCCAGAAATGCGGTGCACACGCCGGGGAAACCAGCGACGCGCCTGCCGGCCAGAATTGCGGTGTTTACAGCGACAGCGCCGGGCGCAGTCTGGGCAATGGCCGCCAGATCCAGCATTTCTTCCTGTGAAATCCAGCTGCGCTTGTCGCAGAATTCCCGCTTGAGAAGAGTGACGATGACAAAGCCGCCGCCGAAAGTAAAAGCGCTGAGCCGGAACATGGTCAGGAACAGCTGTATACAGGTGCGCCGCAGCACGGCGCGGTGCTTGTTTGTCGGCATTTCAGAATTCCCCCCTGCGCTAAGAACATAGCACTTGCGGGATCATAAATAAAATGCTATTATTTTATAAAATCAATAATAAAAATTTATGGATTGGAGCGGGGAGGATGACAGCAAGGCATTTGCAGATTTTTGTGGAGATTTACCGGACCGGCAGCATCACAAAGGCTGCGCAGAACCTGTTTTTGACTCAGCCTGCCGTCACCCGCGCACTGCATGAGACGGAGGCGCACTATGGTGTGCAGCTGTTTGAGCGCATGAACAGGCGCCTGCGCGTGACGGAGAGCGGGCGGCGTTTTTACGCGCAGGCGGTGCATATTCTGGAGGCGATGGATCTTCTGGAAAAGCAGATGCACAACTGGGATACGCAGGGTGTGCTGCGTGTGGGTGCGACCATTACGCTGGGGAATTTTCTGATGCCTGAGGCAGCCGCCCGGTTCCGCAGCAGCCGGCCGCAGGTGCGCGTTCAGGTGACGGTGTCCAACAGCAGAAGCCTGCAGCAGGCGCTGCTGGACAACCGGCTGGATTTTGCGCTGATCGAGGGAACGGTGGAGGACACAAACCTGCACGCGGAGGTGTTCGGCGGAGACAGGATGGTGCCAGTTTTGCCGCCGGATCACCCGCTGCTGGAAAAGGAGCACGTTGTGCTGGAGGATCTTGCCGGGTGTGATCTGCTCCTGCGGGAGCCGGGAAGCGCAGGCCGGACGTATCTGGACAGCCTCTTTGCCGTGCGCGGGATTGTGCCGCACCCGCTGTGGGAGAGCGTGAGCACACAGGCGATTGTTCAGGCGGTGCACCGCGGACTTGGCGTGTCCCTTTTGCCGGAGCAGCTGGTGCGCGCGTGGATTGACGCAGGCTTTGTGGCCACATGCGCGCTGGAAAACGCGCCGCTTGACCGCCGGCACTCGATTGTCTGGCACAAAAACAAGAATCTGACGCCGTCGGCGCTGGAGCTGATCCGGCTGTGCCGCGCGGCGGTTCATGAAAACAATGAAGGAGAAAAATGATGAAAAAGAATGTGGGAATCCGCCCGGCGGCGAAGGCGGACGCAGGGAAGATCCTGTATTTTATCCGGCAGCTGGCCGCATATGAAAAGATGCAGGACGAGGTTGTGGCGACGGAGGAAAGCCTGCGGGAGTGGATTTTTGAAAAGGGAAAGGCGGAAGTGCTGTTTGCCGTCGTTGACGGGAAAGAGGTCGGCTTCGCGCTGTTTTTCCATAATTTTTCCACATTTCTCGGCCGCGCGGGGATTTATCTGGAGGATTTGTTCGTTTTGCCGGAGTACCGCGGCATGGGCTGCGGAAAGAAGCTGATCACGGCACTTGCCGCGGCTGCGGTCGAACGCGGCTGCGGCCGGCTGGAGTGGAGCTGTCTGGACTGGAACAGGCCGAGCATTGATTTTTATCTGTCGCTGGGCGCGTCACCGCTGGAGGACTGGACAGTTTACAGAGTCACGGGAGAAAGACTGCAGAAGCTGGCGGACAGCGCCGGTGTTTAATAGAGCAGAGCGTGTTTTTATCAGCGCGGGAAAGATTTTTGTTGCACGCAGACGCTGCATGCGGCTATAATATGAAATACCAAACCATAAGCGGGAATGAGGCAAAATGAAAAGTAAAATTGCGATCCGACCTTTGACGGCAGAGGACTGGCCGGCTGCGGCGGCCATTTATAACCAGGGAATTCTCAGCGGTCACGCAACATTTGAAAAGGTCTGCCCGGATTACAGCCGGTGGGATGCGGAGCATCTGCAGCAGTGCCGCCTGGCGCTGACGGAAAATGATCAGCTGGCGGGATGGGCTGCGCTGGCGCTGGTCTCCAGACGCGAGGCGTACAGCGGCGTGGCGGAGGCCAGCGTATACGTCCGCGCGGGAAGGCGCGGCAGAGGATACGGCGGCATGCTGCTTCAGACGCTGTGCGAAGAGAGTGAACGCGCAGGGATCTGGACGGTGCAGGCAGTGATTTTCCGCGAGAATACGCCAAGCATTAAAATGTGTGAAAAATGCGGATTCCGCATGGTCGGCTGGCGGGAGAAAATCGGCGTGGATGCGGCCGGCCGCTGGCGGGACACGGTTCTGATGGAACGCCGGTCCGGCATCGGACTTCAGCCGGATCAGCAGGCAGCCGGAATCTGACGGGCAGCGGGAGAGTCATGAATTGTGCAGCGGACGGTGTGTGCTGCTGCGTCTGAATGATTGAAAGAGCGGCGGAAGGATAAATACTTCCGCCGCTCTTTTGCATCCGTGCATGTTCTGCGATTTTGCAAAACATGCAGAATGTATGATAAAGTCAGGAAAACGGCCTGGAAGCTGCTGCATTTTTTGTGCGAATCGTTGATTATTCTATAAAATCTTTCGTTTTTCCATGTAAAATGACAAAACTCCATGGTATAGTCGTGTTGAATTTGGAGGGGAGAAGAATGAGCAACGAAAAAACAGCGGAAGGCCGGAACAGCAGAAAATTTCTGACCGGTCTGAAGCGCTTTATGTCCAACTACAGCATCATTTACGCCATAGTGATCCTGTGTGTCGCACTGTCCTTTGCCTCCGACAAGTTTTTGACGGCAGGCAACATCATCAAGCTGCTGCGGCAGGTATCCATGATCTCCATTATTGCCGTGGGCTCGTATTTTGTTATGGTCAGCGGCGGCATTGATATCTCCACAGGTGCAAACGTGGGACTGACCAGCGTCCTGTTTTCCATGCTGATGGTGAACGGCGGCGTGCATCCGGCTCTGGCGGTTGTCCTGGCGCTGTGTCTGGGCGCGATGATCGGCATGATCAACGGCTTCATTGTCACACGGCTGGGCATTCCGGCCATGATCGCCACGCTGGCCATGCAGTACGTCTGTCAGGGCACGACGTACGTCATTACAAAAGGATATGCGATTTCCGGACTGCCGGAGGAAATCCTTTTCCTGGGCAACGGCTATCTGTTCGGCATTGAGCTGCTGCCCTGGCCGGTGGTCATTATGCTGCTGGTCGTGATTGTCGCGCATTTTGTCTCCCAGCGGACCAAATTCGGCCGCTATCTTTACGCTGTGGGCGGAAATGCGGAGGCGTCCTATCTGTCCGGCATCAACGACAAGGCGATTCAGAGCTGGTCCTATGTCATCTGCGGCGCGCTGGCGTCCCTGGCGGGCGTGATTCTGACCTGCCGGCTGGAGTCCGGTCAGTCCAACGCAGGACTGGGCTGGGAGTTTGAGGCCATCATCGGCGCCATTATCGGCGGCGTCAGTCTCAGCGGCGGCCGCGGCCGCGTGTTCGGCGCGCTTTTGGGCGCCATTCTGGTGGGCATTCTCACAAACGGCATGACGCTTTTGAACGTGGACTCCAACTATCAGAAAATCGTCAAGGGCCTGATCCTGATTTTCGCCATTGGATTTGATATTTACAACATCAGACGCCAGAACAAGAAGTAGGAGGCGTGCAATGGACGACTATATCTTGAAGGTTGAGGGCGTTTCCAAAAGCTTTCCGGGCGTACAGGCGCTGAAAGATGTGAGCTTCTGCGTCAGACGCGGCGAGATTCATGCGCTTGTGGGTGAAAACGGCGCAGGCAAATCCACGCTGATCAAGATCCTGTGCGGCGTATATACGGCGGATGAAGGGCGGGTGTTTTTCAGGGACAGGCAGCTGGTCTGCCGCGATCCCATGGACGCACAGCGGTGCGGCATCAGCGTGGTGCATCAGGAAATCAAGCTTGTTGACACCATGAGCGTGATGGAAAACATCTTCCTGGGCCGGCCGCGCGTCAATAAACTGGGGCTTGTGGACTGGAAGGCCATGCGAAAGGATGCCGCCGCGCTGCTGGAGAGCCTGAATGTCCAGCTGGATCCGGAGGAGATGGTGGCGCACCTGTCCGTGGCGCAGAAACAGATCGTCGAAATCTGCAAGGCGCTGTCCTACAAGGCAGAGCTGATCATTATGGATGAGCCGTCGGCCACGCTGACTGAAAAAGAACTGAACGTGCTTTTTGAGATCATTGAAAAGCTGCGGGCAGACGGAATGGCCATTATCTACATTTCACACCGCATGGAGGAGATTTTCCGCCTGGCGGATATGGTGACTGTGCTGCGGGACGGCTGCCGCATCGATACCATGCCTGTGGCCAAGGTGACCCGCGAGCTTCTGATTAACCTGATGGTGGGCCGGGAGCTGGGCATGGAGTACCCGAAGGTGCAGGCCAAAATCGGTGAGTGCGTGCTCCGGGTCAAAAATCTGAGCCGCGGCCGCGTGCTGCATGACATCTCCTTTGAGCTGCACCGCGGCGAGATCCTGGGCTTTGCCGGCCTGGTCGGCGCCGGCCGGACTGAGGTGGCGCGGGCCATTATGGGCGCTGACGGCAGCGTCAGCGGTGAAATCGAGCTGTTCGGAAAGCCGTTTTCCGTTAAAAATGTGCGGCATGCCATCAAAAACGGCATTGGTTTTGTGACGGAGGACCGGAAAAAACAGGGTCTGGTGCTGAATATGACTGTGGCCGAGAACCTGTCGCTGGTCAATATGAATTCCGTCATGCGCCGGGGCATGCGTTCTGAGCGGCTGGAAACGCAGGTGGCGCAGCAGCTGGTTGACATGCTGCACATTGTCACGCCGGGCGTTTACCAGAAGGTGGCGAACCTCTCGGGCGGCAACCAGCAGAAGGTTGTCATCGGCAAATGGCTGAATGCCGACTGTGAGATCCTGATCGTGGATGAGCCGACGCGGGGAATAGACGTTGGCGCAAAGGCGGAGATCTATAAGCTTCTCTGTCAGCTGGCCGGGCAGGGAAAGGCAGTGATCATGATTTCTTCCGATATGCCGGAGCTTCTGGGCGTATGCGACAGAATCATTGTGATGCACGACGGCCGGATTACCGGTGAACTGGGCCGCGAAGAGGCCACACAGAATAAAATTATGGAACTTGCGATAAGCTGAAAGGAAGTGTCCGGGTGAAAAAAGTCAAGCTTGCGATTGTCGGATGCGGCTTTATTTCCGACGTCCATGAAAAGGCGTTTAAAGATCTCAAAGATAAGATTGAGGTTGTGGGCTGCTGCGACATCATTATCGAGCGCGCTCAGAAAATGGCGGAGATGCTGGGCGTATCCCGCGCTGTGGAGGATTACAGAGACCTTTTTGACGTGGCGGACGCGTTTCTTCTGGCGCTGCCCCATGATCTGCATCACCCCATCGGCATGGACTGCATGAACCACGGGAAGCATGTCCTGATGGAAAAGCCGCTGGCTCTCTCCGAGCAGGAATGTATGGACCTGATTCGCTGCGCAGAGAAAAACAACGTCAAGCTTATGGTGGCCTACATCATGCGCTATCATCCCATGGTGGAGAAGCTCAAGGAGATCATCGACGCGAAGACATACGGCGAGCTGTTCCATATGTCCATCTGGACAGAGCAGTATACGTATTATGAGGACGAGTGGACAACGTCGGCTGCCCGGCTGGGCGGCGGCCAGTTCTTCAGCCACGGCTGCCATTATGTGGATCTTCTGCTGTGGTATATGGGCGAGCCGCTGAAAGGCGCACATATGGGCACCAACCTGTGTACGCCGTGGATGGAGATGGAAGGCACCAGCAACGCCATCTTTGAATTTGAGGGCGGCCGCACGGCCTACCATTTCGGCACCTGGGGCGCGAAGGGAACGCGTCACAGCTATGCCATTCATGCATTTTTTGCCGACGGAATGGTGGAGTGCTGCCTGAACGAAGGAAAAATGTATCTGCACAAAACGGAGAACCTGACGAAATATTTCGAGAAGTCCGACCAGGAAATCCTGATATTCGAGTGTGCGCCCACCAGCCACCTGCCGGTATACGAGCTGGGGCACTTTGCCGACTGTATACTGGAGGACAAACAGCCGCTGACCAGCGGCCAGACCACGCTGCAGGGGCACCGGGTGATCTGGCGTATGTACGAGGCGGAGAAGAAGGACGTTGTGGCTGATCTGCGCGGCCTGGGCCTGGATGATCCCTGGGATGTTCCGGGGCTTGGTCGTCTGCCGGAGAAAAAGTAGTGCTTTCATATTTCGGTATCTTAAAATATAATAAAAGGAGAATGATTATGAAAAAAGCGTTGTCCCTGCTGCTCGCTGTACTGATGATTGCCGCGCTCTGCGCCGGCTGTGCATCGGGCGAAAAAGAAGATGATCAGTTGGTTTTCGGCGTTTCCCTGTATTACCGGTCTGACGAGTATTATGTGGATATTGAAAACTGCATGAAGCGCGAAGCGGACCGCCTCGGCGTAAAGTTGGATATCCAGGACGCAAACACGGATTTGTCCAAGCAGATTCAGCAGGTTGAGGACTTTATTTCCAACGGTGTTGACGCAATCATTATTTCTCCGTGCGATCCGGCAGGCTCTGCGGCCTGCGTCGCAGCTGCCAAGGAGGCCGGCATTCCCATCTTTACCTATGACGGCATTCTGGACGATGTGACGGATGTCACGGCCTACACAACCTGCGATTTCTATGCCGACGGCGTGAAGACCGGCGAATGGGCGGCCAATTACATTCAGGAGAACCTCGGCGGCAAGGCAAAAGTTGCCATTCTGGATTATCCCCCGTCTCCGATCGTCTGCGGCCAGCGTGCAGATGGCTTTGCTGATGCGGTGACCAAGCTCGACGGCGTGGAGGTCGTGGCACGGCAGAACTGCATGGGCTCCAGAACGGAGGGCATGTCTGTGATGGAGAACATCCTGACTGCCAACAGCAACGACATTGACGTTGTCTTTGCCATCAACTATGAAGCGGGCGCCGGTGCAGCGGCTGCAATCGAGGCGGCCAAAGCGGATACGATCGTCACCTGCGTGGCGTGGAGCAAGGAAGGCCTTGAGAAGCTGGATGCCGGCGATGACATTCTGAAGGCGTTCATGCTGGGCGTTCCCAGCGATCATGCAAAGCTGATCGAAGTGGCCAAGAATTATTGTGAAGGCAAGGAAATTGAGAAGGAAGTCACCTATGAGTACATTGTTGTGGACCATGACACGCTCAATGACAAGGTTGACTGGAAATCCATTATTGAAATGCGCTGAGATTATACCTGCTTTGGGCAGAGAACAGTAAGCAGTTGCCGGAAAAAGGCTAAGGGGTTGCTCTTAGCCTTTTCGGCGTGTATGGACAGGATGGGAAAATGAAAAAAATTGTGCAGTATTATCACAATATGCGCATCGGGAGCAAGCTGAAGTTCTGGTTTCTGTTCATCACGCTGCTGCCTACGACAGTTCTGGGCTTTCTGAATTTCCGGATGTCCGTGGATGCCGCCTATGACCGGTATTCCAGCATGCTGCTGACAGATCTTCATCTGATCAGCGAGTCTGTTCAGGAGGAAATGCGCACTGCCGAACTGTGCGCAATCCGGATCAGCAGCAACCGTGAGGTCCAGAAGATCCTGCAGCACTCCGGTCAGGAAAGCGCATACCTGACTGCGGAATTTGCCCTGCAGAAAATACTTTACGGGTATGACTATACGTCGGTGCTGCACTCGGTTTATGTTTTTGACGCGGAAGAAAACTGCTATTCAAATTACACGTCTCCCGACAGCAGGGGCGTCCGCCAGATGCTGCAGGACTGCGGCGGACATATTCCGGCCAGTCATATGGGCATATGGGCAGCGCCCTATACGCTCAGCGGCGAGCTTGTCATACCGTATATTCATGCCATTTTTGATTACGAGAATGAGGAATATATCGGTACGGTTGTGGTTAATTATTCCCAGGAAAGCCTGGAGAGAATCACCAGGCTGTATGCAGATGCAGCCGGTGAAATTCTGATTGTCAATCAGAATGATTCTGTGATCTCCGCCTGGGATCATACGCTCTGCGCGAAAAATATGCAGGAGGTGCTGAATGTGCCGGTCCCCAGGGAAGGGGACGGCAGTGAAACCTGCAGAGTGAACGGGCAGAAGCAGTATGTGGTCTATTTCAACAGCGCGGACGGACGGTGGCAGTATATCGCGGCGGTTGAGAGGAATACGGTGCTCTCGTCGGGGACTTCCGTTGTCGCCATTGCCGTCGCAATGACGCTTCTGTGTGCGTGCGGCGGCGTGCTGCTGGCGATCATTATTTCAGCGTCGATTACGGATCCGCTGAAAAAGCTGGCATCCAGAATGAACGATATGTCCGGAGACAACCTTGACCCGGCCTTTGAACCGCGGTATCAGGATGAAATCGGCCAGCTGGTCCGCAGCTTCAACGCGATGACTGTCCGTCTGAATGATTCAATCAATGAGATGCTGGAGGCCAAGGAGAAACAGCGGCAGGCGGAGTATATGGCGCTGACGGTGCAGATCAATCCGCATTTCCTGTACAATACGCTTTCCACCATCATTTATCTGAATGATATGGGCTGCAGGGAGGAAGTGGACGCCGTTGCGGCGGCGCTGTCCGGCCTGTTCAGGATCAGCATCAGCCGCGGGCAGGAAATGATCACCGTTCAGCAGGAGCTGGAGCATGTGCGCTGTTACCTGGAGATTCAGAAAATCCGGTACAGGGATCAGTTCGATTACTCGATTGATGTGGATCCGGAGATCAGCCAGTGCCTGGTCATCAAGCTGATTCTGCAGCCGCTGGCAGAAAATGCGCTGTACCATGGAATCCGCAGCAGCGCCAAAACGGAGCATATCCGGATCACCGCGCAGGCGGATGGGGAGTTTATCCGTTTTGAAGTGCGCGACACGGGAGACGGAATTACGGAAGACGAGATTTTTGAAATCAACCGGTATATCCGCATGCCGCAGACGCCGGATGGAACGCACGGCATAGGACTCAGAAATGTGAACGAGCGGATCCGCATCGCCTGCGGGCAGGACTGCGGCGTATTTCTGGAAAAGGAAGGGAGAGAAACTGTGGCCGTGGCGGTTGTCCGGCGTCAGGAGAAAAATGATGAAAAGTCACATTCTGATTTGTGATGATGAGTGGGTCATCCGCAATACGCTTCTGCAGGTTGCCGGCGAGGTGGAAGGTGTGCGTGCCACTGCCGCTGCAAACGGAGCAGAAGCGCTGGATATCTTCCGCCGGGACCGCCCGGACGGAATGATCATAGATATCTGTATGCCGGTGATTGACGGACTGGAGCTGCTGCGGATCTGCAGGGAAGAACTGCACAGCGACCTGCCGGTGGTGGTGCTCAGCGGCTATGACCGGTTTGAGTATGCCCAGCGGGCGATCAATTACGGCGTGATGAAATATATGCTCAAGCCGATGCTCCGGGACGAGATCTATCAGATGATCGTTCTTCTGCGGGACAGGGCGGCGTCCAGCCCGGAACCGGCGCCTGCCGAACCGTTCAGCGCCGTCCCTGCGCCTGCGGACGCCGGGCAGCCGGAGCAGGAACTTGCACCTGACGATGCGCGCGTGCGCAAAATTGTCAGCGCAGCCATGACGTATATTGAGCGCAGCTACATGCGCGACATCAGCGTCGGCGAGATTGCGCAGAGCCTGGATATGAGCCGCAATTATTTCGGCCAGCTGTTCAAGGCGTCCACGGGAATGGCGGTCAGCGAATACATCAATTTTGTGCGCGTTGAGCATGCAAAGCTTCTTTTGAAAAGCACCAATCTGAAAATCTATGAGATTGCAGAAAAAGTCGGGTTTGACGACAGCTTCTATTTCAGCAATGTTTTCAAAAAGGTGACCGGCAGCGCACCGAAGAATTACCGCGAGTGCTGAAACTGATACCGGCTCCGGACGGAATCTGATGCCGTTTTGAGCCGGAATTTATGCCTGAATGATTCCCCGGACAGGTACCCTGTGCCTTGCAACTTCAAGGAGGGGGATCATTTGAAATGATTCGGTATATTGACAGATATGATGAGGCTTATGAGGCCTTTATCGCCGCCCGGCCGGAAGGACATCTTTTTCAGTCGCACCTCTGGGCAGGCGTCAAGCAGAACTGGCGCTGGCTGGGCGTCGCTGCCGGGAATGATGACGGCAGCATCCGCGGCGCGGCGTCACTGCTGATCCGCCGTCTGCCTGCGGCGCCGTGGAGCGTTGTCTATGTGCCGCGGGGACCGGTGTGCGCTGCAGACGACGTGCAGACTTTGCGGGAGCTGCTGGCCGGTGTGCTGCAGGCAGCAAAAAAAGCCCGGGCATGTACAGTAAAGATGGATCCCGGCGTGCCGGCGGAAAAAGCGGCGTTTCTGCATGAAGCCATGACGTCTGCCGGGTTCCGCCTGCTGCCGGAGGAGAAGGATTTCGGCCTGATTCAGCCGCAGTACGTTGTGCGGCTGGATACAGACGGGAAAACAGCGGAGGAGCTTTTCGCGGCGCTTAAAGCCAAAACGCGCTATAATATCCGGCTTGCCCGGCGCCGGGGCGTTGCGGTGCGCGTCTGTACCGCAGATGAGGCGCTGGATGATTTTTACGCGCTTATGGAGGAGACCGGACGCCGGGATCATTTCGTGATCCGTCCAAAGGCGTACTTCCGGAATATGCTTCATGCGCTGGGGCCGCATGCGCGGCTGTATATGGCTTATACGGGAGATACTGCGCTGGCCGGCGCGATTGCGCTGCAGTACGGCGACAAAACATGGTATTCCTACGGCGCGTCGTCCGGACAGCACCGGGAGATGATGCCGAACTACCTTCTGCAGTGGCAGATGATTCTCTGGGCAGTGGAATCCGGCAGCCGGATTTATGATTTCCGGGGCGTCTCCGGGAATATGAATCCGGACAGCCCGCTTTACGGCCTGTGGAGATTCAAAAGCGGCTGGAACGGCAGCCTGACCCGGTTTGTGGGCGAGTATGACTGTATATTGAATCCGGCGGCGGATTGGCTGATGCGCAGGGCGATTCCCGCTGCCCGGCGATGCGGAGCTGCCGCGCGGGCAGTCTGCCGTCTTTTCCGCACGCCCGGCGGCCGGAACTGCTGAAAGCGGTTGACGCTGTCCGCCGGAACCGGTATACTGTGACTGCAGGGCCAGGCTTCGCCATCCGGCGCCTGGCCTTTTTTATTTATTGGAGCGGGACAATGAACGAACTTGTAAAAAATTCGATCCATCAGCTGGAAATCACGGGCTACGCGTCTGACGGTATGGGCGTGGGCCGGGTCGGCGGCTGCGTGGTTTTTGTCAGCCGGGCGCTAGAGGGCGAAATCTGCCGCGTCAGGATTCTGAAGGTGGGGAAAAACGCCGCCTGGGGAAAAATTGAAGAACTCCTGAAGCCTTCGCCCCATCGGATCGCGCCGGCCTGCCCGGTCTACGGACGCTGCGGCGGCTGTGCGCTGATGCATATGGATTATGATGAGGAACTGCGCATGAAACGCCGGCGTGTGGATGACGCGCTGGCGCGTATTGCCGGCACGGCGGTACGCACAGAAACCATTCTCGGCGCCGCGCAGACGGAGCGTTACCGGAACAAGGCCATCTATGCGGTGGACAGAATCAACGGGGACGCTGTGACCGGTTTTTTCCGGGCACGCAGCCATGACGTCATCTCCGCGCCGGACTGTCTGATTCAATCCGAAAGCGCCTGCCGCGCGGCGGCAGCTGTGCGGCACTGGATGGATACGTATCATATCCCGGCGTATGATGAAAAAAGCGGGACCGGCGCTGTGCGCCACGTATTCTGCCGGACAGCGCAGGAGCCTGCCGGACTGCAGGTGACGCTGGTCAGCGCCAGGCAGGACCTGGAGCATCTGGACGCACTGTGCGAACTGATCCGTGCGTCATGTCCGGAAACAGCCGGGATTATCCTGAATGTGAATTCCACGCGCGGCAATACGGTGCTGGGCGGCCGGATGGTTACGCTCTGGGGACAGGACGCACTGGAGGACACGCTGTGCAGCCTCCGCTTCCGCCTGTCGCCCAAATCGTTTTATCAGGTCAACCGTGCCCAGGCGCAGAGGCTTTATGATCTGGCGCTGGATTATGCGGGACTGACCGGCAAAGAGACAGTTCTGGACCTTTACTGCGGTACTGGAACGATTACGCTGTGTCTCGCCCGCCGGTGTGCGCTGGCGTACGGAGCGGAAATTGTGCCGGAGGCTATCGCAGACGCGGAAAAGAATGCGGAAAGAAACAGCATCAGAAATGTGCGTTTCCTGTGCGCGGATGCAGGCGCTGCCGCTGCGTTTTTCCGCGAAAGCGGCGTCAGACCGGATGTTGTTGTGGTGGATCCGCCGCGGAAGGGGCTGGCACCCGAGGTCATTGACTGCATTTCCGGTATGGACCCGGCGCGGATTGTCTATGTGTCCTGCGACCCGGCCACGCTGGCCAGGGATCTCTCGCGCTTTGAGGCCGGCGGTTACCGCGCCGTCCGCGCCGCCGCCGTGGACATGTTCCCGCGCACCGCGCATGTGGAGACCGTAGTATTGATGTCAAGAGTAAGCAAATAAAGGGCGAAAAGAAAGCTATAAAACTGCTTGAAACTTTTGAATATAAACCTGAAAAATAT
>JAEDDG010000033.1 GCA_016293865.1 Oscillospiraceae bacterium | reverse complement strand
CAGATAGCTCAGTTGGTAGAGCAGGGGACTGAAAATCCCCGTGTCGCTGGTTCGACTCCGGCTCTGGGCACCAATATGCGGGCGTAGCTCATCTGGTAGAGCGCCACCTTGCCAAGGTGGAGGTAGCGAGTTCGAGCCTCGTCGTCCGCTCCATTGATTGGTGACATAGCCAAGTGGTAAGGCAAGGGTCTGCAAAACCCTGATTCCCCGGTTCAAATCCGGGTGTCACCTCCAAATCAAAATCCCGAATGCGCAAGCGTTTGGGATTTTTCTTTTGCCCAAATTTTGTTTTTTGATGACATGCGCAGATGCAGGCTCCGCTTTCCGCTGTTCCCCGGAAAGGCGGGGTTTTTCTTTGGGCAGAACCTGCCGCCGGGCAGTCCAAAAGCCATCCGCAGAATAAAACCGTTGTTTTAACAGAAAATATGTGATATGCAATTCCGATTTTCTGCAGGTGGTGAGCAATATGCAGTCACTGTGGCGCGAGACCTCCCGGCTCCCCGGATTCCCCCAACTGTGCGGCGATCTGAATACTGACGTGCTGATTATCGGCGGCGGAATGGCCGGGCTGCTGTGCGCGCACATGCTCCATCAGGCCGGCATCCGCTACGCTCTGGTTGAGGCCGGGACAATCTGCAGCGGTGTGACCGGAAACACAACGGCAAAGATCACAGCGCAGCACGGTCTGATCTACAGCCGGCTTACGCGCCGGTTCAGCGCGGAGCATGCGCGTCTGTATCTCCGGGCCAATCTGGAGGCGCTGGAGGACTACCGGACGCTGTGCCGTCAGATAAACTGCGGCTTTGAGGAGAAAGCCGCATATGCCTTTTCCCTCGTCAGCCGCGAGAAAATTGATGACGAGCTTGCCGCCCTTGCAGCTATCGGTTTTCACGCGGAATACTCAGACGCGCCTGCCCTGCCCTTCCCAGTGGCCGGCGCGGTCCGGTTTCCCGATCAGGCCCAGTTTCACCCGCTGGAATTTGCCGCTGCGCTTGCCGGACCGCTGCACATTTTCGAGCACACGGCCGTCCGGGCCTTTGAAAACGGCGCCGCAATCACTGCGCACGGGAAAATCACAGCGGACAAGATCATTGTCGCCACACATTTTCCCTTTCTCAACAAGCACGGCGCCTATTTCTTAAAGCTGTACCAGGACCGCTCCTATGTGCTGGCACTGGAGAATGCGCCGGACGTCGCCGGCATGTATATCGACGGCGACGGCGGCGGTGTCTCCCTGCGCAATTACAAAAACCTGCTCCTGCTCGGCGGCGGCGCACACCGCACCGGAAAACAGGGCGGGAACTGGCGCGTGCTCTCCGCTTTTGCCCGGGAGCACTTCCCCGGTGCCGCGGAAAAGTACCGCTGGGCCACACAGGACTGCATGACGCTGGACGGCGTTCCCTATATCGGGCGCTACGGCCGGCAGACGCCGCAGCTTTATGTAGCCACCGGGTTCAACAAATGGGGCATGACCGGCTCCATGGCCGCTGCAAGGCTGTTATGCGACCTGGCGGCAGACAGGGAAAACCCATACGCAGCCGTCTTCAACCCTTCCAGATCCATACTCCGCCGACAGCTGGCAATCAACGCCGGAGAAGCGGTTGTCAACATGCTGTCCTTTACCGGAAAACGCTGCCCGCATCTGGGCTGCGCGCTGAAATGGAACGCGCAGGAACGCTCATGGGACTGTGCCTGCCACGGCTCCCGTTTTTCGGAGGACGGCCGACTCCTGAATAATCCTGCGACCGGCGGCCTGAAATCCCCTCCGGAGAGGTGATCAAATATGTGCAACCATCTGAAAGACCAGTCCAGCCCCTATCTCCTGCAGCATGCCGAAAACCCGGTTCACTGGTATCCCTGGTGCGAAGAAGCGTTTCAGAAAGCAAAAGAGGAAGATAAACCCATTTTCCTCAGCATCGGATACAGCACCTGTCACTGGTGTCATGTAATGGCACGCGAAAGCTTCGAAGATCCGGAAATCGCCGGTCTTCTGAACGACTCGTTCATTTCCGTCAAAGTGGACAGAGAAGAACGCCCGGATATTGACAGCGTCTACATGTCTGTCTGCCAGGCCTTCACCGGCAGCGGCGGCTGGCCTGCGAGTATTTTTATGACCGCGGAGCAAAAACCTTTCTTTGCCGGAACTTACTTTCCGAAGACGTCCCGGCACGGCATGCCGGGTTTCAGAGAGCTCCTGCTTATGATCCGCAGCAAGTGGGAAAACGACCGCACGGCGCTTTTTCAGACAGCGCAGAATGTGGCCGCCGTGCTGGCGCACACGGATGCTCAGCCGCAGCCGGCAGAAACCGACGTGCTGGACGATGCGGTCCGTCTCTTCAAAAACAGCTATGACCCTCTGCACGGCGGGTTTGGCCCCGCGCCCAAATTTCCCGCAGCCCATAATCTGCTTTTCCTGATGGCGTATTACGAAAAAAGCGGCGACGCACAGGCGCTGCAGATGGCTGAACAGACCCTGCTTCATATGTATCTGGGCGGCATGTTTGACCACATCGGCTACGGATTCTGCCGGTACAGCACCGACCGCTTCTTTCTTGTTCCCCACTTTGAAAAAATGCTGTATGACAACGCTCTGCTGATTCTTGCCTACAGCACGGCGTATCAGATCACGAAAAAGCCGCTCTATCTCCGGGTTGCCGAAAACACCGCCGCATATATTCTGCGGGAGATGACCTCAGATGAAGGCGCATTTTACAGCGCCCAGGATGCGGACAGCGACGGGCAGGAGGGCAGATTTTATCTGTTCCGTCCGGAGGAAATCACCGGGCTTCTGGGAAAAGCCGACGGCGAGGCCTTCAACCGCTGCTATGGCATCACGGACGCTGGCAATTTTGAGGGACAGAGCATTCCGAATCTGCTGCACAATCCCGATTTTCACGGAGAATGCGACCGGCTTCTGCCCGCCGTACGCACATACCGCCGTGCACGGCTTCCGCTGGGTACAGACGATAAAATCCTCACCGGCTGGAACGCACTGACAACCGCCGCGCTATGCGCACTGTACCGCGTCAGCCGCAACTCCAGATATCTTGACGCAGCCCGCCGGAACTGGCAATTCATCAGCAACCGCCTGCGCAGTCCGGACGGCACGCTCTATGCCGGATGCCGGGGTGGAAAACGCGGCTGCAAAGGCTTTCTTGACGATTACGCAGACGTTCTGTTTGCCCTTCTGTCACTGTACGGCGCAACGCTGGAAAGCTGCTGCCTGCAGGACGCGCTGTGCATTCTGAAAAAAGCCGTGGATGAATTTCACGATCCCGTTCGCGGCGGCTTTTATCTTTACGGCGGCAGCAGCGAACCGCTGATTTCCCGGCCAAAGGACACTTACGACGGCGCGCTCCCCAGCGGCAACGGCATGATGGCCTGGAGCCTCGTCCGTCTGCAGGCGCTTACCGGCGATCCCGCGCTTGAGCCTCTGGTAAAAAAACAGCTCGATTTTGTTTACGGGCAGCTGAAAACAGCCCCCATCGGATATACAATGTCGCTCATGGCCCTGTCCGATTTCTTTGACCCGCCAGTGTCCGTTACGGCCGCCGTCAAGGACCGTGCGGATATTGCCGCTCTTCCGTTTACTGCTCCGCTCAGCTGCATGATCCGCCTTCCCGGACCGGACAATCCGGACTTTCCTATGAAGGACCGGAAAACCACATTCTACGTCTGCAGCGGCCGCCGCTGCCTTCCGCCGACCAACAGCCTGGATTTCGGAAGCGGCCCAGCTTCCCGGTAACGCTGCATCCCTGGCCGCGTCATGGTCTTTTTCTGAAACCTGTCCTTTAAAAGAGCCCCCGGAGCAGCGGACAGCTGCCCCGGGGGCTTTTCACAGACAGTTCTTATTTCACGCAGGCAAAACCGGACGCAGAACCGGCATCCAGATACAGATACCAGTCCGGATGCGTTTTCAGAATGGTCGCCGGCACAAGATTTGTCACATCGGACGCCAGCGTGTTTTTGATGGCGTCGGCCTTGCGCACATCCGGCACGCAGCTGACAATCACTCTGCAGCTCATAATCTGGCTGACCGTCATGGACACGGCCTGCTTCGGCACATCGTCCACGGTGGCGAACCAGCCCTCACCCACCTGCTGGCGTTTGCAGCGCTCGTCCAGATCCACAACAATATACGCTGCGTCGGTCTCAAAATCTGCCGGAGGATCATTAAAGGCAATATGGCCGTTCTCGCCGATGCCCACGACGCCCACATCGATGGGCGCCTGACGGATGCGCTCAGTCAGCGCGGCGATATTCGCCTGCACGTCGCCTTCTCCGCTGACAAATACTGCTTCCTGCGGATGCACAATGTCCACAAAGCGCTCCTGAAGATACTTCCGGAAGCTGGCAATATGCGTCTTGGGCAGCGCTACATATTCGTCCAGATGGAACATTGTGACTTTGCTCCAGTCCACCTCTTCCCGGACAAGCGCATCCAGCGTGGAAAACTGTGACGCGCCCGTGGACAGAAGCAGCCGTGCGCAGCCGCGGGCAGCAATCGCCCGGTTCAGCTCCGCGGCAATGGTTTTTGCCGCATCGCGACCCATCTCCTCCGTGGTGGGAAATACGTTGATTCTCATCATCTGACCTCCGTATTCAGTATATTTCAGCGGCGGATTCTGCGCCCGCCGACAAATACATCCCGCACTGTAAGCTTTTCATCGAAAACAACAAAATCCGCAAACTTTCCGGCCTGAATGGACCCGGCCTTCCCGGCCACGCCGTACAGCCGCGCCGGGTTCAGAGACATCATCCGCACCGCTTCCGGCACCGACAGCCCGGCTTTTTCCACCATTGTACGCAGCAGCCTGTCCGCCGTGGCCACACTCCCCGCGAAACCGGTGCGGTCCGGCATTTTGGCAATGCCGTCTTCAATTACGCAGGCGACGCCGTCGGCTTTGCTGCCCAGAATGCTCGGCCCATCCGGCATCCCGGCGCCGCGCATGGCGTCCGTCACCAGAGAAATGCTCTCATGTGCCTTGCATTTGAGAATCAGCCGCAGCAGCTCCGGCGGCAGATGCATGCCGTCGGCAATGATTTCAATGGTCAGTCCATCCTCCAGATATCCGGCTTCAATGGTTCCCAGTACGCGGAATCCGCCCACGCGCTTCAGTCCCGCCATGCTGGAATAGAAATGCGTCAGATGGGTATAGCCATGCGCCATGGCTTCTTTTACGCATGCGTAGTCAGCATCCGTATGGCCGATGGACGCCAGGATCCCGCAGTCTTTCAGCGCATCGCCCAGTTCCAGCGCACCCGGCAGCTCAGGCGCCGCCGACCAGCGGACAATCAGATCGCCGCCGGCCTCCAGAATCCGCTGCCAGTGGTCTCTCTCCGGCTGCCGCAGATACTGCGGCGGCTGCGCACCGGCCTGTGCCGGAGAAAAATACGGTCCCTCCAGATGCACGCCCAGAAAGCGCGGCATATCTTCCTTATCCCTCATTGCCGTGCGGACATTATCAAAAAAGGCAAACAGCGCATCGTCGGCGCAGGTCAGCGCCGTCGGCGCAATCATGGTTGTGCCGCAGCGCAGGTGGGCCTGCGCCGCTGTGCGTATATCCTCCGCCGTTCCGTCCATAAAGTCCGCGCCGCCGCCGCCGTGGACATGTCCGTCGATCAGTCCGGGACTCAGCCAGCAGCCCTGTGCATCATACACCGGCATTGCGGCAAACCGTGAAGGGATCTCCCCCTGCCATACGCCGGCAATGATTCCGTCCGACGCAGCACAGCCGCCGCTCAGAACGCCGTTTTCTGTAATCACCCTTGCATTTTGAAAGACAAGACCTTCCATGCCCGTTCCCTCCAAAAAGCTTCTGCCTTAAAAATATACTGCGTTGATTATGAAGTCAAGATTTCTTTTTCCTCTTCACTTTTTCCCCGGCCGGTGGGATAATAAAAGCACAGATTTTCAGATGATCAAAGAGGTGACACGCAATGCAGATCCCTGATACGGTCCGGACACTGATGAACACGTTGGAGCGCGCCGGCTTTGAAACCTGGGCGGTTGGCGGCTGCATCCGGGACAGTCTGCTGGGCCTCGTTCCCCACGACTGGGATCTGTGTACTGCAGCCGCTCCGCAGGACATGCTGCAAGTTTTTTCCGGCCGGCAGCTGATCACGGCCGGCATCCGCCACGGAACCGTCGGCGTAATCACAGACGGCGGCACGGTCGAAATCACCGCTTTCCGCACAGAGCGCGGCTACGCCGATCACCGGCATCCGGACAGCGTGCAGTTCGTGCGCAGGATTGAGGACGATCTCTGCCGGCGTGATTTTACCGTCAACGCCATGGCCTACGCGCCGGCGCACGGACTGCTGGACCTGTTCGGTGGCCGGGACGACCTGCGCCGGGGGATGATCCGCTGTGTCGGCTGCGCGCCGGTCCGTTTTCAGGAGGACGCGCTGCGCATTCTGCGCGGGCTGCGCTTTGCCGCCCGCTACGGCTTCCGTGTGGATGCGGATACAGCCGCCGCCATGCACGCCTGCGCCGGTTCCCTTTCTGCCGTCTCTGTCCAGCGGCTCTTCACGGAGCTGTGCGGCATCGTCACTGCGCCCTCCGCCGGCCGGACGCTGGCCGGTTACTGTGATGTTTTGTCTGTCATTCTGCCGCAGCTGGATACCGGAAACTGGCACAGCAAATGCGCGGCGCTGGATACGGCCGTGCAGGAGCTTCCCGTGCGGCTCGCACTTCTCTTCCCTGACGCGGACAGCGCCCGTGCCGGTCTCCGCCTGCTCGGCGCGCCCGGCTCCATTCTGAAAACCGTTCCGGATGCTCTGCAGGCTGCGAGCACGCAAAAACCGGCTGACAAGCCGGGCGCCCGCCGCCTGATCAGCCGGTTGGGCCGCGAAACGGCGCACATCTGCGCAGAGCTTCTCCGGCTGAGATCTGTCGGCGGACACGCCGCAGCGCTGATCGACACCGTGCTCGAAAGCGAGCAGTGCTTCACCGTCACCGACCTGGCCATTTCCGGCAGCGATCTTCTCACTCTCGGTTTCTCCGGCCCCGCAGTCGGGCAGGCGCTTCACGCTCTGCTTGCCCTTGTCATGGACGAAAAAACACCAAACACGCGTGATGCTCTCCTCAGGGCTGCAGCCGGTCTTTCGTCCGACTCCGGCCGGACTGTCTGATCTGCGCAGCCGCGAAAAACACACAGATTGACTTGCCGAACTCGCTGCTGTATAATCTCTTTTAGTCAAATTCTACAAAAATCTGCAGGAGGCGCATATGGAATCTCTGGACTCTTTGTGCAGGCGGGCCAAGGCACTGCTGCACACGGATACGCTCTCAGTCTGGCCCGACTCCGTCAACATCTCCGGCAAAACGGCCGCATTCATGGCGGACACCGGCGCGCAGGACGTACTCTGTATCGCAGGTCCCCTGCCCGGTTTTTCCGGGAGTTCTGACGGCATTGTCACCGTCTGCCCGCTCAGCCATCAAAACGCGCAGGCGCTGCGCGCATGTTTTCCGTTCACCGCACCCGTCCCGGTTCTGAAATACGACCGTTCTGTCGGCGTCGGCGACCGGCTTGGAATTGCCTCACCCGGCCATATCCGGGTTTTCAGACGCTTTGACGCCATGCCGGTTCTCGCCCAGCAGTCCATCCGCGAACTGAATCTGACGCACCGTACATACAGCGATGTGATCGACTGCGCTTCGTTTGCCGTTTTCCGTGAAGGATTCCGGCGCGGCTTCGGTGCAGACGGCGACCACCTGAAGACACGGGAAGAGATTGAATATGCTCTGAAAAGCGGCTGCACCATGATCACACTGGACTGCAGCGAACACATCTGCAGCGATGCGGCCCATATGGACGCAGACGCCCTGCGTGCAAACTATACGCCCGACCGGGCGCTTGAACAGCGCTGGCTGAACCGCTCCTTCCGTGCGGAGGCGCATACAATCTCATTCACTCCGGAAGACCTGATGCGGGCGCAGCTGCTTTACGGCAAGGCGATTGCATTTGCCGCTGCCATCTGGACAGAATACATCGCACCTCTGAACGGTCAGGTGGATTTTGAGATTTCAATCGACGAAACGCCCACTCCCACTTCCCCGCAGCAGCACTTTTTTGTGGCTGCCGAGCTGCTCCGCCTCGGCGTGCGGCCGGACACCGTCGCGCCGCGTTTCTGCGGCGAGTTCCAGAAGGGCGTGGATTACTCCGGCGACCTGCAGCAGTTTGAACGGGAGGCGGCCGTGCATGCGGCCATTGCGCGTCACTTCGGATATAAGCTCAGCATCCACTCCGGTTCGGACAAATTCTCTGTATTTCCTATTCTCGGCCGCGAAACCCGCGGGCGCTTCCACCTGAAAACCGCCGGAACCAACTGGCTTGAAGCCATGCGCCTCGTGGCTGAAAAAGACCCGGCGCTCTACCGGCAGGTACATGCCTATGCCATCACGGCATTCCCGGAAGCGGCGAAATACTACCATGTCTCCACTTCTCCGGCCACGGTCCCCCCGCTGGACACATTGCCGGATGCTGCTCTGCCTGCGCTTTTCAGGCGGGACGACGCCCGGCAGCTGATCCACATTACATACGGGCTGATTCTGACCGCAGCCGGACCGGACGGCCGTCCGCTTTTCAAAGACCGGCTCTATGCGCTCTGGCGGACATACGCGCAGGATTATGCGCAGCTTCTGGACAATCATATAGGAAAGCACCTGGATCTGCTGATGCAAAAATCAAACTGAAAAGGAGCAAACGGCGATGAAACTGAAGGAAAACTGCAAATATGCTCTGGTCTGTCCCACAAGCATGGGCGTGCGCATTACGCCGCCGGTCCGGCAGCCGGTGCAGACCAGCCGCAGCTACATGATGCAGGCCACAAGCGCTGAATCCAACGTACTGAACATCTCCGCTTCTCTGGGGCTGCGGACAAAGGTCCTGACCGCCTTTGTCAAGGGCAGCCCGATCGCAGACTTCATCAAGGCGGAGCTGCGGTTCCGCAACATCGAATACGAAGGGCCGGACGTCCCGCAGGGCGGTCCCTGGGGTTACCGGCACCAGTTCAACATTGCCGACTCCGGCTTCGGCATGCGCGGCGCCCGCGTCTGGAATGACCGCGCCGGCGAAGTCGGCCGCACACTCAAGGCGGAAGACTATGACCTCGACCGTCTGTTTGACACAGACGGCGTACAGATTCTCCATCTGTCCGGTCTGATTGCCGCGCTTTCCCCGGAAACCGGCCGGTTCTGTCTGGAGCTCGCCCGGCGCGCGCATGCGTCCGGCACCGCCGTCTCTTTCGATCTGAATTACAGGGCCTCCTTCTGGAAAAACCGCGAGGACGAGCTGCGGGCCGTCTTTACAGAAATTGCATCCGTTGCCGACATTCTGATCGGCAATGAGGAGGATTTCCAGCTGGCGCTGGGCATGGAAGGTCCAAAGGCCGGCGGTCAGGGCCTGAGCGCCAAAATTGAGGCGTTCAAGGGCATGATTGATCTCGTACAGGAGACCTACCCCAATGCGAAGATCTGCTCCACCACGCTGCGCCAGGTCGTCAGCGCCAACGAAAACCTCTGGGGCGCCATTCTGCGCTTCGGAGACGACTGGTATGTGGAAGAGCCGCGGGCAATCCCCGTTCTCGACCGCATCGGCGGCGGCGACAGCTATGTTGCCGGCCTGCTGTACGGCATTTTAAAAGGCTACACACCGGAGCAGTGCATTCAGCTGGGATGGGCCGGCGGCGCGCTGACGGTGACCATGCTGGAGGATTACGCCACGCCTGCTGATGAAGAGCAGCTCTGGAGCATTTACGCAGGAAACGCGCGTGTCAGACGATAACTGTGAAAGGAGCAGTCAAGTGAAAAAAGCGGATATCGGCCTGATCGGCATTGCAGTTATGGGCCAGGCGCTGGCTCTGAATATGGAATCCAAGGGATTCACCGTGGCTGTTTATGACATGAATCCGGATGAGACCGTCGCCGGTTTCATCAGCGGCCGCGCTGAAGGCAAAAATATCATCGGCACATTCACTCTGGAAGAGCTTGTCTCCCGGCTGGAGCGGCCGCGCCGGATCATGATGATGATCCGGGCCGGCAAACCGGTGGACGATTATATTGAAAAGCTTCTGCCCCTTCTGGAGCCGGGCGACATTCTCATTGACGGCGGCAACAGCCATTTCCCGGACACCATGCGCCGCTGCGCCCTGCTGGAATCCAAAGGGCTGCTCTATATCGGCACCGGCGTTTCCGGCGGTGAGGAAGGCGCGCTGCGCGGTCCCAGCATGATGCCCGGCGGCTCCCCTGCCGCATGGCCGTATGTCAAACCGATTTTCCAGTCCATCTGTGCGAAAACAGAGGACGGCACTCCCTGCTGCGACTGGGTCGGTGAAAACGGCGCGGGCCACTTTGTAAAAATGATTCACAACGGCATCGAATACGGCGACATGCAGCTGATCTGCGAGGCATACAGCATCCTTTCCGCAGTCGGCTTCACCCCGGATGAAATGAGCGAGATCTTCCGCGGCTGGAACAAAACCGAACTGAAAAGCTATCTGATTGAGATCACCGGCGAAATTCTTGCAAAAAAGGACACAGACGGAACGCCGCTGATCGATAAAATACTGGACACCGCAGGACAGAAAGGCACCGGCAAATGGACGGGAATCACCGCGCTTGACGAGGGCGTACCGCTGACGCTGATTACAGAAGCCGTGTTTGCCCGCTGCCTGTCAGCGGCAAAAGACGCCCGCACGGCGGCATCCAGGCTTTTCCCGCGGCCGGAGGTGAAATTCACAGGCAGCCGGCGCGAATGCATTGAGGATGTCCGTCAGGCGCTGTATGCAGCAAAGATCATCTCCTATGCCCAGGGCTATGACCTGATGCGCGCAGCCGCGCGGACCTACGGCTGGAATCTGAATTACGGCGGCATCGCGCTGATGTGGCGCGGCGGCTGCATCATCCGCAGCGCGTTCCTCGGCAAAATCCGGGATGCCTATGCCGAAAATCCGGAGCTTGAAAATCTGATTACGGCGCCTTATTTCCGCCAGGCGCTCACAGAGCTTCTGCCGGCCTGGCGCAGGGTGGTCGCAGCGGCGGTTACCTGCGGCGTTCCAGTTCCGGCCATGAGCGCTGCGCTGGCCTACTTTGACGGCTATACCAGCGCACGCCTTCCTGCCAACCTGCTGCAGGCCCAGAGAGATTATTTCGGTTCCCACACCTATGAGCGTCTGGATGCGCCCAGGGGTCAGTTCTTCCACACCGACTGGACCGGCACCAGCGCAGCCACTGCCGGCAGCTATACAGTTTGAGAAAGGATCTGAAGATATGAAGCTTCCATTCACACCGGATTTCAGCGGCCGTACAGCCGTTGTCACCGGAGGCGCAGGCGTCCTGTGCAGCATGTTTGCCCGGGCGCTGGCCCAGTGCGGCGCCAAAGTTGCCGTCTGCGACCTGAACGGCGAAAAGGCAGAAGCGCTGGCCGCCCAGCTGCGGGCGGAAGGATACACAGCCATGGGACTCTCCGTCAATGTTCTGGACCGTGACAGCCTTTGTGCCGCACACGAGACAATTCAGGCCGCCTACGGCCCCTGCAGCATTCTGCTCAACGGCGCCGGCGGCAACAGCCCAAAATGCACCACGGACGACGAGTTCTTTTCCGCCGACGCTCTGGAACAGCCGGAGAAAAAAAGCTTTTTCGATCTGGACGAGGCCGGCTTCGGCTTTGTATTCGGTCTGAACATGACCGGCACGCTTCTGCCCACACAGATTTTCGCCCGGGATATGGTGGACAGCGGCAGCGGCGTGATCCTGAACATCAGCAGTATGAACGCCTTCACACCGCTGACCAAGATTCCCGCATACAGCGCAGCCAAGGCCGCCGTATCCAACTTTACCAAGTGGCTGGCCGTCCATTTTGCCAAAACCGGCATCCGCGTCAACGCCATGGCGCCCGGCTTTTTCTCCACGGCGCAGAACAAAGCCCTGCTCTGGAATCCGGACGGCACGCCAACTGCGCGCACAGGCAAAATTCTGGCCGCCACGCCGATGGGCCGTTTCGGCCAGCCGGAGGAACTGGTGGGCACGATGCTCTGGCTTCTGGACGACGCCTGCTCCGGCTTTGTAACCGGCACGGTCATTCCTGTAGACGGCGGTTTTTCCGCGTACAGCGGGGTGTAAGCCTATGGAAAACTATGTTTATGCCCGGACTGCCGCCGGCCTGAGCCGCGACGAAATCGCGCAGGCCGTCACCGCTGCGCTGGATGCTTATCATCCCCGCCGCGTATTGATCCTTCCTCCGGATTTCACGCGTTTTCATTCCAACGCAGGTCTGATTACAAACATCTGCTGGCATCATCTGACTGACGCCGGCTGCGCGGTTGACATTCTGCCCGCTCTCGGAACACACGCGCCGGTTTCCCGCACCCAGGCGGAAAAAATGTTCGGCGACATTCCCTATGACCGTTTTCTCGTCCACAACTGGCGCACGGATGTGGTGCGTCTGGGCGAAGTGCCCGGCAGCTACATTGCCGAACTGACAGACGGCCTCTGGGATGAGCCGCTGAGCGTCGAGGTCAACAGGCGGCTTCTGGATCCCGCCTATGATCTGATCATTTCTCCCGGACAGGTTGTCCCTCACGAGGTCATCGGCATGTCCAACCACGCCAAGAATATTTTTGTCGGCGTCGGCGGCAGCGACATGATCAACAAATCCCACATGGTCGGCGCCGTTTACGGCATGGAGCGCATGATGGGCAAAGACCACACGCCTGTACGCCGGATTTTCGACTATGCACTTGAAAAATATCTGGGGAATCTCCCGCTTCTTTTCATGCTCACCGTTACAACGGCGCCCCAGGGAGAAATCTGCACGCACGGCCTGTTTATCGGCGAAAAGCGCGCCGCGCTGGAAGCGGCCATCCGGCTTGCACAGGAGAAAAACATTGATTTTGTCCCTTCCGGCCTGAAAAAGTGTGTGGTTTATCTGGATCCGGACGAGTTCAAGAGCACCTGGCTTGGGAACAAAGCCATCTATCGCACGCGCATGGCCATGGCCGACGGCGGCCAGCTGATCATTCTGGCCCCGGGCGTTGAACGCTTTGGCGAAGACGACGCGGTGGATGCGCTGATCCGCAAATACGGCTACCGCGGCCGGCTGCATACACTGGAAGAATTCAGAAAACCGGAAAACGGCGACCTGCGTGAAAACATGGGCGCAGCGGCCCATTTAATCCACGGTTCTTCCGATGGGCGCTTCACCATTACATACGCAGTCCGGGACATCTCACAGGAGGAAATCCGCTCAGTCGGCTTTGAAGCTGCCGATTACGGCGCAATGGCCGCCCGCTACAACCCGGAAACGCTCGAATACGGCTGGAACACACTGCCGGATGGTGATATAATCTACTACATTCCAAATCCGGCGCTCGGTCTTTGGATTGACCGGAGCCGCTTTGAACAACAACCGGACGGTGAATAAAATTGCAGTTCAGTACTTATTGCATCGAATGTCTGACCCGGCGCCAGGCAAAGCTTCTGCGCGCCCAGAATGACGAGGAAAAGGCGTTTGCCTGTTTCCGGGAAATGCTTCAGGCGATGATTGACGCGCCCAGCGGCGTCGCAGCGCCGTTTGTGGTGGAGCGCTTCAACCGGATCTTCGCCCGCTATTTTTCCGATGACGACCGCTACGCGCAGATCAAGCGCGACTCAAACGCATTTGTACTCCGCCGCGCGGAAAGGATCCGGACAGTCATTGCATCTGCAGATGACCCAGTGCTGATGGGTCTGCGCTATGCAAGAACCGGCAACTACATTGATTTCGGCGCACTGGACGGCCGCGTCAGCGATGCGCAGCTGGACGATCTGCTCGACCGTGCGCATGAAGATATCATTGACCCGGCAGAATACGCAAACTTTATGTCTGACCTTGCCAAAGCGAAAAAGCTCCTGTATCTGACGGACAACGCGGGGGAGATCGTGCTGGACATGCTGCATATCGAGGCTCTGCAGAAGGCCTTTCCCGCTCTTGACGTCTGCGTCTGCGTCCGCGGCGGCCCCATTCTGAACGACGCCACCCGCACCGACGCCGAAGAAATCGGCCTGAGCAGGCTTGTGCGCGTCATTGACAGCGGCGTTCCCGTCGGCGGTACCCAGATCGGCTATGTGGGCGAAACGCTGCAGCGCGAGCTGGACACGGCCGATGTGATTCTCGCCAAGGGCCAGGGGAATTTTGAAACCATGTGGGGCTGCGGTCTGAACGTTTATTATGCTTTTCTGTGCAAATGCGACTGGTTCACCAAGCTTTTCCGTGTTCCGCGGCTCACCGGCATGTTCGTCAACGAACACCGCGTCAGAACATATGAGATTATTGAATGATTTTTCCAGACAATAAAACGGGAGGGACAGGATTTTTCCTGTCCCTCCCGTTTTCCCGCGGCATACCGGCCGCATCTGACCGTTCCGGAAGATTTCAAATCACGACTTCGCAGCACTCAAAATCGTTATCGATATAGTTTGCAATAAACTTCACCCTGAACCGGCGGCAGCCGCAGATGGACGCAGCGGAACCCGAGACGTCAAGGTCTTCCGGCAGGACAAATTTGATGCAGCGCACCGTCACATGATGGCAGTCCTTCCGCGTATGCGCCGGAACGGTTATGGTTTTCAGTCCGCGCTTGTGCTCAATCCCGCAGGAATCAATTTCATAAAGCAGTACCGCCAGCGCCACGCGCTTGTGCGGACAGACATTCCGCAGCGTAACGTCAAGCTGCAGAATACGGCCAAGCGACTCCATATCAAACGCGCCGGCGTCAAACTCCACAGTATCCGCACACCCGTCAATCTTTAAATCCACAGGCTCCGGACAGGTCTCAGGCCGTATGACGATGCCGCAGTCCACATCAATTTCCGGTGACGGGAAGGTCACCTGATTCCCCTCACTGTCGTCATAGACAATGCTGTCGTTCACCTCCACGCGTCCGGCGCACGGTCCGATATGCTGAACCATGAATTCCAGCACGGCGCCCTCGCTCTGTTTGACGCCAAGCTCGCTGATTTTCCATTCGACAGTGCCGGCATTCAGCATGCTGGCCGTCCCCTTTGTCGGTGAAAAGATTGAGGTAATCCTGAAACACGGCGAAACCGTGTCTGTAATGACAATATTTGTCGCCCCGGGTTTTGCAATGTTCTTTGCCAGATCTTCAAACAGCTTTTCAAGCTCCTCGTCGTCCGGCGTAATCGCGACATAGGCCGAATCCGGGTCTGATGCCCAATCCCGGAGCGCCTGCTCGTCAATACCGCCGTTGCCGGACAGCCCGATGCAGTAGATAATCACACCCTGCGCTTTTGCAAGCGCAGCAACTGCATTGGGATCGCCGCCGGCAGTCGTCATTCCGTCGGTAAACATGACCATGACCTTTTCGTTGCCGGAGGCCGGATCGAACAGATCCAGGGCCTTGGTGAACGCGTCCGCATGATTGGTGGCGCCGCCCGCCGAAAGCGCATCCACCGCATCCTTCAGCGCGGACACAGAAGTGATCAGCTGCGTGTCCTGTGTGGCCGTATTGGCAAAGCTGACAATACCAATATGGCTTCCGGAACCAATATGACCGTCCTGTGCGCTGTCGGTCGCCTCATCAATGATGTCAATGAATTTCTTTGCGCCGTTTTTCAGATTGGCCAGCGGACTTCCGGCCATGCTTCCGGAGCGGTCGAGAATCAATACAATATCCGTTGGATTTGAGGTGATATCCGGTTCCGCAGTTAAAGACAGCCTGATTTTAAATGAGCCGCCGCAGTCAATCCGTGTAACATCCAGTTCCTTCGTCGAATTCGTTACTCCCATCGCTTTCTTTCCTTTCCGAACCCCGGATTTGGACGCAGGGCTCTTTACAATATATGCAGCTGAAAGGAAAGCGGTGCTTTTCCTCCGGCGGTTCTCTTCTGCAGGCAGGCAGAAAGCATCATGCCGCTGCGGCCGGAAAGCGGTCAGCAGCGGCGGGCGCAGCACTTTTCAATTTTTCCGCAGGCAATTTTTCTTCCGGCATTGCCGGACGGCTGTGTCTTAAAATCGTCCGGGTCGGTGTGTATCACCACTGTCTTCCCAAGTACCTCGCGTATGGAAAACCGGTCGGTCAGGAAAACCGAAAAAGCATGGCCGCCGTTTTCAAAAAGCGGCGGCAGATCCCCCGCGTGGTCCGGATGTGCGCAGCCGCCGGGATTGTAGTGGGACAGTGTGTCAGCAAAGGGATCTTCCGCATTCCCCGTACACGCAGAGCCGCTGTGGATATGCATGGCAAAAATACGCCTCCCGCACGCGCAGTCGGCCGCCGGCAGACCGCAGATCAGAGCGGAGACAAGCACGCCGCTGGCCGTTTCGTAAAAACTGACCCTGCCGCTTATGGCCGGGTGCTCCGCGCTTCCTGCGATCTCTGCAGCGGCAGATGGCGCCTTTTGCATTGTCCGGAGAAAACACTGCAATTGTTCAGCCGGACAGCAGGTCTGGAAATTCATGTTTCTCACCCCTTCAGCAGCATCCTATGACGCATCCCGCAAAAGGTGCAGAAACATGAACGGCAGGGCTGCTTCCCCGTCCCGCGCTCAGCGCCGCAGCTTACCGGCGGGCAAGTCCTTTGAATATGCCTTTTCCTGCATGCGGCTGCGTCTGCACAGACAAAACCGTATAGCCGGTTTTGCCGATTGCTTCTCTCAGGGACTCTTCATCCAACGGATTTTCTGCGATGATCTCTGTAATCCCCTTCCTGTGGGAGGAGGACACTTTCCTTACCGGAAACCGGCTGCGGATTGCATCGTTGACGTGAGATTCGCACATTCCGCAGGCCATGCCTTCAATCCTCAGCACAATTCTGACCACCGTCAAATCATCCTTTCTTTTCTCACGGCGCCGCCGGGCGGCCGCCGGACTGATTTCCGGCCGCCTGTCTCAGCGCTGCAAAAACGGCATCGTAGTATTGCGCGTACTGTCCGGCAAGCCGTATGCCATCCGGTGTCAGCCAGGCCAGGCTGTGCGGCTGCTTGCGCACAAGCCCCATTTCACCCAGCGTACGGAGCATGGCATATACGCTGGGCTTACTGACGTCCAGCTCTGCCGCCAATTCCACGCTCCGGACGCCCGCTCCGGCCCCGCCGAGTTTTTTCAGCACAAGCAGACAGCGAATATGGGTAACCGATCGTTTGTCTGTATGCGCCATCACAGCCCCTCCAAAAACGGGGAGATGCAGATTTCTGTCCTGCATCTCCCCGAAGGCTTATTTCCCGGGATGGCAGGAACCGTTCATGGGGCATTTTGCACACCCGCATCCACAGGAGGCCTTTCCCTTCTTCCGGTCGCGGACCATACCGGCAATCACAGCGGCGACCATGGCTATCAGCGCCGCACAAATCAGGATTGTCGCAATATTTCCGGAAATCCATGCCAACATTTTCATATCTCCCGCCTGCGCATCAAGCGCTATTATGATTTCTGAACCTTCCGGGTCAGCGTCGCAGCCTCTTTATACGGTCTGAAGAGCATATAAAGCATAGCGGCCAGTACGGCTGCCGCGGCAATCAGGCCGATCACATTCATGCCGCCTGTGAAAACCGAGCCAAACTGATATATCATCAGTGAAATCGCATAGGCAAACAGGCACTGGTAGCCGATCGCAAACCACGTCCATCGGGCGGAGTTCATCTCCCGCCTGATCGCGCCGATTGCAGCAAAGCAGGGCGCGCAGAGCAGATTGAACACCAGGAAGGAATAGCCGGTAATTCCTGTAAACGCGGCTGCAAGCGTTTGATAAACTGTGCCGTCTCCGCCGCCGTAAAGAATACCCATCGTGCCGACGATATTCTCCTTTGCGACAAGGCCGGTAATGGAGGCGACGGCGGCCTGCCAGTTGCCCCACCCCAGCGGTTTGAAAATCCATGCGATCACGCCGCCGACAGCGGCAAGAATGGAGCAGTCAATTTCCTCCTCTGACAGCATACGGAACGTGCCGTCCACAAATCCGAAATACGTTGTGAACCAGACAACAATGGTGGACAGCAGGATGATGGTGCCGGCCTTCTTGATAAAGCTCCAGCCGCGTTCCCACATGGATCGAAGGACATTTCCGGCAGTCGGCCAGTGGTAGGCAGGCAGCTCCATAACAAACGGCGCGGGATCTCCGGAGAACATTTTTGTCTTCTTCAGCATGATGCCGGAAAGAATGATGGCCGCCATGCCGATAAAGTACGCAGAGGTTGCAACCCACGCGCTGCCGCCGAAAATTGCGCCGGCGATCATGGCAATAAAGGGAACCTTTGCACCGCAGGGAATGAAGGTTGTGGTCATGATCGTCATCCGGCGGTCGCGCTCATTTTCAATGGTGCGGGAAGCCATAATTCCGGGAACGCCGCAGCCCGTGCCGATAAGCATGGGGATAAAGCTCTTGCCGGACAGGCCGAACTTCCGGAACACGCGGTCAAGCACGAAGGCGATTCGCGCCATATAGCCGCAGGATTCCAAAAACGCAAGCAGCAGAAACAGCACCAGCATCTGCGGAACAAAGCCGAGAACCGCGCCGACGCCGGCCACAATACCGTCATTGATCAGGCCGCTGAGCCAGTCAGCAGCGCCTGCCGCTTCCAGACCGTTTCCGATCAGCACCGGGATGCCCGGTATCCACACGCCGAAATCGGCGGGGTCAGGCTCTTCAAAGCCGTTCTCTTCCAGATAATTCACCGCTTCCAGATAGGTCACCGGAACGGTTGCTTCCTCATCGGCGTCCTCCGGAATCACATCGTAGTATGCGGTCAGTTCGTTGATTGCCAGCGTCTCCTCGTCTTCCACCCCGACAACTGCAGAATCCGCGGCAGGCACAAACGCCTTCAGCTCCGCCAGAGCAGCGGCGCCGTCGAAATCCTCCGCTTCCGCATCAAGGCCGGTAAAAGCTCCCGCTGCCTGCATGGCTGCGGTATATTCATCACTCGTTTCCTCATAAGCTGCGGTTCCGATACCGAATAAATGCCAGCCGTCGCCGAACAGTCCGTCGTTTGCCCAGTCTGTGGCCGCTGCGCCGACAGTGATCATTGCAACGTAATATACAAGGAACATGACCGCGGCAAAGATTGGCAGCCCCAGCCAGCGGTTTGTAACGACTCTGTCGATTTTGTCGGAGGCGGAAAGCTTTCCGGCAGATTTTTTCCTGTAGCACCGTTTAATCAGCTCGCCGATATAGACATAGCGCTCATTTGTAATGATCGACTCCGCGTCGTCATCCAGTTCCTCTTCGGCCGCTTTGATATCCGCCTCAATATGGCTGAGTGTCGCCGCATCCAGTCCCACCTGCTCCAGGACTTTATCGTCACGCTCAAAAATCTTGATTGCATACCAGCGCTGCTGTTCTTCCGGCTTGTTATGTACCGCAGCCTCCTCAATATGCGCAATTGCATGCTCAACCGCGCCGGAAAAAGTATGCATCGGAACCGTTTTTCCGTTTTGCGCAGCGTCAATGGCCATTTCGGCCGCTTCCATAATGCCTGTGCCCTTCAGTGCTGAAATTTCCGCAACCTTGCAGCCAAGCGCCTTCGAAAGCTCTTCAATATTGATCCTGTCGCCGTTTTTCTTCACCACATCCATCATATTGATGGCGACAACCACTGGAATGCCCAGCTCAGTGAGCTGTGTGGTCAGGTACAGGTTCCTCTCCAGATTTGTACCATCGATGATGTTCAAAATTGCATCCGGACGCTCGTGAATCAGATAGTTTCTGGCCACCACTTCCTCAAGGGTATATGGAGAAAGAGAATAAATGCCGGGAAGATCGGTAATGGTGACGCCGTCATGCTTTTTGAGCTTTCCTTCCTTCTTTTCCACTGTAACTCCCGGCCAGTTGCCGACAAACTGGTTGGAGCCGGTCAGTGCGTTGAACAGGGTCGTTTTCCGCTGTTCGGATTTCCCGCAAGAGCAATCCGCAAATTCATTCGTTCATTCCTCACTTTCAAATTAGCATCAGCTAACCATTTTTCAAAGAATACGGGGAGCTGCCCTCTCCCCGGAAACCGCTTGTTTTTTACACGATTTCAATCATTTCCGCATCTGCTTTGCGAATTGAAAGCTCATAACCGCGGACAGTTACTTCAATCGGATCCCCGAGTGGCGCAACCTTCCGGACATATACCTCCACGCCCTTTGTGATCCCCATGTCCATAATACGGCGCTTAACTGCTCCTTCTCCATGGAGTTTTACAACTTTGGCCGTATCGCCGACATTCACCTGCCTCAACGTCTTCATCCACTTTCTCCTCCTTCAATTTTGATATGTCTGCTGCAGAATGTCAGATCATGATCTTCTGCGCCATTTCCTTACTGATTGCGATGCGCGATTCCTTGACATTGACAATCACATTGCCGCCAATGGTATTGACAATCGTGACGGCGCCTCCCACAACAAAACCGAGATTTTCAAGATGCGATTTGATCTCCTGTTTTCCGCCGATTTTTCTGATAATATTCTCTTCTCCAACTTCCGCAAGTGTTAATGGCATCATGTTGTCCCCTTCCTTAAAAAAACCGCATAATACACCGTTAATTAGCTTTCGCTAACTCGAATTCAAAAATATAAGTTAGCTGCCGCTAACACATATCACAGTATACTCAGTCCCCTTCAATTTGTCAATATCTTTCTTTTAGATTTTCATGATCTTTTTTGCCGGAAGCCGGCAGAAAGCCTGATTCTTCTTCTGAAGGTCTCTTCCTTGCTTCTGCGAAGCACACTCCGCACGGCGTCCACGATTTCCCGGCTCCGGAAATTTCCTTTGATCCGGACCGCGCGGCGCGGCACAGCGCTTCTGATGTCAGCAGCAAACTGCCGGTCATCCTCTGCGGCATCAACCACACCATGCGGCTTTTTTCGGAGACAAAGAAAGCTGAAAGCGTGTCATAAAGGTGCTGCACAGCAAACCGGAGATCATGTCCGCAGCCGAAAGACCCCTGTCTCCGCCCGGCATTCCCATGCATGATGGTATCCGGGTCATATTTACTGCCGCAATCCCGGACACGCTACTTTTTTGTAAGATAGCCTTGACAATTTGATCTGAAATCAATATAATATACAGGCACTGTAAATTACGGGGTGTGGCGAAGTTTGGTATCGCGCATGGTTCGGGACCATGAGGCCGCGGGTTCAAGTCCCGCCACTCCGACCAGATAAGGTAGTAGATTTTGATAGAAAGTCTACTACCTTTTTTCTTTGCAAAA
>JAEDDG010000032.1 GCA_016293865.1 Oscillospiraceae bacterium | reverse complement strand
CTGCTGCCGGCGTGAGCTGGCGTTTCAGCTTCCGGTATGCAATCTGATAACAGATGATATGTGCGATCGTTGTCATTACCCAGGAGATCGGATAAATGATAAAGACCATATCCAGCGTGTGGTTCAGCGGCAGGATGAATTCCAGCCACAGAATACGCAGTGCGCAGGAGCCGATCAGAGTGACGATCATCGGCTGGATGGAGTAGCCGAACCCACGGAGCATCGCCGCGAATATTTCCATCAGGCTGCAGAACATGCCGAGGCTTGTAACGTATCTGAAGCGTATCAGTGCAGCGTCGAGAATGGCGGGATCCTGCACATCATAGATGCGCAGGAGATACTCGCCGGTCAGGCTCACAAGAGTGAAAATCATAACGCCCAGAATCAGATTCAGAATGATGCATTTCTGCAGGACTTTTTTGACCATGTCTGTTTTGCCCGCGCCGATGTTCTGGCTTGTGAATGCCAGCGCGGCAAACTGTATGGAGTTCAGCGCTGTGTAGCTGATGTTTTCCACATTACACGCTGCTGTATTTCCCGCAGTGACGGCTTTGCCGAACGAGTTGATGGACGACTGCACCATTGCATTTGAGATGGAAAACAAGGAGCTCTGTATGCCGGCCGGGATGCCGACAATTGCGATCTGCTTGAGAGATTTCCAGTCGCACCGGATCTTTTTCAGTTCCAGCTTGTAACACGAATCCGTGCGCATCAGCGTGATCAGAACCATGACTGCGGCGACGCCCTGTGAAATCACTGTTGCCAGCGCGACGCCGTCCACGCTCATGTCCAGGACGATGACGAAAAACAGATTCAGCGTTACATTCAGAATGCCGGAGATCAGCATGTACAGCAGGGGGCGCTGCGTATCGCCGACTGCGCGCAGAATTGCGCTGCCGAAGTTGTATACCGATACTGCGGTGAAGCCGGCAAAATAGATTTTCATGTATTTTGCGGCCAGCGGCAGAATATCTTCCGGCGCGCCTACGATCCGCAGAAGCGCGGGCGTCAGGAAAATGCCGATCACGGAGCAAAGCAGCCCGGTGAACAGGGAGATGAAAACTGAGGTATGTACTGCATCTCCGAGACGCCGGTAATCCTTTGCGCCATAGTAGCGCGACACAAGCACATTTGTGCCAACGCTCAGGCCGATGGCCAGATTGATGACCAGGTAGATAATTGATGTCGTTGTGCCGACTGCAGCCAACGCATCGCTTCCGTCGGACGAAAAGCGGCTGACCACAACGCTGTCTGCCATGTTGAACAGAATCTGCAGCAGGTTCGACAGCATGATCGGGAATGTGAACACAAGGATTTTTTTGAACAGCGGCCCTGTGCACATGTCCATCTCCCTGGTTTTACCAAGAACGCTCGACATATGAAAACACATCCATATTCATTTTTCCGCCCCAAGGCGTTTCTACATTATACATCATAAAGGCAAAAGGTCAAGTGCGGGCAGAAATTTACTTGTCAAGGAGGCGGGTATAGAGTATTATTTGAAACAGGGAATACCATGCATCTGATGTGCGGCAGACAGCCGCGCGGTGTCCGGACAAAAAACAGGCCGTGTGCGCCGTGCTGTACAACAGATGGGAATGAATGTGATGGAGGTTCAATATGGACAACAGACAACGCTTGCTTGATTATATCGATGCCCATCAGGAGGAGCTGACCTCAATTCTGACAGAGCTGGTCAAGTGCGACACGCAGAACTTTTCCCAGACAGGCCGTGAAGAAAACGGTCAGGTGCGGCTTGCGGAGCTGTGCCGGGAGAGAGGCCTGACGCCGGTGCTGTATTGCCCGGACGATGTGCCCGGACTGACGGAGCACCCCGGGTACCTGGCAGGCCGCGGCACAGACAAACGGCCGAATCTGTCTGCCGTGCTTTCTGCTGAGAAGCCGGAGCGCAGGGTAACGCTGGCTGCCCATATGGATACCGTGCCCATCGGCGACGAGGAGCAGTGGACGGTTCCCCCGCTGGGCGGCATCGTGAAGGACGGCCGGCTGTACGGCCGCGGCAGCGGCGACGACAAGTCCGGTCTGGCGGTGGGTCTTTTCCTGCTGGGCGCAATCCGGAAGCTGGGCATCCGGCTGAAGGATGAGTTGGTACTGACGGCATATGTGGATGAGGAGTACGGCGGAGGCAACGGCTCTCTGGCCACATGCCTGAAATATCCCTCGGACCTGTATCTCAATCTGGACGGAACCGGCATGAAGCTGTCCTCCTGGGGCGTCGGCGGCTGTGTCTATATTATAGATGTATATACTGAAGACGCAGTGGAAGATGGACGCTATGCCCTTGACGGCGTGATGGCGCTGGTGGATGAACTGAAAAAGTTCGGAGAGCGCCGCAGTGCGGAGCTGCAGGCCAACAGTGTGTATGCAGGGACCCATGAGGCGGATACGGCGCTGCGGTTTATGGAGATCTCCGTGGGGAACAACGGCAATGACCTGGGCCACGGCATGATCAATTTTGTATTCTACACGCTGGACACCGAGGCCAATATTCTTGCGGAGCTGAAGGAAGTCCGGGAAAAGGCCATCGCGCGCACTGCGGGGAAAGGCCTGCGTTTCGGTGACTTTACGCCCGGCTCCAGATTCTTCCTGCCCTACGTGCCGGATGCGGTGTCTGATGATGCGGTGCGCATCGGCAATTATGTGGAGCAGTTTACCGGAGAAAAGGCGGTCCACTCCGGTATGTGCCTGTCTGACCTGGCAATTTTCGGGCCTTTCGGCGGCAGCACGGCCTTCAATTTCGGAATTGACCGGCCGTTCAGCAGCGAGGGCGGCGCACACCAGCCGGATGAATATGTATCGGTGGATGATCTGGTGGCGGAAGCGAAGATCCTGGGCATGTATCTGATGGACAGAGAGGCGTAACTACACCGGCCTGCGGCCGGATGATAAAAGGATTCTGCGCCTGCCGGCAATCCGGCGGGCGCAGTTTTTTGGCGAATCGGAAGAAAGCGCGCAATAACAGTGGAAATCGGCGGCGCAGTGCGGTATACTGAATACACCTGCCCGCGGACGCTGATGAAAGGAGATGCACAGATGAAATTTTTTCGCCGTATGAGTACGCTGCAGTCGCTGGCTGTCGGCTTTATGTGCATCATTCTGGCAGGCGCCCTGATTCTGATGCTGCCGTGTTCCAACCGGGACGGCGGCACCGTCGCATTTGTTGACGCGCTGTTTACCGCAGTGTCGGCGACCTGTGTTACGGGCCTTTCTGTATTTGACGTTTATACGCAGTTTACATTTTTCGGACAGCTGATTATCCTGCTGCTGATCCAGATCGGCGGTCTGGGCTTCATGACGGTGGCCATTTCCTTTTCGCTGATGCTCGGCCGCCGGATCGGACTGCGCCGGCGGATGCTGCTGGCGGAGGCTGTCAGCGCCTGGCAGATCGGCGGTGTGACCCGGTTGGCCGGACGGATTTTCGGCGGCACGATTCTTCTGGAGGTGCTGGGCGCGGCGCTTTTGGCTGTGCGGTTCTGCCCGCTTCTGGGCATGGGGCAGGGTATCTGGTTCAGCGTTTTTCATGCGGTGTCGGCCTTCTGCAACGCCGGCTTTGATCTGATGGGCGCACTGTCCGCAGGCGGCTCCATGACCTATTTCGCGGAGGATCCGTATGTGCTGCTGGTGCTTTCCGCGCTGATCATCATCGGCGGCATCGGTTTTCTGGTCTGGAATGATCTGCTGGAATGCCGTTTCCGCTGGCGGAAATTCTGCCTGCAGACGAAGATTATGCTCACTGCCACGGCGATTCTCCTGATTGTGCCGACGGGGCTGTATCTGCTTCTGGAGCGCAGCGGGGCATTTGCGGAGATGTCTGTGCCGCAGGCTGTCCTCAGCGCCTTTTTCCAGACGGTGACCACCAGAACGGCCGGATTCTTTACATTTGACAATCAGAAGCTCAGCGAGGGCGGATGGCTACTGACTGTATTCCTGATGTTTGTGGGCGCCGGCGCAGGCTCAACAGGCGGCGGCGTCAAGATCACCACGGTGACGGCTGTTTTTCTGGCACTGCGCGCGCACATCAGGCGGCGGAAGGAAATCAATGCGTTTCACCGCAGGCTCAGCGACGAAACGGTCGGACGCGCCTTCACAACTGTGGCAATTTATTCACTGCTTCTGTTCGGCGGCTGCTTCATGCTGTCCGCCCTGCAGAACCTGCCGGTGAAGCAGACGCTGTATGAGGCGGCGTCCGCAATCGGTACAGTCGGCCTGTCCTCCGGTATTACGGGCCTGCTGAATACCGGCGGGAAGATTATCGTGATGATCCTGATGTTCTGCGGCCGTATGGGCAGCCTGTCACTGGCCATGGCCGTGACCAGAAGCAAAAAATCCTCCGGCCTTCTGTATCCGGAGGGGAAAATCATTACCGGTTAGGAGTTGTGTAAAATGGAAACTTTAAAATGTATCGAAACCCGGCGCAGCATCCGGAAATACGCGGCCCGGCCGGTGGATGCTGAGACAGTGCGTGCGCTGATCCGGACAGCGTCCATGGCGCCCAGCTGGAAGAATTCCCAGACGGTGCGTTATTATGCGCTCGATTCTGCGCGGAAGGATGCCTTTGCGGAGGCCTGCTGCGGCGTTTATGCCAACAACTGCGCCCGGGCAAAGGCCTGCGGTGTGCTGGTTGCGCTTGTGACGGAGCGCGGGATTTCCGGTTACGATCCGGACGGGACGGCATCAACGCCCCTGGGAAGCCATTGGGAATCCTTCGACGCGGGAATTGCCGCGCAGACGCTGTGCCTGGCCGCCCATGACATGGGACTCGGATCGCTGATAATGGGCATATACGATCCGCAGAAGGCGGCAGAGGAGCTGGAGCTGCCGGAGAATATGCAGGTGTCCGCGCTGATCTGCCTGGGATGGGCAGACGAGGAGCCGGCTGCCCGGCCGCGCAAAAGCGTTGATTCGCTGCTGACCTGGGTGAAATAACGGAGGGAGAGGCAAATATGCGCAGTATGCTTGTCATCGGCCTGGGCCGATTCGGTGAAAACCTGGCGAAAATGCTGGCTGAACTTGACAATGAGGTCATGGTTGTGGACAGCAGTGAGGAAAATGTCAATAAAATTGCGCCCTATGTGACCCGGGCACTGATTGGCGACTGTATGGACGAAAATATTCTGCGCAGTCTGGGCGTTGAGGACTTTGATGTGTGCTTTGTGTGTATCAGCGAGCATTTTCAGTCCTCGCTGGAGATTACAAGCCTTTTGAAGGATCTGGGCGCCAAATGCGTGGTTTCGAAAACGGACCGCGATCTGCACGCGAAGTTTCTGCGCAAGCTGGGGGCGGACGCCGTTGTCCATCCGGAGCGGGATATGGCGCAGCGGACCGCGATCCGCTATACGATGCCCTCCGCCTTCGATTACATTGAGCTGACGCCGGAATACGCCATTTTTGAAATCGGCACGCCGTCCGCATGGGTGGGGAAGACCATCCGCCAGCTGGATATCCGTACAAAATACCAGATCAACATCATCGGCGTAAAGGAAAACGGGCAGGTTGTCCCCGCCATTGACCCCAACCGGGCGTTTACAGGCACGGAGCATTTGCTGATTGCAGGCAATAAAAAAGAGAGCATCCGGCTCCTGAGCGCGCTGAAATAACGGCCGCGGACAGAAGGCTTGGTCTGTGCGCCGCACATATCTGCCGCCGGTCCGGCATATCCTTTACCGGAATCAGTCTGCCGGGGAGGTGATGCGCGGTGCGGAAAGTGCGGACGACACATTATGTGGTGCAGGAAAACTTTGCGTCAGACGACGCAAAGGGGCGGGATGCCCGGCTGAAGGCGCTGCTGGAGGAATATGTCCGCCGGCAGAATATAGCCGACGGCGCGGAGCTGCCGCAGGAATAAAGAAAAAACCGCATGTCGGTTGAATACAGGCAAAACGCCCGAAGAGTCTGCGGACTCTTCGGGCGTTCTGTTTTTGCAAATTGGAATTACTGCTTTCTGTACCCGCACTTCGGACATACGCCTTTTTCGTTCAGAGCGATGCCGCACAGGGGGCAGCGGTCTTTGGAGCCTTCCGGCTTGTATTCCTGGGACGCGGCATTCACGCCGCTGGTGAACGTCAGCTTGGCGATATTCAGCTTGTCTTTCAAAAGATCATAGACAATCCTGATCATACCTTCAACAGTCATGGTCTCCTTTGTTACAACCAGGCGGCAGTCAGGATATGCGGTGGCAAGCTCGGTTTTGAAGGCGGGACCCTTCATCTTGTTTGTAGGCGCGCCGTCCTTGATGCCCTGCTCTTCGTAGACTTCCAGAATGGCAGGCAGCAGCGGATCGTCTTCCCGCAGAATCAGGGCATGATCGAAATTCTTCAGAACCTCCCACGCCGTCTTCTGAATCTCGTTGCAGGGGAAGACCATATTCACGCCCGGTTCGACAGTGTCCTCCACCTCGATGGTCAGAACACCGGTATGTCCATGCAGATACTGAGCCTCTCCCTTGAAGCCATAAAAACGGTGTGCATACTGCAGGTCCAACTTCGTAATGCTTCTCATGATTATTCCTCCTTAAAATTTGATTGATGAAAACGCCCGTTTCCGTGCTTTTTCCCAAGATGTTTTATTCCTGGCCGGAACGCCTTTGCTTTTTGCATTCCGGACAGACGCCGTGAAAAATAATGTCATAACCGGTGAAGTCAAATCCGTGGGCATCCCTGATCCCGTTTTCAAGGCCGGTGACAAAATCCATGTCCACATCAAAGACGCGTCCGCAGACTGCGCATTTCACATGGCAGTGCCTGTGGCTGATATGGTCAAAGCAGTCGGCGCTCCCTGGAATTTCAAGCCGGCGGATTTCACCCAATTCAGATAACAGATTCAGATTTCGGTATACGGTTGCCTTGCTGATCGTCGGATGCTCCCGGATGATTTCTTCATATATCTCGTCTGCTGTGGCGTGGCAATGCAGTTTATTCACTGCCTCCAGAACCAGGGAGCGCTGGATTGTATTCCGTCTTGCCATAGAGTTCACCTTATTTACATGAGTTTCTTAATGATATTATATATCATTAAGAAACGGGCGTCAATATTCTGATCCGGAAAATTTGATGCGCATCTTCAGCCTGCCCGCCGCTTCAAGGCGGTTCGGAATGAAAGGGCGCGCTTTTATATTCTACTGACAGAAAACCCGCACGATCTTGCAGCATCCCCCGCGGCCTGTCTGACAAATAAAAACGAATCCTCCGTATGGTCGCGGTGTGACCATACGGAGGATCTGCTGTATTATGAGCGACCCGTCATTTCCGGGCGGGTGGTTCTGTATCTGTCTGGATGGAAAGAATGCGGTCAGGATCAGACGCCGTGTTTGACGCGGTCGGCTTCCTCTGCGCGTTTGGCGTTGTTGAACCGGTCCAGCGTGCCCACAAGATAGCCGGTGATGCGGCGGATGCGCTCAAAGCCCATGTCGCCCTCGTCCTCGCGGCGGTGGCAGTTGGGGCATTCGTCGCCGATCAGGCCCGTATACCCGCACAGGGGATCCCGGTCCACCGGGTGATTGATGGCGCCGTAGCCGATGCCGCTTTTCTGCATCTGACGGACGATTTTTTCAAAGGCAGTCAGGTTTTGAGTGGGATCGCCGTCCATTTCAATGTATGTGATATGGCCGGCGTTTGTCAGCGCGTGATACGGAGCTTCAAGCCGGATTTTATCGTAGGCGCTGATGGGGAAGTAAACCGGAATATGGAAGCTGTTGGTGTAATATTCCCTGTCGGTTACGCCGGGGATCACGCCGTATTTTTTTCGGTCAAGCTTCACAAACCGGCCGGAGAGACCTTCGGCCGGCGTGGCCAGAAGTGTAAAGTTCAGACCGCGTTTTTTGCTCTCGGCGTCCATCCGCGCGCGCATATGCGCAATGATTTCCAGTCCCAGCGTCTGCGCGTGCTCGCTTTCGCCATGATGCTCGCCCACAAGCGCCTTCAGCGTTTCCGCAAGGCCGATGAAGCCCACGGAGAGAGAGCCGTGCTTCAGAACCTCCCGCACTTCGTCGTTCCATTTGAGCTTGTCGGAGTCCAGCCACACGCCCTGGCCCATCAGGAACGGGTAATTGTACACGTGCTTGCGGCACTGGATTTCAAAACGCTCCAGGAGCTGGTTGATGCACAGGGTCATTTTGCTGTCCAGTTCCTCAAAGAACAGGCTGATGTCGCCCTTGGCCTTGATGGCGATGCGCGGCAGGTTGATGGATGTGAAAGAGAGGTTGCCGCGGCTGTTGCAGATTTCGCGGCTGGGATCATAGACATTCCCGATCACGCGGGTCCGGCAGCCCATGTAGGCGATTTCCGTCTCCGGCCGGGCAGGATCGTAATACTGCAGGTTGAACGGCGCGTCGATGAATGAGAAGTTGGGGAACAGGCGCTTGGCGGAGCAGCGGCAGGCCAGTTTGAACAGGTCATAGTTGGGTTCGCCGGGATTCAGGTTGACGCCGTCCTTCACGCGGAAAATCTGGATGGGAAAGATCGGTGTTTCACCGCTGCCCAGTCCGGCCTCCGTGGCCAGCAGAATATTTTTCACGACCAGACGGCCCTCAGGCGAGGTGTCCATGCCGTAGTTGATGGATGAAAACGGCGTCTGTGCGCCGGCGCGGGAATGCATCGTGTTCAGATTGTGGATAAACGCCTCCATGGCCTGATAGGTGGCCCGGTCCGTCTCCTTCACAGCGAAGCTGTAGGCCAGCTTCTGCAGGTCTTCCGCATTTTCAATGCCGAATTTTTCCTGAATCAGCGGCCGTTCGCAGGCCAGGTATGCCGCGCTGTTTTCCAGCCGGGGATAAAGACCGGTTTTCTCCGCAATGCCGGTCATCATCACCTTCAGTTCATCCTCCGGATCGTCGACGCCGCAGCGCAGGATCAGCGCCTTTGTCAGGTTCTGCCGGTACAGGCGCACAAAAGTCTTTTTGACGCCGTCGCCCATGCCGTAATCGAAGTTGACGATGCTCTGCCCGCCGTGCTGATCGTTCTGGTTGGACTGGATGGCAATGCAGGCCAGCGCGGAATAGGACGAAATGTCGTTGGGCTCACGCAGGGTGCCGTGACCGGTGGAAAAGCCGCCTTTGAAGAGTTTGATGATGTCAATCTGCGTGCAGGTGGTGGTCAGCGTCAGAAAATCCAGATCATGGATGTGAATGTCCCCGTCCAGATGGGCACGGGAATGGTCCGGATTCAGAACAAACATATGATCAAACTGTTTTGCGCCCTCTGAACCGTATTTGAGCATAACGCCCATGGCAGTGTCGCCGTCAATGTTGGCATTTTCACGCTTGACGTCGGAGTCTCTGGCGTCGGCAAAGGTGATTTCCTCATAGGTCTGCATCAGACGGGAATTCATCTGCCGGCAGCGGCTGCGCTCCGAGCGGTACAGGATATATGCCTTGGCTGTCGTCACATAGCCGTTGTCCATCAGAACTTTTTCCACAATGTCCTGAATGTGCTCCACATCCGGGATGGACTGGCCCTCCAGCTCCAGAATTGACTCCACCTCTTTGGCCAGAGACGCGGCAATTTCCTCACTGCCGGGCTTGTAGGTGGCGGCAAAGGCCTTTGCGATGGCGCCGGCAATTTTGTCGACGTCAAATGCGGCGATCCGTCCATCGCGCTTTTTTATACTTTTAACAGCCATTTCCCTCTCCTCCGTATGTGCAGGACGCTGATTTGCAGATATAGGACATAATCTGTACTATATCTTGTGGTTTCTTTCATGAAGCAAGTATAATCATACGACGCATGGGGTGTACTGTCAATAGCTTTTTTCTGTTTTGCAGAAAGTGCACATACAAAATATACTGATTTATAAAGCACAAAAACACCATATATAGATTGATGAGAAAGGAAGCTGTCGCGTACCCGACATGTTTGCTATTTCCTGGCAGATAGTATATAATAAAACAATCACATGCTGCGCTGCGGGCGCAGAGGACGGTCAGAAATACGGAGGCGGGAATATGCCTGTATCTTACAGAGAAGTTAAGATTGACGCCAGACAGCGCCTGCGGGGACACAAGCCCAGCGCTTTTCTGGTTGCGGCGGTTTATCTGCTGATTTCATGTGTGATCAGCGTCCTTGTTTACAGACTGAGCGGCTATTCGGACTATGTGGACGGTGTCTACAAGATGTGCGACGATGTCATGCAAAACGGCGCGCAGCCCTATATGGTGCCGTATCCGAGCGTGAATCCGCTGGGCATTGTGCTGTCCGCTGCATTGCTGCTGATGAGCGTTGTGCTGGAATTCGGCTTTGAAGGATGCTGTCTGCAGTTTGCGCGCAGGGAGAAGGCCGGCGTGCGCGACCTGTTTAACGGGTTTAATCAGTTCGGCCGGGCTGTGGCGCTGATGGTTCTGCGCACACTGATTGTCTGCGCCCTGAGTCTGCTTTTTGTGATCCCCGGTGTGATTGCGTTTTACCGGTACAGAACTGCGGTTTATGTGATGCTGGATCATCCGGAAATGAACGTTTTTCAGTGCCTGGCAGAGACGGCGCGGCAGACACGGGGACATAAGATGGAGTATTTCATGCTGGATTTGTCCTTTATCGCCTGGCTGATCGTCAGCTATCTGGTTTCATACCTTGTCTATGTGCCGGTTCTGGACATCTGGGTGTCGCCCTATATGGGCACGGCGCGGGCGCTGTATCACGACCGGCTGAACGGCCGTTACGATCCGAATGCGGAGCCCGGCGGAGAAGACTCTGTGCAGTAAGCACGGAAGGAGTATTGAATGATTACAGTCAGCGATCTGAGTTTGCAGTTCAGCGGCACGCCGCTGTTTTCAAGGGTGGATCTGAAGTTTACGCCGGGCAACTGCTACGGCGTCATCGGCGCCAACGGCGCGGGAAAATCCACATTTCTGAAAATCCTCTCCGGAGAGATTGAGCCCACCACCGGCTCTGTGGCCATCAAGGACGGCGTGCGCATGTCCGTCCTGAAGCAGGATCAGTTCATGTTTGACGCCTACACGGTTATGGACACGGTCATTATGGGCAACAAGCGCCTGTATGACTGCGGCAGGGAGAAGGACGCCATTTATGAAAAGCCGGATTTTTCCGATGCCGACGGGATCCGTGCGGCGGAGCTGGAGGAAGAATTTGCGGAGCTGGGCGGCTGGGAGGCGGAGTCCGATGCCAGCCAGCTGCTGCAGGGGCTGGGAATCCCCACAGGGGAGCATGGCCTGATGATGTCTGCGCTGGACCCGCGCAAAAAGGTCAAGGTGCTTCTGGCCCAGGCGCTTTTCGGCAAGCCCGACATCATCCTGCTGGACGAGCCCACCAACAACCTGGATGTGAACAGCGTTGTCTGGCTGGAGGATTTTCTGATGGACTATGCCGGCACCGTGATTGTGGTCAGTCACGACCGGTATTTCCTGAATAACGTCTGTACGCATATTGTGGATATTGATTACGGCCGCATAAAGATGTATGTGGGCAACTACGATTTCTGGTATGATGCGTCGCAGCTGATGCAGAAGCTGATCAAGGAGAAAAACCGGAAGGCGGAGGAAAAAATTGCCGAGCTGGAGGAGTTTATCCGCCGGTTCTCGGCCAACAAATCCAAGTCCCGGCAGGCCACCAGCCGCCGGAAGCTGCTGGACAAGATTGCCATTGAGGACATTCCCGCTTCCAGCCGGAAATATCCGTGGGTCGGATTTCAGATGGCCAGGGAACCCGGCAAGGACCGTCTTTTTGTCACGGAGGTCTCCAAGACCATTGACGGTGTGAAGATTCTGGACAACGTGAGCTTCATCATGAACAAGACGGATAAAATCGCCCTGATCGGTGAAAGTGAAATTGCCATTACCACGCTGTACAAAATTCTGGCCGGCGAAATGGAGCCGGACAGCGGCACGGTCAAATGGGGCGTATCCACAACCCAGGCGTATTTCCCCAAGGACAATTCCGCGTATTTTGACGGCTGTGACGACAGCATTATGGACTGGATGCGGCAGTTCAGCGAGGACAAGCGCGAAAGCTATCTGCGTACTTTCCTGGGACGGATGCTTTTCACCGGGGACGATGTGTACAAGCCGGTGAAAGTCCTCTCCGGCGGCGAAAAGGTCCGCTGTATGCTGTCCAGGCTGATGCTGTCCGGCGCAAGCATTCTGATGCTGGATCAGCCCACAAACCATCTGGATCTGGAGAGTGTGGCGGCGCTGAATAACGGCCTGATGGATTTCAAGGGCAACGTCATTTTCACCACCCACGACCATCAGATGATTCAGACTGTGGCAAACCGGATCATCGAGCTTCGTACAGACGGCACGATTGTGGACAGAAATGTCACTTACGATGAGTATTTGCAGCTGATGAATCAGTAATCAGAAAAACAGCCGCAGCAGCGCTGAGAGAAAGGTTGAGGAGCATGACAATTGCTGTTGTCTGCGATGTCCCCGTCAACGAGAAAAACGGAACGGCAGTAGCCACAATGAATCTGGTCAACAGCCTGAAAGCACGCGGCCATACAGTGCGCGTGGTCTGCCCGGATGAAAAGATGCGCGGGCAGCCGGGCTACTATGTGGTGCCCAGCATCAATTTCGGCCCTCTGAACAGGTATGTGCGCAAAAACGGCGTGGTGATTGCCCGGCCGGACAAGGCCACAATGCGTCAGGCGCTGGAGGGTGCGGACGCAGTGCATGTCATCATCCCGTTTTTCCTGGCATACTGCGCCATTCATATTGCGCAGGAGCTGGGGATTCCTGTCACAGCCGGCTTCCATTGCCAGGCGGAGAACCTTTCCAATCACCTGTTTCTGATGAACGCCAGGACCGTCAACCGCCTGGTTTATAAGATCTTTTACAAGTATATTTACAGCCGCGTGGACTGCATCCACTATCCCACGCAGTTTATCCGTGATGTCTTTGAAACACAGATCGGACGGAAGACCAACGGCCGCGTGATTTCAAACGGCGTCAACAGCGAGTTCATCCGCTGCAGAGGCCCGAAGCCGCCGGAATATGCGGACCGCTATGTGATCCTGTTTACCGGCCGTTACAGCAAGGAAAAATCCCACAGGGTGCTTGTAAACGGTGTGCGCAGATCGAAGCATGCCGGACAGATCCAGCTGATTTTTGCCGGTGACGGGCCGCGGAAGCGCTGGCTGAAGCATTACTGCAAGCGCCGCCTGCCGGTTCAGCCGGTGTTCGGCTTTTTCAAGCGCAGCGAGCTTGTGCGCATCATCAACTATGCGGATCTCTATGTTCATCCGGCGGAGATTGAGCTGGAGGGAATTGCCTGCCTGGAGGCGCTGAAGTGCGGACTTGTGCCGGTGCTGTCCGATTCAAAGCGCAGCGCCACGCGCTTTTTTGCGCGGGATGAACGCAACCTGTTCGCCTGCAACGACAGCAGGGATCTGGCGGCGAAAATCGACTACTGGCTGGAAAATCCCATACAGTGGCAGGCGTGCAGCGACGCATACGCGGAGCATGCCGCGCAGCTCAGCCTGGAGCGGTGTATGGACGAAATGGAACAGATGATCTGTTCCAATGTGAGGCTGGAACGTGATGCCTGAAAGAATTATCTATTATTCCGATGAAGCCCACGACGATTTTGCCGGAATGAACATCCGGCCGAAACCCGTGGGCGCGGATTTCAGGTTTATCAATGACAACCCGTTCTGGAAGGCGGCTGCCGCAGTGGTTTACCGCCTGATTGCCACGCCGGTGGCCTGGGTGGTCTGCCATGTGGTTTACGGCGCGCGCATTGAGAACAGAGGTGTTTTGCGGCGCCTGCGGCGGCAGAAAACAGGCTGTTTCCTGTTCGGCAATCATACGCAGTCGGCTTTTGACGCATTTTTCCCGTCCATGCTGTCTTTCCCGCGCAAATGCTATATCATTACCGGGCCTGAGGCGATATCCGTGCCCGGCCTGAGCCAGATCGTCCGGATGGTGGGCGCGATTCCGCTGCCGGACAGTGTGGATGGAATGCGCACATTCGGCGCCGCCGTCGGCCGGCGGATTCGTGAGCGCAGCGCTGTGGCTGTCTATCCGGAGGCACACATCTGGCCGTATTATACCGGCCTGCGCAATTTTTCGGCCGGGTCTTTCGTGTACCCGGTGAAATGCGGCGTCCCGGCCGTGGCTTTTGCGGTGACATACCGGCAGCGGCGGATTTTCAAAAAACTGCCGCCGCGGATTGTGGTTCATGTGAGCGAGCCTTTTGAGCCGGATCCGGCTTTGCCGGAGCGGCGGGCGCGGATGCAGCTGCGGGATCAGGTTTTCAATTTTATGCAGACGCACATCTGCACACCGGAAAACTATGCGTACATCCGCTATGTCAGGCGCCCGGAAGAGGCGCAGGGCGATCATGCAGATACAGATACAGGCCGCGGCTGATGTCCGCGGCCTGTTTGATATGATTGGGTTATGAGCAGAAGCGGTGCTTGCCGATCACGGTAATCAGCGGGCGCGACCAGATCCATGAGCTGGTGGCGGTTGCCGGATTGAAATAATAAATGGCGCCGCCGGACGGATCCCAGCCGTTGAGGGCGTCCCGGGCTGCCCGGTAGGCGGAGTCGGCCACAGGCTGGTCAAATTGCCCGTCATACACGCAGGTGAATGCATTGGACTGATAAATGACGCCGGACATGGTGTTGGGGAAGGACGGGTGCTTGATGCGGTTGAGAACCACAGCGCCAACGGCAACCTGTCCCTCATATGGTTCGCCCCGGGCCTCGGCGGAAATCAGCCGCGCCAGCAGCGCCACCTCGTTTGAGTAGGTGCTGGAGGAGCCGGAGCTGCCGCTGAGATTGCCCAGTCCCAGCGCTTTCAGCGTCGCGTCACCGACGATGCCGTCCACTGTCAGGCCGTTTTTCTGTTGAAAATCCCGGACGGCCTTTTCTGTCCGGCTGCCGAAGATGCCGTCAATGCTGCCGGAGTAGTAACCCCAGTTGGACAGCTTCTGCTGGATCTGGGTCACTGCGGAACCGGAGGAGCCGCGTTTGTAGGCGGCGGCGTCTGCCTGCTGGACGAATGCAATAACGGTTATATTTAAAAGAAAAATGACAATCAGCGCGAAAATCAGACGTTTCCTGTTTTTCAAAACAAAAACTCCTTCACAGGACTGGCTTTGCAGCTATTCTATGAAGGAGTTTTGACTGTTATTCAATTCAAACGCTGTCAAAATCTGACTGCTGTTTATGCGTCCGGCGTATCGCTGTCTTCCGGGTCCTCTTCCGGCGCATCCGCAGGCTCTTCATCCTGCGGGTCTGCCGGATCTGCGTCAGCAGGTACATCCGCAGAGACGGGGACGGCATCTTCCGGCACAGGCGCTTCCGGCACAGGCGCGGCGGGAATGGCGGCGGCCGCCTGCTGTACGGCCGGTTCAGCAGAGTAAGCGCCGGCGCTCATGTCCGGCGCGGGTGCAGCCGCAGCGGGAAAGCCCAGATCCTTGTTCCGGTCGGCAAAGACGAAAAACGGGAAGGTGACGCTGACAACGATCGTCAGAACCAGGAAGGTTGTCGAGGTGTTCGGATTGCAGGAGTTGAAAACCTTGTACAGTGCGATGTAATAGAAAACCATCAGCACAACGGCAAGAATCATCATCACAAAGAACGCTGCGATCATGGGAGCAAAGGACAGAGCATTGCCTGCGGAGCTGTCCGCGGATACAAAGCCCCAGATCATGCTGAGAATCATGACGGCAAAGCAGACGCAGCAATAGATGATGGCCATGGTCAGAAGCTTCCGGCGGTAGCCGTTTTCACGGCCCTTGACTGCCAGATCGTACTGGTCTGCCAGGCTGCCGATGATCCAGTAATTGGCGATGGGAACCCAGGCAAGGCCGTAATTGCGGATGCCGCGGCGCTTGGCCATGGTGTAGAAGCCGAGACTTGACAGAACATAGGAGAGGATGGCATAGGCCATAAGCAGAAGCCAGACGACGATCAGCACAACGAAGACGGCGGCCAGTGTGCCGGCAATGCCAAAGCCGGGAGGAAACAGGTCATCAAAGCCATAATAGTAATTATAGGACATATTGCAGCCTCCTTTATCTCACAGAATTTCTATCTAATCGCGTCAGTCGCGGACTTTTTCGGCAATTTCCCGCAGCGCTCTGGCCATGAAGTCATCCATGGACATGGTGCCGATGTCGCCCTCGCCCCGGCGGCGGACCGCCACAAGACCGGCTTCGGCTTCCTTGTCGCCCACCACAAGCATGTACGGGGTCTTCTGCATCTGCGCTTCACGGATCTTATAGCCGATTTTCTCGTTGCGCGCGTCCACTTCGCAGCGGATGCCCGCGTTTTCAAGCCGCTGTTTCAGGCTGTTGGCATAGTCCAGCGTCCGGTCGGTAATCGGGAGAATGGAAACCTGGTTCGGGCTCATCCACAGCGGCAGGGCGCCGGCATATTTTTCAATCAGCAGCGCCAGCGTACGCTCATAGCAGCCCATGGAGGTGCGGTGGATGATGTAAGGCAGTTTCTTCTCGCCGTTTTCATCAATATAATACATCCCGAAGCGCTGTGCAAGCAGCATGTCAATCTGGATGGTGACAATGGTGTCTTCTTTTCCGAAAACGTTTTTGCACTGGATGTCCAGCTTGGGCCCGTAGAAGGCGGCCTCGTCAATGCCGATGGTGTACTCAACGTTCAGGTCGTCCAGAATCTGCTTCATTGTGGCCTGGGCCGTATTCCACTGCTCGGCAGTGCCCTCGTACTTGTTGTCGGGGTTGGCCGGATCCCACTGGGAGAAGCGGAAGGTGCAGTCTTCCAGAAGGCCGAGCGTGCCCAGCATGTACTTTGCCAGATCCAGGCAGCCCTTGAACTCTTCCTCCAGCTGGTCAGGACGCAGGACCAGGTGTCCTTCGGAAATGGTGAACTGGCGCACGCGGATCAGACCGTGCATCTCGCCGGAGTCCTCGTTGCGGAAAAGCGTGCTGGTCTCGCCCAGACGCATGGGCAGGTCGCGGTAGGAGCGCTGCCGGTTCAGGTAGACCTGGTACTGGAAGGGGCAGGTCATGGGACGCAGGGCAAAGCATTCCTTTGTCTCGTCGTACGGATCGCCCAGGATGAACATGCCGTCCAGATAGTGGTCCCAGTGGCCGGAGATTTTATAGAACTCGCGCTTGGCCATCAGCGGCGTTTTTGTCAGCAGATAGCCGCGCTTCTGCTCCTCATCCTCAACCCAGCGCTGCAGCTGCTGAATGACGCGGGCGCCCTTGGGCAGCAGGATGGGCAGGCCCTGGCCGACAACATCCACCGTGGTGAAGTATTCAAGCTCCCGTCCGAGCTTGTTGTGATCCCGCTTGAGGGCCTCTTCCCGCTGGGCCAGATAGGCGTCCAGATCTTCCTTTTTCATAAAGCAGGTGCCGTAAACGCGCTGCAGCATTTTGCGGTTGGAGTCGCCGCGCCAGTAAGCGCCGGTGGCGCTGGTCAGCTTGATGGCGTTGCCCTTGACCCGGCCGGTGTTGTCCAGATGCGGACCGGCGCACAGGTCGGTGAAATCGCCCTGCCGGTAAAAGCTGATCACAGCGTCCTGGGGCAGGTCGTTGATCAGTTCGACCTTGTAAGGCTCGTCCCGCTCTTCCATCAGGCGGATGGCCTCTTCACGGGGCAGCTCGAAGCGTTCAAGCGGAATTTTCTCCTTGCAGATCTTGCGCATTTCAGCTTCCAGCGCGTCCAGATGCTCCCGGGTCAGGGAGAAGGGGGAGTCAAAATCATAGTAAAAGCCGTCCTCGATGGCCGGACCGATGGCCAGCTTGATTTCCGGATACAGGCGCTTGACGGCCTGAGCCAGAATGTGGCTGGTGGTGTGACGGTATGTTTTTTTATATTCCTCGTTTTCAAACGTATACGCATGTTCTGCCATGGTACATCCCTCCCAAAAAAATAAGCCCCCGTGCCGCACTGCGGCACAGGGGCGTAAAATACGCGGTTCCACCCTGATGTTTCACTTGGGCTGCGCTGTAACGTGCGCGGACGGAACTCCTTGTTTCGGAGCCGGCTCCGGGGCGGTGCGTGTACACGGTGTGGGCAAGAATCGCTTTCAGCATTTGTGATTCCTCTCTGATGCGCGCCGGGGTACACAAATCCCCTTCTCAGCTTTTATACACATGCATCATAGCATTTCTGACGAAGCTTGTCAACGGCTGGAAAAAGAGAAATTCTGCATGTAAACAAGGGCGTTACGCCCGGTAAAGCAGCCGGCGTATGCCACAGACCAGCGCGAACAGCACCGGCTGATGCAGAACATAGATCAGCAGCGCATGCCGGCCCACGGCCGGAAGGACAGGGACGGAAACGGTGTAAAACCACCGGGGCAGCCGGCCGGACTGAACGAGCCCGCCGAACCAGGTGCCGCACAGAAACACAAAGATCCAGGGGAAAAGCGGGAAATAATCCGCCGAAAAGATGAGCTCCGGATTGAATCCAAACGGCCAAAGGATCGCGGCCAGTGCGCTGTCTGCCGGCACGGGGATGAGCTGGACAGCCAGCAGAGAAAAACAGAACAGTGCCGCACAGACAAAAGGCATCCGGTTTTCGGGAATTTTTCGCCACAGACGGCCCGCCGCGCCGTAAAGCAGCATGCTTGCAGCCAGCATATGCAGCACGCCGAACCGGATCGGAAAGCCGACCGCTGCGGACGCCGCCGTCAGTCCGCCGGCCACAAGGGCCAGAAGAGCGCCGCGGCGGAGATTGCTCCGGCTCAGGCGGCAGGAGAGCCCGGAGATCAGAACGAAAAGACCGGCGAAAATATAATGCAGAAACCGGACCGGCACGCCGTAAAACAGCCACCGGGGCGCATCCAGAAAACAGACCAGATCCCACATCAGATGGTGCAGAATCATCAGCAGCACGCACAGGCCGCGCACCGCGTCTATCAGCTGGATGCGTATTCTGCCTTCCATAACGGCTCCTTTTTCAGAAAGTTTCTATTCCTCGTCCAGCTTCAGGACGGCCATGAACGCCTCCGTGGGCATCTGCACAGTGCCGAGGCTGCGCATCTTCTTTTTGCCTTCCTTCTGCTTTTCAAGCAGTTTTTTCTTCCGTGTGATGTCGCCGCCGTAGCACTTGGCCAGCACGTCCTTGCGCATGGCCCGCACCGTCTCGCGGGCGATGATCCGCCCGCCGATGGCGGCCTGAATGGGGACTTCAAACAGCTGGCGGGGGATATTGTCCCGCAGCTTTTCGCAGATGCGCCGGGCGCGGCCGTAGGCTTTGTCCCGGTGGGCGATAAAGCTCAGCGCGTCCACCTGATCGCCGTTGAGCAGCAGATCCACCTTTACAAGGTCGGACGGCCGGTAATCGCAGAATTCATAGTCCAGGGAGGCGTAGCCCTTTGTCCTGGCCTTCAGCGTGTCAAAAAAGTCGTAGACAATTTCGTTGAGCGGCATGTGATAGACAAGCTCGACCAGATTGGCGTCCAGATAGTCCATGGACACGTAGACGCCCCGCCGGTCCTGGCACATGGGCATAATGTTGCCCACGTAATCCGGCGGCGTGAGAATGGTGGCCTTGACGAAGGGCTCCTTTGTCTCCAGAATGGAAGCCGGATCCGGATAATCGTGGGGATTGTCCACCATCACCGTGCTGCCGTCCGTCCTTGTGACTTCATAAATAACGCTGGGCAGCGTTGTGATCAGGTCCAGATCGAATTCCCGTTCCAGACGCTCCTGAATAATCTCCATATGCAGAAGACCCAGAAATCCGCAGCGGAAGCCGAAGCCCAGCGCGGCGGAGGATTCCGGCTCAAAGGACAGGGAGGCGTCGTTCAGCTGGAGCTTTTCCAGCGCGTCCCGCAGGTCCGGGTATTTGGAGCCGTCTTCCGTGTAAATGCCGCAGTAAACCATGGGGCGGGCAGGCCGGTAGCCAGGCAGCGGCTTGTCCGCCGGATCTGCCGCGCCGGTCACGGTATCGCCCACCTGGGTATCCTTCACGTTTTTGATGGAGGCGGTGAAGTAGCCGACGTCTCCGGCGGTCAGCTCAGTGCAGGGCTCCATGCCCAGCGGAAGCAGATGGCCGCATTCCAGCACCTTATATTCTGCGCCGGAGGCCATCATTTTAACAGTCATATCCTGCCGGAGCGTCCCTTCCATAATCCGCATGCAGACAATGACGCCCCTGTAGCTGTCATACTGGCTGTCAAAAATCAGCGCACGCAGAGGTGCGTCCGGATTCCCGCGGGGGGCAGGCACGTTTTCGACAATGTCGTTGAGCACCGCTTCAATGTTGATGCCCATTTTTGCGGAGATTTCCGGCGCGTCCTGAGCGGGAATGCCGATGATGTCCTCAATTTCGCGTTTGGCCCGGGCGGGATCTGCCGCAGGCAGGTCGATTTTATTGATAACCGGCAGGATTTCCAGGTCGTGCTCCACGGCCAGATAGGTATTGGCCAGCGTCTGCGCCTCGATGCCCTGGGAGGCGTCCACCACCAGTACGGCGCCCTCGCAGGCGGCCAGTGAGCGGGAGACCTCATAGTTAAAGTCCACGTGACCCGGCGTGTCAATCAGGTTCAGCCGGTAGGTTTCCCCGTCCGGCGCAGTATAATGCAGGCAGACAGCCCGCGCTTTGATGGTGATGCCGCGCTCACGCTCCAGATCCATGTTGTCCAGCAGCTGGTTTTCCATCGCGCGGGTATCAACCGCGTGACACAGCTCAATCAGCCGGTCGGACAGAGTGGATTTTCCGTGGTCAATGTGGGCGATAATCGAAAAATTGCGGATGTTGCTCTGCTTCATAGATCGTTCTTCTCCTCTGCGCTCAGAATGGCGGAAATCTCAAGGGCCGCGCGCGCTGCTGCGGCGGTGAGGGCGGCCTGCGTCTGTTCGTCCAGTGCGGACAGGCTGCCGGCTGCGGACTCCAGCGCCTGTGCTGCCCACAAATGCACCGCCGCGGTGCTCAGCCGTTCCGGCGGCGCGTCGGTCTGAAGCGGCGCGCCGGCGCTCAGGCAGAGCAGCAGCGCGATTCCGTCCAGATATCTGTGCACGGCCGGATGTGCGGCAAGGCCGGAACGGAGCAGCCGCTGGATGCCGTCCTCTTCAGAGGCGGCGTCCAGGCCCGGATTGTTCTGTTCCTGCGTCCGGCCGAGAATATAGTCGGCGGAAACGCCGTAATAGTCACAGGCGCGCACCACAAAATCCAGCCGCGGTTCCCGGACGCCGTGTTCATAGTGGGACAAAAGCGCCTGGGAAATGTGCATTTCCTGTGCGACAGTCCGCTGGCTTTTGCCGGCGGCATGGCGCAGCTGTGAAAAAATAACGGGAAAGTCCGGCATGTTTCGCCTCCTGAATCCGCCCGGCCGCAGGACGGGCATGTAATATACATTTTGTATAGTATATCGTTTCCGGGCGGTTTTGTAAAGATCTGCCAGAAACAGGGAAATAAAAACAGCCGGTATCCGTGCGTCAAAACGGACAAAATACCGGGCGCGGCGCAGATGCCGGCGTTTTTCACGCGGACTGATGGGGCAATATGGGATTTCTGTTGCACACCGGGCAGTAAAGTGCTAAAATATACGGGTAAAAAACCGGCCATATATGGTTTGCAAATGATAAAATCGGAGGTAATTCAAGTGTTTGACAAATTGATTGAGGTCCTCAAGGCAAATCCCCGCAAGATCGTGTTTACGGAAGGCCCTGACGCCCGTATTCTGGAAGCGGCTGCAAAGCTGAAGGCAGAAGGTTTCCTGACGCCGATCCTGATCGGCAATGTGGACGAGGTCAGGGCCAACGCTGCAAAGGGCGGCTTTGACATTGACGGTCTGGAGATCATTGATCCGGCTACATATGCAGGAATGGATGAGATGGTTGCCAAAATGGTGGAGCTGCGCAAGGGCAAGATGTCTGCCGAGGACTGCCGCGCCGCACTGGCCAAGGGCAATTATTTCGGGACCATGCTGGTGAAAATGGGCGCGGCTGACGCGCTCCTGGGCGGTGCGACCTATTCCACCGCGGACACGGTCCGCCCGGCTCTGCAGCTGGTGAAGACCCGTCCCGGCGCACATCTGGTTTCCTCCTGCTTCATTCTCGTGCGCGAGAAGGACGGCCAGCAGGAAAAGATCTGCATGGGCGACTGCGCCATCAACATCAGCTA
>JAEDDG010000031.1 GCA_016293865.1 Oscillospiraceae bacterium | reverse complement strand
CAGAAGGCAGTCGCCGCTGAAATTCCCGCAGATGCAGGCTTCGATCCGGTTCTCATCCAGCGCCTCGCCCTCAATCAGGAGCTGTGTGTCATATCTGTGTTCCACAATCATCCGTCTCCTTTGCCGCGGCGCTGCGTCAGCCGCAGCCGCGCGCTGTATGCATATTGTATTATATCTTTCCCGTCTCACTCTGTAAAGGAAAACACCGCAGAGCACCCGCAGGGCGCGCGCACGAACCGGATATTTGTTCTTTCCGATACCGGCAGATTCAATAAAAATCATCAGAAGTATTGACAGAAGCCGCCCTGTAGGCTATATTGGTCAAAAGGTTAACACTGATAACCTTTTGACCAATCAAAAAACTGGAGGTAATTCTTATGATTTTTCAGGCAATTGCGGAGCTGATCGCCGAGCGCATGGAGTGCGATGCCGCCGATATCACAATGGACAGCACCTTTCATGATCTGGGGATTGACTCCCTGGACACCGTTGAGCTTCTGATGAATCTTGAAGACAAAATCGGCATTGAGATTGAGCTGGAACAAAAGGTAACCACAGTCGGCGATCTGGTTGCTTTTATCGAAAGCAAGAAGCAGGACTGAGCGATGATCGATACTGTTTTATGCCGTATGCTCGGCATCCGGTATCCAGTGCTGCAGGGCGGCATGGCCTGGATTGCGGACGGAAAGCTCGCCGCTGCCGTTTCAAACGGCGGCGGTCTGGGCATCATTGCCGCCGGCAACGCGCCGGCTGAAACCGTACAGGCGCAGATCCGTCTGGCCCGTACGCTGACTGACCGCCCCTTCGGTGTGAACATCATGCTGATGAGTCCCTTCGCCGCAGAGGTTGCGGAGATGGTCTGCGCGGAAAAAGTCGCTGTCGTCACCACCGGCGCGGGAAACCCCTCAAAGTTCATGGAGCAGTGGAAAAATGCCGGCATTCAGGTCATTCCCGTCGTGGCGTCAGTCGCCATGGCCAAACTGATGACACGCCTGGGCGCGTCCGCCGTCATTGCAGAGGGCGGAGAGAGCGGCGGCCATGTGGGCGAGCTGACTACAATGGTTCTGGTCCCCCTGATCTGTGACGCCACCGATCTTCCGGTCATCGCTGCCGGCGGCATCGCTGACGGGCGCGGCGCTGCGGCTGCGTTCATGCTGGGCGCCTGCGGCGTGCAGATGGGCACGCGGTTTCTCAGCGCTGAGGAATGCAGCATCCACCCCGTATACAGGGAGAAAATTCTGAAAGCCCGCGATCTCTGCACCATGGTGACCGGCAAGCGCCTGGGTCATCCGGTCCGCAGTCTCCGGACCACCTTCTCCAGAAATTATCAGAAGGGCGAATTCGGCGGCGCATCGGACGCGGAGCTGGACGCCATGGCCGCCGGCGCACTGCGCAGGGCCGTTGCGGACGGCGACACGGAAAACGGATGCTTCCTCGCCGGGCAGGCCGCCGCACTGGTCAGCCGGACACAGCCGGCAGCGGAGATCGTCCGTCAGGTAATGGACGAGGCGGAGCCACTTTTGAAGGGAGCGGCAAAATGGGTAAAATAGCCTTCGTTTTTTCCGGCCAGGGCGCACAGTACCCGGGCATGGGCATGGCGCTTGCGCAGTCGTCAAAGGCTGCGGCGGCCGTATTTCAGACAGCCGACAGCCTTCGTCCGGGGACAAGCGCCCAGTGCTTCAGCGCCGACGCCGCGACGCTGCGGGAGACGGCAAACACGCAGCCATGCATGTTCGCCGTCGAAATGGCCGCTGCCGCGGCTCTGACGGAGGCGGGTCTGCGCGCGGATATGGCTGCCGGCTTCTCGCTTGGCGAGCTTGCGGCGCTGACCTACGCCCAGTCGGTGGATTTTGAAACCGGCTTTCAGCTGGTTTGCCGCCGCGGCGCACTGATGCAGGAAGCCGCGCAGCAGCAGTCCACCGCGATGGCCGCCGTTTTGCGCCTGCCGGAAGCAGAGGTGGAGCGCATCTGCGCCGGACTTCAGCAGGTCTGTCCCGTGAACTACAACTGCCCCGGTCAGATCGCCGTATCCGGACCTGAAAGCCAGATGCCCGCGCTCTTTGCCGCAGTCAAAGCGGCAGGCGGGCGCGCCGTCCCGCTGAACGTGGCCGGCGGCTTTCACTCTCCGTTCATGGCCGGTGCAGCCGAAGCTTTTGCCCGGTTTCTGGATCAGTACACGCTGATACCGCCGGCGCTGCCGCTCTATGCCAACTGCACCGGCGCGCCGTACGAAGGCGATTTGAAAAAGCTGCTGGCCAACCAGATTTGCATGCCTGTGCGCTGGGAAAAAACCGTCCGCAGCATGATCGCCGCCGGCGCTGACACATTTGTGGAGCTTGGCCCCGGCCAGACGCTGTGCGGCCTGATCCGCAAAACTGACAGCGGTGTGCGCACATTCAGCGTGTCCGATCCGGCGGGCCTCGAAACGGTACTGACAGAGGTGAAGGCATGCTGAACGGAAAAATCGCAGTCATCACCGGCGGCGCGCGCGGCATCGGCGCCGCCGCTGCGGCCAAGCTTGCCGCCCAGGGCGCAGACATTGCCGTCATCTATGCCGGAAGCAGCGCGCTGGCCGCCCAGGTCTGCAGCCAGTGCAGCAGTCTGCACGGCGTCAAAGCCAGGGCATATCCGTGCAACGTGGCTGATTTTGACGCCGTCAGGCAGACGGTCACCCAAATCCGGTCGGATTTCGGCACGGTCCATATCCTCGTCAACAACGCAGGCATCACCCGGGACGGTCTGGTGGCCGCCATGAGTGAGCAGACCTTTGACGAGGTTCTGGATGTCAACCTGAAAGGTGCGTTCAATATGATCCGCCACTGCGCAGGCCTTATGATCCGCAACCGCTTCGGACGGATCATCAACATCACTTCTGTGGCCGCTCTGACGGGAAATCCGGGTCAGGCCAACTATGCCGCCTCCAAAGCCGGTCTGATCGGGCTGACGAAGACCGTTGCCCGGGAGCTGGCCCCCAGAGGCATCACCTGCAACGCCGTGGCGCCCGGATTCATCGCCACAGATATGACAAAAGAACTGTCCGGTCAGGCCGCACAGCTGGCCGCCGGCATTCCGCTGGGCCATATGGGCACTGCCGAGGATGTGGCGCAGGCCGTCGCTTTTATGGCGGACGCGCCGTACATCACCGGTGAAGTTCTTCGGGTGGACGGCGGTATTGCAATGTAAGGAGAAAAGCTCATGGAAAATCAGACCCGAAGAGTTGTCGTTACCGGCATGGGCGCCGTGTCGCCTGTGGGAAACAGCGTACAGGAGACATGGGAAAGCCTGACTGCCGGCAGACACGGCATCGGCCCGATTACCCTGTTCGACACCGCGGAATACCGCGCAAAGCTGGGCGCCGAGGTCAAAAACTTCAATATCCGCGACTATATGGACAAGGCGGACGTGCTGCGCAGCGACCGGTACGCGCAGTTCGCCGTGGCCGCCGCCTGCCAGGCCGTGGAGGACAGCGGCATCATCGACACGCTGCCTCCGGAACGGATCGCTGTTTACGTCGGCTCCGGAATCGGCGGCATCCGGACTTTCACCGAGGAACACCTGAAACTGCTGAACCGCGGGCCAAAGCGTGTTTCTCCGTATTTTGTCCCCATGATGATCGCCAACATGGCGTCCGGCATGATCGCCATCCGGTTCAACTGCCAGGGCACGGCCATGCCCGCGGTGACCGCGTGCGCATCCGGCTCCAACGCCATCGGCGAGGCCCTGCGGGCCATCCGTCACGGATACGCCGACGCCGTAATCGCCGGCGGCGCGGAGGCGGCAATCTGCGAATGCGGCGTGGCCGGATTCATCAACATGCAGGCGCTGTCCGTCTCCGAGGATCCGGACGCCGCCTCCCTCCCCTTTGACAGGCGCAGGAACGGCTTTGTCATCGGCGAAGGCGCGGGTGTCCTGATTCTGGAGGAATATGCACATGCAGCGGCCCGGGGCGCAAAAATCTACGGCGAAGTCTGCGGATACGGTTCCACATGCGACGCCTATCACATCACCGCGCCGCGGCCGGACGCCGCAGGCGGCGCCCGCGCCATGGAGCAGGCGCTGGCCGAGGCCGGCTATACCGGCGGCGGACAGCCCATCTACATCAACGCCCACGGCACCGGCACACCCCTGAACGACGCGGCGGAAACAATTGCCGTCAAAAATGCCCTGGGTGAAGAAGACGCACGCAGGGCGTACATCAGCTCAACAAAGTCCATGACCGGTCATATGCTGGGCGCAGCCGGCGCCATTGAGGCCATTGCCTGCCTGAAGGTACTGGAACAGGGCGTCATTCCGCCCACAGTCAATCTTCTGGAGCCGGATCCGGACTGTGACCTGAATTATGTGCCGAACCACGCCGTTCAGGCGGACATCCGTCTGGCGCTTTCCAATTCACTTGGCTTCGGCGGACACAACGCCTGTCTGGCGTTCAGAAAGGCAGAGCTATGAACGAGTCCAATATCCGAAAATATGCAAATCTGATGAAGGAACTGGATCTGACGGGTCTTGAAATCACAGAGGACAACTGTGTCGTCCGGCTGGAGCGCAGCGCGCCGCCGTCTCCGGCAGCCGTGATCCCGGCCGCCGCCGTCAGAACAGATGAGGCAAAGGCAGACGGCGCCGGTCTGACCGACGTTCTCTCGCCTATGGTGGGCGTGTTTTATGCCGCGCCCGCCGAAGATGCCGAGCCGTTTGTTCAGGTCGGCGATCCCGTCGAAAAGGGCAGCACGCTGTGCATCATTGAAGCCATGAAGCTCATGAATGAGATCCCGGCCGAGGAAAACGGCACTGTGGCTGAAATCTGCGTCCGGAACGGTCAGGTGGTGGATTACGGCTGCGTGCTGATGCGCATCAGGAGGTGAACCATGACTCAGGAAGAGATTAAAAGTATTCTCCCGCACCGGGACAATATGCTGCTGCTTGACGAGGTTTTCCGTGACGGCGAAGACGCGTGCGGAACATACCGCGTGCCGGCAGACGCATGGTTCCTGCAGGGACATTTTCCGGACGCCCCCATTGTCCCCGGCGTCATTCTGTGCGAGATTCTGGCGCAATCCGCCTGCCTCCTGCTTGCCGACGCCATAACGCCGGCGCAGCTGCCGGTCTATACGGGGCTGAACAACGTCCGCTTCAAATCCCCGGTCTTTCCCGGCGACCTGTTCGAGACCAGATGCCGCATTGTGCGGGCAAAGCCGCCCTTCTATTTCGCCCAGGGCAGCGGCAGCGTCGGCGGCCGGCTTTGCATCACGGCCGATTTTTCCTTTGCCATTACGGAGCGCAGCCTATGTTCTCAAAAATCCTGATTGCCAACCGCGGTGAAATCGCCGTGCGCATCATCCGGGCGTGCAAGGAAATGGGCATTTCCACTGTGGCTGTTTTCTCGCAGGCCGACCGGGACGCGCTGCACGTGGCTCTGGCCGACGAGAGCTGCTGCATCGGCGGGCCGGCACCGGTGGACAGCTACCTCAACGAGGAGCGGATCATCAGCGCCGCCCTGGCCTGCGGCGCGCAGGCCATTCATCCAGGCTATGGTTTCCTGTCAGAAAACGCCTATTTCGCGCAGCTGTGCCGGAAAAACGGCATTGTATTCATCGGTCCCTGCGCCGCGGACATGGAGCGGCTCAGCGACAAAGCGCAGATCAAAGCGCTGATGCAGAAAGCCGGACTGCAGGTGATCCCCGGAACAGCCGTCCTGCAGTCCGCCGGTCAGGCGCTGGAGGCCGCCGGAAAAATCGGTTATCCGGTCATGCTGAAGGCACGGTCCGGCGGCGGCGGACGCGGCATCCGTCTGGTGCGCACGCCCGGGGAGCTGCAGCAGGCTTTCCCTCTTGCCGTGGCGGAAAGTGAAAGCGCCTTCGGCGACGGCGCGGTTTATCTCGAAAAATTCATTTATCCCGCCAGGCATATCGAAGTGCAGATTCTGGCCGACGAGGCAGGAAATGCCGTATGTCTGGGCGAGCGGGACTGCTCTGTCCAGCTCCGCCATCAGAAGCTGATTGAGGAATCTCCCTCTCCCGGTGTTTCCGACGCACAGCGCCGGATGCTGATGCGTCTCACGGCAAAAGCAGTGCAGAGCATCGGCTATGTCGGCGCGGGCACGCTGGAATTTCTCCTGGACAAAGCCGGGGAATTCTGGTTCATGGAAATGAACGTGCGCCTGCAGGTAGAGCACGCCGTTACGGAAATGCTGACAAATATTGACCTGGTCAAATGGCAGATCCGTACCGCAGCGGGGATACCCATCCGCTTTGCACAGGAAGATGTGCATTTAAACGGCTGCGCCCTGGAATGCCGCGTCAACGCCCGTTCCACCGGCCGGCTGCGCATGCTGCACATTCCCGGCGGGCCTTTCGTCCGGTTTGACACATATCTCGTTCAGGGCACGCAGATTTCACCGTATTACGACGCGCTGCTGGGGAAAATCATCGTCTACGCGGGCACCCGGGAGGAGGCCCTGCGGAAAATGAAAGCCGCCCTCTGCGAGCTGGTGATCGACGGCGTTGAGACAAATATCGAGCAGCTGCTCTCGCTCGTCAGCGATGAGCGGTTCATGACCGGACAATATGATCTGACCTTTATGGAAGGCAGGTGACAGATTTGCCGTTTCTGAATTTTATTTACAAGCCTCAGAACAAACTGGAAAAGGAAGGGCGGGCCGCGGCGCCGGTCCAGCAGGATGAGAGCGAACCGGAACAGAAATGCCCGAACTGCCGCAAGCAGATCCCGCTCAGCCGCCTGTGGGCCAATGCAAACACCTGTCCCTGCGGCCATCATTTCCGGATGAACGCCCGGCAGCGCCTGAGTCTGGTTGCCGACAAAGACACATTCTGTGAACTGTTCAGCCAGGTTCAGCCGGCGGACAGGCTTGCATTTCCCGGCTATCCGCGCAAGCTGGAAACCGCACGCGCCGCCAGTCAGGAAAATGAAGCCGTGCTGTGCGGCACAGCTGAAATCGGCGGGCAGCCCTGCTGCCTGTTCATCATGGAGCCGTATTTCATGATGGGCAGCATGGGAACGGCTGTAGGCGAAAAAATCACGCTGCTCTTTGAATACGCGCAGCAAAAGCGCATGCCCGTGGTCGGATTCACCATTTCCGGCGGGGCGCGGATGCAGGAGGGTCTGTTTTCCCTGATGCAGATGGCCAAAACAAGCGGCGCTGTCAAACGCCACAGCAACGCGGGCCTGTTTTACCTGACGGTTCTGACCGATCCAACCACCGGCGGCGTCACCGCCAGCTTTGCCATGGAGGGTGACATCATACTGGCAGAGCCGGGCGCCACCATCGGCTTCGCCGGCGCACGGGTCATCGAGCAGACAACGCGCAAACCTCTGCCCAAGGGATTCCAGACCGCAGAATTTCTTCTTGAACACGGCTTTGTTGACGCCATTGTGCCGCGCATGAACCAGAAAAATGTCATTGCGCAGCTTCTGAAACTGCACTGCGGAGGTGAGACATATGAGTCCGGACGCATATGAACGGGTCAAAACCGCGCGCAGCAACAAGCGCCCCACCGGCTCCGACTACATTTCCAATCTCTGTTCCGGCTTCATCGAACTGCACGGCGACCGGCGCTATGCGGACGACGCCGCCGTTGTGGGCGGCATCGCGCGTCTGAGCGGCCTGCCCGTCACCGTTATAGCCATTGAAAAGGGCCGCAGCGCAAAAGAGCGTGCTTGCCGTTCCTTCGGCGCGCCGCACCCGGAGGGTTACCGGAAGGCGCTGCGTCTGATGAAACAGGCGGAAAAATTCCGCCGGCCTGTGCTCTGCATCATTGACACTTCAGGCGCATTCTGCGGCATCGGCGCAGAAGAGCGCGGGCAGGGTCAGGCCATCGCCGAGAATCTGATGGAAATGATGACGCTGAACACGCCGGTGATTTCCCTGCTGACCGGCGAAGGCGGCAGCGGCGGCGCGCTGGCGCTTGCCGTGGCCGATGAGGTCTGGATGCTTGAAAACGCCGTTTACTCCGTCATCTCGCCGGAAGGCTGCGCCAGCATTCTCTGGAAGGATGCCGCAAAAGCCCCCGAAGCCGCCGCGCACCTGAAGCTGACCGCCCAGGACGCGCTGCGGGGCAGAATCATTGAACGGATCATCCCGGAGACCGGTCTCGGACAGCCTGCGTTTTACGCACAGCTGCGCAGTCAGCTCCACAGTACATTCTGTACGCTTCTTGCCCGGCCGCATCTGCCGGACGACCGCTATGCGCGCTTCCGCGCCTTTGGCCTTCCTGCCGAAGCGGTGACGACCCGCAGCGGCAGCAACTTGGATAAGGAATAAGAATATGAGTATTGATCAAAACTTCTGCCACGAAACCTTTGACAGTCAGGGAAGGCTGACGCACATCCGCCTGCACTGCCCGGACAATTTCAATTTCGGCTATGACGTTGTGGATGCGCTGGCGGAGCGCACGCCGGACATGCGCGCGCTGGTTTGGTGCAACACGGAAAACGAGGAGCGTTTCTTTACCATGGCGGACATCAGCCGCCTGAGCAGCAAAGCGGCCAGCGTTTTTCTTCAGGCCGGCATCCGGCGCGGCGACAGGGTCATGGTCGCGCTGAAGCGGCATTACGAGTACTGGTACGTCAGCGTGGCCCTGCACAAAATCGGCGCCGTGATGATTCCCGTCACGCACATGCTGACAGTGGATGATCTCGTCTACCGCATGCGCAGCGCCCGGATCCGCGGCGTTGTCTGTACCCCGCAGAACGAGGTGCCCCGCCACATGCTGGAAGCCGCTGCCGCCGCAGGAATTCAGTGTGCCATGTGGACAGTCCAGACCGCAGCCGAAGGATTTGAAAATCTGACAGACGCCATTGCATCCGCGCCGCCGCTCTCCGGCAGACAGGAAACCGCTGCCCACGATCCCATGGTGATGTATTTCACCTCCGGGACCACCGGCTATCCGAAGGGCGTCACGCACGACTTTACGTATCCGCTGGCGCATATCGTCACCGCCAAATACTGGCAGCAGGCCGAAGAAGGCGGACTGCACTTCACCGTGTCGGAAACCGGCTGGGCAAAGGCGTCCTGGGGAAAGATTTACGGTCAGTGGCTGGCGGGCAGCGCCGTGATGGTCTATGATTTTGACAATTTTGACCCCAGACAGCTCACTGCTGTGATCAACCGGTACGGCGTCACCTCTTTCTGCGCGCCGCCCACCGTTTACCGGTACCTGGTGCGCAAGGACATTCCGCCCATGCCGACGCTCCACCATGCCTCAACCGCAGGCGAGCTTCTGAATCCGGAGGTCTTCCGCCGCTTTACCGAGCGCACCGGCCTTCCGCTGACAGAGGGATACGGCCAGACGGAGACCGCGCTGCTGCTGGCCAATTTCAAAGGATATACACCGGTGGCCGGCTCCATGGGCGTGGCCTCCCCGCTCTACGACATCCGGCTGCTGCGCAAGGACGGCACGCCGGCGCCGGTGGGTGAAATCGGGGAGATTGTCATTGTCCCGCCGGAGGACGGGCCCCAGCCGGGTATGCTGACCGGTTATCTGGACAACGAAAAACTTTACCGTCACGCCTGGAGGGGCGGCGTCTACCACACCGGCGACGCAGCTTATCAGGATGAAAACGGATACTACTGGTTTCACGGACGATTTGATGATATAATAAAAAGCGGCGGTTTTCGCGTGGGGCCGTTTGAGGTGGAAAACGTTCTGATGGAGCACCCGGCTGTTCTGGAGTGCAGCGTTGTCGGCGTACCGGACGCGCTGCGCGGCCAGGCGATCAAGGCTGTTATTGTGCTGACGCCGGGCTACGAGCCCTCCCGCGACCTGGAGAAAGACATCCGCGAGTTCTGCAACGCGCGCATGGCGGAATACAAATGGATCCGCATCATTGAGTTTGTCTCTGCCATGCCCAAAACAATCAGCGGAAAAATCCGCAAAACAGAACTCCGCATGCAGACTTCTCAGCCGCACTGAACGAAACAGGGAGAATGGAGCTATGGCAGCGCAGCACAAACGGCAGAACAGGCGTGAAGATCTGATCAAGGCAGGAATTGCGGATATCAACCGGTATGGCATTTCCGGCTTTTCCATCCGTCATGTGGCGGACGCCTGTGGCGTTTCCTGCGCGGCGCCGGCAAAGCACTTCGGCGACAAAAACGGCTTCATCGCGGCCATCATTGAGTATGTCAACACACAGTGGCACGAACGCCAGCTGCAGATTATGGAAGAGAATCCGGGCAGTACGCGCGCGCAGCTTCTGGGTCTGAGCGTCGGTTATGTTCAGTTTCTTGTTGACAATCCGCACTTCCGCTCCATCCTCATGCTGAAGGACGACGTATTTGACAACATCTATCATAAAATGCGCGGCGAACTCAGCAGCCTGACGCAGAAGCTTGTGCGCAAGTACTGCGACGAGGTCCATATGGATGAGGAAACCCGGATCCGGAAGCAGTATGTCATCCGCGCTCTGATTTTCGGGGCGGCGCTGATGTTTGACAACGGTGAAATGGCCTACAACGATCACATGCTGGGCGTGGTCCGCGCCTGTATCGACCGAGAATTTGACCTGCCGTGATCCGGCGGGCCGGGCGCGGCCCCGGCAGCTGCACACAAAATGAAAAGCGTGTAAAAAGCAGTCGGCTTTTTACACGCTTTTTTGTATTTTCCGGTTCAGGTCCCGCGCTGCGGAAAACAGCTGTTCAGGCAGCCTGACATCCGTTACATCTGAATATACTCGTCTCTGTCCGCACCGACGGAGACATAACTGATCCGGCAGTGAACAGCATCCTCCATCAGCTTCACATAATCCTGCGCCGCCTTCGGCAGGTCGCTGAACCTGCGGCAGCCGGAGATGTTGCCGTCAAAGCCGGGCACATATTCATAAACAGGCTTCGACCGCAGAAGCTTTTCACAGCTCATGAAGTCCGTATGCACAACGCCGTCCAGCTCATAGCCGGTGCAGACGGGAATTTTCTCCATGCCGGCCAGAACGTCCAGCTTGGTTACCGCAATCTCAGTGGCTCCCTGCACCAGCACGCCGTAGCGGGACGCCACCGCGTCAAATCCGCCCACTCTTCTGGGTCTGCCGGTCGCAGCGCCGTATTCGCCGCCCGCCTCGCGCAGTGCGTCCGCCTGCGCGCCGAAAAACTCGCAGACAAACGGGCCCTCGCCCACGCAGCTGGAATAGGCCTTCATGATGCCGATAATCCGGTCCAGCTTCCGGTTGGGGATTCCGGCGCCGATCGGCGCATAGGCTGCGATTGTGGAAGAGGACGATGTGTACGGGTAAATGCCGAAATCGATATCGCGCAGCGCGCCCAGCTGTGCCTCAAACATGATGGACTTTCCGGCATCCGCAGCGGCATTCAGATAAATCGTCGTGTCGCAGATGTATTTTGCAAAGGGCAGACCGTACTGCTCCAGCCAGGCCCACATGTCCTCAAGAAGGATCGGCTCATGCTTATAGCCCTCATGGACGGTGAGATTCTTCCACTCCAAAATGTCAGCCAGCTTCCGCTTTGCCGTTTCCGGCTCCAGCAGATCGCCCATCCGCAGCGTTTTCTTCATATACTTATCCGCATAGACGGGCGCAATGCCGCGGCGGGTGGACCCAAACTTCTTGTCGCCCAGCCGGTCCTCTTCCAGCCCGTCCATCAGCTTGTGATAGGGCATGCAGATGGTGGCTCTGTCGCTGATTTTCAGATGGTCAGGAGAAATCTCAATTCCCTTGTCCGTCAGCTTTTTGATCTCACCGGTCAGATGCTCCAGGTCAATCACCATGCCGGGACCCATAACATTCACCGTCTCCGGACGAAGGATGCCGGAGGGCAGCAGGTTCAGAATAAACTTACCGCGGTCGTTGATCACGGTATGTCCCGCATTATTTCCGCCCTGATAGCGGGAAACAATATCATATTCGGCGCTGAGCAGGTCCACCATACGGCCCTTGCCCTCGTCGCCCCAGTTAATGCCAACGATTGCAGTAAGCATATGCTTCGCGACCTTTCGTGAAAAGACTCTGTGCGCAGCCGCACACGAGGTATAGTTTATCCGATAATCCTGCATTTGTCAAACCCGGCAGTCGGCTTTCATGCAATAACCGCAAAAAACGCCGCTGTTTTGTCCGGCAGCCCGCACAGATTTCCGCTCTGACGCCGGAGCGCGCGCAGGCGCGCATGACCTTCCGCGCGCCAGGGCATGCTATGGACAATTCTGTTTCTGCCGGGAGTGCCTGCCTATGGACCAAAAATCAATTCGGCTGGGCTGTCTGTGTGCCGCAGTCAGCGAGACAATTTTCGGCTGCAGCTTTCTGTTCACAAAAGGCGCCGCAGGACGTGTATCCGCGCTGACGCTTCTGAGCTGGCGCTTCACTGTCGCCTTTCTGGCAATGACCGTCCTGATTGCGCTGCGGGTTCTGCGCGTCCGTTACCGTGGAAAGCCGCTGCGCATTCTCTTTCCCATCGCGCTGCTGCAGCCGGTGATTTATTTTTCCTGTGAAACGGCTGGCATTTACCTGACGACGGCGGCGGAAAGCGGCACCATCATTGCCGCCATTCCGGTCGTCACCGTTTTCTGCTCTGCCCTGCTTCTCCGCAAGCCGCCGACACGCCGCCAGGTCTCCGGCATTCTCATCGCCATGGCCGGCGTCGCCGTCACCGTGCTTACACAGCACGGCAGGGCGACGCTGAATCCCGCCGGCTATGCGCTGCTGTTCATGGCCGTTCTGGCGCACAGTCTGTATACCGTGTGTGTCAGCCGCGCCGGCGCGTTCACCGGCATCGAGCTCACCTACGCCATGATGGCTGCCGGTGCGTTTGTTTTTACCGCGCTGGCAGCTGCAGCACACGCGGCGGCAGGCACGCTCCGCACCTATCTTACGCTGCCGCTGACCGACAGCGCATTTTTAACGGCCGTACTTTATCTCGGTCTCTTTTCTTCGGTCGGCGCGTTCTTTCTGTGCAACACGGCGGTCTCCCTCATCGGGACAAACAGAACGGCGACCTTTGCCGGCCTCGCCGCCGCAGTCTCCGTGCTGTTGGGCGTAACCGTGCTGGGCGAACCGTTTTCTGCCGGCCAGTTTGCGGGCGTCGCGGCGATTCTTGCAGGCGTCTATCTGTCCAACAGACAGGAAAAGGGCAAAAAAAGCCGCCCGGCCGTTTAATTTTTCTCTTACACAATTCATTCGGAAATGTTATATTATATGCAGAAATATATGTATATATTTGCATTTTGCAATATATATATTTCAAATTCTGTTATTTCTGAATGGAGGATAAATATGAAACGCGTACAGTCTGCCTGCATTATCCAGACGCTGCATTTCCTGCAGAAGGACGAACCCGACCGGGCGCTTGCCGAAAAAATGATTGCCGAAGAAGTCCGGCGCTACAAAGCGAATCTGACACGAACCGGAACAAAATACAAAATTCTGTCTGAAACACCGCAGCCGGACGGATCCGTTGTCATTGAGATCAAAAAGCAGTACAACGCCTCCCCGGTCGGCAGCTATCTGGACTGAACAGAAAACGGCCTGCGGAGCATCGGCTCCGCAGGCCGTTTCAGCTTATTTTTGCTTTTCGCCCATGGATGCGCCCACAAATCCCAGAAACAGCGGATGCGGCTTGTTCGGCCGGCTCTTGAATTCCGGATGGTACTGGACGCCAACGAAAAACGGGCTGTCCTCAATCTCCACCGTTTCCACCAGGCGGCCGTCCGGCGACGTCCCGCTGATGACAAGCCCGGCGTTCTGCATGGCCGTGCGGTAGTCGTTGTTGAACTCATAGCGGTGGCGGTGCCGCTCGCCGATCAGCTGCCTGCCGTAGCACCGCTCCATGGTGGTGTCTGCCGCAATGCAGCAGGGGTAGCTGCCCAGGCGCAGCGTGCCGCCCTTGTCGATTTCATCATTCTGGCCCGGCATGAAATCGATCACCTTGTTTTTGGACTGGGGGTCGAATTCGCCGGAGTTGGCGTCAGTCAGGCCCAGCACGTCGCGCGCAAATTCAATCACCGCCGTCTGCATGCCAAGGCAGATGCCCAGATACGGCACACGGTTTTCACGGGCATACCGCGCTGCGAGGATCTTCCCCTCAATGCCCCGGTTGCCGAAGCCGCCGGGCACCAGGATGCCGTCCACTTCAGAAAGGATTTCCGTGTAATTGCTCTCATCCACAGTCTCCGAATCAATCCACTGGATATCCACCGTGGCGCCCAGCGCGTAACCGGCGTGGCGCAGCGCTTCAGCGACAGAGAGATATGCGTCATGCAGCTGGACGTACTTGCCGACAAGACCGATCTTCACACTGCGTCCGCCGCGCTTGATGCTTTCCACCAGCGCCGTCCACTCTGTCAGATCGGGCTTTGGCGCGTCAATGTGCAGCTCCCGGCACACAATGTCTGAAAAATGCGCCTGCTCCAGCATCAGGGGCGCCTCATACAGAATGGGTATGGTCATATTCTCAATGACGCAGTCCGGCTTCACATTGCAGAAGTTTGCGATTTTGCGGAAAATGCTCTCGTCCTCAATGGGCTCGTCACAGCGCAGGACAATAATGTCCGGCGTAATGCCCATTCCCTGGAGCTCCTTGACCGAATGCTGTGTGGGCTTGGACTTGTGCTCCCCGGACGCCCGCAGGTACGGGACCAGCGTCACATGGATATACAGGGAGTTCTCCTGTCCCACCTCGTGGCCGACCTGGCGGATGGCCTCGATAAACGGCTGGCTTTCAATATCGCCGGTGGTGCCGCCGATTTCCGTAATCACCACGTCGGCGTTTGTCTTTTTGCCGACGCTGTAAATGAACGCCTTGATCTCATTGGTCACATGCGGGATATACTGGACAGTGCTGCCCAGATACTCGCCCCGGCGCTCTTTCCCGATGACATTCGCAAACACCTTTCCGGTGGTCAGATTGGAATACTTGTTCAGATCCTCATCAATAAAGCGCTCATAATGGCCCAGATCCAGGTCGGTTTCCGCACCGTCCTCCGTCACATACACCTCGCCGTGCTGATACGGGCTCATGGTGCCGGGATCCACATTGATATACGGATCCAGCTTCTGGGCCGCCACCTTCAGTCCGCGCGCCTTCAGCAGCCGTCCCAGCGACGCCGCGGTAATTCCTTTCCCCAATCCTGACACGACACCGCCGGTCACAAAAATATACTTGCTCATCAGATCTCCTCCTTAGAAATGCCTCTGTATGCGGCATGGCTTTCAACTTTTGCAAAAAACTCGTCAGCCGGCCTCTGCGTGAGGTCGGCTGACGTAATTGGGTGTGTTATTTTCTTTTGGCGCGGCTGCTGAGGCGCGTAAGGGTGAGTTCACCCTGAATGCCGCTCATGCTGCTCAGCATCCGATAACCGCGAAGGACAGCGCCTGTCCGTTTTTCTGCATTTGTTTTTCCGTTCACGGGGCGCACTTCCTTTCCGTCGGTTCTGCGGCCAGCCAGGCAGTGCCGCAAATCAATCCACTGCGGTATTCTATCACAGCGTTTCTTGTTTTTCAATGAAAATTTTACGCGGAAAACGATTTTTTTCACGCCGCTTTTCTATGCATCTGAAATTCATGCAGAACGGAAGCGGCCGCCATTCCCGACCGGCCGGGCGGTCTGTCTGCGGCAGGGCTGCGCAGACCGCCATTCCCAGAAAAATACATTATTTTACAAATTCTGTATATCCATTCTTGACTTCCGTTTTTTGCGGGAATATAATACATGTATAAATCGGAACACGCATTGACGGAGAGTAGTAGGCTGCCGGATTCTCCACAGAGAGCCGTGGTTGCTGGAAGCACGGCGGGATGAGACAGACCGAACTGGCTTTTGAGCGGCTTTGCAGAACGTAAGTAAGCAAAGACGGGTTCTCCCGTTACAGAGAGAGGATATTGCATATGCTGTATCCTGCTGAGCTGCGTCCCTTTCCGGGACGAACAAGAGTGGTAACGCGGTGAAAACCATCGTCTCTTCATGCAGTCGCATGAAGAGACTTTTTTTATCCGCCAATGCACAGTGAAAAACCATAGGGACAGACCGGTTCCGGAACAGTTCTCCGTGTATTCCCCGATCAGCCCTTCCGCCCCATGATGTTTCACCGGCCTTCCGAACAAATCATATCTGAAGGAGGAGAACTTTGGAAAAGACCATCGCTGTAATCCGGGGCGACGGAATCGGCCCGGAAATTGTGGAACAGGCGCTGCGTATACTCAGGCGCGTGGAAGCCCGTTTCGGCCACCGCTTTACGTATGAGGACGTCTGGATGGGCGGGTGCGCCATTGACCGTTACGGCAGCAGCCTGCCGGACGAAATGCTGGAAAAAGCCCGCCAGGCGGACGCTGTGCTGCTCGGCGCCGTGGGCGGTCCCAAATGGGACGGCGTCAGCAAGGAAAACCGGCCGGAACGCGGTCTTCTGCGTCTGCGTGCCGGGCTGGGCCTGTATGCGAACCTGCGCCCTGCGCAGATTTTTCCGCAGCTTGCCGCAGCCTCTCCCCTGCGGGAGGATATCGTGGCGCGCGGCATTGATTTTCTGATCGTGCGCGAACTCACGGGCGGCATCTATTTTGGCGAGCACCGCACCGAGGAAAAAGACGGCGAGACCTCCGCAACCGATGTACTGAGCTACTCGGAAAAGGAAATCCGGCGGATCGCCCGTCAGGGATTTGAAGCGGCGCGCAAACGCCGGCACAAGCTCTGCTCTGTGGACAAGGCCAACGTGCTGGATTCTTCCCGGCTCTGGCGGAAGACCGTCACCGAAATGGCCGCGGACTATCCGGATGTTGAAGTCAGCCACATGTATGTGGACAACTGCGCCATGCAGATCGTCCGCAATCCAGCGCAGTTTGACGTCATTGTCACGGAAAACATGTTCGGTGACATTCTTTCAGATGAAGCCAGCATGATTACCGGTTCCATCGGTATGATTCCCTCTGCCAGCCTGGGTGAGGGCGGCCGCGGCATGTATGAGCCGATTCACGGCTCCGCGCCGGACATTGCTGGCCAGGACATTGCCAACCCCATCGGCACCATTCTCTCCGCCGCCATGCTGCTGCGCTATTCCCTGAACCTGGCGCAGGAAGCAGACGCCGTGGAAGCTGCCGTTGCAGCCGTTCTGGAAGAAGGCTGGCGCACGGCGGATATCTGCGCGCCCGGTGCCGAACCGGTCGGCTGCATGAAAATGGGCGAACTGATCGCAGAGCATATCTGAATTCAAAATCAAAAATAACAAGGAGTGATTCTTATGATCGCTGTTGCTTCCCTGATCGTTCTTGTCGCTGTGATCGCACTGAGTGCAATCACCAAGAAAAATGCCGGTGTCATCGGTCTGATTGCCGCCTATATTTTCGGACTGATTGCAAGCGCCTGCGGCACGGAAATCTCCGTCGCCAAAATTGCGACCTCCAACTGGCCCATGAGCGTTTTCTTTATCGTTCTTTCCACGACCTTCCTTTTCGGTATTGCGACGCTCAACGGCACAACCCAGGCGCTCTCCAAAAACATTGTGTGCCTTGCCGGCGGCAATGCCAGAATCCTGCCGCTGATCTTCTTCGTGTTCGGCGCCATTATTTCTGCAGCAGGCGCAGGCGGCCTGATCGTGGCTGTCATCATGCCGATCGCGCTGTTTGTGGCGATTGAAAACGGCATTTCCGTATTGATGATGAGCCTTGTGACCATGGGCGGCATTATGGTCGGCGGTCTGTCCCCCCTGGCCATCAACGGCATCGTCGCGCAGCAGCTCTCTGTGGAAAACGGCATCATTGCCGAGAACCTGTCCGGCTACCTGCCTCTGTGGGGCGCATATGCCGCAGCCATGACGCTCTTCTCTCTGGGCGCCTACTTCATTCTGGGCGGGCTGAAGCCCAAAAAGGTTGAAGGCGCAGAAAAGCCCCACTTCACAAAATTCAACCGGAGTCAGACCATGACCCTGATCGCGATCCTCGTGGTGCTGGTGGGCGTCATCTTCTTTGAACAGAACATCGGCCTGATTTCCTTTGCCTGCGCAGGTCTGCTTCTTCTGCTGGGCGCTGTGGACCAGAAGAAAGCCATCGCCGCCATCCCCTGGAGCACAATCATCCTCATCTGCGGCATGTCCGTTCTGATCGGCGTTGTCAACACCTGCGGCGGCATCGACTTTTTGTCCGGCAAACTGGAAAACATCATCGGCGAAAAGAGCGCGCAGCCTATCATGATGGTCCTGGGCGGCCTGATGGGCGCTGTCTCCAGCGGCACCGGCGTTGTCATGCCGACACTGATTCCGCTTGCAGCCGAACTGAGCGGCACGCTGAACATCTCCGCGATGAGCCTTGTCATCGGCGTTATCGTCGGTACAAACGGCGTCGTCATCAGCCCCCTGTCCACCGTGGGCGGCATCTGCGTCGGCTGCGCGCCCGAATCCGTGGACAAGGACAAGCTGTACAACCAGCTTCTGCTTGCAGCCGTCTGCTTCATCGCCATGAGCGTTGTTCTCTCCCTGCTGGGTGCGTTCGGCATTTTCGGTTAAGCAGAACCCTGAAGAATCCCCACAATCAGACAAAGTCCCTCTTCCGCTGCGGAAGAGGGACTTTTTGTTTGGCTGCTCTCAGGCCAGCTGCGGAAACAGCCGCAGCGCGTTGCCGCGCAATATGGCCAGTTTTTCCGCATCTGTCAGGTCGGCCTTGTCAATTCTGGCCCGCTGGCACGGGCTGAAATAGCTCTGGGAATCTGTTCCGAAGAGAATGCGGCCACAGCCGATACGGGAAACGGCAAACTCAAGCAGATCCGACGCGATGGAGGCGGCGCTGGAGGTATCCGTGTAAAGATTCCCCGCTTTGTTTTCTTCCAGCGCACGGATATACGGCGCCGGATCAAAGCCGCAGCCCAGGTGAGCGGCAATCACAGGCACATCCGGAAAACGTCCGGCAAAAAAGCCGTAATCCGCCGGCATGCATCCTTCCATTCCCGCATGACCCAGAACAGGCGCGCCATGCGCAGACGCAAAGGAAAAAAGCTGCTCTCCTTCATCCATCAGCCGGTAACCGTGAAGCTGGGGATGAATTTTCAGGCCAAGAACCTTTGGATGCTTCAATAGCTCTTCCGCCTGCCGGAAGGTTTCCGGCTCGTGCGGATCCACAATGGCCCACATATAAATCTCCGGATGTTTTTCCGCATCTGAAAGGCACTGCGCATTGCCGCGGACAGAATACCCGCTCCCTTCCGGCACAAGGCCATACCAGGAGGAATTGACAGAAACTGCAATATTGGCTTTTTTCATGCTGCGCAGAAGCTTTTCGGCACTGCGGTCCGTAATCACCGTCTCCCGTTCGCCCCCATGCGGCGGTCCGAAATGACTGTGGATGTCAATCGCCTGAACATCTTCAATTCTCATTGCACTTTCCTCTTTTCATCTTCTGTTCCGGCGCCGCAGCGGGCGCGCCGTTTTCAGGTACTTTCGTGCTTGCTGTACAGCTTACCAGAAACCGGCGAAAAATGAAAGAATCCCGCGCGAAAAAATCTTCGGAAACATCAGAACAATCCGCGGCCGGCGTGCAGCCATGCCGGCGGTCCGCATAGCTGCCGTCCGGCTCTCTGTGCGCTCACAACCGGATCCGGAAGGAGAAGGAAATGTCCGCATCAGAGGCAATCTGATAACTCTCCTCCACATCCGCTCCCCAGCTGTTGATGCCGCCTACGCCCCGCATGGCGCCATAGATCCCGACAACTGTCCGGCACGGCGCCGGCAGCTCATATACATGTCCGGCCTCACTGAGCTGCTGCGGCGTATAGGGAATTGCGGAAAATGCATAGGGCGCATTTGCCTTTTCCACAGTCAATGCGCGGTTTGACAGATGCAGCGACATCTGATGGGTGTCCATATGACAGCCGCACTCCTGGGGCACCAGATAGTCCGGAATATGCGGCGCTTCGCTGTGTTTTCCAAAGATGCCGCCTTTCTTCCGGTCAGGATATGTCTCGCCGGACAAACCGATCCACTCCACCTCTTCCACAGGCGCCGGTGTGGCAAACCGCAGGCCAAACAGCGGAAGCTGGGGACGCCCGGCGCCGCCGGAGTAATGGACGTCCACATGCATATAGCTGCCGTCCACGGTATATGTGATCTCTGTCTTCAGTCCGGGCATGGCCGGCGCGGCGAAGGTATAGCGGATGGATACCAGTTCCTGCGTTTCTTCCAGCAGCCGGATCCCGCTGCATTTCTGCCAGCTGTCCACCGCAGCCCAAATGGAGCTGTCCGCCGCAAAGCCGTTGCCCATATCGTTCTCTGTGGGCGCGCGCCAGAACGCCGGCCGGGGCGCACGCCACAGCCACTGCTGTCCGTCGCTGACCAGAGAAACCGGTCCGCCCTCCGGATAGGAAAACAGAATTTCAAACTTTTCACCGGAAACCCCCAGTGCACCGTCGCCATGGACAATGTTCAGAGGTTTGCACGTTCTCTTTTCCTGCAGCCGCACCGCCGCCGCGGCGGCCTGATTGGCCGCGTCCCTGGCCGCGCGTTCCTCCGCATCCGCATACCAGTAACGCACCTCCTGCATGGCAGGCTTTTCCGTGCCGTCAGCAAAGACAATGCCGTTTCCGCAGAAGGCGTAATCGCTTGGCCGGTCGTCAAAATCGCCGCCGTAGGCCAGAACTTTTTCTCCGTTTGCATTCTCCCGCCACAGGGCCTGGTCCATGTAATCCCAGATAAAACCGCCCTGATACTGGGGGAACTCTTCCTCCAGGCGGATATAGTCTTCCATGCCGCCCAGAGAGTTGCCCATATTGTGCATATACTCGCAAAGCAGGAAAGGCTTCCGCGGATGGCTTTCCAGGTAGGCCCGGATATCCGCAGGCGCGGCGTACATCCGGCTTTCCACATCGGAGATGGCATCAAAATCCCGGTTATGGAATACGCCCTCATAGTGAACCAGGCGGCCGGAGTCTTGCGCGCGGAAATAATCCGCTATGGCAAGAATGTCCTCCCCTGCGTACGACTCATTGCCGCAGGACCAGAACAGAATGGAGACATGGTTTTTATCCCGCTCAAACATGGACATGGCCCTGTCCAGCACACAGGCCTTCCACTGCGGCAGGCTGCCGGGAACATTCCAGTCCGGATCAACCTTCCCCAGCTTCTGCCAGGAACCGTGGCTTTCCAGATTGGTTTCGTCCATCATATAGATGCCGCGTTGGTCGCACATATTGTACCAGGGTGTCTGATTGGGATAGTGACTGGTGCGCACCGCGTTGATGTTGTTGCGGGAGAAGACAGTCATCGCCCGCTCCATATCCTCCAAAGCGATGGCGCGGCCGGTACAGGGGTTCCACTCGTGCCGGTTTACGCCCCTGATCACCAGACGTCTGCCGTTGAGCAGCATCACGCCGTCTTTCAATTCAAACCTGCGGAAGCCGATGTCGTAGGGAATGACCTCCGACACCTCACCGGAAGCTGAAAACACAGTCAGCGTGACGCGGTACAGTTCCGGTGTTTCATGGCACCACGGTATGATGTCGGGAAACACCAATTCCCGGCTGCGCAGGTACTGGCCGTCAGAATACAGCTGCAGGGTTTCATCCATCAGGACAGTCTTTGCCTTGCCGGCAATGCGGCAATGTACCGCGGCACATTCCGTTTCACCGCTGAGCAGCAGCCGCAGCTTCAGTGTACCGGTGGTATTGTCCTCCGCCAACGACGTTTGCAGCCAGAGATCGTCCACATGTACCGGGGGCTTGGCATACAGATATACGCTTCGAAAAATGCCGCTGAACCGGAAAAAATCCTGATCCTCCAGCCACGCGGCACTGCTGTGCTGGTAAACCTCCACACACAGCCGGTTGTTCCTTTCCCTGAGATATGGGGTCAGATCAAAGTCCGATGGGGTGAAGCTGTCCTCCGCATAGCCCACAAAGCAGCCGTTGAGCCAGACATAAAAGGCCTGCTCCACACCCTGGAAGGAAATGCAGACCCGTCTGCCCCGCAGTCCCGGCTCCAGATCAAAATATTTTACATAGCTGCCGACGGCAGTATGCTCCCGGTCGATCCGGGGCGGACGCAGCTGCGCGTGACCGTCCCAGGGATACAGGGCATTGATGTATTGGATCGCTCCGAATCCCTGGAGTTCCATATGTCCCGGAACAAGGACAGAGGTGAAGCTGGAATCATCAAAATCCTCCTGCCAGAACAAGCCGGGTCTCTGAGAAAAATTCCGGCTCCAGGCAAAACGCCACTGTCCGTCAAGAGACTGGCGCAGAGACGTGCTTCCCTGCTCCAGCTCTTTCGCGGAAGCATAGCAAACATGGTCAGAATGTGCATCCAGACGGTTTACCCGGAATACGGCAGGGTCAGTCAGCCAATTTAAATCTGCCTGCATGGTCCGTTCTCCTTGTAAGAATTCTTCTTTTTCCGCGCCTGCGGCAATGTCCGCCTGGATATGTCCCCGGATGCCCGCCGGCATTTGCCGACAACATTCTGGCGGTATATGGCATTTGATCGCCTCATTGCAGTTTTCCCGCAAGCTTTCACTGCGTGATCAGCATGTTTCATTGGCCTTTCCGTCACGGACGGAGACCTTTAGCCCCTTTCTGACAGGGATATCGTACAGAGGGGTACATTCCGGCAGGTGCTCCTCAAAGACAAGGCCGAATTTTTTCTGTTTGGTCAGCTTTTCAACTTCCTGTTCGATCTTTGCGCGGAGCGCAGGATCCTGTATCTGGTTAATCAAATCATGAATTGCAGCCATAATGTACGCTCCTATCTTTGCGCGCCGAGCATTTTTGTCAGCTCTCTGCGGATGTTGTCCCATTGTTCAGGATGATCTCTGATCAGATCGTTGATATCCACGGGAATCTCCTGTCTGCATTTGGCGGCCAGGTTAAAGAAAGTGCTGCGACGATGGTCATCGGCGGGAAGCTTTTCCTCAAGGACATCGAGCATTTTTTCAAGGGTTTCTCTTGGCGGGGGATTGGTTTTGCCAGTCAGAATGTCGTAGAAATAGGGCTTTTTGATCCCGACGGCAGTATAGAAGTCCGATTGCACCATCTTTGCATCGCTGATTGCTTGCGCAAGATATGCCCCAAATTCGGACTTCTCTTTTCGCTCTCTGGCCATCCGCAGTCACCTCCTCACGTCTATTTAGTATGTATGTTTACATACTAACATACCTAATTGAAATAGTCAATGAATTTCGCTTGTCCGCCACAACGGAAGACGGATTATTGATTTCCAAGAACAGGAAAACAGCACTCGGCCTGCTGCACGAGTGCTGTTAATACGTTTTAACACGGATCATTTGATATTCAACTTATACTTTGCGTATCTGCCCTTGTTGACCATCTCTGCGTTTTTCTCTGCCGATAGACTGTATATATGAAAAAGCCGGCGTTA
>JAEDDG010000007.1 GCA_016293865.1 Oscillospiraceae bacterium | reverse complement strand
TGCACCCGCGCACAGACCGTGACCTTCCTGTATCGCTGCCTGGGCAGATAAACAGGAACGCAGAAGATCCCACTGATAACAGGGGCACTTCTGTACAGACGGATGCCTGTATCATGGATCCATCTCCGGCCTGAGAACCGCCGCGATGCGGCGGCAGACCGCTGAAACACCCCGCCGCGGCTCAGCGCGCGGGACAAACAGCCCGGACACCCGAGTGTCCGGGCTGTTTTGCGTTATGGTGTTCTGAACAAAGGGCTGCACGCCATGAACAGCCCCTGCAGCTCCGTTTCCGTCTCGCGGTGAAAACTGCGCGGCCGCCTGGGCGGGTGCTGCCGGCTGCAGACCGTTTTCTGCCTGACGGCTTGTGTTCTGCCCGGGCCCCAAAGGGGCAGGTACAGGAATAAAATCAGAGAATTTGTTTGAAACTGTATGATGTTTTGCCGTCAGTCCAATTCTCAGCCATATAAAAATCTTCAAAAGGGGTTGCATTTGGCGCATTGAGGTGATATACTTCTCCATAGATTATGTGAGGATTGACTTGAGTGGGCGCAACCCACTCTTTTTATTGCACATTTTTAAGTTGTTAAAATCAATGGGAGCGTGTTTGCTTGAGTAAAATTACCGACATCGTCAGTGCCCTTGCTGAGCCCATCTGCACGGAAAATGGCTGTGCACTGTGGGATGTGGAGTACGTCCGGGAGGCCGGACAGTGGTATCTGCGCGTATATATTGACAAGGAGGACGGCGTGGCCATTTCCGACTGTGAGGCGGTCAGCCGTGCGCTCGACCCGATACTGGACGAAAAGGATCCGATTCCCGGCAGCTATATTTTTGAGGTATCTTCTGCCGGGGCAGAGCGGCAGCTGAAGCGCCCGTCTGATTTTGAACGTTTTATGGGCAGCTTTGTTGAAGTGCGGCTTTATCGTCCGAAGGACGGACGCAAGGAATACACCGGTAACCTGACAGCCTATACGGACGGGGACGTTACGATTGACGCTGCCGGAACATGTATGACTTTTGAAAAAAGTGAGATCGCCGTCGTCAGGCTGCGGATCTGCTGAATTGGAGGAAAGAAGAATGAATGCCGAATTTTTTGAAGCAATCGCGGATATTGAGAAAGAAAAAGGGATTCCGAAGGAGTATATGCTTGAAAAGATCAATCAGGCGCTCCTGGCGGCAATGAAGAAAAACAATCCGGAATCGGCGGATTGCGTCAAGGTGGATATCGACGAGGCAAAAAAGAAGATTGACGTCTATTTTCAGATGTCCGTTGTGGATGAGGTCGAAAATCCGGGCACTGAGATGACGGTGGATCAGGCGAAGAAATATGTCAGCCGTCCGGCCGTGGGCGATACAGTGAATATTCCTGTGGAGCCGAAGAAGTTTGGCCGCATTGCCGCGCAGGCTGCCAAGCAGGTGATCATTCAGGGCATCCGGGAAGCGGAGCGCAGCATTGTCTACGAAGAGTTTACATCCAAGGAGCATGAAATTCTGACTGGCGTCATCAGCCGCATTGACCCCAGATACGGCAGCGTTTCAATCAAGATCAACTCCAATTCCGAGTTTACAAACGCCGTTTTGACTGCGGGCGAAAAGATCCCCGGCGAGGTTTATAAAGAGGGCGACCGGATCAAGGTCTATGTTGTGGAAGTCCGCAAGGCCACCAGCGGTCCGCAGGTTATGATTTCCCGTACGCATCCGGGCCTGGTCAAGCGTCTGTTTGAGCTGGAGGTGCCGGAAATCTTCGACGGCACTGTGGAAATCAAGAGCATCGCCAGAGAGGCGGGCAGCCGCACAAAACTCGCTGTGTGGTCCAATGATCCGGAAGTTGAGCCCATCGGCGCATGCGTCGGCCCCAGAGGCGGCCGTGTTTCCGCGATTGTGAACGAGCTGCGCGGAGAGAAAATGGATATCGTCAAATACAGCGAGAATCCTGAGGAGTTCATCGCCGCGGCCCTGGCACCGGCCGATGTGATCAGTGTAACGCTGCTGAACGAAGGGAAAAGCTGCCAGGTGATTGTACCGGATGATCAGCTGTCCCTGGCCATCGGCAAGGAAGGCCAGAATGTACGGCTGGCCGCGCGTCTGACCGGATATAAAATTGACATTAAGCCTGAAAGCAAGGCATAGGACAAATAGGAGGGGCAGCTGTGAAAAAGACGCCCATGCGGCAGTGTATCGGCTGCCGGGAAATGAAAGCGAAAAAGGAGCTTATCCGTGTGGTTCGCTCGCCGGAGGGCGAGATCTCTGTGGATTTTAAAGGGAAGAAGTCCGGCCGCGGCGCATATGTGTGTCCGGATGCAGCCTGCCTGAAAAAGGCGGAGAAATCAAAGGCGCTGGAGCGCGCTTTTGAAACTGCGATCCCTGCGGAGGTCTATGCTCTTCTGGAAAAGCAGATGGAGGAAGAGAATGCCGAATAGTCTGAATGTTTTGGGTCTTGCCAGAAAGGCGGGATTCATTGAGACCGGCGAGGAGGCGGCCGGCATTGCCTGCCGGGCAGGAAAAGCCAGGCTCCTCATCGTGGCGTCTGACGCTTCAGATAACGCACGGCGCAGGGCAGAGCATTTTACAGCCGCGGGCCATGTGCTCCGGTTGGATTTGACATATACGAAAGCAGAGGTCGGCGGTGCGCTCGGTGCAGGAACGCCCAGCATGGCCGCGCTGACGGACGCAGGCATGGCTGCGCTTTTTGTGCAGAAGCTGTCAGTGGAGTTCCCGGGCGTGTATGATGCGCAGCTGGCTGTCCTTGAGGAGAAAGCGGCGCGTGTGCAGGCCAGAAAAAAAGAAGCTGCAGCCCACCAGCGGAATGTCAAGATGGGAAAGAGGAGGACAAAAAGATGATGATGATGAAGTACAGGATCCATGAGGTGGCCAAAGATTTTAAAACCACTTCCAAGAAAATTTCCGAGATCTTGACGAAATATGCAGAGACGCCGAAAAATCACATGCAGGTTTTGACCGAGCATGAGCTGGATCTGATTTTTGAGTATATGACGCAGCATCATCAGGTTGCAAGCATTGAGGAGCTTTACGCGGTTCCCGGCAAGGAGGAGACGGCTGCGCCGAAAGAGCAGGCGCCTGCCGAACAGGCACCGGCGCAGAAGACCGGAGATAAAAAAAGCGCGGCTGAACAGAGCACGCCTGCGCCGCAGCCGCAGAAGCAGCCGCAGCAGACCAAAACGGAAAAGCCGCAGCAGCCCAGAGATGTGGTGCCGAAAAAGCGGATTGTTGATACGTCCGGTGTGACGATCAATATTGCGAAATATGACGAGCGCCTGGATAAGCTTGTTCCGGAGCGCGCGCAGAACATGAAGCACGGCAAGGAGAAGTTCACCAAGAAGAACAACAGCAGGGGCCAGAGCATGGCGTCCAGCGCGAAGCGCCGTCAGGAAGAGCGCGACAAGATGAACCGCCTGCAGCTGGAAGTGGCCAAAAAAGCGCCTGTGAAGGTGCAGATCCCGGATGAAATCTCGGTCGGCGAGCTGGCTTCCCGGATGAAAAAGACGGGTGCTGAAGTTGTACGCAGACTGATCAAGCTGGGTGTGATGGCTTCTGTCTCTGATATGATCGACTATGATACGGCGGCGCTGGTGGCCATGGAGCTTGGCTGCAAGGTCGAAAAGGAAGTTGTCGTTACAATCGAAGAGAAGCTGATCGACGATCATGAGGACAGCGCGGAAGAACTGGTGAGCCGTGCGCCTGTCGTTGTTGTCATGGGCCATGTTGACCACGGCAAGACCTCTCTGCTGGACTATATCCGCCGTGCCAATGTTGCGGCGGGCGAAGCCGGCGGTATCACGCAGCATATCGGCGCTTACCGCGTGGAAATCGGCGGGAAGCCCATTACTTTCCTGGATACGCCGGGACATGAGGCGTTCACTTCCATGCGCGCACGCGGTGCCATGGTAACGGATATTGCGATTCTGATTGTTGCGGCGGACGACGGTATCATGCCGCAGACCGTTGAGTCCATCAACCATGCGAAAGCGGCTAAAATTCCGATTATTGTGGCCATCAACAAGATGGACGTGCACGGCGCTAATCCCGACAGGATCCGTCAGCAGCTCACCGAATATGAGCTGGTTGACGAGGCTTGGGGCGGCGATACGATTATTTGTCCCATTTCCGCCAAAACAGGCGAAGGCATCGACAACCTGCTTGAAATGGTGGCGCTGACTGCAGAGATGCAGGAGCTGAAAGCCAATCCCAACCGTGCGGCCAAGGGTACGGTTATTGAGGCGCGCCTGGACAAAGGCCGCGGCCCGATTATGACGGTTCTGATTCAGAACGGCACGCTCCGTCAGGGCGATATCATCATTGCCGGTACGGCGGTCGGCCGTGTGCGCGTGATGACCAACGACAAGGGCGAGCGCGTGACGGAGGCGGGTCCGTCCATGCCTGTGGAAATCACGGGTATGTCTGAAGTGCCCGGCGCCGGCGATATCTTTAACGCTGTCGCGGACGAGCGGATGGCGAAGGAGTTGGCGGAGCAGAGAAAGAGTGAACAGAAAAATGCCGGTCTCGGCACAAAGCATGTTTCGCTTGAGGATCTGTTTGCCCAGATTCGCGAGGGCGAGCTGAAGGAACTGAACATCATTGTAAAAGCTGACGTGCAGGGTTCGGCTGAAGCCGTCAAGTCCTCGCTTGAGAAGCTCTCCAATGATGAGGTGCGTGTCAAGGTGATTCATTCCGGCGTCGGTGCCATCAACGAATCCGATGTCATGCTGGCGTCCACTTCCGGCGCGATCATCGTTGGCTTCAATGTGCGGCCCGACGCTGCGGCCAGGGACAATGCCGCCCGCTCCAAGGTGGATATGCGGATGTACCGCGTGATTTATGACTGCATCAATGAAATTGAGGCGGCCATGAAGGGCATGCTGGCGCCGAAGTTCAAGGAGTCGGTGATCGGCCACGCCGAGGTGCGCCAGGTTTACAAAGTATCCAAGGTCGGCACGATCTGCGGCTGCTATGTTCAGGACGGCAAAATTGTGCGCAACTGCGGTGTGCGGCTCGTTCGTGACGGCATTGTGATCCATGAAGGCGAACTGGCGTCTCTGCGCCGGTTCAAGGACGATGTGAAGGAAGTTCAGACGAACTTCGAATGCGGTCTGTCCATTGAGAAATTCAATGACATCAAGGAAGGCGACATTGTTGAGGCCTTTGTGATGGAGCAGATCCAGGATTAATACTGAAACGGGCGGGTCATTCGGCCCGCCCGTAACTGCAAGGAGGATGTTTATGGCGTCCAATCGAATTCAGCGGACAAATGAAGATATCCGTTTGGCTCTGTCGGAGCTTTTGCGCAGCGTAAAGGACCCGCGCGTGAATCAGGGACTGATCAGCGTTACGGGCGTTGAGACCACCGGCGACCTGCGCTGGTGCAAGGTCTACCTGAGCGTTTATGGTCTGCAGTCTGAAAAAGAGTTTATGAGGGGACTGAAATCTGCTTCCGGCTGGCTGCGCCATGAAATCGGTGCGCGGCTGAGCCTGCGCAATGTGCCGGAGTTCGTGTTCCAGCTGGATCATTCCATTGAACACGGCGCGCACATCAACAAGGTCATCAGCGACCTGAATATTCCGGAGGATACTGATGAAGCTGACACTGAATGAAACGGCCCGGTGGCTGCTCGAACACGACGACTATCTGCTTTTGACCCATATCCGGCCGGACGGGGACACGCTGTGCTCTGCGGCGGCCCTGGCGCGGGGCCTGCAGACGGCGGGGAAGCATGCGTGGCTGCTGGACAACCCGGGAATGACCGGGCGGTACAGAGCGTATGTGGGCGCCTATGTGGCGCCGGCAGGATTCCGCCCGCAGCATATTGTTACGGTGGATACTGCGTCGGAAACGCTCTTTCCGGACAGCGCCGCGCAGTACAGGCGCAGCGTTGAGCTGTCTGTGGATCACCATGGTTCCAACACGGCGTATGCACAGCTGGTCTGTGTGCAGCCGGAAAAAGCGGCGTGCGGGGAGATCATCCTTGCACTGCTGGATCTGCTCAATGTGCAGCTGGATCGTGAAATGGCGCAGCTGCTCTACATTGCGGTGTCCACGGATACCGGCTGTTTCGCCTATGGCAATACCACGGCGGAGACGCTGTACGCGGCGGCCCGGCTTGTGGCTGCCGGCGCGGACAACAAAAGCGTCAACAAGGAGTTTTTCCGTACACGGGCGAAGAGCCGCATAGCTGTTGAGGGTGCGGTTCTGTCAGGGCTGCAGTTTTACAGAAACGGCACAATCGCTGCGATTGTGCTGACGCAGGAGATGATCCGGAAAGCCGGGGCGACCGAGGATGATCTGGAAAACATCGCATCCCTGCCTGCGGAGATTGAGGGCGTGGATGCCGGCGTCACCGTGCGCGAACTGGGGCCGGGACGCAGCAAAATCTCCCTGCGGACAACCGACGCGGTCGATGCAAGCCGGATCTGCGGACTTTTCGGCGGCGGCGGACATGCGCAGGCTGCCGGATGCAGCATCGATGCGGAACCGGAAGAAGCGGCCAGCCGGCTTGTGCGCGCACTGGAGACGCACTGGGCATGACGGGAATCCTGATTGTGGACAAGCCACGGGACTGGACGTCCAGCGACGTGGTGTGCAAGCTGCGCGGAATGCTGCATGAACGGCGCGTCGGCCACTCGGGAACGCTGGACCCTATGGCGACAGGCGTCCTGCCGGTGTTTATTGGCAGGGCGACCCGCGCTGTTGAGTTCTGCGAGTCGGACGAAAAAGAGTATATTGCGGGGATCCGGCTTGGCATCGAGACGGACACGCAGGACACCACCGGGACGGTCCTGCATACGTGGGACTGCACGGCGGATGAGACGGCTCTGCGGGCTGTCCTGCCGGAATTCACCGGCAGGATCAGTCAGCTCCCGCCGATGTATTCGGCAGTCAAGGTGGGCGGAAAAAAGCTTTATGAGCTGGCCCGCAGGGGTGTGGAGCTGGAGCGGACGCCGCGGCAGGTCACCATCCGCGTGCTTGAGCTGCTCTCCGGCGGCGGCGACACATACACGCTGCGCGTGGTCTGCTCCAAGGGAACGTATATCCGGACGCTGTGTCACGAGATCGGCCGGCGGCTTGGCTGCGGAGCAGCCATGTGCGCACTGCGGCGGGTGCGTGCAGGCTCGTTTTCCATCGGGCAGGCTGTGACGCTTGAAGAAGTATCTGCGGCTGTCCGGCAGGGCTGCCCGGAGAAGCTGCTGATGCCCGTGGATTCCGTATTCAGCCGGTACCCGGCGGTGACGGTGTCCGGGAAAAAGGAAAAAATGTGCCGCAACGGCGCAGATTTTTCCCTGGATGGCCGGCCGGACGGACGGTACAGAGTCTATAACGAAAACGGTCTTTTCCTGATGGTGGGAAGGATAGACAACGGCGTTATGCACACTGAGAAGAGTTTTTTTGAGGTATAGATATGGACGATACCGCAAGGGTAATTGCCCTCGGTTTTTTTGACGGACTGCATCTCGGACACCGGCGCCTGCTGGAGCTTACGCAGCAGATGGCGGAAGAGAATGGCTGGACGCCCGCGGTCCTCTCGTTTGACACGCACCCTGACCGGATGGTCAGCGGCAGTACCGCAGGCCTGATCACAAGCGTTCAGGACCGGCAGGAGCTGCTGCAGCGGCTGTTCGGTATAGATGAAATGATACTGCTTCATTTCGATGACGCACTGATGCACATGGAATGGACGGCATTTGTGGAATGGCTGTGCCGGACATATCATGCCGGAGGGCTGGTGGCCGGCTACGATTTTCGCTTTGGCTACAAGGGCCTGGGCGATGCTGAAAAGCTGAGGGAAAAATGCCGGCAGATGGGCGTTGTATGCCGGATCGCGGAGAAAGTCACGCTGGACGGCGTGACTGTCAGCTCCACACATATCCGGGAGCTGCTGGAAGCAGGCGATGTCGCCGGCGCCAACCGGTTTCTGGGTCACCCGTATTCTCTGTCGGACGTTGTCCGCAGCGGCCGTCATGTGGGGCGGACCATCGGCCGGCCAACAGTGAATATGGACTATGCGCCGCAGGTACTGGTGCCGCGCCGCGGGGTGTATGCCACGGCTGCGTATACGCCGGAGGGCGTGTATCCGGCTGTGACAAATATCGGCGTGCGTCCAACATTTCACGGGGACGGGCACCTGACAGTGGAGAGCAATCTGCTGGGATTTTCCGGCGATCTGTACGGGAAAATGCTGCGGCTGGACTTTTACGCCTTTATTCGCCCTGAAAAAGTGTTTTCAGATGCGCACGCGCTGACGAAGCAGATCAGCATGGATGCCGATGCGGCGCTGGAGATTCTGAAAAAGAACGGCATTTTGCTCCCGGACACAGGTACAGGCAGCCCTGAAGCGGGGGACTGTGAACCCTTTGCCGCAAATGAATGCGGCCGATAAAAATGGAGAGAACAATGGCTGATCCCGAAAACAGAAAACAGAAGAAAAACGGCGCTGTCCGCAGCCGAGTGACTGTGCTGCTGGCCATTATGGGCGTGGCGATGTTCATTATTCTTGGTTATACGCTCTGGCACATCATGATTGACCAGCACGAATACTACACGCAGCAGGCGGTGGAGCAGCAGACGTATCAGTCAAAGGTCACGGCGTCGCGCGGCATGATTACTGACTGCAACGGCAACACGCTGGCGGTAAGCATCACAACCTATAATGTGTTCATCAGCCCATATGAGATTCAGGAAAACGAGGAAGATATCGACATGATAGCCGAAAATCTCTCCAAAATTCTGAATATCGAAAAGGAAGGGATCATTGCACGCAATGAAAACAAAAGCTCATGGTATGAGGTCGTTGCGTGGGAAGTGAGTCAGGAGGTTGCGGACCGCGTATCTGCTTTCAAGCAGAAAAACGGCCTTGTGGGCGTGCATCTGGAGGATACTTACACCCGTTATTACCCGTACGAGAGCCTGGGCTGTCATGTGCTGGGCTTTATCGGTTCGGAGGGGAAAGGCCTTTACGGCGTTGAAGAGGAATATGACAGCTATCTCAGAGGTTCGGACGGATATAAATACTATGTCAAAACCGGAGATGGCCATATCCTTTCCCAGACAGAGAGCACCGCTACTGACGGAAGTCAGGTGGAATTGACGATTGACGTCAATATCCAGGCGATTGCAGAAAAATATCTGCAGCAGGCGGTGCGGGAATACGAAGTGGAAAACGGCGGGACGTGCATCATCATGGATGTCCGGAACGGGGACATTCTGGCGCTGGCCAATGCGGATACATATGATCCGAACAAGCCCCTGGAAGTCAGCGCCGATGTGCAGAAGCAGCTGGAGACAATTACGGATGATGACGAACACAATACCGCGATGGCTGACGCCCGCATTGCGCAGTGGAGCAATTACGCGGTACATACCGGATATGAGCCGGGCTCCGTTTTCAAGACCATCACGCTGGCCATGGCGCTGGAGGACGGCACGGCCACGCTGGACACGGCATTCGACTGTGAAGGCAGCGTGGAGATCCTCGGACGTGACGATCCGCTGCACTGCTGGAACCGGACCGGTCACGGGATTCTGAGCCTGCCGGAGGCCGTAAAGCAGTCGTGCAATGTCGCGTTTGCGGAAATCGGTCTGTCCATCGGCGCGCAGCGCTTTTACGATTATGTGGAAGCCTTTGGGCTTTTTGAAAAAACAGGCATCGATCTGGACGGCGAGACAAGCAGTACCTGGTGGAGCGAGGACGTCTTTTTCAACGCGGACAACTACTCCCAGCTGACAGCGGCATCCTTCGGCCAGACGTTTTCCATTTCGCCGATTCAGATGATCACCGCCATCGCCGCGGCCACCAACGGCGGCTATCTGCTGGAGCCGCATGTGGTCAATACCGTTACAGATCCGGACGGCAACATTGTTTATTCCAGATCAACCAATGTTGTGCGGCAGGTCATCAGCAGCGAAACATCCGCCACAGTCTGTGAGCTGCTGAAAAACGTGGTTGCGGACGACGACGGCACCGGACACAACGCGGCAGTGCAGGGCTACAGCATTGCAGGCAAGACAGGTACATCCGAAAAAACCGGAACAGAAACCGAGGAGGGTACCGAGGATTACGCCGTATCCTTCTGCGGCGTTTCACCTGCGGATAACCCGGCTATTGCGGTTCTGGTGATCCTGGATACGCCCGGTACCGATACGGGAACTGCCGTCAGCGGCGGCGCCATGGCCGCGCCTGTGGCAGGTTCCGTGTTTGCAGAAACGCTGGCATATCTGGGCTATGAGCCGGATATGGATGCGGAAGCTGGTGAGTGATTCATGAATGAGGATGAAAAGCGGAAAAGGAAAGTCAACTGGAAGCGTTTTGTGTTCACTGCGCTGACGCTTGTGCTTGTGGCCGCCCTGTCGGCCGGCACCGTATGGCTGGTGATGGAGCGGAAGCTCCGGGAAAACAAACCGTATGAAAAGCTGCTTGAGGCTGTCCGGCTGATCGATGAGAATTATATCGGCGAGGTTGACACCGGCGCTGTGATTGACGGCGCGATTGACGGAATGATGGCCGGACTGGGTGACCGCTGGTCCTATTACGTGTCTCTGGATGAGATGGAAGAACACATGGAGAACGTCAACAACAGCTATGTGGGCATCGGTATTACAGTGGCCAAGGCAGACGGCGAGGGCCTCGTTGTGCAGGAAGTGGCTGCGGGGGGCGGCGCTGAAGAGGCTGGGCTTGTACCTGGTGACATGATTCTTGCGGCAGACGGGACGAGCCTTCTCGATATGGATCTTGACGATGCAAAAAAACTCGTCAAGGGTGCTGAGGGAACCAGTGTTGTTCTGACCGTTCAGCATGAGGACGGCAGCCAGGAAGATATTTCTGTACAGAGACGCCTGGTGGAGACGCAAACTGTAACGGCGGAGCTGATTGGCAGCGTAGGGTATGTGACGATCTCAAATTTTAACCATGGCGTAGCCGAGCATTTTATTGCTGCTGTGGATGACCTGATTGCCCAGGGCGCCCAAGGACTTGTGTTTGACGTGCGCTTCAATGGCGGCGGGCGCCTGACTGAGTTGATGGATATGCTGGATTATTTGCTTCCGGAGGGTCTGCTGTTTTCTTCTGAGAACAACGCCGGCGTGGAGTCCAGCGTTTATTCCGATGCGGACTGTATTGAACTGCCGATGGCAGTACTGGTGAACGACAACACGTACAGTGCTGCGGAATTCTTTGCGGAAGCCCTGCGGGAATATGATTGGGCTGTGGTTGTGGGCCAGCATACCACCGGCAAAGGTTACTCTCAGTCCACGCTGTATCTGAGCGACGGCTCGGCCATTGTCCTGTCCACAAAGGCATACTATACGCCGCACGGGCAAAGCCTGGCTGACGTGGGAATTGCGCCGGATATCGAAAAAGAAATCAGCGATGAGGATTATTACAGCCTTTATCTGGGCAGGCTTGACCACGCGGATGACGAACAGCTTCAGCTTGCGCTGGAAAGCGTGGAAGAGAAAATTGCCGGATAGCGTATGAATGAGCAGTTCCGCTTTCGTTCTGCAAAAGGACGGAAGCGGAACTTTTTCTCTTAAATGCACCGCACGGGAAGCGGGGCAGATTCTGCTTGACATTTTCAGTATATGGAATATGATGGGCGCAGGAGCAAATTGTTGGACGAAAAATGCAAACGCAACTGACGGTTGACAGATTGACGGGGCTGATTTCTGGCGCGCAACCGGAAAAAACGGTATTCTCTATGCAAACCGGGCACGGAAAAAGACCGGCAATTGAAATCACAGATGGGGAGAGAGAATATGATCCTTGCAGACAAAATCATCACACTGCGCAGACAGAACGGCTGGTCGCAGGAAGAACTGGCTGAGAGACTGAATGTGACGCGGCAGTCCGTCTCCAAGTGGGAGGGCGCACAGTCGGTACCGGAGCTTGAAAAAATCGTACAGATGAGCCGGATTTTCGGCGTCAGCACGGACTATCTGCTGAAAGAGGAGCAGACGGAAGAATGCTGCATACCTGCGGTGGAGCGGCCGGCGTCTGATCGGCAGGACGCCATGCCGGAGACAGCCAGAAAGGTCACCATGGCGGAGGCCATGGCATTTCTGGATGAGCGGGCGGCGGCAGCAAAGCGGCTTGCGCTGGCCGTTTTTCTGTGCATTCTTTCACCCGCGTGTCTTCTGGTCCTGGCTGCCGGCGCAGACACGCAAGTGCTGCCTATATCGGAAAACCTCGCTGCCGGCGTGGGGCTGATCGTTCTGTTTCTTATGATTGCCGCTGCGGTCGCCGTTTTCATTTCAAGCGGCATGAAAGGCAAGACATTTGAATTTTTGGATACAGAAGCCATCGAAACCGAATACGGCGTATCGGATATGGTCCGTGAGAAAAGGGAGCAGTATAAAAGTCACTATACGCGCGGACTGATTTTGGGTACCAGTTTTTGCATTCTGTCCGTGATCCCGCTTTTCCTGGTGCTCTTTCTGGCAGAGAGCGATTTCTGGAGCGTTGCTGCCGTGGCGGTGCTTCTTCTGCTGGTCGGTATAGGCGTGCAGTTTTTTGTCCGGACGGGCACGACATGGTCTGCCATGCAGAAGCTGCTTGAAGAGGGAGATTTTTCAAAACAGGCGAAGCGTGAGAGAAAGGAAGGTTCTGCTTTCAGTACCGTTTACTGGCTTGCGGTGACTGCCGGTTTTCTGGCGTACAGCTTCATCACTGAAGACTGGGAGAGAAGCTGGATCGTCTGGCCGGTGGCCGGTGTGCTCTTTGCCGCAGTCAGGATCATAGTCAACGCCTTTGCAAAAAGCAGAAAACAGGATTAGAAGCAGAATCGGAAAAGGATAAGCCATGCACGCTGAAGACGCAAAACCGGAAAAAGCGCCTGGGAAATGATGCGGACGGGTTTTCTGCGGCTCTGTCGAACGGGAAGTTCAGACAGGACATTTGATCAGTCCTTGCAAATCATCCGGTCTGCGGGAAAAGCAGAGAAAAACAGAAGAAAAACAGACAAGAGGCCTGCCCGGGGGGCAGGCCTCTCATTTTGATATTCCGTTTCGCTTTTCATGCGGGGCTGTGCTGCTTCGCTGAGCGGATTCCGCCGGGGGAGCGCTGCCGGATGAAAGCTCATTTCTGCAGTGTGTCCGCGGCGCGGCGCTGTGCGGATTTGACGACCATACCGGTCAGGGCGAACAGGGCAATGGCGTTGGGAATGACCATCAGCTGGTTGAACATATCGGACAGCTCCCAAACCAGATCGTTGGAAGCCACGGTGCCCAGGAAGATGAATACAAGGGCAATCACGGTGTAGATTTTTGTGGACTTTTCTCCGAAAAGATAGGACATGTTGATTTTTCCGAAGAGATTCCAGCTCAGAACCGTTGAAAATGCAAAGAAGAACAGACAGACGGCGACGAACATTGCGCCTGCATTTGCGCCGAATACTGAACCGAAAGCGGTCTGTGCCAGATTGGCCTTGGTGATGGTGTCGGGGATGGCGCCGGCGGCCAGAATGCCGTCGCTGGTATACAGCGTGCAGATAATCACCAGTGCATTCAGCGTGAGAACCACAAATGTATCGATGAATACGCCGATCATGGCGACAACGCCCTGATCATGGGGATTTTCTACATTTGCAAGCGCATGTGCATGGGGGGTGGAGCCCATGCCGGCCTCATTGGAGAAAAGGCCGCGCTTGGCACCCTGGCTGATGGCGGTTTTCAGCGCATAGCCGATGCCGCCGCCGATGATGGCCTGCGGCTGGAACGCGTATTTGAAAATCATGCCGAAGGTTGCAGGCACATACTGAATGCGCGCGATCAGAACGACGAGACCGCCAAGCAGGAAAAGCGCGGCCATGACGGGAACGATCTTTTCCGTGACAGAGGCCAGACGGCGGACGCCGCCCAGAAAGATCACGCCGCAGATGATTACAAGCACAACACCGACAACCCAGGACGGAATGCCGAACGCCGTCTCAAACGTCGAGCCGATGGAGTTGGACTGAACCATGCAGCCGAAAAAGCCCAGGGCGAGAATGATGGCCACTGCGAAAAAGCCGGCAAGGAAGCGGCCGAAACGGCCCTTGAAGGCGGTGGTTATGTAATAAACGGGGCCGCCCTGAATCCGCCCGTTCTTATCCGTTTTGCGTGTTTGCTGGGCGAGCGTGGCCTCTGCATAAATTGTGGCCATGCCGAAAAAGGCGATGATCCACATCCAGAAAATGGCGCCGGGGCCGCCGGTCAGAATTGCGCCGCTGGCGCCGACAATGTTGCCGGTTCCCACCTGTGCGGCGATGGCGGTGGCCAGCGCCTGGAATGAACTCATGCCGCTGTGGTGCTTTTTTCCGTTGAGTGACAGATTGCCGAAAACCTTCCGCATGCCTTCGCCGAAGCAGCGGATCTGCACAAAGCGTGTTTTGATGGTGAACCACAAACCCACGGAGATCAGAAGAATTACCAGAATGTAGTCCGACAGATACGAGTTGATGGTTTGAACGATAGACAATAGCATTTTCTTTTCCTCCATAAAAAAACGGAACGGCTGCAAATTCAGCCGCTCCGGAGAACAAGACATATACGCACACAATTCCCCTCTGATGATGGGGAACAGGGCTTACTCTGTCCTTTTACCTGAGAGATTCAGCGGAAAACCGCCTTGCACCTTCGGTACTCATTTCTGAGATTCTCCAGAGCCACATCCATTCTTAGTCTCTGTCCGGAAACCGGACGCCTGAGAGTGTTATTCCTTCGGCAGGCATGCGCCATTTTCCTAAGAACTTCATTTGCCGTTATTCAATATGCATATACCCTATCACGAGTTTGACGCTTCGTCAATAGAAATCTGAAAAAAGAGCGCTCAAAGCGATCCGTGTCTGCGGCGGTGTTCTTCCTGCCTGATCCGTTTTCTCGCTTCTTCAACTGTTTCCCCGTCTTTGGCCAGGTATCTGCCGATGAAGGTGTCCTCCAGTCTCGTCTGTCCGCCGTCATCAGAGCGCTCTGCCGCTTTTCCGGAAGCATTTTGACCTGCTTCGGGGATCGTGTAATCTTTCATATCAGTTGACTGTGCTCCTTTGAATGAATTTGAAACTGCAGCGGCCGGAGCATCTGCCTGACCAGACCTTTTCCGGGGTTATGCACCGAATTTGATGACAACGTTCAGGGCATGCTCCGTGTCTGAGGCCGTCCGGATGGCCGTTTCAATTTCGCTGAGAGGAAATTCATGCGTAATGATTGAGGAGATATTCCACCTGCCGCTTTTCATGATGGAGAATACATCGGCCACATCCTCAGGCGTATATCCGCCGGAGCCGATGATGCTCTTTTGTGCATAGGTCAAATGCAGCAGATCCAGCTGACGTACTGCATTGTTGACGGCGACTGACACAAATCGGCTTTCAATTTTTCCTGCCTGCATGAAAAGGTCAAGAATGGCTGTGTTTCCGGCGGCGTCGATGAAAATATCAATATCGGCAGTCGGGCCTGTAAGCGCGTACGCGGAACCGAAGTAGGCGGAGGCTTTTTCCGTAAAGCTTTCACTGCCCGTGTTGCAGGTTTCAAAACCGAGCTGTCCGGCAATGGAAAGCCGGAAGTCAGAGAGATCACAGATCATGACCTTTTCCGCCCCGAACCACTTCAGCGCGATCGCGGCGGCAATGCCGATTGTCCCGCTGCCAAATACGACGGCGTTTTCGCCGCTTTGCGGCATGGCGCGGCGCGCCGCTCTGCAGCCCACTGTGAACGGCTCGGTCAGGCAGGCGGTCCTGTCGTCGATTTCATCCGGAACGGGATAAAGCGCATGGTTGATTTTTGCCTCCGGAATTAAAATGTATTCTGAAAATCCGCCGATGGTACCGGCTCTGCGCGGATCATTCTTGGCAAAAAGCGGATAGGGATAGACGCGCTGTCCCACCTGAAATCCGGCCGTTTCCCCGCCGATTGCCGCAATGCGGGAAACGGCTTCATGGCCGAACTCGCCGCCGATGCTGATGCGGTGTCCCGTGTTCGGCCCTTTTGTATATACGGCAACATCTGTTCCGCAGATGCTGGAATAAGTGTTTCGGATCAGCACGTCATGTGGCCCGACTTCCGGGACGGGCACCTGACTGACGTCGACCTTGTTTTGCCCCATGTAAAGAGCTGAAAGCATCGTCTGTTTCATTTTTGAATCCCCACAGTCAAAGGAATCAGGCACAGCAGAATCACAATGCCGGCCAGGCCAATCAGAATCCCGGCAATGATTTTGTCCCAGACCATACTGAAACACATGCCGATGCCCAGGGCCAGCACGCCGACGATGCCGACGGCGATGGCGAGAATTGTTTTTCCGGCAACCCTGACCGGCGCTTTGTGTTCCATTTTTCTCCAGATCAGCACAGTGATGATGCCGAGGGCCAGACCAGCGACGCCAAAAATCACGCCGGGCCTGAAGGCATCCCACTCCGGGATCAGCGCCATACAGACGCCGAGGGCGAACAGGACACCGCTGACAGTACCGAGTACAAGGGCGATGAAACTGCTTTTTTTCATGCTCAACACCTCTAAAAAAGATTAAGACAACAGTTGTTGTTTTATCCTGAATACAGTATACTACATAGAGTAAAAGAGAAACAATCATCAATTTTCCAACCGGTGTTGGAATAATGGAGACAGAAATGAATACGAAAAATAACCGCCGCCGGCGTGAATCTGTGGAGCGGATTGAAAAGGCGTTTGTTGAGCTCCTGCAGGACAGGGAATTGAATGAACTGACCGTGTCTGACATCTGCAAGAAATGCGGCTTGAACCGCAGCACTTTCTATGCCAATTTTGCAGACCTGTATGATCTTGCAGATCAGGTGAGAAAGCGCCTGGAGGATGATGTCAGCGAGCTTTATGAAGAGGAGAATACCGAAGGCTGGAACAGCAACGATTATCTGCGGCTGTTCCGGCATATCCGGAAAAACCAGCTGTTTTACCGGACTTATTTCAAACTGGGATATGACAATCATTTCAAGCTGAAATACTATGACATTCATCAGGCGGAGCGCCATTTTGACAACAGGTACATTGCATATCATGTGGAGTTTTTCAGAAGCGGGCTGAACGCGCTTGTGAAGATGTGGCTGGCCGGCGGCTGCAGGGAAACGCCGGAAGAGATGGATGAGATTCTCCGCAGTGAGTATCAGGGACGCGGTGAATTGACAGGTCCCGGCAGCGGAGACTGATTATGCAGGGTTCAGGACGGCGGGCGGCCTTTTGCCGCAGCGCCTTCGGCAGAGCAGAAAAACCGGGAGGAAAGGCGGAAGACAGATCATGACGGACAGCGGCAGCCTGCTGATTCATCCGATTGCGCGGATACAGACAGGCTTTTCATCAAAATTCGGAATCCCGCGGCAGAGCGGACTTGTGGAAACGCTGCAGGGGCGCGTGGTATTTGAGCCGGAGTACAGGCAGGCGGAGGCACTGCGGGAGCTGGAGGGGTTTTCGCACATCTGGCTGATCTGGCATTTTTCGGCCTGCAGCGGCAGAAAGTGGCATGCGACTGTGCGGCCGCCGCGTTTGGGCGGAAACCGCAGGGTGGGTGTTTTTGCTTCCCGCTCGCCCTTCAGACCAAATGGCCTGGGACTCTCCTGCGTGCGGCTGACGGGAATTGACTGCAGCGCTGCGGATGGTCCTGTTCTCCTGGTGGCCGGCGCGGATCTGCTGGACGGGACGCCGGTTTTTGACATCAAACCATATGTGCCCCTGACTGACTGCCGGCCGGATGCAGCCGAGGGATACACAGCCGGTACGAAAACCCATCTTCTGCAGGTGGATTTCCCACCGGCGCTTCTTGAGCAGATCCCGGAGAGGCTGCGTGCGCCGCTTCTGGGAATTCTGGCAGAGGATCCGCGTCCCGGCTATGATGACAGTCCGGAAAAAGTGTACGGATTGCCGTTTGCCGGCTTTGATGTGGGATTTGCAGTGGAAGGGGAGACGCTCCGGGTTTTCCGTGTGACGGCATGTGAGGACGGAGGGGCGCCGGCGGATCAATCAGGCTGAGTGACCGGCGGAGGCGGAAAAGAAAAGCGGGTGAAAAACAACTGTTTTTCACCCGCTCTGTCATCAATTTTTTAAAATAGCCGCCGGCAGTGCGCGCTGTCACGCATGCTGTGTGCTGCTGTTGAGATCGTGCTTGATCTGTGTCGTGGAGATTTCCGGCGTGCGCGGCAGATAGACCACCTCGCAGTAGGGCTTCAGGAAATCAAACTTGCCGGCCCAGTCATCGCCCATGACAAAGGTGTCGACATGGTACTCCTGAACGTCCGAGATTTTCTGTTCCCAGTTTTCCTCCGGAATGACCAGATCGACATAGCGCACGGCTTCAAGAAGCTGCTTGCGCTGTTCATAATCAAAATAACATTTCTTCTGCTTTTTGCTCCAGTTGAATTCGTCCGTGGAAAGCGCCACGATCAGGTAATCGCCGTACTGCTTTGCCCGGCGCAGAAGATTGATGTGCCCGTAGTGGAGAAGGTCAAACGTGCCGTAGGTGATCACTCGTTTCATGCTTTTGTCCTTTCAGCTCTGATTTTGTCCATTTTGTCCGCCGCTGCAGCCGCGGCCCGTCCGGTTTCGCGGATCCCGAAATCGTCCATGAAAACCTCCCGGCGCCTGTCCTGCACAGACTGGTCAAAAGTACGGATCAGCATGTCCAGACTGTCGTTATCCACTGCGCGGCCGAAAGGCAGCCGATCCAGGTCAAAATAGAAGTTCCTGTCGTTTTTGTAGGCGTCCACATCGTTGACATAGAGGAAACAGGGCTTGCCTGTGATCATAAAGTCAAACATGGTGGACGAATAATCGGTGATCATTGCGCTGCATGCAATATAGAGCTCATGAATGTCCGGATAGTCGGATGCGTTGAGCACATGGACGCCGTCCAGATTCAGCTGGCCGGCCTTTGCCGCAATGTTGGGATGGAGCTTTGCCAGAATGATCCAGTCGCCGCCGAAGCGCGCCTTCAGCGCCCCGGTGCAGCGGGTGTAGTCGATGTCATACACATCCAGGCCGCAGTCTCTGCGGAAGGTGGGCGCGTACAGCATCATACGCCGGTTTTCCGGGATGTGCAGAGCGGTCCGGACTCTTTCCTCCACGCCGGCCGGCGGGTTTTTCAGAATATCGTTGCGCGGAAGACCCTCCTCCAGAATTTCACCGCTGTACCAGAAGCCGCTGCGGTAAATGTCTGACAAAAAACGGCTGTCTGACAGGAAAAGGTCACTCATGGCGGAATCATGCCTGGCGCTTTTGATGTATTCCGGCGGCAGAGCGCTGCCTGCGTCCTTTTCAATGCGCTTGAGCGGGAAGCCGTGCCAGGTCTGAATGTAAAACTGACGTCCGCGCTTGCACACAAACGACCATTTGCGGGAATTGTCAATCCAGAAGCCGGCGGTGCAGGCATGATAGATTTCTCCGGCGCTGTCGAGTCTGAGCGGTGTGATGTCCTGCGGCAGGCTGTCCGCCTCCGCCTGGCCCTTCACCGTCCAGTAAAGCTTATAGTCTTTCCTGCGCAGCAGCTCCTCCGCAATGGCGCGGGGGCTGTCGGAATAGCCGCGCCCGTAGAAGCTTGTAAGCACGACCTTATTCATGTCCTTCGGCAGAAGGGAAAAAAGCTGCCAGAGAACGCGCCGCTTGATTTTAAACAAAATACCCATGTTTTGAAAAAGCCTGCTTTCCGATGATTCCCTGTGCAGAAAACCTGCGCAGGCACAGCTTTTGGACTGAATTCAGCTGCTGTCATTATATCTTCTGGATGACTGGTTGTCAATTCAGCCGGGCGAAGGCCGCAGTTCGTCTGCACTGCCGCAAAAGCGGCCGATGCTCTGTTGCAAACGCGGTTGGGAACTGTTAAAATGAAGGCAGGCCGACAGGCCGGAACTGACCGGGGGTTTTATCATGAACGACAAAGGCTGTAAAGTGATTTTTGGCGCGCTGCTTACCGTGGTTGGACTGGTGTTTTCTGCATTCAGTTTTATTTATGCAGCGCAGAATCCATGGAACTGGAATGGGATTGACGGACTTTTGGGTTCTTTCCTCGGGACGCACATGCTTGTTCCGTTTCTTATTGGAATGCTTGTTATGCTTGCAGGTCTCGGAATTTGTTTTGTGGCCGCATTTTGCGGAGACGACTGATCCGCCTGTCGGGCGCCGGCTTCTGAATCGGAAAACTGCAGGGCAGCCCTGGAGCGGGGCTGCCTTTATCTTTTCCGCGGACAGTCTGAAAAGCGGCGGATACCGGCTTTGCAGAAAAGCGTGCGGCAGCAGATTTTTCCGCACATGACAGATGCCTTTCCGGAGAGAATAGCGTTTGGGGAGGTGCGGAAATGAAAAAACGATGGATCAGCCTGCTCTGCTGTCTGGCTCTGGCAGTGTCCCTGCTTCCTGCGCGGTGCGCGGCTTCGCGTGAGGTGGATCTGCCGGTTGTCATGTATCATCATATTTCGCCGAAGCCGAAGCTTTGGGGGAATTATGTGATCAGTCCGGAGCAGTTTGAGCGGGATCTTCAGTATCTCAGCACGCAGGGTTATACAGCAATTACGGCGCGCCAGCTGATTGCCTGGTGCGACGGAGAGGGAGAGCTGCCGGAGAAACCGGTTATGATTACCTTTGACGACGGATATGAGAGTACGGCTGTTTATGCGCAGCCACTTCTGGAAAAGTACGGGATGACAGCGGTTGTGGCCATTATCGGCGCAGTTGCGCAGCAGTATACGGACCAGCCGGACCACATGCTGGACTACTCGCATATGAGCTGGGAGCAGGTGGAGCAGATGGATGCGGCGGGAACGTTTGAAATCCAGTGCCATACCTATGACATGCATAAGCTGAAGCCGCGGCAGGGATGCAGCAGCATGAGCGGAGAGGATATGGCGGCTTACACTTCAGCGCTGACGCAGGATGTGGAGCGCTTCCAGACAGTGATGGAGGCGCGCCTCGGACGCAGGGCTGAGGTCCTCGTGCTGCCTTTCGGCTTCTACTGTGCCAACACCATCCGGGCTGCGCGCCAGCTTGGCTTCCGGGCCGTGTTTACCTGTACGGAGCGGGTCAACCATTTGACCGGTGCGGCGGACGAGCTGATGGAGCTGTGCCGCTTCAACCGGCCCAGCGGACCGGACAGCGCCGCGTTTTTTGCAAAAATGACGGCATAGCGGGTTCAGGCATCCGCTGATTGCCCAGTTTATACCAGTCCGGCCGGAAGACCGGGCTGGTTTTTATGCATTCTGGAGAAGATGCGGCCGGAGGAGAAAAGCGGCGAAAAAGGGCTTTACTTTATCTCGCTAATGTGGTATCATAACAGAGTCGAAGGACAAAACAATCTTTGAGGAGAAATCGATATGAAAAAGGTTCTTGCATTTATCCTTGCTCTTGTACTGATGGTATGCTGTCTGACTGCATGCGGCGCAGAAGGCTCGAAGAATGACGGCGACGAAGGCCGGACGTTTGTGGTTGGCTTTGACGCCGAGTTCCCGCCCTTTGGCTTTATCGATGAAAACGGCGATTACGACGGTTTCGACCTGGCTGTGGCGCAGGAAGTCTGCAATCGTCTTGGCTGGACCTTCAAGGCGCAGCCCATCGACTGGAACTCCAAGGATGCCGAGCTGAATTCCGGCAATATTGACTGCATCTGGAACGGCTTCACAAAGGCTGATGATCTGCTGGACGACTATTGCTGGACGGATCCGTATTATGACAACAGCATTATCATGGTTGTAAAAGCGGACAGCGGCATCAATTCTCTGGCTGATCTGGCCGGCAAGAATGTTATCACCCAGGCCGGCTCCTCTGCACTGATTGCGCTGGAGGCGGATACGGAGCTGACGCCCACCTTCGGTGATCTGCTGGAGTGCGCCGATTACAACAGTGCGTTCCTGGAGCTTGACAACGGCGGCGCTGACGCCATCGCGGCTGATGTGGGCGTGGCCAATTACAACATGAGCAAGAAGGACGGCGCTTACAAGATTCTGGACGAAGCTGTCAGTTCTGAAGTTTATGCCATTGGCTTCCGTGTAGAAGACACCGAGCTGGCAAATACCGTCTGGGAGCAGGTCAAAGCCATTGCAGCTGACGGCACGATGGAGAAGCTGGCAAAGAACTATGTGGAATACGGTCTTGTCGTTGAGAGTCTGTCTCTCCTGAACAAGTAAAATCCGCACGCTGATAAAAAATGATAGCAGATGTCTGCGGAAAATGCTGCGCAGGCACGAATAATCAGGAAAAGGTGGGGACCCGCGTCTCCACCATTTTCCGCATTAAAGGGCTGATGAAATGAGTTTACAGACAATGATCACGACCCTGGCAGGGGGACTGTTGAAATCCACTGCCATTTTCGGGCTGACGCTTCTGGGCGCGCTGCCGCTGGGCCTGCTGGTGGCTTTCGGCCGCATGTCCAACTGGATGCCGTTCCGGCGGCTGGCGCGCGGTGCGCTGCCCGCTGCAGGGGAGCGCTCCGGCTTCTGGCGCAGATTGGTATTTCGTGTGCGGCATGCGCTTGCGGGCTTCAAGCCGGTTCAGGCGCTGGTCCGGCTTTATATATCCATTATGCGCGGAACGCCGCTGATGCTGCAGCTGATGGTGGTGTATTTTGGCCCGAACCTGCTTCTGGGTATTTCCACAGGCCCGAATTACAGATTCACCGCGGTGATTGTCGGTTTCGTGCTGAACTATGCTGCATATTTTGCGGAAATTTACCGTTCCGGCATTGAATCCATGTCGGCAGGACAATACGAAGCGGCGGCGGTACTGGGATACGGAAAGAGCCAGACATTCTTCAAAATTATTCTGCCCCAGGTTATGAAGCGTATTCTGCCCAGCGTTACAAACGAAGTGGTGACGCTTGTCAAAGACACATCACTGGCATTTGCGATCTCTTACAGTGAGATGTTCACGCTGGCGAAGAAGATCGCTTCCTCACAGGCGACGCTGATGCCGTTTGTCATCGCAGGTATTTTCTACTACATATTCAATTTCCTCGTGGCTTTTATCATGGAGCGCTTCGAGAAGAAGATGTCCTACTACAGATAAGGAGGCGTGCCGCGTGAAACTTCTGGAAATCAATAATTGCCGCAAGAGCTTTGGCGAGCTCGAGGTCCTGAAGGATATTTCTCTGTCGGTGGACCGGGGACAGGTTGTCTCCGTCATTGGTCCGTCAGGATCCGGAAAATCCACGCTTCTGCGCTGTGCGACGCTTCTTGAGACAATGGACGGCGGCGATCTGATCTATCACGGCAGGTATGCCGCGCGAAGCGACAGCGAGGGAAACAGCATTTATGCGCCGGCAAAGGAGCTCCGGCAGATCCGCAGCCTTTTTGGTCTTGTTTTTCAGAATTTTAATCTCTTTCCGCATTATTCCGTTCTGAAAAATCTGACGGATGCGCCCTGCGCCGTTCAGAAGCGCAATTATGAGCAGGTCCGTGAAGAAGCCATGGAGCTTTTGCGGAAAATGGGGCTGGAGGATAAGGCGGATGCCTACCCCTATCAGCTTTCAGGGGGCCAGCAGCAGCGTGTGTCGATTGCGCGTGCGCTGGCAATGAAGCCGGAAATCCTGTTTTTCGATGAACCTACATCAGCCCTTGACCCGGAACTGACGGGCGAGATTCTGAAGGTCATCCGGGGGCTGGCCAGCGAGCACATGACGATGGTGATTGTGACGCACGAGATGATGTTTGCGCGGGATGTGTCCGATTATCTGATTTTTATGGACGGCGGCGTAATCGTTGAGCAGGGAGATCCGAAGAGCATCATCAATCACCCCACGCAGGAGAGGACAAAGGCATTTTTGAATCGCCTTCTGAACCAGTAACGGAGAAACGCTGTGAAAATCAGTTGTACAATTGCCGACCCAACGGGGAACATCACCGCGCTTGTGACCTCGCCAGTGGCGCATGACCGGCGTGCGGCGGTTGTCCGCGCGCTGATGACCGGAAACGTCGAGCAGGTCGGCTTTGTCTGCCGGCCGCAGTGCGGCGGCGAAGCGAGGCTTGAGATGATGGGCGGCGAATTCTGCGGAAATGCGTCCATGTCCCTGGCTGCGCTGCTTTGCGCCGGGCAGGCCGGGGCGCCTGTCGATGTGCTGCTGGAGGTTTCGGGTGCGGACCGCCTTGTGCGCTGCACCGCAGAGCAGATAAGAGATGATGTGTACCGCGGCAGTGCGGATATGCCGCTGCCGCAGAGGATTGAGCGGCATGAGCTGCCGGGACTGGAGGCGGCTGAGCCAGTTGTCTTTTTTCCTGGAATTGCACATGTGCTTGTCCCCGGCGGACAGACTGTGCCTGAGGAGCGCATGGCAGACTGGTGCGCGCGCCTGGGGGCTGAGGCGCTTGGCGTCCTGCCCTTTGCGGAAGATATATGCAGGATTGATCCGGTTGTCTGGGTGCCTGCGGCCGGGAGCCTTGTCCATGAACACGGCTGCGGCAGCGGATCGGCCGCTGTCGGCGCTTATCTGGCGCAGCGCACAGGAGGGCCCGTTGAGGTCAGCGTCAGCCAGCCGGGCGGGAATATCTGTGTGTCTGCGTCTTCGGAGCGCATTGTCATTTCCGGCGATGTCCGTCTGTGCAGACATGTGCAGTCTGAAATGGAATAGTGCCGTGAGGGGCGTGCAGAAGTGGCGGCATGCCCCTTTTGACGTTCAAAAAAGTTGCACCGCTGCAGCAAAAAGAAAGGCTGCGCCTTTTGTTTTTGCGGCCGCTGTGTTAAAATGAAACAGCTGTGACCGGGGGATAACGGATGAACATGAATGTGACAACATATACTGCGCTGGACAGCACAGAGAATTATCTGCGTCTGCATGTGAACGAAGCGCTTTTTCTGGACTATTGCCTGCAATGTCCCAACTTTGGCTGCCGGTGGTCGTGTCCGCCCTTTGATTTCAATGTGGAGGATTTCTGGCGCAGATTCACGTGGATCCGCCTGATTTTTCAGAAAATTGATCTGCCGTCCCTTGCGGGCAAAACGGATGCGGAAAGCGCGGCACAGGCGGCGCAGATCCGCCGCCGGGTGAAGGATGATCTGCTTTGCCGGCTTTTGGAGCTGGAACGGGCGTATCCCGGCAGTTATGCGCTGAGTGCCGGATCCTGCAGTCTCTGCCGGACCTGCGGGCGGGCAGACGGCACCGCCTGCCGGCGGCCGGCCGAGATGCGCCATTCGATCGAGGCCCTTGGCGGAGATGTGGGAAAAACGGCCGGGCAGTATTTCGGCCTTGAGCTTCTGTGGTCAAAAGACGGCAGCGTGCCTGCATACAGTGTGATTGCCGGCGCGCTGCTGATCAAATAGCGGGGAGGAACGCGATATGCTTTATCAGAAAGAGCTTGAAAACAGGTATTCCTGTGATTTCGTTGTCTGCGGCGGAGGTTTTTCCGGTTTCGCTGCGGCTGTCAGCGCAGCGCGTGCCGGGCTGAAAACCATGCTGGTTGAAAAAACCGGCTGCCTCGGCGGCGTGGGGACAAACGGCGGCGTGAATCATCTGCTGGGCGCCAAGCATGTGAATGAGGATTATACGCTGAGCAAATGCATATCCGGCCTTTTCGACGAACTGGAAGCGCGGCTGGTCGCCTCGGGTGATGCCATTGATCCCTATACGATCGATCTGCGCCACAATCCTCACGGGTGGAAAAAGCATCTGGGTGAGGGACTGATTTTTGATGCGGAAGCCATGAAGTATACCCTGGAGCAGATGTGCGGCGAAGCCGGCGTTCAGCTTCTGTACTATACGGATATTGTGGATACTGTGCGGGAGGGCGGACGGCTGACCGGGATTGTCGCTCACAACAAGAGCGGTCTGTTTACCATTTCCGGCAGATACTTTGCCGACTGCACGGGAGACGCAGATCTTGTTGCCGGCTGCGGCTGTCCTGTGCGCCTGGGCCGGGAGGGAGACGGCCTGATGGCGCCTGCTTCTCTGGAGCTGCATGTGGAGAATGTGGACACGGCGCAGCTGACAGAATATATTGAATCCACAGGCGAGATTCGGTTCCGCAAGCTGATTTCCCAGCTGCGGGAGCAGGGTGTCTGGGATTTTCCGTATGATATTTTCATTTGTGCGCAGCTGCCCAAAAGCGATGTGTATTTTGTCAATACCATCCGCCAGGTCGGCGTCAACGGCACGGACGGCCAGTCTCTGACAGATGCGACCGTCAGCGGCCGTGCAGAGAATTTCCGGCTCTTTGAGATCATGAAAAAGTATTTCCCCGGTTTTGCAAACGCCAGAATCCGCGAAATTGCCAATGTGATCGGCATCCGGGAGACGCGGCGCATTGTGGGCGCCTATGAGCTGACCGTGCAGGATATGATTGACGACAAGGCTTTTGACGACGTTATCGCCTACTCCGGATATATCTGGGATTTGCCGGATCCGCACCGGCCCAGCTATCAGCCCATGGAGGAGCGCAATGTCAAAAAGGCGGATTTTACGCCGATTCCTTATCGCTGCATGGTTCCGCAGGGTATTGAAAATGTCATTGCGCCCGGCCGCGCCATCAGCGTTGAACGCGATGTGCTGGGGCCGCTTCGTGAGATGGGCCCGTGCATTGCCATGGGGCAGGCGGCCGGGATTGCCGCTTCTCTGGCAGCGCAGAGCGGCGCGGCGTTTATCGGCGTTGACACGGCGGCGCTGCGCAGGCTGATCCGCGAGGCGGGCGGCATTGTGTCTGCCGACCAGATTGTGAAATAGGAGCTGTGTGGACTGAAAAGCGGCTGCGGACGACGGGCACGGCCGTTTTTCCGGTGCATGTTCGGCATTCAACTGGCATAAAAGGCATCCGGCCGGGAAGCGCATTTCCCGGCCGGATGCCTTTTTAGGAAGATATATCGAGACACAGGTCAGCAGTTCCTGCGCATCGAGCTTATTTGCCGGACAGCCGCAGCAGCATTGCAGCGGCTTCCGCGCGGGTGACGGTTCCACGGGGGGCAAGTGTTTCTGCCGTCCGTCCGTTCAGAATGCCGGAGTTGACGGCCCAGCCCATGGCGTCGGTAGCCCAGCCGGCAATCTGTCCCTTGTCAGTATATGCGTTCAGAGCGGCGTTATCACCGGCTGTGCCGCAGTATCTGTACAGCATTGCAGCGGCTTCCTGACGCGTGATGGTGGCTTCGGGATCAAACTGCGTGTCCGTGCGGCCGTCAATGATTCCTTCGCCGTATGCCCAGACGACGGCGTCGTAAGAAGCGTCCTCTTCGGTGACGTCAGCAAACGGATTCCGGCTGTCAGCCGAAGGTGTGCCGGCCAGCCGGTAGAGCGCGACGACAAAGATGGCGCGGGTCATCGGCGCATTCGGTGCAAATGTACCGGGAGCGGTGCAGTCAATCAGACCGGCGGAGACAGCGGCAGTCACATCACTGAGGAACCAGTCGTCAGCCGTTACGTCGGTAAAGCCTGCGTACTTGAAGGTAACCAGATAGAGCAGGTCAGAATTGAATTCAGAATCATAGGGCGTCTGAACAGCGATGTAGTCTGCAGCGCCGTCGCCGTCAGCATCCACAGGGCACTGGGCGGTGGGGGCGCCGGCCTGGAAATCCTCGTAGTAGCCGGCGATATAGCTGCCGTCAGGCGTATAGTTGTAGGCCAGGACGCTGCCGGCGGAGAAGGAGGTAAAGGTGACTTCGTCGGTTCCGGCGGGCAGTGTGACGGTGATCAGACGCACGTCATCGTAGGTGGTCCAGCCGTCCTGCACGAAGGTGGGCAGCACGGATTCTTCCATCGCAGTGACGGCCTGTCCGTTTGCTTCCAGAGTGAAAAGACTGTCGTACTTGAAGGTAACCAGATAGAGCAGATCAGAGTTGAATTCAGAGTCATAGGGCGTCTGAACAGCGATGTAGTCCGCAGCGCCGTCGCCGTCAGCGTCCACAGGGCACTGGGCGGTGGGGGCGCCGGTCTGGAAATCCTCGTAGTAGCCGGCGATATAGCTGCCGTCAGGCGTGTAGTTGTAGGCCAGGACGCTGCCGGCGGAGAAGGAAGTAAAGGTGACTTCGTCAGTTCCGGCGGGCAGTGTGACGGTAATCAGGCGCACGTCATCGTAGGTGGTCCAGCCATCCTGCACGAAGGTGGGCAGCACGGATTCTTCCATCGCGGTGATAACCTGTCCGTTTGCTTCCAGAGTGAAATCCGGAGCGTCAGCCAGGGCCGCGGGCATCAGGCAGAATGTCAGACAGAGTACCAGGAGAAGGGACAAAACACGTTTTTTCATAAAGGGCCTCCTCAAAATTGAAAGTGAAAATAAAAGGCGCGGCAGCCCAAAGCAGCTGCCGCGCCCGTGTTTACGCGTGCAAAATAGCGCCCTGAAAATCGCAGGGACTGAAATGCTTTCAAGCAGGTCTTCTGACTTGCGCGTCTGCGGAACGTATACCAGCCTTCTCAGTTTCCCAATGGCCGACTTTCGTCACATACACGTCCTCAGCGCTTACAGCGGCGGTTCCGTCCGGGATTTGCACCCAGTTCTCTATTCTGCCGCCAGGCCCATACGGCAGGGCGGCACTTGAAAGCGATCGGTTCTTATTTCTTTATACCACCCGGGGCGGAATTCGTCAATACAAATGTTCAGCTGCCGCTGCGGGCTTCGGCTGTAACGGTTGTTCCCAGATAAATCTCAGCGCCCTGTGCGTCGCCGGCCAGTTCGTCGCGGACGTCCGCCGCAACGGTTATGGCGCCCCAGGCGCCCCGTTCTCTGGCCAGCGCTTCGGCTCCGGCCACGGCGCATGTCCGGGCCTCGGCCACTGCGGCGCTGTAAGTACCGAAGCTGCGCGTCCCCTCCGGCGTGTGGACAAGGTAGCCGTCTGCGCCGCCGGAAATGGGGGAGATAGAGACAACTGTCTGTGCGCTGATGTCTGCGGCAGCAGCGCCGATGGCGTTGGCGACAGCCGCATCATCGGAAATGATGCAGCGCGCGCCGAAAGCTTCGGCAACCTGCGGGAGAAACAGGTGGACAGGTCCGCCGATTCCGATAAAATCCGCGCCGGCAGCAAGCTTCAGATTGAAAAAACTGTCCGCGGTGCTGCGGTCCAGCCAGGCAAGGCGGATCAGGGCATCAAGGGGCCCGCCGGTGCCGGCAGCAGTTTCCTCGGGATAGCGGTAGCGCAGCAGAATTTTGGCAAGATTTGTGTAGAGTTTCAGGCGAACGGCATTATAAATGTCCTCAGCCAGCTGCGCAGGCTGAGCCGACCGGTCATAGCGGGGCATCTGCCGCATCATATGCCCGGCAGCCAGAATTGACGCCTGTCCGTCAAATGCGGAAAAGTCGCCCCTGATGTGCATCATGTCCGTCGGCGTCAGGCCGCAGCGCATCAGAATGCCCTCGCTTTCCAGCCGGCTTGTATTCAGACGCGCGGGATTCAGGCCGAAGCGTGGAAGGTCAAACAGCATGACCGGCCCGTCCGCCAAAGCGGCGCAGAGCGCCAGCTCGTCCGCTGTATAGCCGGACTGGCTGCCCGGCGTGCGCATCAGACAGAGAAATTCGTGAAGCGGGAGATTTGAGCGTTTCCTGCTCCGCTCCAGCCGCGCCAGATCGGCGCAGATTTTCGGCCAGCGGGCAGCTGCCGTGCAGAGCGGAATGACGCGCTGCGGCAAAAGCACGGGTACGCCGCCTTCCGCGCGCACTGCGCTGTCTCCGCCAAGCGCAAATGTATCTGTAAAAACGCCGCTGATCTGCGTGCGCCAGCCGCCGATGGTGATGCCGCCGGCCGACATCACCGGCTGACCGTCACGCAGAATGGACACGTCCGTGGTGGTGCCGCCCATATCGACGATCAGCGCGCTGCCCGAACGTCCGCAGCCGCCGCCGCGCACGCTGGCGGCCGGACCGCTGAGGATGGTTTCCACCGGGTGTATATCGGCCATAGCCTCCGTCATCAGGCTGCCGTCGCTTCGCACGATCATGACTCTGGCGCGAATGCCGCGCGCGTCCAGCGCGGCTTTTACGGAGGCGGTGAATTCCTGAATGACCGGCAGAAGGCGTGCGTTCAGCAGCGCCGTTGCGCCCCGTTCGAAGACATTGAGTTTGTTTGCCAGTTCACTGGCCATAACGACCGGTACGTGATATTTGGCCTTCAGATAGTCCCGCGCCCGCCTCTCGCTGACAGCGCCGTTTTTCATTGCCAGCTCCCCGGCAACGCTGAGCGCCGATGCTGCGGCAAACCATGGCTCATGCGCGGCGGTGACCTGATCCCAGTCAATTTCCTCCGCAATTGTGCCGTCCATGGAATTGACCGATTCCACGCACAGAACATCGTCGTAGCACAGGCCGTATTTTTTATCTGCGCCGATCCAGCGCATGACTTTTTCCTGTGTGCCGATCAGGATCAGGCGCGCGCGGCCGCCCTTGTTTTCCACGCAGGCGTTTGTGGCCAGCGTGGTTGACAGCGCCACCGACTGCGCCCGGACAAGGAGATCTGCAGGAAGACCGTCCAGCGCTTCGCCAATGCCGACAGTCAGATTTTCATGGGTTGTAGGCGCTTTGCTCTTGAACAGAATATGACGGCGTCCGCGGTCATATATGACGGCGTCCGTACAGGTGCCGCCGGTATCAATGCCGATAACAAGGCTCATATCAAACACTTCCCATCATACAATGCGGCTTGAACATATCATGCGCGTTTTCTTCTGTCAAGCCGCGCTGCGGACGTACTCCGGGAATGTCTGTCAGATTGGAAGAATATCATATGGATACAGGAGGCTTGCAGAGATGAAAAATGAGCATGATACCGAACAGAAAATCAACCAGGATATATTGCAGACGCAGGAACTGAAAAGAATCCGCAGGGAAAGACGCGCGTCTGTCCGCCGCAGGAGATTGTGGGTCAGCCTGGCGGTGATTGCAGCGGCGGTCATTCTGCGCGCCGCAGCCCCGCAGGACGTGGACAGCTTCCGCCAGCGCGCTGTGCAGGCGGTCTGCGGCAGTGTGGATTTCGGCGCCGCCGCAGAGGCGCTGGGCCGCGGACTCAGCGGAGAGACAGAATTCAGCCGCGCCCTGGAGGAGGCCTGCACCTACGCCTTCAGCCCGGATTGGGGCGGGACGGTTGCTGCAGGCGGAAACGGCGGTTAGCCGATGGGGAAAATCAGTGTGTCGCTGCCGGCACTTTTTGTGCTGGCGGCCTTTTTTGTGCTGGATCAGACAGCCCTCCCGTTTTTGTTTGCAGCGTCTGCGGCGGCGCATGAAGGCGGCCATCTGCTGGCAATGCGCATCTGCGGCCGCAGACTTGTGCGCCTGCGGATGACGCTGACGGGCGCGGAAATTGTATATACGCAGGGAAGCTACCGCGATGACTTTGCCATTGCACTGGCAGGCCCTGCCGCAAGCCTGCTGCTGGCATTGGGCGCGGCTGCCGCCGGCCGCGCTTCCGGTGTGCCGTCGCTTTACACGCTGTCCGGCGTCAGCCTGGTGCTCGGCACGTTTAACCTTTTGCCGGCGCCGCCGCTGGACGGAGGACGCGCGCTTTTTGCCGGGCTCTGCGTCAGATCCGGTCCGGAGAGCGCTGTGCGCATTCTGCGCGCGGCAGGCGCGGGAACCGCAGGAATTGTGGGTATACTCGGGATATACGGCTTCCGCTGTACCGGGAGCATTGTTCCGCTGATCTGCGCGGGACTGTTCCTGATATTTTTTGTTGTCAATGACTTGAAAATGGTGTAAAATAACCTGAATGAATTTGCACAAATTGGTGATTACATGCGAAAAGAACTGGAACGGATTCTCCCGCGGGTTCAAAAGCCTGCGCGATATACAGGCGGCGAGTACAATCAGGTTGTCAAGGACAAGGCGCAGGTCAGTCTGCGGATTGCATTCTGTTTCCCGGATACCTATGAAATCGGCATGTCCAACCTGGGCATGCGGATCCTCTACGGCGTTTTCAATGCGATGGACGGCGTCTGGTGTGAGCGGGTGTTCGCGCCCTGGGGCGACATGGAAGACGAAATGCGCCGGGCCGGCATTCCGCTGTATGCGCTGGAAAGCGGCGACGATGTCCGGAATTTTGACATAATTGCATTTACGCTTGGGTATGAAATGGCCTATACAGAGGTCCTGAACATGCTGGATCTGGCCGGCGTGCCGGTGCGGTCGGCGGACAGAAAAGACAGCGATCCCCTTGTGATTGCCGGCGGCACCTGTGCCTACAATCCGGAGCCGATGGCGGATTTCATTGACCTGTTTCTCCTGGGCGAAGGCGAGGAGCAGTGCCGGGAACTGGCGGAACTGTGTATGGCGGCCAAACAGGAAAAAACGGACCGCGGCGCACTTCTGCAGAAGGCGTCGCAGATCGGCGGCGCCTATGTTCCCACCGCATATACGCCTGCCTATCACGAGGACGGTACGCTGAAAAGTGTGACCGCTGCGCCGGGATATCCTGAGACGGTGAAAAAGCGGATTGTCGCTGATTTTGACCGGTCATATTTCCCGGAAAAGATGATTGTGCCGTCCACGGAAATCGTACACGACCGGGTGGTGCTGGAGCTGTTCCGCGGGTGCATCCGCGGCTGCCGGTTCTGCCAGGCGGGATACGTATACCGTCCGGTGCGCACGCGTGCGCCGGAGCGGTTGGTCCGCCAGGGCATTGACGCGCTGAAGAATTCCGGGTACGAGGAGGTCACGCTGTCTTCTCTGAGCACCAGCGATTACAAGCCGCTGAACGGTCTTTGCGACGGGCTGCTGGACTGGTGTGAGCCGCGGAAGGTCAGTCTGTCCCTGCCGTCCCTGCGCGCGGACAATTTTTCAATGGATCTGATGCAGCGCGTGCAGAAAGTGCGCAAATCCGGCCTGACTTTTGCACCGGAGGCCGGAAGCCAGCGCCTGCGCGATGTGATCAATAAGAACGTAACAGAAGAAGAACTGCTGAATACGTGCCGCATCGCCTTTGAAGGCGGCTGGAACACGATCAAGCTTTACTTCATGCTGGGCCTGCCCACGGAGACGGATGAGGATGTCGTGGCCATTGCGGAGCTTGCCAACAAGGTGCTCTGGACCTGGAAGCAGCATGCCGCAAACAAGTCCAGAGGCGTGCGCATTACAGTCAGCACATCCTGCTTCGTGCCCAAGCCGCACACGCCGTTTCAGTGGGAGGCGCAGGTGACGATGGAGGAGTATATGCGCCGGGTGGAGCTGCTGCGCTCGTCCATGCGCGCACGGGCGGTCACGTACAACTGGCACGCCGCCGACACGAGCCTGATTGAAGCAGTGCTGGCCAGAGGCGACAGGCGTGTGGGCGCTGTGATCGAGGAAGTCTGGCGCCGCGGCGGCAGGCTGGATTCCTGGAGCGATTATTTCTCCTTTGACCGCTGGATGCAGGCGTTTGAAGCCTGCGGCGTGGATCCGGCGTTTTATGCCAACAGGACGCGCAGCTGCGGCGAGCTTTTGCCGTGGGATATGTTTTCCGTCGGCGTACGCCGGGACTATCTGGAAAAAGAGCGGCAGACTGCTTATGCCGGCGTGATCACGCCGGACTGCCGTGTCCGCTGCAGCGGCTGCGGCGCCGCGGCGCTGCGGGAAGGAGGCTGCAAAGATGTCTGAGTGCAGAATCCTGTTTTCAAAAACCGGCACGGCCAGATATATTTCCCATCTTGACCTGATGCGGACCATGCAGCGTGTTTTTATCCGTGCTGGCCTTGCGCTGAAGCATACGGAGGGGTTTAATCCGCACCCGTGCATGACGTTTGCACTGCCGCTGTCCGTGGGCAGCGGGAGCGTGTGTGAACTGATGGACACCGTGCTGCTGGAGGATGTCCCGTTTGAGTCCGTGCCGGCGCTTTTGAATGCGGCCATGCCGGCAGGGATTGAGGTGCTCCAGGCGTATGCGCCTTCCCGGAAGTTCAGGGAGCTGTTCTGGCTGGACACGCAGACGACGCTCGTGTATGATGCCGGCGTGCCGGAAGGCGGCCCTGAGGCGCTGGAGGCGCTGTTTGCGCGGCAGGAGCTGATCATCAACAAAAAATCAAAGCGCGGTTACGGCGATGTGGACATCGCGCCGTGTATTTATTCAGCCCGTCTGGAGCGGACCGGGGAAAACACGCTCACGCTGTACGCCCGGCTGACGGCCCAGACGCCGGCAATGAATCCGGAAAACCTTGTCAATGCCATCCGGCAGAAGCTGCCGGCGCTTGCGCCGGATTTTGCCGGCCACCAGCGGCTGGAGGTATATGACAAATTGATGAATATCTTCAGATAAAATCAGGGAGGGATCTGTATGAACAGTGCGGTCAGAAGAATAGGCGTGCTTACATCCGGTGGAGACGCGCCCGGAATGAATGCGGCGGTTCGCGCGGTTGTGCGCACTGCGGCATCGCTTGGGATTGAGTGCATCGGCATCCGCAGAGGCTATCACGGCCTGATTTCCGCGGACATGTATCCAATGACGCCCAGAGACGTGAACGGCCTGACCGCCCGGGGCGGCACCGTGCTGTACACAGCCCGCAGCAAGGAGTTCATGACGCCGGAGGGCGTGAAGAGAGCGGCTGACAACTGCCGTTTTATGGGCATTCAGGGACTCGTCACCATCGGCGGCGACGGCACATTCAAAGGTGCGCTGGCCCTGTCCAAGCATGGAATTTCCGTTGTGGGTATTCCCGCCACCATTGACAATGATATCGCCTGCACCGACTACACCATCGGATATGATACGGCCTGTAATACGGCCATTGAGTCCATCGACAAGCTGCGCGACACCATGCGTTCCCACGAGCGCTGCTCCGTGGTGGAGGTGATGGGACATAAAGCAGGCCATCTTGCCCTGTATGTGGGCATTGCCGCCGGCGCGACGGCTGTTCTTGTTCCGGAAAAGAAGATCGACTTCCAGCGCGATGTTGTGGAGCGGATCCGTTCCGCCCGCCTGCGCGGCAGGACGCATTTTATGATCATCGTTGCAGAGGGCGCAGGACCGGTGACTGACGTTGTGGAACGGATTCAGCTGGAAACCGGGCTTGACGTTCGCCTGACGGTTTTGGGCCATGTGCAGCGCGGCGGATCCCCGCTGGTCCGTGACCGCGTGATCGCTTCCCGCATGGGCTACACGGCCGTGCAGCTTCTGGCGGAGGGGAAGACCAACCGCGTGGTCTGCGTGGACGGCGGCGATTACCTGGACAGAGACATTGACGAAGCGCTGGCCATGGAAAAGGGTCTTGACGAAGACGTTTATGTCATTCTGGATGCGCTGATGGCAGGCGCCTGATGAACCGGTGCAGCCAGCGCCGACAGGAAAAATGATAAAAAAGACTTGCATTTTATGGCACAGTATGCTAAAATGTCACGGTGTCTGTGAAATGCATGGCATTTTGCTATCGGGACGGTCCTCTGTCGTGAATTTCGGCATGAACGTCTCCTCGGAAGGGAGGATAATCAGAAATGGATCTTGTCAAAACACTCAGCCAGCAGTATATGAAACCTGAACTGCCCCCGATGAACGTCGGCGACACTGTAAGAGTGACCGTCCGCGTGAAGGAAGGCAACCGCGAAAGAAATCAGGCTTTCGAAGGGACGATTATTGCGAAGAAGCACGGCGGCATCAATGAGACGATTACTGTCCGCCGCATCTCCTACAATGTGGGATGCGAAAAGGTGTTCCCCGTTCATTCCCCGTCCATTGTCTCCGTGGAGACTGTCCGCCGCGGTAAAGTCAGAAGAGCAAAGCTCTATTATATCCGCAAGCGCGTTGGTAAAGCTGCAAAAGTCAAGGAGCAGCTGTAAAAGAAATAAAAAAAGGGGGCTTCGCCCCCTTTTTTTAATTGCCGGATTTGTGTATAATTGTCACAGCCTTTCCGAAAGGATCCGTAAATCATGGAGAATCAAGATCATTCCTATAAAATTGATCCGTCCGGTGCTGCGCAGGTGCCTGCGGCCGGCGCACCGAAGCAGGACAGCGGCCGGATGGAGCTATATGACTGGGTACAGTGCATCATTACGGCTCTTGTAGCCGGAATTCTGGTTTTTCTTTTCATTGGACGCGTGATCGGTGTGATCGGCCCGTCCATGATGATGACGCTGGTGCAGGGCGACCGGATTGTCACCTCGAACCTGTTTTATGAACCGGAGGCCGGCGATATTGTGGTTGTGCAGACGGATACATTCGGCAGCGAGCCCATTGTCAAGCGCGTGATTGCAACAGAGGGCCAGACTGTGGATATCGATTTTGTCGCAGGCATTGTTTATGTGGATGGTGCGGCACTGGATGAGCCGTACACCAATTCGCCGACAAATCTGCAGGAGGACTTCACCGGTGCGGTCACCGTGCCGGAGGGCTGCCTGTTTTTGATGGGGGATAACCGCAATTCGTCCACGGACAGCCGTGATGCGTCCATCGGGATGGTGGATACGCGCTGCGTCATCGGGAAGGTTTATTTCGTGCTGATCCCCGGCCGCGGACCGGACGGCAGCCGTGATTGGAGCCGGTTTGGGAGCGTTTATTGAGATGGAAGAGCTGAATATTCAGTGGTACCCCGGTCATATGACCAGGGCCCGCCGGAAAATGGAAGAATGCCTGAAGATGGTGGACGCCGTCTGTGAGATCACGGACGCGCGGATTCCGCTGTCCAGCCGCAATCCGGACATTGATGCGCTGGCGGGCGATAAACCCCGGATGATGATTCTGAACCGGGTGGATCAGGCGGATCCGGCGGTGACAAAGCGCTGGGCGGCCTATTTCCGCAGCAGGAATATGGTTGTGCTGGAAACCGACTGCAAAAGCGGGAAGGGAATCCGCGGTTTTTCACAGGCGGTGCGGGAACTGCTGGCTGAAAAGCTGGCTGGTTACGCGGCAAAGGGACAGACCGGGCGCAAGCTTCGCGTGATGGTGGTGGGAATCCCGAACGTGGGAAAATCCACATTTATCAATCAGGTTGCCGGAAGAAAAATTGCCGCCGCTTCCGACCGCCCCGGCGTGACCCGGGCGAACCAGTGGGTCAGCGTGGACGCGTCGCTGGATCTGCTGGATACGCCGGGCATTCTCTGGCCGAAATTTGACAGCCAGGAGGTGGGGGAAAACCTTGCCTGCACCGGCGCCGTCCGTGATGAAATTCTGGACCGTGTGACGCTGGCGGCGAATCTGATGCTGCGCCTGCGGGCAATGTATCCCGAGAGGCTGACGGAGCGCTATAAATTTGTCCCGGATCCGGAGGCGGACGGATTCGCGCTGCTGGAGGCAGCCGCAAAGAAACGCGGTTTTCTCATTTCCGGCGGTGAATACGATCTGGACCGCATGGCGGCAGTTCTGCTTGATGAATTCAGAGGCGGAAAATTGGGGAGGGTTTCCCTTGAAGAACCGGGAAAGAATTGATCTTCTGCAGCTGGACAGAGAAATCCGCAGCGAAGGATTTCAGGTGTTCTGCGGTGTGGATGAAGCCGGACGCGGCCCCCTGGCAGGGCCGGTCTATGCGGCTGCGGTCATTCTGCCGGAGGGCTACTGCCCGCCGGAACTGGACGATTCCAAAAAACTCAGCGAAAAAAGGCGGGCGGCGCTTTATGATGAAATCACGGAAAATGCCGTATCCTATGGTATTGCCAGCGCGTCTGCAGAGGAAATCGACACGCTGAATATTCTCAATGCGACATTTTTGGCCATGAACAGAGCCATTGAGCAGCTGAACAGAGAGATTGAACTGGCTCTGGTGGACGGCAATACCGTCTCCGGCATCCGCTTTCCTGCGCGCTGCTTTGTGGGCGGGGACGGCCGCAGCGCGGCCATCGCGGCGGCGTCCATACTGGCAAAGGTCAGCCGTGACCGCTGTATGTGCGCCCTGGCTGAAACATATCCGCAGTATGGCTTTGAAAAGCATAAGGGCTACGGTACGAAAGCCCATTACGAGGCGCTGCGGGCATGCGGACCGTCTCCGGTTCACCGCAGGACGTTTCTGCGGAAGATGCACTGAGGCGCCGGGATGAACACGAAGCTGCTCGGGCGGTGGGGCGAACAGACCGCCGCGGATTATTTGAGAAAGCACGGCTACAGGATTACCGCGATGGGGTATTCCTGCCGCTTCGGTGAAATAGATCTGATTGCGGAAAACAAACAATATGTGGTTTTTGCAGAGGTTAAGCTGCGCAGAAGAGGGGACTATATCCGCCCGATGGAATATGTGACTGCTGTCAAGCAGCAAAGACTGATCCGCACGGCGATGATGTGGCTGACGGAGAACGAGACAGAAAAGCAGCCCAGGTTTGATGTCATTGAAGTCTGCGCGCCGGACGGACCGGGAGGAAAAACAGAGCTGAACCATATTGAGGACGCGTTCCGCCCGGAATGACAAAGATTGAAAGGAAGAATTCAGCAATGCGTTATTTAAGTACAAGAGACAGCTCCATTCGCCTGACTTCGGCGCAGGCAATTGCCTGCGGCCTGTCCAGGGACGGCGGCCTGTTTGTGCCGGAATCTGTTCCTGCGCTGCCCGCCGGCGCCATTGAGAAGCTGACGGGTATGACCTATCAGCAGCGCGCGGTTTATGTGATGGGGCTCTTCCTGGAGGACTTTTCCGAGGCGGAACTGACGGAGCTGTGTGCAAAAGCCTACGGCACAAATTTTGATACGCCGGCAGTAGCGCCGGTTGCGGCGCTTGATGAGAACACAAGCTTTCTTGAACTCTGGCACGGGCCGACCTGTGCCTTCAAGGATATGGCGCTGCAGATCCTGCCGCATCTGCTGACCGCTTCGCTGATTAAAAACGGCGAGGAGAAAAAGGTCTGCATTCTGGTCGCTACGTCCGGCGACACGGGCAAAGCCGCTCTGGAAGGCTTCAGGGATGTGGACCGGACAAAAATTATGGTTTTCTATCCCCGCGACGGTGTATCAGATATCCAGAAGCTGCAGATGACATCCCAGGACGGAGAAAACGTCGGCGTGTGTTCCGTGCTCGGCAATTTTGACGATGCGCAGAGCGGCGTGAAGAAAATTTTCAGCGATGCCGCATTCCGGCAGCGCCTGGCGGAGAAAGGCTGGTTCCTGTCTTCTGCAAATTCCATCAACTGGGGACGTCTGCTGCCGCAGGTGGTCTATTACATTTCTGCTTACTGTGATCTTGTGTCCGCAGGGAGAATTCAGAACGGGGACGCTGTGAATTTCTGCGTGCCTACCGGCAATTTCGGCGATATTCTGGCCGGATATTATGCAAAGCGCATGGGCCTTCCGGTCAAAAAGCTGATTTGTGCGTCCAACTGCAACGATGTTCTGACTGAATTTTTCAGCACAGGCGTGTATAATAAAAACCGCAGTTTCCACACCACCATTTCCCCGTCGATGGATATTCTGATTTCCAGCAATCTGGAGCGGCTTCTGTTTGAGATTTCCGGCGGCGACGACCGCCTGGTCGCGGGGTACATGCGTCAGCTTGCGGAAACCGGGAAATATGAAGTTGCGCCGCAGCTGAAGGCGCAGATGGACGCGCTGTTTTCGGCCGGCAGCTGCACGGACAGCGAGACGAAAGAGGAAATCCGCCGCGTTTTCGATGAACACGGCTATCTGATGGATACGCATACTGCCGTTGGCTGTCATGTTCTGCGCGCTTACCGCGCCGAGACCGGAGACGATACACAGGCTGTTGTGGTTTCCACTGCAAGTCCGTATAAGTTCTGCGACAGCGTGCTGGATGCGCTGGGTGATTCCGGCGGCGCGCAGGGTCTGGAGCTGATCGACCGCCTGCAGACGGTCAGCGGAAAACCGGCGCCGGCGCCGTTGGTCGCACTGAAGAATAAGCGTGTGCGTTTTACTGATTTTACGGAAAAAGACGCCATGCTGTCCGTCGTGGAAGAATTCCTGCGTTAAAACTTATGTAAGAAACCACCGGAAGCATGGCTTGCCGGTGGTTTCTTGAAATTGCGCCTTACTCGTCCTTTGCGCAGAAGGTGGAACAGAAAGTCTCGCCCTTCTTGGTGGCGCTGCGGGATTCGACGTTGATGCTGTCTGCGCAGCAGCAGTTGCCTTCGCCGTGGTACTTGCAGTGGACCACGCCGCAGCCAACGCCGCACAGCTGGTCGTTTTCTTTGAAAAGACTCATGTTCAGTTCTCCCTTTCCTGGTGTCATCTATAGTTTTTACCGGACACCGTCCATTATTCTTGTGCAGGAGATTGAAAAATATGCTTTATGCAATTGGTGATCTGCATCTGTCCATCGGCTCTGACAAGCCCATGCATGTATTCGGGGCCGCGTGGGAAAATTATGAAAATAAAATCATCGACGGTTTTTCCGCTCTGCAGCCTGAGGATGTGTGCGTCATCTGCGGGGATATCTCCTGGGGAATGTCTCTTCAGGAAAGCGTGGAGGATTTTAAGTTTATTGACCGTCTGGGCGGCAGAAAAATTATCCTCAAGGGGAATCATGATTACTGGTGGACAACTGCCTCCAAAGCCAGGCACATGTGCGCAGAGCATGGGCTGACAACCATAGATTTCCTCAACAACAACGCCTTCCGTGTGGGGGAAATTGCCATATGCGGGACGCGCGGCTGGTTTTATGAAGAGGAAAAGGGGGACGGGCACGACAAAAAAATCATGCAGCGGGAGCTGATGCGTCTGGAGACGTCGCTGAAAGCGGCGGGGGACTGTGCGGAGCGCATCTGTTTTCTCCATTATCCGCCGGTTTATAAGGATTATGAGTGCCGGGAAATGCTGGATCTTCTGAACGCCTACGGCGTGCGCCGGTGTTTTTACGGGCATATTCACGGGCCGGGACTGCGCTGTGCGGTGCAGGGCGGGTACAAGGGCATCGGCTTTCGGATGGTCTCGGCGGACTATGTCGGATTCAAACCTGTGAAAATTGACGAAAATCCGCGAAATCTGTCGCCTGATCTTTAGAAAACGGGAAAAATTGTTAAATTTTTAAGAAATAATTGCATTCATACCAGACTTGTGATATATTCTAATGCGCATGTTTTTGCGCAGAATTAAGCGCGAATGGAATAACAGGAGGCCAAACAAGTGAACGTAAAGAGCATTGAAAAAAAAGAGAAGAACACAGCTGATCTGGTCATCAATTTTACAGAGGAAGAGTTTGACAAGGCTGTCAACGGCGCTTACCTTAAAAACAAGAGCAAACTGGCGGTACCCGGTTTCCGCAAGGGCCACGTTCCCCGCAGAATTATAGAGAGCATGTACGGCAAGGAAGTTTTTTATGAAGACGCGATTGAAGCGCTGTATCCCCAGGGCATCAGCTGCGCCATCGAGAGCGGCGATCTGCAGATCGTCGGCCGTCCTTCCGTTTCCGATTTCAAAATTCAGGATGACAAATCCGTTGACCTGACTTATCTGATTGCACTGTATCCCGAAGTCACGCTGGGCGAGTACAAGGGCATCAAGGCGCCGAAGCGGACCGTTGAAGTCACGGACGACGACGTGAATGCAGATATTGAAGGCACCCGCAAGCGCAATGCCCGGGTTCAGACCGTTGAGCGCGCCGCACAGGACGGCGACACCGCCAACATCGATTTTGAAGGCTTCCTGGACGGCAAGCCCTTTGACGGCGGCAAGGGCGAGGGCTTTGATCTGGTTCTCGGTTTCCATCAGTTCGTACCCGGCTTTGAGGAGCAGGTTATCGGCATGTCTGCCGGCGAGGAGAAGGATCTGGACATCACTTTCCCAGAGGATTATCACGAGGGTCTCGCAGGCAAGGCGGTTGTGTTCCACGTCAAGGTCAACAAGGTCAGCGAGAGCATTCTGCCGGAGCTGGATGACGAATTCGTCAAGGATGTTTCCGAGTTCAATACGCTGGACGAGTATAAGGCCAGCATCCGCGAGCGCATTGAGAAGCAGAAAACGGCGGAGAGCAACGCAGAGTTCCGCGAAGCTGTTATGAACAAGGTCCTGGAAGGCGTTACTGCAGAAATCCCCGACGCCATGGTGGAAGAGCAGATCGACAACATGATCTCCAATTACAGCTACAATCTCAGCGCACAGGGCATGAGTTTTGAAAAATACCTGCAGATGATGGGCATGACGGTTGAAAACTACCGCACCTATATGCGTCCTGTGGCAGAAAAGCAGCTGAAGACTGAGGTCACCATGCGGAAAATTGCAGAGACCGAGGATTTCGAAATTACGGCAGACGAGGTTGAAGCAGAATATAAGGCTGCTTCTGAGCGGTATTCCACGCCTGTTGAAGAGCTGAAGAAGGTTGTGGGCGAGGACTCCATCAAGAGCCAGCTGAAACTGGACAAGGCCGAAGAGCTTGTTTATTCTTCTGCGGAGGCTGAATAAGCCGGCGCAGGACTGGATAACATGTATTGACCGGAATTCCGAATACGCAATGCAATGGAGATTTGAAACGAAAGGAGCGGCATGCATGAGTTTGGTTCCGTATGTGGTTGAGCAGACGTCAAGAGGCGAACGCTCGTATGATATTTTTTCCCGTCTTCTGAATGACAGAATCATTTTCCTGGGCGAAGAAGTGAACGACACGACGGCGAGTCTGGTTGTGGCGCAGCTTCTCTATCTGGAAGCGCAGGATCCGGATAAGGACATTCAGTTTTACATCAACAGCCCTGGCGGCAGTGTGACGGCCGGTATGGCGATTTATGACACGATGCAGTATATCAAGGCTGACGTCAGCACAATCTGTGTGGGTCTGGCTGCAAGCATGGGCGCGTTCCTGCTGGCTGCCGGCGCCAAGGGCAAGCGGCTGGCGCTGCCGAATTCCGAAATCATGATTCATCAGCCTTCCGGCGGCTTCCAGGGACAGGCGACGGACATCAGCATCCACGCGGAGAACATTCTGCGGATTAAGAACAATCTGAACCGTATCCTGGCTGAGAATACGGGAAAATCCGTGGATGTGATTCGTGAAGCGACTGAGCGCGACAACTTCATGAGCGCCCAGGAGGCCAGGGAATTCGGCCTGATTGACAGCGTGATTGCAAAGCGCTGAGTAGACAAGCGAAAGGATATATCTTCCATGCAGAAAAATGATGATGGCAAGATCATCCGCTGCAGCTTTTGCGGAAAGCGCCAGAGTCAGGTCGAGAGAATCATTGCCGGCCAGAACGCATTCATCTGCAATGAGTGCATTGCACTGTGCAATGAAATTCTGGGCAACAAGACGGCTGCAGAGCCTGAGACTGAAAAGCCGGATATCGAGTTTAAGCGCCTGCCGCGGCCTGCGGAAATGCGTGCGGTGCTGGATGAGTATATCATCGGTCAGGAGCAGGCAAAAATTGCGCTTTCAGTCGCCGTCTACAACCATTACAAGCGGATCTATTTTGCCGAGAATAATGAGGCTGAGATACAGAAGAGCAATATACTGCTGATCGGTCCGACCGGCAGCGGCAAGACGCTTTTTGCGCAGACGCTGGCGCGCATGCTGAACGTCCCGTTTGCCATTGCCGACGCGACAACGCTGACAGAGGCCGGCTATGTGGGCGACGATGTGGAGAACATTCTCCTGCGCCTTCTGCAGGCAGCTGATTTTGACGTGGAAGCGGCGCAGCGGGGAATCATCTATGTGGATGAGATTGATAAAATCGCCCGCAAAAGCGAGAATACATCCATCACCCGTGATGTCTCGGGCGAGGGTGTGCAGCAGGCGCTGCTGAAGATCCTGGAAGGCACAGTGGCCAATGTCCCGCCTCAGGGCGGACGGAAGCACCCGCATCAGGAGTTTATCAGCATTGATACGACAAACATTCTCTTCATATGCGGCGGCGCCTTTGACGGCCTGGAAAAAATCATTGAGAGCCGGCAGGACAAAAAACAGATCGGCTTCGGTGCGGAAGTCAGAAGCAAGAGCGACCTGGATGTGGGCGAGTGTCTGAAAAATGTCCAGCCTCATGATCTGATCAAATTCGGTATCATTCCGGAACTGATCGGCCGGCTGCCGATCCTGTCCACGCTGTCAAGTCTGAAGCGCGAGGATCTGATCCGGATTCTGACGGAGCCGAAAAACGCGCTGACGCGTCAGTACAAGGCGCTGATGAGCTATGACCGTGTTGAGCTGGAGTTTACGGATGAAGCCATCGCGGCGATTGCCGACCGCGCAATTCAGCTGGAGATCGGCGCCCGCGGCCTGCGTTCCATTATGGAAAAGGTCATGCAGGGCATTATGTACGACGTCCCTTCCGATGAGCGGATCGGGAAGGTTATCATTACAAAAGAGTGCGTCGAAGACGGCGCACAGCCCCGGATCCTGCACAGGCCGAAGCCGCAGATTGATCCGGATTCCGTTACTGCGTGATACAGACATGCAAGAGCCGCACATTTGTGCGGCTCTTGGAAAATTCTGTGAATTCTCTGCAAAGGAGTGCAGATATGAGCGAACAAAGCAAAAATGAATCTGTTTTTCCGGACGAAACCCTGCCGGTGATGGCCCTGCGCGGGATCACTGTGTTCCCGGAAATGATTATAAATTTTGATGTGGAAAGAACTGCGTCCATTGCGGCCCTGAACGCCGCTGCTGAGGCGGACAGGCGTATTTTTCTGGTGGCCCAGCGCGACATTCTGAAGGAATATCCGGAGAGGGACGACCTGTATGGGGTCGGGACGATCTGCACAATCCGTCAGTTCCTGCGTATGCCGAATAACTGCATGCGTGTGATGGTGGAGGGCTGCTGCCGCGCGCAGATGATTTCATATAACGGCGGCGCAGAGCCGGCCTCTGCCGTGGTGCGTGCGCTGGATATCCCGCCGGTCAGCGCGGGAAAGACGAGGACGGAGGCGCTTTTGCGTCAGGTGCTCAGCGTATACAATGCGTATGTATCTGCATCCGGCGCCAGCGTGCCGGAGACCCTTGTGGGCCTGACACTCAGCACGGACCCCAGCTACGTGGCCGATTATATTGCGCAGAATTCCGGTCTGAAATATACGGAAAAGCAGGAGATCCTGGAAACGCTTGATGCGCTCAAGCGCCTGAAAAAACTGAGCCGCATTCTTTCGCGTGAGGTGCAGGTGCTGACCATAGAACACGAAATCAACGACAAGCTCCACGAACAGCTGTCGGAGATCCAGAAGGAAAACGTGCTGCGCGAGCAGCTGCGGGTCATCCGCGGCGAACTCGGCGAGGACGACGTGCAATCCGAGGCTGAGGAGTACCATGACCGGATTGCCGCGCTGAAGCTTCCGGAGGAGACGCAGGCCCACCTGTTCAAGGAGGCGGAGCGGCTGGGAAGACAGAGTTACGGCAGCGCGGAGGCATCCGTGATCCGCAGCTATCTGGATTTGTGCCTGGGTCTGCCCTGGCATACCGCGACAAAGGAGCGCCTGAATATCAAAACAGCACGGAAGATCCTGGATGAGGATCATTTCGGCCTTGAAAAAGTGAAAGAGCGCGTGATTGAGCAGCTGGCAGTCCGCAAGCTTGCACCGGATATGAAGGGCGCCATTCTCTGCCTTGTGGGACCGCCGGGTGTGGGCAAAACGTCTGTGGCCATCAGCATTGCCAGAGCAACAAACCGCAGGCTTGCGCGGGTGTCTCTGGGCGGCGTACATGATGAGGCGGAGATCCGCGGACACAGAAAGACCTATGTGGGCGCTATGCCGGGCCGGATTATCACCGCTGTCAATCAGGCAGGCGCAAACAATCCGCTGCTGCTGCTGGATGAAATCGACAAGCTGGGCAATGATTTCCGGGGAGACCCGGCATCGGCGCTGCTGGAGGCGCTGGATCCGGAGCAGAATTCCACATTCCGCGACCATTTTCTTGAGGTTCCGTTTGACCTTTCAAATGTATTCTTTATTACGACTGCCAATACTGTGGACACAATTCCGCGGCCGCTCCTGGACAGAATGGAAGTCATTGAACTTTCCAGCTATACGGACGAGGAAAAGCTGCACATCGCCCAGAACTACCTGATCCGCAAGCAGCGCAGAAAGCACGGCCTGTCCGCCGGTCAGTTCAAAATCGGGCCGGAGGCAATCCGCGGTGTAATCGACGGTTATACAAGAGAATCCGGCGTCCGGCAGCTGGAGCGGGAGATCGGCGCGCTGTGCAGAAAAGCTGCCGTGCAGATTGCCGGCGGAGAGGCGAAATCCGTTTCCGTCCGTCTGGATGATCTGGAACGGCTGCTTGGGCCGCGCAGATTCAAGCCCGACAGACTGGCGCACAAGGATGAGATCGGTATTGTGAAGGGCCTTGCCTGGACCTCAGCCGGCGGTGAAATACTTGAGGTCGAGGTCAATGTTCTTGAGGGAAGCGGAAAGCTTGAACTGACCGGCAATCTGGGCGACGTGATGAAGGAGTCTGCGCATGCAGCTGTTTCCTATATCCGCAGCCGTGCAGACAAGCTGGGCATTGACCGTGATTTTTATAAAACGAAGGACATCCACATCCACTTCCCGGAGGGCGCGGTGCCGAAGGACGGACCATCTGCCGGCATCACCATTACGGTAGCCGTTGTCTCTGCGCTGACCAGATGCCCGGTACGGCGCGATATTGCCATGACCGGAGAGATCACGCTGAATGGCCGTATCCTGCCCATCGGCGGGCTGAAGGAGAAGACGATGGCCGCGCTGCGCAACGGAGTGCGGACGGTGATTCTTCCCGCGGACAACGCGGCGGATCTGGAGGAAATCGATCAGGATGTGCGGCGCGCGCTGAACTTCATCACCACAGATCATGTGGATAAAATCCTGGATGTGGCGATCGATTTCAACACAAGACGGGAAAAAGAGCAGGAGGCTGCCGCAATGCCTGCCGTCCGGCGCAGCGAAGGTGCCGGACCGTCTATCCGGCAATAGGTGACATATGAATGTAAACAATGCTGTCTTTGTGACATCTGCTGTGAAGCCGGCGTCTTTCATCCGCGACGGGCTGCCGTCCATTGTTTTCGCAGGGAAATCCAATGTGGGAAAGTCGTCTGTCATCAACCGTCTGCTGAACCGGAAAAACTTTGCACGCGTGGGCGCCGCACCGGGAAAGACGATTCATGTGAATTATTTCAGAATCGATGAAAAGCTGTATTTTGTCGATCTGCCGGGCTACGGCTATGCAAAAGTTCCCAAGGCGGAGAGAGACCGCTGGGGCAGACTGATGGAGGCTTTTTTTTCAGAGCCGGAGCTTGTCACGCTGGGCGTTATGATTGTTGACGCCCGGCATAAACCCACTGCGGATGATGTGACCATGGCACAGTGGTTTAAATCCACAATGAGACCCATGGTGGTTGTGGCCAATAAGCTGGACAAGCTGAAAAAAAACGAAATTGAACCGAATCTGGCCTGCATCCGCGAGACACTGGAGCTGCCGGAGGAGACAACTGTCCTGCCGTTTTCCGCTGAAAAGGGCGAAGGCCGGGAGATGCTTTTGAATCTGATTTGCAAAGCGGCGCAGATATGATACAATGGTGCTATGGGAAATATTCTGAAAAACCTGGACTGGTCCGTGCTGACGGACATTTTGTATTATGTGATTCCGGCTCTTGTGTGCATTACGCTGCATGAGCTGGCCCATGGCTTTGTGGCCTATAAACTGGGGGACAATACGGCCAGGCGCGCCGGCAGGCTGACACTGAACCCGCTGCGCCACATTGATCCTGTCGGCCTGCTGATGATGGTCATCGTTCATTTCGGCTGGGCAAAGCCGGTCCCCGTTGATATGCGCAATTTCAAAAATCCGAAGCGCGGCATGGCGGTTACGGCGCTGGCAGGTCCGCTGGCGAATGTTCTCATCTCGTTGGTTTCGCTGCTGCTGTACGGTTTTGTGTATGTGTTTTTATACAGTTCAGCGGCAGGCGGCTTTGTCCTGAACCTGATTTACATCACAGCCTATCTGAGCCTGTCTCTGGCGGTTTTCAATCTGATCCCCATTCCGCCGCTGGACGGGTCCAAGATCCTGTTTTCCGTTATTTCCGACCGGGCGTATGATCAGCTTATGCGGTATGAGCGCTATGGGATGATCCTGCTGGTGGTGATTATGGTCACAGGTGCGCTGACCAATGTTCTGAGTACCGTGCTGACGTTCCTTTTTGACCGCTTTTTTGTCGTTGCCCAGTGGGCAAACGGCCTGACGCTGCTTTTCATGTAAGGGTGACAGAATGACAGACCCCACTTTCAGGCTTGAGGGTATTGTAAAAAACAGGGAAGAGCTGGATGATTTTGAAGGTCCGCTGACCCTGATTTTGCAGCTTTTGAGCAAGAATAAAATTGAAATCCGTGATATTCAGATCGCACAGCTGCTGGATCAGTACATGGCGTATTTGGACGAGATGAAGACGATGGATCTGGAAATCGCCAGCGAATTCGTGTCGATGGCTTCCTACCTTGTGTACATCAAGACCAAAATGCTGCTGTCGGAAGAAAAAGAGCCGTCTGAGCTGGAGCAGCTGATGCGTTCGCTGGAAACGCTGCAGGGCAGAGAGGTCTGCACCCGCATCCGCAGCGTGACTGACGCTTTTGCTGAGATGTACAGGACCGGCAGCGGGCTTTTTTCCAAGCCGCCTGAGCCGGAAAAGCGCAGTCAGGATTACAGGTACTCCCATGACAGGAAAGAACTCTATGAGGCCATGCGCCGCGTGCTGGCCAGTGAGGATAAGCTCAGCGCAGCGGGACCGCAGGTGTCCATTCCCAGGCCGATTATCTATTCCGTGTCCAAAAAATCGGAGGAAATCCTGATGACACTGCGGCGGCATGGCGCTGTTTTTCTCAAATCCCTCTACCGTGACAGCCGCAGCCGGACAGAGCTTGTGGCTACGTTTATCGCACTGCTGGAGCTTTGCAGTGAAGGTGCGGTTGCGATTACGGATGCCGGGGAAGATTTGCTTGTTGCCTGTGCAGCTCAGGGCGCCGGAGGGAATGAAAATGGAAATTCGTGATTTGGAAGGGATTATCGAGGGCATACTATTTGCGTCCGGTGAGCCGGTCGGCGTGGACCGGATTGCCGCCGTCTGTGCGTCCGATGCAAAGACGGTTCTGGCGGCTGCTTCGCATCTGGACGAACAGTATCAGGCCCGCCGCGCGGGAATCCGGCTTGTTCAGCTGGAAAACGCGCTGCAGCTTTGTTCAGCGCCGGAGTATGCCGACCTGATCCGCACTGCGCTGGAGGCGCGCAAGCCGCCGCAGCTGTCCCAGTCGGCACTGGAGGTGCTGGCGGTGGTTGCCTATTACCAGCCGGTCACAAAGTCCTATGTGGAGCAGGTGCGCGGTGTCGACTGCTCCTACACAATAGGAATGCTGACGGACAGAGGGCTGATTGAACAAAGCGGCCGCCTGCCTGTTCCGGGCAGACCGGCGCTTTATGTGACGACAAAGGCGTTTTTGCGGACTTTCGGCATTTCCAGCCTGGAAGAGCTTCCGCCGCTTCCGGAGGCAAGGGATGCCGATCCGGAGCAGCTGAAGCTGGAAAACGCAATCGCCGCACTGAAAGCGGAAATTCCGGACGAAGAAACACCGGAGACCGGAGGGAGTGAGGCATGACCGCGCTTTGGATCGCCGGCGGAATTCTCATTTTTCTGCTGCTGCTGATAATCGTTGTCCTGCTTCTGCATGTGGGCGTTCGGATTCTGTATGATGAGGACGGCCTTCGCGTGTATATCATTGCCGGCCCGGTTAAAATTGATCTTTTCGGGCTGTTGAACAGACCCGGGAAGGCGCGGAAAAAGAAAAAGCAGCCGGCTGAGCAGAAGTCTGCGGAACCGAAGAAACCGGGCAGTCCCGGCGGCCTGAAGGCTTCACTTGGTGACATTCGCGGGCTTCTGGACGCGCTTTTGCCGCGCCTGCGGTTTGACCGGCTCTGCATTCACTATGTTGCGGCGGGCGGCGATGATCCCTGTGCTGCCGCCCTGTGTTATGGCGGCGCCTCCGCTTTTTTCGGCACGGTTTTGCCGGTGCTGGAAAACGGGTGTATTGTCCGCGACCGCGACCTGCGCACTGACGTGGATTTTTCTGCGGACAGTGACCGTGTATCTCTGTGCATCCAGCTGACAATAGTTGTTCTGGATGCTGTCAGGGCCCTGCTTCCGTTCGTTTTTCGGTCAGTGAAAGCTGCGCGCGCAGCTGCTGATCAGGAGAAAGATACAAATACAACCGAAGAGAAAGGTGGTCAATTCAATGGATAAGCATCCGATCGGCGATTTAATGGAAACGACAATGGAAAAAATCAGACAGATGGTTGACGTGAATACCATTGTCGGCCAGCCCATTGTGACTGCAGACGGCCTTACGCTGATCCCCGTGTCCAAGGTCAGCTTTGGCTTCGCTTCTGGCGGATCTGATTTCCAGACCAAACAGCAGCAGGCAGGGGCTGACAATGCCTTCGGCGGCGGCAGCGGCGCCGGTGTGAAAATTACGCCTGTGTCGTTTATCGTCATCAAAAACGGAGACGTGCGCATTCTGCACATCGCGCCGCCTGCAGATTCTGCAGTGGACCGGATCATTGAGAACGCGCCGGAAATTGTGGACAAGATTTCTGCGCTGATCAGCAAAAAGAAGAACGAAGGCACGCAGGCATCCCAGACGCAGGAGGAACAGGCATAATCCTGCCGTGCTTTGAGGCAGATTTTACAATCAACACATTTTCCGGATTGCTTTGCATCCGGCAGCAAATAATAAGCACTGCCTGACAATGTAAGGTGGTGCTTATTTGTGAAAAAGAAGCTTTTGTCTTTTCTGATTGCCGGAGTGCTGCTGTGGAGCAGTGTTTTGCCGGCGGCAGCTGCGCCTTCCGGGATTTCCGCACGCAGCGCAGTGGTCATTGATGCTGAAAACGGCCGGATTCTTTACGAAAAAGATGCCCGGACACCTGGCGGCATTGCAAGTACGACAAAGATTATGACTGCGCTTGTGGTGCTTGAGCGCTGCAATCCGGACAGCCTTGTCTATATCCGTCCGGAGTATACAGGCATTGAGGGTTCCTCCATGTACCTGAAAGCCGGGGAGCGCCTGACCGTCCGGGAGCTTTTATACGGAATGCTCCTTGTGTCCGGAAATGATGCCGCGACGGCGCTGGCCTGCTATACAGCGGGCAGCGTTGAGCGGTTTGCGGCGCTGATGAATATGAAGGCAGCCGAACTGGGGCTGACGACTGCGCATTTCTGCAATCCACACGGATTGGATGCGCCGGGGCACGGCGCGTCTGCACTGGATCTGGCGCGGATTGCGGCAGCGGCGATGGATCATGCACTGTTTGCAAAAATTGTGGCGTCAAAAACGGCGGCGGCCGGCGGCAGGACGCTGGTGAATCACAATAAGCTCCTGTGGATGTATGCCGGCGCCTGCGGCGTCAAGACTGGCTACACAAAGAGCACGGGCCGCAGTCTTGTGTCCTGCTGTGAGCGGGCAGGCGCGCGCCTGATCTGCGTGACGCTTGGGGCGCCTGACGACTGGAATGATCATATGCAGATGTATGACGCCGTCTGGAGCAGCTGCTCCCGCCGCTGCGCAGTGTCTGCCGGGGATATTCTTGTCCGGCTGCCGGTGATCGGCGGCATGGCGGATTTCTTGCCGGTCAGGGCCGTCGGAGATGTGCCGGTTCTGGCGGCGGATGGGGATGAAATTGAGGTCCGCCTGTATCTGCCGCATTTTGTTTATGCAGATGTGCAGGCGGGTGAGGTGATCGGCAGCGCCAGGGTCAGCATTGGCGGCGTTTTCTGCGGAGAGACGCAGCTTGCTGCGGCACAGTCCGTCTGTCAGGACGGGACGCAGCGCGCCGGTTTCCGGGAGAAGCTGCGCCTTCATATCAGGCTGCTTTTTAAACAATGAGAGGGAGATGAAAAACTGTGCAGCAGCGGTTGCAGAAAATCCTGTCTGCATGCGGAATTGCTTCAAGACGCGCAGCGGAGAAGCTGATTGAGCAGGGACTTGTGACAGTCAACGGCAGCACAGCAGTTGTCGGAATGGCAGCTGATCCGGAGACGGATCTGATTTGCGTGCGCGGTGAACAGGTGCGCATGCCGGAAGAGCATGTATATATTGCACTGAATAAGCCGAGAGGGTATGTGACCACGCTGCAGGATGAACGGGGACGCAGAAGCGTGGCCGCACTTCTGTCCGGCGTCGGCGTCCGCGTGTATCCGGTGGGACGCCTGGATATGGATTCCGAGGGACTTCTGCTGCTGACCAACGACGGCGCTTTTGCAAATGCGGTGGCGCATCCGGCAGCCGGGAAAAAGAAGACGTATCATGTGTCGGTGGACGGCGACGCGGACGCAGTGCTTGCGCGGCTGGAGCAGCCGTTTGAAATGGACGGGTATATGACAAGACCGGCGCAGGCGGAGATCCTGAAACACACGGCTGACGGCGCTGTCCTGGCGGTGACCATCGGCGAAGGGCGCAACAGGCAGGTGCGCCGGATGTGCGAACACTGCGGCCTTCATGTCAGGCGCCTTGTCCGCGTGCGCATCGGCGGCGTGGAACTTGGGCGTCTGCGCCCGGGCGAGTGGCGCAGGCTCACTGAGCGGGAAATTGCTGCTCTGATGCAAAAATGAATTTTTTATAAAATTAACTTGCATTTGATACAAAACAGAGTATGATGTATAAGTATATATTTTGCTTTGCCCGCCTATTGATTGGAGGAACACGGAATGGATAAAGATGTATTGTCCGCGATTTCTGAATCTATCGGGACCTTTTCCAAAGGACAGCGCCGGATTGCGTCCTATATTCTGGATAATTACGACAAAGCGGCCTTCATGACTGCCAGCAAACTGGGGGAGACGGTTGGCGTCAGCGAGTCGACGGTGGTGCGTTTTGCGGCAGATCTCGGTTATGACGGGTATCCGGAGATGCGCAAGGCACTGCAGGAAATCATCAAAAACTGCCTGACATCCGTTCAGCGGATTGAGGTTTCCAAGGATTTGATTGACAACAACAATCTGCCCGCTTCAGTTCTGAGCTCGGATATTGAAAAAATCCGCTATACAATGGAGGGTCTGGATCAGGCGTCGTTTGATGCGGCGGTGGACGCTATTGTACATGCGAAGAATATTTACATAATCGGGCTGCGCTCATCTTCTGCGCTGGCCAGCTTCCTCGGCTTTTACCTGAATCTCCTGTTTCCGAATGTGCGTGTCGTCAGTGAGAATTCAGCCAACGAGATATTTGAACAGATTATCCGTGTGTCCAGCGGCGATGCGTTTATCGCCATCAGCTTTCCGCGCTATTCCCGGCGGACCATCCGCGCCATGCGCTATGCGCGGGATATGGGTGCGACGGTGATCGGAATCACGGACACGGAAACGTCTCTTGTGGCTCACATTGCCACAATCAAGCTTTATGCAAAGAGCAATATGGTTTCTTTCCTGGACTCTCTTGTGGCGCCGCTGAGCCTGATTAATGCGCTGCTTCTGGCCGCGGCCAATCATTCCAGCGACGATCTTGTGTCAAAGTTCGGCATGCTGGAGGATATCTGGGCGGAGTATCAGGTTTATGAGAAGAATTGAAGCGGATATTGCTGTGATCGGCGGCGGCGCGGCCGGAATGCTTGCGTCAGCCATGGCTGCGGAGCAGGGCCTGCGTGTTGTCCTGATGGAGCGAAATGAAGGATACACCGGGAAAAAACTGCGGATTACCGGAAAAGGCCGCTGCAATCTGACAAACAACTGTTCTGTCCGTGAGGTGCTCGATCAGATTCTGACCAACAGCCGGTTTATGATCAGCGCTGTCAGCCGGTTCGGCCCGGCAGATGTCATGGTATATTTTGAGTCCATGGGCGTTGCGCTGAAGACAGAGCGGGGCGGCCGTGTCTTCCCGGTGTCCGACCGTGCGGAGGAAGTTGTGCAGGCTATGCGGCGGAAGCTGCGGCAGACCGGTGTGCAGGTGGTCTATGACCGTGCGCGTGCCGTCCGTACGGCGGAGAGCGCGGTTGCTGCCGTATGCGGAGAGCATACGGAGATCAGCTGTGCGGCTGCCATACTCTGCACGGGCGGTGTGTCATACCCGGCCACGGGTTCCACGGGAGACGGATATGTGATGGCTGCGGCACTGGGACACCGGATGATTCCGCCCCGGCCGTCGCTTGTACCGCTGTGCTGCAGCGACGGCTGCTGCGCGCAGATGCAGGGGCTCAGCCTGCGCAATGTGCGTCTGACGGCCATGGACCGGAAGGGAAAGGCTGTTTTTACGGATTTTGGAGAAATGCTTTTTACCCACTTCGGCGTGTCCGGTCCGCTTGTCCTGTCGGCCAGCGCGCATATGCGCAGCTTTGAAGGCGGACAGTATACGCTTTCGATTGACCTGAAGCCCGCGCTTGATCAGGAAAAGCTGGATGCCCGCCTGCTGCGGGATTTCAAACAGTACGGAAACCGGAATTTTGCGAATTATCTGCCGGAGCTTGTGAACCGCAGTATGGTTCCTGTCGTTCTCGAGCGTGTCGGGATTCCGGGAGATATGAAACTGAATTCTGTGACGCGCGCCCAGCGGGCGGAGCTGCTCCGGCTTCTGAAGGACTTCCGGCTGTGCGTGACAGGTCCGAGACCTGTGGACGAGGCCATTGTGACGGCCGGCGGTGTGGATGTGCGGCAGGTGTCGCCGTCCACGATGCAGTCGAAACTGGTTCACGGGCTCTATTTCGCGGGTGAGATTCTTGACGTGGACGCATATACCGGCGGTTTCAATCTGCAGATTGCCTGGTCCACGGCAAAGGCTGCGGCGGATGCCGCTGCGGCACAAATCCAGCAGACGGAGGGACATGCACTGTGAAAAAAACCTATGCGGTAGCGATTGACGGCCCCAGCGGCGCCGGAAAAAGCACCATTGCCCGGGCTGTCGCCGGAAAATTCGGCTTTATGTATGTGGATACCGGCGCGATTTACCGCTGCGTCGGCCTTGCGGCGCTGCGTGCCGGTGTGGATAAAACAGACCCGGAGGCGGTGCAGCAGCTTCTGCAGTCTTTGCAGATTGAACTGCACCACGACGGTGCAGGCGTGCAGCAGATGATTCTCAACGGCGAAAATGTTTCCGGACAGATCCGCACGCCGGAGGTTTCGCTGGCGGCTTCCGATTTTTCCGCGCTGCCGGCGGTCCGCGCGTTTCTGCTGGATATGCAGCGCGCTTTTGCCCGCAGATACAGTGTGATTATGGACGGCCGGGACATCGGGACAGTTGTTTTGCCGGACGCGGATCTGAAAATCTTTCTGACCGCTTCCAGCGCCGAGCGCGCCCGCAGGCGTTTTGATGAGCTGACGGCAAAGGGAATGAACGTGGACTATGAGACGGTGCTCCGGGAGCAGCTTGCCCGCGACGCACAGGATTCCGGCCGGGCCGTGGCGCCGCTGAAGGCCGCACAGGATGCGGTGATTGTGGATACGACAGGAAAAACTTTGGACGAGAGCATTGCGCTTGTCCTGTCTGTGATGGAGGAAAGGCTGTGTCTGTAAACCGTCAGTACCGAATGTATCGTTTTTTATATAGCATCTGCCGTTTTATTGCCGGTATTTGCTGCCGCCTGCAGACGGTGGGACGTGAGAATATTCCGGAGGGCGGCGCTTTGGTCTGCGCAAATCACTCCCATTGGTGCGATCCGTTTCTGTTGGCGTTTGCGCTCACAAAGAAGGTTCACTTGCACCTTGTGGCCAAAAAGGAACTCTTTCACAATAAGCTTTTGAATTATCTCATCAGAAAGATCGGGTCTTTTCCTGTTGACCGCAGCAGCGCGGATATTACCGCCGTGCGTACGGTGGTCCGGTATCTGAAAGACGGGAGCAAGGTCGGCATTTTCCCGGAGGGAACGCGCACGATGGAAGACGGCGCAGTGGAGGCGAAAGTCGGCGCAGTGCGCATGGCAGAGATGGCCGGCGTACCCGTTGTGCCTGTTTACATTCCCCGCAAAAAGCGGCTGTTCGGCAGAATAACCGTCGTCATCGGGAAGCCGTTCCACGTCAATACGGAGCACCGGCACCTGAAGCAGGAGGATTATCAGCGGCTGACAGATCAGATGATGGAACAGATTACACTTCTGGGCGGAACGGTATGACAGCATGAAAGTAATTGTTGCAAAGTCGGCCGGTTTTTGTTTCGGCGTACGCCGCGCCGTGCAGCTGGCAGAGGAAGCTGCGCAGAGCTGTGCGCGGCTCTATACGCTTGGCCCGATTATCCACAATCGGAGTGTGGTTGAGCATCTGGAAACGCTGGGGGTCCATGCGGCCGGGCCGGATCATGTGTTCGCGGCCGGCGACACCGTAATTATCCGCAGTCACGGCGTCGGCCGCCGGCAGTATGAGGCGCTGAAGGCCGCAGGCGTGCAGGTGATTGACGCCACTTGCCCGAATGTCGAGAAGATTCACCAGACGGTCAGGAAACAGTCTGATTCCGGAAGAATGATCGTGATTATCGGAGAGCGCGAGCACCCTGAAGTTACGGGAATTGCCGATTGGTGCGGACAGTATGTGATTCTGGAAACCCCTCAGGAGACGGAAGAATACTTATTTTCCCATCCGGAAATGCGTGATTTGCCGCTTGCCGTCGTCTCTCAGACGACCGGAAACAGAGAAAATTTTGAATTATGTGTTAAAACGATAAAAAAAGAGTGTACAAACGCCGTTTTTTTTGATACAATATGTCTGGCTACGTCCGTAAGGCAGGCAGAAGCATATGAATTGGCAGCTCATTGCGACGGAATGATCGTAATCGGCGGCAAAAACAGTGCAAACAGCCGCCGTCTGGCCGAGATATGTGCCAGGAACTGCGGAAAAGTTGTTTTTGCTGAATGCGCAGCGGACGTATGCTCCGCCCAGTTCAGGGGGCTTGATACCGTTGGTATCACTGCCGGTGCGTCCACGCCGGCGTGGATTATAAAGGAGGTCAACCAAAAGATGTACGACGAAAACAAGGTCACTGTTGCAAGTGAAACAGCCGAAGGGGCTGTACAGGAAACGAAACCCATTAACGAAACTGCTGATGAGGCGTCGTTTGAGGAATTGCTTGAGCAATCCATTAAAACTTTATATACAGGAGAAAAGGTTACCGGTGTTGTGGCAGCGATCACGCCGACAGAGATTTCTGTTGATCTGGGTACCAAGCAGTCGGGCTACATACCCATCGGCGAGCTGACGGATGACCCCACCGCCAAGGCTGAAGATCTTGTTAAAGTCGGCGATGAGATTGAAACCTATGTCATGCGTGTGAACGACGTTGAAGGCACGGTTATGCTGTCCAAGAAGCGTCTTGACTCCGTCAAGGCCTGGGACGACATCGTCGCAGCGCGCGAAAGCAAAGAGCCTGTGGAAGGCTATGTGACTGAAGAGAATAAGGGTGGCCTTGTGGTTATGGTCAAGGGCGTGCGCGTTTTCGTGCCTGCTTCTCAGTCCGGTGTGCCGAAGGATGCGCCGCTGACCCAGCTTCTGAAGACAAAGGTGCGTCTGCGCATCACGGAGGTCAATCAGGCCCGCCGCCGCGTTGTCGGCTCCATCCGCGCGGTCGCATACGACGAACGCCGCGCCAAGGCTGAGGCCATCTGGAACGAAATCGAAGTCGGCAAGCACTATACTGGCACTGTCAAGTCCCTGACTTCCTACGGCGCGTTTGTTGACATCGGCGGCATTGACGGTATGGTTCATGTTTCTGAGCTCAGCTGGACCCGCATTCATCAGCCTTCCGACATTCTGAAGGTCGGCGATCAGATCGATGTATTTGTCCTGTCCTTTGACAAAGAGAAGAAGAAAATTTCGCTCGGCTGCAAGAATGAGGCGGATAACCCCTGGACGAAGTTCACTTCTGCATATGATGTCGGTTCTGTTGCCAGCGTCAGGATTGTAAAGCTGATGCCGTTCGGCGCTTTTGCGGAAATCATTCCCGGCGTTGACGGTCTGATCCATATCTCCCAGATTGCTGACCGCCGGATTGGCAAGCCGGACGAAGTGCTGACTGTCGGCGAGACGGTCAATGCGAAGATCACGGAAATCAACAATGAGAAGCAGAAGGTTTCCCTGAGCATCCGCGCCCTGCTGAACGGCGAAGCTGACGCGCCTGCTGCAGACAGTGAGGATGCGGCTGAATAAGCGCCGTACCTCTGCTGATTTTCACCAATCATTTATAATCCCACAAGACTCCGGCATGTTTTTTGCCGGAGTCTTGTTTGTTTTTGCGTTTTTTCGAAAAATCAGCTTGATTAATCAATGAATGATCGTTTATAATAACATTGTATGTGTGCTTTGGATTGAACAGGAGAGAGAAAATGTTTTTTGTCGGTGATAAAATTGTGCATCCGCTGCATGGCGCAGGGGTGATTGAGAGCATTGAAGAGCGCACAATCAACGGAAAGAGCACATGCTATTATGTGCTGTGTCTGCCTGTCGGCGGAATGAAAGTCATGATCCCGGTGGATTCCTGCGCTGCGATCGGTGTGCGCCCGGTGATCACGCCAGACAAAGCGGACCGGCTGATCGGCAAGCTGCATGAGATTCAGACGGAAATGACACAAAACTGGAATCGCCGTTACAGAGAGAATATGCTGCGGATCAAAAGCGGCGATCTGCTGGAGGTTGCCGCGGTCATCAAAGGCCTGACAGAGCGCGACAGCCAGAAGGGTCTTTCAACCGGAGAACGGAAAATGCTCCGTTCCGCCAAACAAATCCTGATTTCGGAGATTGTACTGTCGAAAGACGCGGAATACGATGAGGTTGAGCTGCAGGTGGATGCGGCGCTTTGCGGTTAAATGGTCATAAGCCGGCCCCTGGATGGGCCGGCTTTGATGTTCGTTACGGAGGGATTATTTTGCCTGGACGTTCTGGAAGAAAAAAGCAGCCGTTTTGTGCCGCTGTGATTGCGGCTGCCGGCAGTTCCGTGCGCATGCGCGGACAGAATAAAATATTTGCCCTGCTGGACGGAGAGCCGGTTCTGGTCCGGACGCTGAGAGCGTTTGAAGAGAATGCCGCCATAGCGGAAATTGTTGTTGTCGTGCAGAGAGAAGAGCTGGAGGAAGCGGCCGGGCTCTGCCGTGAATACGGATTCGGAAAAGTGAAGCTCGTGGTTCCGGGCGGCAGGACGCGGCTGGAGTCAGTCTATGCCGGCGTCTTCAGCGTTTCAAAGAAGGCGGAACTGATTGCCATTCATGACGGGGCGCGCCCGCTGGTGACAGATGCAGTGATCACCGGCGCCATAGAACTGGCGGCAGTCCACCATGCGGCGGAACCGGCGGTGCCTGTGAAGGATACGATCAAAAAGGTCCGCCGCGGCGTTGTGGAAGAGACGCCTGAACGGTCTGTGCTCTATGCGGTGCAGACGCCGCAGGTTTTTGACGCAGATCTGATTAAGGGCGCGCTGCAGAACGCGCTGGACAGGAAACTGGAGATTACAGACGACTGTATGGCGGTGGAGGCCATCGGTGCAGCGGTCTGGATCAGTCCGGGCGATGACGAGAACATTAAGATCACAACGCCGGCCGACCTGGTGGCGGCCCAGGCAATTCTGCGCAGCCGGAAGGAGAGAGATTGATGCGGATCGGACACGGATATGATGTGCACAGACTGGTGCGCGGCCGCAGGTGTGTTCTGTGCGGTGTGGAAATCCCGTTTGAGCTGGGGCCGGACGGACACTCGGATGCGGATGTGCCTGTGCACGCACTGATGGACGCAATGCTCGGCGCCGCGGCTATGGGTGATATCGGCCGGCTGTTTCCCGATACGGATGACGCATATAAGGATGCCGACAGCATCATGCTTCTGCGGGAAGTTGTCGGCCGCCTGCATGATCGCGGAATGCGTGTTTCAAATGCGGACATTACGATTATAGCCCAGCGCCCGAAGCTCAGACCGTATATCGATGCGATGTGTGTCCGCCTGGCTGACGCGCTCGGAATTGAGCCGGAACGCGTGAATGTCAAGGCGACGACTGAGGAAGGCCTGGGATTTACCGGCGCATTGGAAGGGATCGCGGCGCATGCCGTCGTTCTGCTGAACGAATAGAGTTTTGCACTCCTCCTGCATAGTATGATTTACAGACGCCTGAGACAAATCATACTCGGTGGGAGGAATTTTTTTGATTCATTATCTCATGATGTGCCGTTCCCTGACATATGCCCAGAGAACGGCCCGTGTTCTTGAAAAGGCCGGGATCGCGGCCATTGTCACAAAAGCGCCCCAGGAACTGACCACAGACGGCTGCGGTTACTGTGTAAAAGTATCTGAAAAGCGGCTGGCGGATGCGCTGATCAATCTGAACAAGGCAAATCTTCCGCCCGTCAAGGTGTTTGTTTCAGGTACAAAGGACCGGTACAGCGAGGTGCAGCTATGATTTATCTTGACAATGCGGCAACGACACTGCATAAGCCGGGCACCGTGTGGAAGAGTATGGAAAAGGCCATGCGTACATGTTCCACGCCGGGGCGCGGGACACATGCCGCCGCCATGAACGCCGCGGATGCTGCATTCAGCTGCAGGGAGACGGCTGCCGGGCTGTTCGGCGTGGAAAACCCGGAACAGGTCGCTCTGACGTTTAATGCGACCCACGGGCTGAACCTCGCCATCCACACGCTGGCCGGGCAGGGAAAGACGGCGGTTATTACCGGCTATGAACACAATGCGGTTGTGCGCCCGCTGTACTCACGTGGGCTGTCTGTGCGGCAGACCGTGTCCCCGCTGTTCGATCAGGCCCGGGCAGCGGATGCGTTTTACAGCGCAATCCGTGAAGGCGCCGATTTTGCGGTCTGTACGCATGTGTCCAACGTGTTCGGCTTTGTCCTTCCGGTTGAAAAGATTGCCGAAATCTGTGCGGAAAGCGAGGTGCCGCTGATTGTGGACGCATCCCAGTCGGCCGGAGTGCTTGCACTGAATCTTGCTGATCTGGGCGCCGCGTTTGTGGCGATGCCGGGACACAAGGGGCTTTACGGCCCGCAGGGCACGGGACTTCTGCTTTGCGGACGGACGCCGGAGCCGCTTCTGATGGGCGGAACAGGCGGAAATTCGGATCTGCAGACAATGCCGGATTTCCTTCCGGACAGAGTCGAAGCGGGGACCGGCAACATTCCCGGTGCCGCGGGACTGACAGCCGGTATGCGGTTTGTGCAGACGAAGGGCGTCGGCCGGATCTGCCGCCATGAGATCCGGCTGAAAAACGCTGCCTGTGCGGGGCTTGAGCGGCTGCACGGCGTCCACCCGATCTGGACAGAGGACGAGACACTGCAGACCGGCGTCTTTTCCATGGTGTTTGACAATCTTTCGCCGATTGAGGCGGCGGCAGAATTGGGAAAGCGCGGCATTGCTGTACGCGCCGGTCTGCACTGTGCGCCGGCTGCGCACCGCACGGCCGGCACCCACGACAGCGGTACGGTGCGTGTCAGTTTTTCTGCCTTCAGTACAATGGACGATGTGTATGCTTTGATCTCGGCTGTGCGTGCAATCCGGCGCTGAAGTGCCTTTTACAATTAATTAACATTACTTTATTGCCAAAATCGCCGCCTTGTACTATAATAATAAATACGCTAATTATGCTGGCGTATACTATGTATGGGCAACCGGAAGCGGGGTGTTATGGTGGGAAAAGACATTTTTTCGACTTTTTTCAATCTTATGTCCACCATTCAGTATAACGACATTCTCGACATGGCTCTTGTGGCGTTTTTCATCTACAAGATCATGACGTTTGTCCGCAAAACGAACTCGGCCAATGTAATCAAGGGCATCGTTATCATTCTGGCGGCGCTGTGGCTGTCGAGTCTCCTGAATCTGACGGTCGTCAGCTGGCTGCTCGGCAAAGCCTTTGAGATGGGCGTGCTGGTTATCATCGTGCTGTTCCAGCCGGAACTGCGCAGGCTTCTGGAGCAGATGGGCGGCAGCGATCTGACAGGCCGTTTCAGCGGAAAGGCAATGGGCGCTAAGGCGACGGAATATGCGATTGCACAGATTGTGACTGCCTGTACGGACATGTCCCGTGACAGAGTGGGCGCACTGATTGTGTTTGAGCGGAAAACGAGTCTCGACGGTTATATCAAGACCGGAACGCTGGTGGACGCTGCGCCGGCTTCTGAACTTGTACGCAATATTTTTTATCCGAAGTCACCGCTTCACGACGGAGCGATGATCATCCGCGCGGGAAGAATTGCGTCTGCGGCATGTATGCTGCCGCTTTCCAACAACACAAACCTGAGCCGCGATCTCGGCATGCGGCACCGTGCCGGCGTCGGCATGAGCGAGCGCAGCGACGCTGTGGTTGTGATTGTATCGGAGGAAACAGGCGCAATCTCCGTGGCGATTGACAGTATGCTGAAGCGTCATCTGGCTCCGGACACGTTCGACAAGCTCCTGCGCAATGAGCTTTTGCCCAATACTGAGCCAAAAAAGCGCAGGCTGTTCAGAAAGGCTGACAAGCAGTCGGGTGATCAGGCATGAAAAAAGGGATTTATCATAAGATTTTCCAGACAAAGACGTTTTATATTCTCTTTTCCATTATCGTGTCGATTGCCCTGTGGACTTATGTGGAGTATGCAGAAAACCCGGATGTCGGCGTCACAATCGCCGGGATCAGCGTCGATGTGGTGGGTGAAGACACGCTGACGGACAGCAACCTTGTGATTACCGGACTGGACAACGATGCGCTGACCATTCGCTTTACCGGTAAGCGCAATACGGTTGCCTCGTTCAACAACCGGAACCTTACAGCGTCAGTGGATCTGTCGGAGATTGCAAGAGCCGGGGTGGCCGGTGTCTATCAGCTCCCGTATGAGATTATTTATCCGGATGGGACAAACACGAACGCCATCAGCGGTACAAATTCTCCAACCAGTTTTATTACGGTTACTGTGGAGCGGCTGATTACCAAGACCATTGAGGTCAAAGGCAGCAATGAGGGCAGCGTGGCGGTGGGCTACCAGGCTGAGCCGCTTGAATTTGATACGGACACGATAAAGGTCTCCGGACCGGAGTCCATTGTGGAGACGGTTGACCATGCCTGGGTTGTCATCAACAGAACAGATGTGTCCCAGACCGTGACTGAACGTGTGGATGTGACGCTTGTCAACGCAGACGGCATTCCGGTCAGCGCTGAGAATATCACCTTGAGCCAGGATACCATTCAGGTTACGCTGACCATCAAAATGGTCAAGGAAGTCACGCTGGATGTCAATTTAATCAGCGGCGCTTCGGCGGACAGCAAAAACTCCGTGGTGAAGATTGAGCCTGCCAGCATTACGCTCTCCGGTGATCCTGAGGTGCTGAGCGACCTGAACACCATTGTGCTTGGTACAGTTGATCTGACCGATTTCACTGTCACATTCAGCGAGGCTATGAAAATTTCACTGCCCAACGGCGTTGAAAATCTCTCCGGTGAGACGTCGGCCAAAGTTTCCGTGGAAGTGATCGGCCGTTCGTCCAGACGCCTGTCGGCAACAAATATCTCTACAAGAAACGTCACAGAGGGCTATAACGACGTGATTATCACGCAGAGTCTGGATGTAACCCTGCGCGGATCTGAGAAGGATCTTGAGCAGATCACCGCGTCCAACATCCGGATTGTGGCCGATCTGGCGGAACTCGGCAACACGACAGGTACGTTCTCTGTTGCGGCTTATGTTTATGTCGACGGTTTCCCGAACGTTGACGCCATCGGCGACTACACGGTTACCGTTGCACTGACTGAGTCGTAGGACGGCGCCGATGTTTGGTTATGTCAGACCGCTCCAGTGCGAACTGAAGGTCCGCGAGTTTGAGCAGTTCCGTTCCTGCTACTGTTCACTGTGTCATGCACTGAGCAGGCAGTTCGGGGTGGCCGCGCGTTTTATCCTGAATTACGATTTTGTGTTTTTGAGCATGCTCCTCTGGACTCCGGATCAGGAACCGGAGACTGAATGCCGGCGCTGTGCGGTACACCCTCTGCACCGCACCTGCACCTGGCGCATATGTCCGGCGCTGGCCTGCAGCGCCGGCTGCAGCGTTATCCTCACATGGTGGAAGCTGAAGGACAGCCTGACCGACGGCCGGGCGGGCGAAAAACTCAAAGCCTCTGCCGCCATGCTTGCCCTGCGCCGGGCCTACCGTAAAGCGAGGCGCGATTATCCGGTGTTTGACAGCCGCGTGGCGGCGCTTCTGGGTGAGCTTTCCGGGTTGGAAAAGGCCCAGGAGCCTTCTTTGGACCGCGCGGCGGACAAGTTTGCCCAGCTTTTGTCGGCGGCCGCCGATTTTGTACAGGATCCGCGGGAAATGCGCGTTTGCAGGCAGCTTCTTTACCATCTCGGACGCTGGATTTATATCATCGACGCCGCGGACGACCTGAAGGATGATGCGCGCACGGGAGCCTATAATCCGCTGAAAGCGCGTTTCTGCGTCCGCGACGGATGCCTGTCTGACGGGCAGAAGGAAGAAGTGCGTGCGACGCTTGCCCAGTCTTCCAATCAGTGCATCAGCGCTTATGAGCTTATGCCGTCCACACGCTGGACGCCGATTATCAGAAATATCCTGTATCTGGGACTGCCGTCTGTGTGCAGCCGTGTTCTGGAGGGCCGCTTCCGCAGCCGGCGCGCCAGGTTCCCGGATCAGAATGGAGAAACATAGATGAACGATCCTTATTCCACATTGGGCGTTTCAAGAAACGCAACAGACGAAGAAATCAAAAAGGCCTATCGTGATCTCGCCCGCAAGTATCATCCGGACAACTATCATGACAATCCGCTTGCCGATCTTGCCCAGGAGAAAATGAAGGAGATCAATGAAGCATATGACGCCATCACGAAGCAGAGAGCAGGCGGCGGTTCCGGCGGAAACAGCTACGGCGGCAATGCCGGCAGTTCCGGTTACGGCGGCTACGGCGGATACAGCGGAGCTTCTGCTTTCAATGAGGTGCGCGCTGCGCTGAATTCCGGAAATCTGGCCAGGGCGGAGGCGCTTTTGAATTCGGCTTCCAACCGCAATGCCGAGTGGAATTTCCTCATGGGCAGCCTGTACTACAGAAAAGGCTGGATGGACGAGGCGCGCAATTATTATCAGAGGGCGGTCAATATGGATCCCGGCAATGCGGAGTACCGCCAGGCGCTGAATTATATGTTCAGCAACAACCAGCCCTACCGGCAGGATGGGTACGGTTCATCGGCCGGCATGGATATGTGCGACGTCTGCACGGCACTGTGGTGCGCCAATCTCTGCTGCAGCGGGTGCAGGTAAGATATGATGACTGACCGAAGACGCGGCAGAGCGCGCAGAATTGCGCTGACAGGCATTTTAACCGGGCTTTCCGCTGGATTGCTTTATCTGTCCGCACTGATCCCCACAAGCTATATCGGAACCGTGGCGGCAGCGTCGCTGTTTGCTTTTGCGGCTGTCATTGAGACGGGGCTTGCCGGCGGCGCGTTTGTATTCGCGGGCACGACAGTACTGGGGTTCCTGCTTGTACCGATGAAATCGGCAGTGCTTTTGTATGCTCTGTTTTTTGGGTATTATCCGATTGTCAAGAGTCTTGCGGAGCGGATAAAAAGCCGGCTCTGCGGGTGGGCGGTGAAGCTTGCGGTGATGAACGCCGCGCTGACTGTGATGCTGTTTGTGTTTTCCGGACTGGTGTTTTCCGGTGACTTTTTCAGCCGCAGTTATCCACTGGTTTATCTTGTTTTCAATGCGTGTTTTATTGTTTTCGATTTCGGCGTGTCGCGCCTGATTGTTTTTTACTGTGCAAGAATTTCAAAATACAGCCATAAAGTGTAAAAAGGACTGGTAAAATGATTAAAAGTATGACAGGTTACGGCAACGCGACCGGAACATCCGGAAAGCTGGGCCTGACTGTGGAGCTCAGAAGCGTCAATAACCGCTTTCTCGACTGCAATGTCCGGATTCCGCGTGTATATACCGCAGCGGAGGATGCGATTAAGTCAATGGTCCAAAGCCGCATTTCCCGCGGGAAGGTTGACGTGTACGTCACCATTGACGCATCTGCGGCTGACGACGTCACCATCCGGATCAATGAACCGCTGGCTGGCGCTTATGTTGAGGCATTCCAGCATTTGTTTGACAAATACGGCGTGACCAATGATCTGACAGCGTCATCGCTTGCACGTTTTTCGGATGTACTGGTTGTTGAAAAGAAAGAGACTGATACGGACCAGCTGACAAAGGATATCTGTGTCGTTCTGGCGCAGGCGCTTGACAGCTTTGACAGCATGCGCGTTGCAGAGGGCGCCCGTCTGCGCGATGACATTCTCAGCCGGGCGGATGAAATTGAACGGCTGACGGCGCTTGCCGAGGCGCGTTCCCCCCAGACTGTGGCGGAATACCGCGCGCGGCTGGAGCAGCGCATGCGGGAGGTTCTGGAAAGCACAACCATTGATGAAGCGCGGATCCTGACGGAAGCAGCTATTTTTGCTGACCGCGTGGCTGTCAATGAGGAAATTGTACGGCTGAAGAGCCATCTGGTTCAGCTGCGCACGTTCATGGAAAGTACGGAGCCCATCGGACGTAAGCTGGATTTTCTTGTTCAGGAGTTCAACCGTGAGGCGAATACGCTGGGTTCCAAGGGCAATGATCTGGAAATGGCCCGAATTGTTGTGGATCTGAAGGCTGAAATTGAAAAAATCCGCGAGCAGATTCAGAACATTGAATAAACGGAGGGATCAGAAAGATGAAGCTCATTAACATCGGCTTTGGAAATATGGTTTCTTCCAGCCGCCTTGTGGCGATTGTGGGTCCGGAATCGGCCCCCATCAAGCGCATTATTTCGGATGCGCGGGATAAGGGGCAGCTGATCGACGCCACGTATGGCCGGCGGACACGCGCGGTGATCATTGCGGACAGCGGTCATGTGATCCTTTCCGCGATTCAGCCGGAAACAGTCGCGGCGAGATTGGCGGGCCGGACAGAGAAAGACGCTGCGGAGGATTCTTCTGAAGATGCGTGAGGGAAAGGTTTATATTGTCTCCGCTCCGTCCGGATGCGGGAAGGGAACGGTTCTGTCCGCAGTGTTTGCGCGGCTGAAAAACTATTATTTTTCTGTTTCCGCAACGACGCGCGCGCCGCGTCCCGGCGAACAGGACGGCGTGAACTATCATTACATCAGCAGAGAACAGTTCCTTGAAATGGTCAAAAACGACGAGTTTCTGGAATATGCCGAATATGTCGGCAACTATTACGGCACGCCCCGCGCACCGGTAACGGAAAACGTGAAAATGGGCAACGATGTTTTTCTTGAGATCGAGATCCGCGGCTTTCAGCAGATCAAGGAAAAGCTGCCGGAGGCTGTCTCGATCTTTATTGCGCCGCCCAGCCTGGAGGAACTGGAACGCCGCCTGAGAGGGCGCTCCACTGAAACCGAGGAAAAACTCCGCGGCCGTTTGGAAAAGGCAGAGAAGGAAATGAAATATGCCGGACTGTTCGATTACGTGGTTGTGAACGATCAGGTCGAGCGCGCCGCCGGCGAGATCATTTCCATTGTAGAAGCAAATCAAAATTCGCAGAAATCGAGGTAATCAATTATGTTGTATCCCACTATGCCCCAGCTTCTTGAAAAGGTTAACAGCCGTTATCTTCTTGTCAATATTGTTGCGCACCGCGCCCGGCAGATTTCTGCAGAGGCGGAGGAAGAAGGAATCCAGCTGGAGAAAAAGCCCGTGACCACGGCGATTGAAGAGGTTGCTGAAGGAAAGATCACCGCTTATGTGGATGACAGCGACAACATAGTCGAGCATGATATGACGGATCCGGAACACCTTGCAGAGGATGAGATTCGCTGACTGACAGACGGAGGGAAAAGGCTTGAGCAGAACAATTGCAAGAATTGCCGTATCTGCCGTACCTTTTACCGTCGACCGGCCGTTTGATTATGTCATTCCGGAACAGCTCAGCGGACAGGCCGTTCCCGGCGTCCGTGTGATGGTGCCTTTTGGCCGCGGAAACAGCCGGCGCGAAGGTGTGATTCTTTCTGTACAGGAAGAGAGCCGGCGCGAAACGCTCAAATGTGTGGAATCTGTGCTGGACACGGAACCTGTTTTGTCGCAGGAGCACCTGAAACTCGCACTCTGGATGCGGGACAGGTGCTTCTGTACCGTTTATGATGCCGTCCGGGCGATGCTTCCCGCCGGCATGTGGTTCAAAAACGGCGTCCGGAAAACAACGGATAAGATCGTTGATATGGTTGAGCTGCTCATTCCGGCGGAAGAGGCCTATACTGCTGCGCAGCAAAAGCGCATGCGCGCCCCGCAGCAGGCTGCGCTGCTGGAAGCGGCGGCCGTGGCCGGCGTGTGTTCTGCCGGAGAACTGCGCTATTTTACCGGGGCTTCCATGCAGTCGCTGCGGGCTCTGGAAAAGCAGGGGTTTGTTTCCATCTATCCTGTTGAGGCGTACCGCCGCCCTGAAGTCGGCGCGGTTGCACCGGCGGAGCCGATCAGTCTCAGCGGGGAGCAGCAGCAGGCCTATGACGGCCTGCGCCGACTGATGGATACCGGCCGGCCGGAGGCCGCGCTTCTGTTCGGCGTGACTGGCAGCGGGAAAACCAGCGTATATCTGAAGCTGATTTATGAAGTGCTGTCCCGCGGAAAAGGAGCGCTTGTACTTGTGCCGGAAATTGCGCTGACCCCGCAGTATGTGCGCTTGTTTACCGCCCATTTCGGGGACAGTGTGGCCGTCCTTCACTCATCCCTGAGCGCAGGGGAGCGGCTGGATGAATGGAAGCGGATCCGCGCAGGCGCGGCAAGAGTAGTCATCGGCACCCGCTCAGCCGTGTTTGCGCCGGTTCAGGAGCTGGGCCTGCTCGTGATTGATGAGGAGCAGGAACACACGTACAAGTCCGAAAACCCACCGCGTTATCATGCGCGCGACATCGCCAAATACCGCTGTGTTCAAAAGAATGCGCTGCTCCTTTTGGGCTCTGCCACGCCCAGTGTGGAGAGCATGTACAGCGCAAAACAGGAAAAATATCACCTTTTTCAGCTTACACACCGCTTTAACGACCAAACCTTGCCGCAGGTTCTGATTGCCGATCTGCGTCAGGAGCTGAAAAACGGCAACGGATCTTCAATCAGCCGGCCGCTGCAGCAGGAACTTGAAAAGAACATTGCTGCAGGAGAACAGACCATCCTGTTCATCAACCGGCGCGGCGCTTCTTCGCAGGTGGTCTGCGGCGCGTGCGGCTATACATACACCTGTCCGAACTGCAGTGTGTCAATGACCAGCCACAGCGCCAACAGAAGGCTGATGTGCCATTACTGCGGCCACTCCATCCCGGCACCGGATTTCTGCCCGGAATGCGGCGGGGAACTGAAGTTTATCGGCGTCGGCACCCAGAAGGTTGAGGAGGAGCTGCATGTGCTTTTTCCGGAAACGGAAATTCTGCGTATGGATACGGACACCGTTTCCGCCGCAGGATCACATGAGAAAATTCTTGACCGGTTCAGGGATGAAAAGGTACCGATTCTGGTCGGGACACAGATGGTGGCGAAAGGCCTTGATTTTGAGAACGTGACGCTTGTCGGCGTCATTTCCGCTGATCAGTCGCTGTATGCCAGCGATTTCCGCGCCCATGAACGGACGTTCAGCCTGCTGACCCAGGTGGTCGGCCGTTCCGGCCGGGGACAAAAAAGCGGACGGGCTGTGATTCAGACGTTTACACCCATGAACGAGGTGATCCAGCTCGCGGCCGCGCAGGATTATATTGGCTTTTATGAGCGTGAAATCCAGCTGCGTGCAATTCTTTGCGCGCCGCCGGTCAGCGATCTTTTTTCCGTGACAGTGTCCGGTCAGGGAGAGGCGGCAGTTCTGCACGCCTGCGTAAAGCTGAAAGATGCTTTTGAGCATTATCTGGGCAGTGAACCTGGTATGCGGGTGCTTGGCCCGGCGCCGCTGCCCGTCTATAAAGTGAACGGCCGCTATCGTTACAGTGTGACGATCAGCTGTACAGCCAGCAAATATGTGCGCGATACAGTCTGCCATGTACTTCGGCAGCTTGCGGCGGATAAAACCTGCCGCGGTGTGACCGCATATGCAGATATGAATCCACAGACATAATTCCGGAGTCAACCGGCGTTCTTTTACTGCACGCGCCGGCTGTGCTTTGAAGGAAAGATCAGACCATAGGAGGTTAACAAAAGATGGCTTTGCGACACATTCTCCGCGAGGGAGATTCTCAGCTTTTAAAAACCAGCCGTGAAGTGACGGCGTTCAATGACCGGCTGCATGTGCTGCTGGACGATATGCGTGAGACTTTGCTGATGGCCGACGGCGTAGGTCTGGCCGCGCCGCAGGTTGGAGTTCTGCGCCGGGCGGTCCTGGTCATGGATACCAACAGGGAGGATCTGCCGCCGGAAAAGCAGCTGATTGAGCTGATCAATCCGGTCATTACGGATATGCAGGGCGAGCAGACCGGACCGGAAGGTTGTCTGAGCATTCCCGGTGTGTTCGGAACGGTTACACGGCCCATGACGGTTACCGTAAAAGCGCAGGACCGTTTCGGAAAGACATTCACCGTGACCGGCACCGGACTGACTGCCCGCGCCTTCTGCCATGAAATTGACCATCTGGACGGCCATCTGTTTACGGAATTTGCCGATCATATTCTGACTGAAGAAGAGAAGGCCGCTTATTTCAGCGGCGGAGATGAGGATTAAATGAAGGTACTTTTTATGGGTACGCCGGATTTTGCGGCCGTATCCCTTGAAAAGCTGATCAGCAGCGGCTATGACGTATGCGGTGTATTTACGCAGCCGGACAAACCCAAAAGCCGCGGAATGAAAATGGACTGTTCGCCGGTGAAAAAGGCGGCGCTTGCGGCCGGACTGCCGGTCTGGCAGCCTGTGAAGCTGCGGGACGGAACCGCTCTGGAAGTGATCCGCAGTCTTGCACCTGATGTGATTGTCGTCGTCGCTTACGGGCGGATTCTGCCCAGGGATATTCTGGACGTGCCCCGGCTGGGCTGTATCAATATCCACGGCTCGCTCCTGCCGAAATACAGGGGCAGCGCGCCGATCCAGTGGGCAGTTCTGAACGGGGAGAAGACCACCGGAGTCTGCAGTATGTATATGGCTGAGGAGATGGATGCCGGCGATGTTATTTTTACGGCAGAGACATCCGTCGGCCCGGAGGAGACGTCCGGAGAGCTGTTTGACCGGCTGGCGCCGATGGGCGCAGAACTGCTCGTAAAAACACTGCGCGCCATTGAGTCCGGCACTGCGCCGCGTACGCCGCAGGATCCTGCGCAGGCAACCTTCGCGCCCATGATCACAAAGCAGATGTGTCCCATTGACTGGAACCGCACGTCTGAGGAAATCGGCTGCCAGGTCCGCGGCCTGCTCCCGTGGCCGGTGGCCACGGCCGCGTTCGGCGGAACCGTATTTAAAGTTTTTGAAGTATGCCCCGGTACAAAAAGCGGTGCGCCCGGTACGGTGCTCGGCTGCACCCAGGACGGCCTTGAGGTTGCCTGCGCAGACGGCAGTCTGGTGATTACGCAGCTGCAGGCGCCCGGCGGCAGACGCATGCGTGCCGCTGATTATTTCCGCGGCCATCCCCTGTGCATATGACAGGGAGAGAGGCTGCGCTGAAGGCGCTGGCGGCCGGACGCAGAAACGGCGCCTGGTCAGAAGTCTTTTTGAAAAACCTGATGCGGGACGAAGGCCTGTCTGTCCGGGAATCCCATCTGGCCTACCGCATTTGCATGGGGGTTTTGCAGAACAGGACCCTGTGCGCTTATGTGATTGACAGTTTATCCACTGTTCCGCTGCGGAAAATGCAGCCGATGGTGGCTGATATTCTGCTTTTGAGTGTCTATCAGCTTCTGTTTATGGACCGGATTCCGCCGCATGCGGCAGTCAGCGAGGGCGTTGCGCTGTGCAAAAAGTACGGAGGGACCCGCGCGGCGGGACTGGTAAACGCAGTTTTGCGCCGTGCCGCGGAAAAAGGGAAAACCCTGCTGCAGATCCCGGAAACAGACGTCCGGCGCAGCAGTATTCTATACAGCCATCCGCAGTGGCTTGTTGATGCGTATACGCAGCGTCTGGGTTCAGCCGGCTGCGAGTCTTTGCTGAAAGCGTCAAACGCCCCATGCGGCACGGATCTGCAGGTCAACACGCTGAAAACTGATGCTGCCGCAGCGCTGGCCGAGCTGGAGACGGAAAATGTCGGCGCGCGTCCGCATCCATGGCTGCCGGATTGTCTCTGTGCGGATGATTTCGGCGATATTACGGAACTTTCCGCCTTCAAAAACGGACATATTTATGTACAGGATGCAGCTGCACGCCTTGCAGTGTGTGCCGCGGATCCAAAGCCGGGCATGACCGTGATCGACGGCTGCGCCGCTCCGGGCGGAAAATCCTTTTCTGCTGCGGCTGCCATGAAAAATGAGGGGCGTATTCTCTCCTGCGATCTCCATGAGAAGAAACTGGCGCTGATTGTTTCCGGCGCTGCCCGATTGGGTATAACGATCATTGACACGCTTGCAGCTGACGGGCGGGTTCCGGTTCCGGAACTGGCTGCATCGGCAGATGTGGTCATTGCGGACGTGCCCTGCTCCGGTCTGGGTGTGATCCGCAAGAAACCGGATATCCGCTGGAAGGATCCGCAGGCGCTGGAGGCACTGCCTGAGATACAGCTGGCCATTGTGAAAAATCTGTCTGCGTATGTCAGACCGGGCGGCGTGCTGGTTTATTCCACATGCACGGTACTCCAGCGGGAAAATGAAGATGTTGTCCGGGCTTTCCTGCAGACGGCGCCTTTTGATCTTCAGCCGCTGTCGCTGCCCGGCGGCATTGCCGCGCCGGAGGGGATGCTGACGCTCTGGCCCCATGTCCATGGAACGGACGGATTTTTCATCTGCCGTATGCGGCGGAGAGCCTGACAGGAGGGCGGAGAATGAAAACCGATATCAAATCGCTGCTTCCTCAGGAGCTCAGCGCTGCCATGCAGGAGCTGGGAGAGCCGGCTTACCGTGCCGGTCAGATTTTCAGATGGCTGTCGTCGGGTGTGCGCAGCTTTGATGAAATGACGAATCTTTCCAAGCAGCTGCGGGCAAAACTTGCGGAGAATTTTGATCTGACAGCGCCGGAAATTCTGCGCAGACAGGTCTCCGCTCAGGACGGGACGATCAAATATCTCTGGAAGCTGAACGACGGCAACAGTGTGGAAAGCGTTGTCATGAAATATGCGCACGGGAATACCGTCTGTATCTCGTCTGAAGTCGGCTGTGCCATGGGCTGCGCCTTCTGCGCGTCGACCATCGGCGGGCTGGTGCGGAAGCTGCGTCCGTCTGAAATGCTGGACCAGGTTTTGTTTTCACAGCTTGATTCCGGCATGCGGATTTCCAATATCGTTCTGATGGGCATCGGTGAGCCGCTGGATAATTATGACAATGTGCTGAAATTTCTGAAACTTGTCAATTCGCCTGACGGCATGAACATCGGAATGCGCCATATTTCACTTTCAACCTGCGGTCTTGTGGATAAAGTTGACAAACTGGCTGCTGATAATTTACAATTAACACTGTCGGTATCCCTGCATGCGCCGGATGATGAAACCCGCATGAAGATTATGCCGGTCAACAAGGCCTATGGTGTGGACGAGCTGCTTGCCGCCTGCAGGCGGTATTTCGCCCGGACGGGCAGGCGCATTTCATTTGAGTATGCGATGATTGACGGCGTGAATGATACGCCGCGTCATGCCGCGCTTCTGGCAGAAAAGCTGAGGGGAACAGGCAGCCATGTCAACCTGATCCCTCTGAATTACGTCAGCGAGAGTCCGCTGCGGCCGAGCACGCCGGAGCACATGAAAGAGTTTATTGAAATCCTAAAAAGCAGGAATGTCAATGTGACGGTCAGGCGCAGGCTGGGGCCGGACATTGAAGCTTCCTGCGGTCAGCTGAGAAGAGCACAGATGAAACACTCTCAGTGAGAGGAGAACTATGACCTGTTTTGCGTTAACTGATAAAGGAATTGTCCGTCGCCAGAACCAGGACGTAGGGTATGTCAACGGCACGCTTGCGCCGGATACGGCGCTGGTGCTGGTTTGTGACGGTATGGGCGGTGCCCGGAGCGGTCAGGTTGCAAGTCAGCTGGCAGCGGATGTATTTGTGGAAAAAGTTTCCGGGCTTCTGCAGAGATACCCGTCTGCAAGTGCGGCTGACCTGCTTCAGGAGGCTGTGAAAGAAGCGAACAAGGCCGTTTTTACCAAAAGTCAGTCAGACGCCCGGTATTACGGCATGGGAACGACGCTGGTTGCCGCGCTGCTGCGCGGTACAGAGTGCTGTGTGCTGAACGTTGGGGACAGCCGTGCATATCACATCAGCCAGCGTCAGATCCGGCGTATTACAAGGGATCATTCTGTTGTCGCAGAGCTTGTTGCCAGAGGCGATATTACCGAGGAAGAGTCGCTGCATCATCCCAACAGAAATCTGATTACACGTGCGCTCGGGACAGAGGAGAGCGTCAGGGCGGATACCTTTTTTGTGACTGTTGCGCAGGGTGAATACATCCTCCTGTGCTCGGACGGCCTGTCCAATATGCTCAGTGACAGCGAACTTCTGGCTGAACTGAAAAATGACTGCAGTATTGAGGCGCATTGTGACAATCTGGTGAAAAGCGCCCTGATCCGCGGCGCGCCGGACAACATTACGGTTGCGCTGTGCAGAAGATAATCGGTTCAAGTGAACTATGGAGGTCTGATCAATGGACAACGATAAATACATTGGCATGATGCTTGACAACCGATATGAAATCCTTGAAAGGATCGGCGTTGGCGGGATGGCTGTGGTTTACAAGGCACGCTGCCACCGGCTGAACAGGTTTGTCGCCATCAAAATCCTCAAAAGCGAGCTTGCCGAGGATGAGGAGTTCCGCCGCCGTTTTCACGCGGAAAGCCAGGCGGTTGCCATGCTGTCCCATCCGAATATTGTCGCAGTGTACGACGTGAACACATGGCAGGATATTGATTATATTGTGATGGAGCTGATCGAGGGCATTACGCTGAAGCAGTATATCAAGCGCAAAGGCGTTCTCAACTGGAAGGAAACGCTGCATTTCAGCACGCAGATTGCAAAGGCGCTGCAGCATGCCCATTCCCGCGGCATCATTCATCGGGACATCAAGCCCCACAACATTATGGTTCTGAAGGACGGCAGCGTAAAGGTGGCCGATTTCGGCATTGCGCGTCTGCTTTCCACGCAGAACACCATGACGCATGAGGCGCTGGGCTCCGTCCACTATATTTCACCGGAGCAGGCCAAGGGCAGTCCGGTGGATGCACGCAGCGATATTTACTCTGTCGGCGTCGTGATGTATGAGATGCTGACCGGCCGTCTGCCCTTTGAAGGGGAGTCCGCCGTGTCCATTGCCATCCAGCACATCAGCTCCATACCGCTGATGCCCAGGGAGATCAACCCGGATATTCCGGTCGGGCTTGAGGATATCACCATGCATGCCATGGAGCCGGATCTGAATCTGCGCTATGCGTCTGCAGATGAATTGCTGGCTGATCTGGAGGAATTCCGCAGAAATCCTGCGGCGGTCTTTGGTTATACGACGCCCCTGAAGAGCGGGCTGGATGATTACCAGAGCGAGGCCACCCGCGCCATCCCGACCGACGAGATCCGCAATGCGGTCCAGCAGGGCAAGCGTCAGGAGCGTCCGGGCATTCACCGCATCAGGGAGGACTATACGCACAGCCGGAAGAGAGCCAACAGAACGTCGCTTCTTGTGGGAATTTTCTGCGTGCTGATGTTCCTGATTGTGATGTTCGTTTTCCTTTGGAACTATTATCTGCGTGAGATGTTCAATCCGTCGGATGATCGTGTGGCGATTCCGGACTTCAAAAATCAGTCTGCGGCGGAGATCATGAATGACAAGAGATATGCAGACGACTTCGTGTTCAGCGTTGAGTCTGTGTACAACGATGATGTGGAAGCGGGCTATGTGGTTTCGCAGGATCCTGCCGCCGAGCGTGAAATTATGCGCGATGAGGACGGAATTCCGATTGTTCTGTCTGTTTCTCTCGGCGAAGAAGTGATCAAAATGCCGGATATCCTGAATATCGATTATCGGCAGGCCAAGGTTAAGCTCAATGAGTACGGCCTTGACCTTCAGTTTGATCTGGAAGCGGTGGACAGCGACGAATACACCGTGGGCTATGTGATGGGACAGGAGCCGGAGGAGGGTACGCCGCTGACGGAGGGACAGACAGTCCGGATCGTTTACAGCAGAGGACCGTCCTATCGGACGACCACTGTGCCGGATGTTCTGGGTTATACGGAAAACCGTGCGATTACCCGTCTTGAAAACAGCAACCTGTCGTACAGCATATCCCGGGAGCCCAGCAGCAATTACGCGGCCGGCGTCGTCTGTTATCAGAGCATTGCGGCAGACACCGAGGTGACGGAGCACACGATGGTTACGATCATTGTCTCCACCGGACCGGAGAGTCAGGACGACGGCGAAGGGAATGACGACCAGGCCTGGTCCGGCTTGTCGCTGCCTGCGGGATATGCAAATGGCTGAGGGCGTGATTGCCAAAGCCCTCAGCGGCTTTTATTATGTTCATTCAGAGAGCGGCATATACTGCTGCAGGGCGCGGGGAAAATTCCGTAAAGAGCATGTCACTCCGCTGGTGGGTGATCGGGTGGAGTTTGCACCATCCGCCGGAGAAGACGGTGTAATAGACGCGGTTTTGCCGCGCCGCAATGTTTTTGTCCGGCCGCCGGTAGCCAATATTGATGTGATGGTCCTCTTCGCGTCTTCGGCGATTCCTGTGACGGATCCTTTTCTCCTGGACCGGATGATCTTCATTGCGGAAATCAGCAATTGTGAAACGATCATCTGCTTCAACAAGTGCGATCTGGATTTTGACAGTTCGCTGTTCGATCTGTACACAGCCGCCGGATTTCCGGCGATCCGCACAAGCGCTGACAGCGGAGAAGGCATAGAGGCGCTGCGCGAACAGATTGCCGGAAAGGTCTGCGCGTTTGCCGGTAATTCCGGCGTGGGCAAGTCCAGCGTGCTGAACGCCTTGCAGCCGGATCTCGGCATTCCGACAGGGGAGATCAGCGAAAAGCTCGGCCGCGGCCGTCATACGACGCGGCATGTGGAGTTTTTCCCCGTCGGAAACGGTACATTTGTGGCAGATACGCCGGGCTTTTCGTCGTTTGACATTGATATGATGAATCTGAGCGCGGATACCGATGCGGCGGCCGCATTCCGTGAATTTGCGCCGTTTCAGGGCGGCTGCAGATATGCCGACTGTGCGCATCTGAAGGAAGAGGGCTGTGCTGTGCGCGCTGCTGTGCAGGAGGGGGAAATTGCGCAGTCCCGTTATGACAGTTATGT